>WGCA01000045.1 GCA_015494065.1 Thermodesulfobacteriaceae bacterium | reverse complement strand
TGATTATGCAATAATACCCTTAGAATTAAATGTACAAGGCGAATTCAACAACATAATTTTATTTTTAGATAATATTAGAAAAAAAGAACGAATTTTAAACCCGCAAGCTATTGACCTTAAAAAGAAAGATCAGATATTAACCGGAAAAATAGAAATATACACTTACCGCCTTTTAACAGAACAAGAAAAGAAAGAAAGAGAACAAAAGAAAGAAAAAATAAAGAAAAAAAGCAAGAAAAAATGATAAAAATGACAAAGAATCAAAAAAGAAAAAACCAAAAGGTTATAGCATATCTACTAGTCTGCATTACAATACTTTCAACAAATTTAATAATAAATAGAATTTCCATTGCTAATGAAGAGAGCATAGAGAAATTAATAGAACAATGGAAACTAGTAGCAAAACAACGCTTAGAATTTAAATATACACCAACGTTTGATCCATTTAAAAAAATTGAACACAAATTAAAACCTGCGCCAATTACTCAAAACATTACTGTTTATCATAAGAACTATGACTTACATGAATTGCGCTTGGTTGGAATAGTTCATTTCAAAAATAAAAAAATAGCAATAATAGAAGATCCGCAAGGAAGAGGATTTTTCCTGAAAACAGGAGATTATATAGGTAAAAAAGCAAGTGTAATAACAAAAATAACAGATTGCGCCGTATATATTGCACAAAGATATATTGATGAAGAAGGAAAAATAATTACATCAAAACGGAAATATATCATGTATCTAACCTTGGAGGGCAAGAAATGTTCAGAATAATAGTTTTCATTATAGCATTAATCTTTATTCCAGAGAATTCTCAATGTAATACAATCAATAAAATAGATGCCTTCAAGGAAGGCAATTATATAAAAATCATTATTCAATTAGACAAACCAACAAAAGCATTTTCTGCCAAAAAAGAAGACAACAAAATTTTAATAACACTCTCTAAAACAGAATTAAAATCAGAAGCTATATCAAATATTGACAAGAACATTAAAAAAATTGATTTTACCTCAGACAATAAAAATACATATATAACTTTGCAATTTAATAAAAAAATTAAAAACATTTCATACAATAAAAAAGATAATAAATTGGTTTTAACTGCAAACATAGAAGAGAAAAGCTCAAAAACAGAAGGTTTAGCAAAAGAAAATGTCTTTCCATATGAATTACCCGAAGTCCCGCAAAAAATAGAAACGCCTTTTGAAAAAAAGATATATACGGGAGAAAAAATATCTCTTGACTTACAGGATGCGGATTTAAGATCCGTATTAAGAATGCTAAGTGAAATAGGAAACGTAAATATAGTGCTAGGAGAAGAAATTGAAGGAAAAATAACCCTTAAATTAAAAGATACACCATGGGATCAAGTATTAGATATAATTATGGCCAGATTTGGTTTAGGAAAAGCAAAAATAAACAACATAATATATATAGCACCTCTACAAAAACTACAACAGCAAGCGGAAGAATTACGCAAACTTAAAAAAGCACTAGCTGAAAGCAAAGAAGAAGGCCCTACAAAAACCGAATATATTACAGTAAATTACATTAATGCTTGCGATATGTTGTCTGAAAAAACAACTAAACAAACGGACAGAGATAAAAGTGCACTTAAAGAGAAAAAGAAAGCTATATCAATAAAAGATTTATTGAGCAAAAATGGGGTTGCTACTTGCGACGAACGAACTAATACCTTAATAATAAAAGACAACAAAGAAAATATAGAAGAGATCAAAAAGCTAATCTCATTCTTAGACAAACCAATCAAACAGGTATTAATAGAAGCAAGGATTGTAGAGGCTTCAAGTAATTTCGCTAAAAATTTGGGTATCCAATGGTACGGTGGATATTATAAAGTAAACAACAAAACAAATTATAAAATAAGCCCTTCTACTAATTTTCCTGTTAGAAACAACGGACGTATAAATGAAAATGGAGGCATAATCGATAGCCAAAGCGGCACTTATTGGCCCAATCCGAGTGATACTCCTTGGGAAGCCACCCTACCTTTCGGCCCTATAGTTGACCTGGGGGTACCTTTTACTTCCAAACTTGGATTCGCCATTGGCCATATTACGAAAACGTCGGCTTTATTATTGGATTTACAATTGTCAGCTATGGAAGAACAAGGACAAGGGAAAATTGTCTCTTCCCCCAGAATTATAACCAGAGATAACGGGGAAGCGGTAATTAGACAGGGCTATAAAATACCCTATCTAGAACTGACTGATCAGGGTACAGCTACTACTAAATTTATAGACGCCGATTTGACTCTAAAAGTGGTACCTCATATTTTACCTAACAATGAAATTAGATTAGAGATTAATATCGATAAAAGTGAACCAGATTGGGCGAAACAGGTAAATGGGGTACCTGCTATCCTTACAAGGAGTGCACAAACCTTTGTCCGGATCCCTAATAACGGAACGGTTGTAATTGGAGGACTAAAAATCTCCAAAAAGCAGGAAGCATACGGAAAGGTCCCTGGGCTCTCAAAGATTCCTGCCGTAGGAAACCTATTCAAAAACAGCCAAAAATCAGAAGAAGAACAGGAACTTTTGATCTTCATCACCTCTAAAGTTATTTCTTCTGCGGTTGAAGAAATCGATTATTGAAGTTGCCAAACTGGGGTCATGCCCTTAGAGTAAAGGGCATGATCCCCACGAGTACTATCATTTTTAGAGAAATTATCCGCCGTTTCTGGCGCGATAAATGTATAATGAGCGCACAAGCGCTCACTTATAATACAGTTTTTGCCCTTATTCCTCTTCTGGCTTTTGCCCTTTCCGTAGTCCGTTTTTTCGTAGGGACCGAAGAAATCATAAACCGGATAAACGAAGCCCTTTCCCGGTTTTTAAATCCCGGGGCCCTGAGCAAGGCTCAACAGACCATTTTTTCCCTAATTGCAGAAGCCCAGCGAGCCCCCCTGGGTGCAGCCAGCATGATTTTGTTCCTGGTTATGACGATTGGGCTCTTAATGCAATTTGAAGAAGTCATTAATGATATCTTTCATGTCAAAAATCGAAGAACCTTCTTACAAAAAATAACCATATATTGGATGGGCCTGACGTTAGGTCCTTTATTAGTAGCTCTTCCCTTAGGTGTAAGCGTCTATTTAGCCCATTTAGGCCTCAAAGGAATGGGCGTAGTTCCTCTACTGCTTAAGTTTTGGACAGTTCCAACAGTAATATTACTTTTTACAAGCATTTACATTTACCTTCCTGCCACAAAAATTAAATTAATACCTGCATTAGTAGGCGCTTCCATTTCTGCCATTTTATGGGCCATTATTGCGTCACTTTATGCATTTTATACCAGCAAAGCTGTAGCATATTCTAAATTGTATGGATCACTATCAGTAATACCATTATTTCTATTATGGCTATGGGTAAATTGGATGGTGGTACTGTTAGGCGCAGAGGTTGCCGCAGTTCTACAGCAAAAAAACAAAATAATTTTGGACTATAAATACCATAACGAAACATCACTGTTATTACTCGGCCTAACTGCCATGCTGGTTATTTATCACCATCACCATGAAGGAAAAGAGGGGCCAGATATTATAGAATTATCTAAAATATTAAAAACTTCACCCTTTAAATTGGAAAAATTATTGGAACAATTAATGCAAAAAAATTTACTCTATACCATAGGAAATAAATATGTCCTAGCAAAGGATGCAGAAATTTTAAAGATAGAAGAAATAGAAAACGCTATAGATGGAAATATTCCTGAAAAAGAGCCAGAAATAAACATCATGAAAACAACATATTATTTTCTAAAAGAAAAAAGAAACGTTTGGAGCCAAAAAACATTAAAAGAATTATATAAAAACTATCAAAAATATGAAGAGAGCAAAGATGGCTAAGTGTCGGAAATGTAGAAAAAGAGCAGACATCTTTATCCCACACCACAAATTGCCCTTGTGTAAAGAAGATTTTTCATCATGGTTTGAAAATTATCTAGAAAGAACCATCAAAAAATACAAAATGTTTTCTAAGAAAGAAAAGATATTAATAGCTATTTCTGGAGGCAAAGACAGCCTGGTTCTCTGGAAGGCGTTAAACAATTTGGGCTATAATACAGAAGGAATAATTATTGATTTAGGGATAGAAGATTTCTCAATTTTATCATTAAGAATAGCAGAAAATTTCGCGGAAGAAGCAAACAAACCTCTTCATATATTATCTCTAGAAAAGGAAATAGGATTAACAATACCAAGACTCAAAAATAGAACCAAAAAATATTGTTCACTATGTGGCAGTATTAAGAGATACTTCTTAAACAAATTTGCAAGGAAAAATAATTATGACGTTTTAGTAACAGGACATAACCTTGATGATGAGGCATCATCGTTACTGGGTAATACCATTAACTGGCACCTAAAATACCTGGCCAGAAAATTTCCTGTTTTGCCGAGCAGCAACGGCTTTGTACGCAAAGCCAAACCACTTTGTCGTTTTACAGCCTTTGAAATCAAAGAATACGCTAAAATAATGAAAATCAAATATTTAGAAGAAAGATGCCCCCTTTCTCCGCAAGCCACCCGCTTAGTATATGCCGACTTAATGGATGAACTAGAACAAAAAATGCCAGGCACTAAATTAAGATTTTATTCTGACTATTTAAAAAAGGTCTATCCAATCTTTCATGAAAAGATGGAAGAATTTATGGAAAAACCGTTAACAAATTGTGAAGAATGTGGAGAACCATCGGTATCATCTCCTTGCTTTATCTGCAAACTTAAAAAAGAATATAAATCTGATTAAGGCATAAGATATTTTTGCTGATTTTTAGGGACCCACCACCTCTCGATGTTATAAGATATACCAATAGGAGCCGGTTTTATACCTCTAAAGCGTTTATGAATACAGGGAAGACTCATTGGAACATAAAGAAAAGTATACGGCTGTTCTTCTGCCAAGATTTCTTGAAAGCGATAATAAATTTTTTTACGTTTTTCTTTATCAAAAATTCTTCTCCCTTCTTCCAATAATTTATCAACTTCCGTATTCTTATATCCAATAAAATTAAGACCAGGAGGTTTTATTTTACTGGAATGCCAGATATCGTATACATCAGGCTCAGTAGAAGTAGTCCAGCCTAAAATAACGGCCTCAAAGCGTCTTTTGTCAATAAATTCTTTAATAAAAGCAGTCCATTCCACGGTTCTTATATGCATTTTAATCCCTATTTGAGCTAAACGATACTGGATCACCTGAGCAGTCAGCAGTCTAGAGGTATTACCTTGATTAGTCAGAACGGTAAATTCGAATTTGCGGCCATCCTTATCCAGGATGCCATCTCCATCTGTATCTTTCCACCCAGCTTGAGCAAGAAGATCCTTCGCTTTCCGAGGATTATAGGGATATCTTTTGACGTTCGGATTATAAAACCAGGTATCTGGTTTATACGGGCCTGTAGCTACTACCCCCAAACCATAAAGAACGCCTTCAATTATTTCTTGTTTATTTATTGCATAAGAAATTGCTTGACGTATTCTTTTATCTTTAAATAAAGGATGCCTCAAATTGTAACCCAAATAAGTATAGGAAAAAGACAGATAACGATATTTATTAAACCGAGACAGAAACTGCGGTGAGTTGGTTTGCCTGGCATACTGTAAAGGAGTCAAGCCCATCCAATCAATACCTTCTGCTTTTAATTCCATAAACATAGTGGTTGGATCAGGAATTACTCGAAAAATAATGTAGTTTAAAAACGGTCTACCCTTGAAATAATGTTCGTAAGCCTTAAGAACAATTTTTTCCTGACTTTTCCATGCAAAAAATTTAAAAGGTCCGGTACCTACAGGATGCCGCCCGAAATCTGTCTTAGTTATATCCTTGCCAGCCAACAAATGTTTAGGCAAAACCACCAGATTTCCCCAGGAACCGAGGGCTGGGGCGAAAGGCTTTCGGTAATGAACCCGGAAGATATAAGGCCCCAATACTTCTGCCTTTTCCACTTCTAAAAAATCTCCTGCATAGGCGGTGGGCGTTTTGGGGTCTCTTATAAGGTTAAAACCAAAAAGCACATCTTCCGCCGTGAATTCCACCCCGTCATGCCATTTGACCCCGCGGTGCAAATAAAAAGTAATGGTCTTCCCGTCAGGAGAGACTTCGTATCTTTCCGCTAAATCCCCTACCAAATTTAAATTTGGATCATATTTGACCAAACCGTTAAAAATAAGACCTGCCACTTCATGGCTGGGGGCGTCGGTGGCAAGCATGGGGATAAGGATACTGGCATCCCCTATGGTCCCTATGACGAGGGCGTCTCCGTAATCTTGGGCCCAGGAAAGACCAGTTAACCATAAGCAAAAGAAAAAAACGTAAAGTCTTCGCATACCTAAATAGTTAGCGTAAATTGTAGACCGAAGTAACCCCTGCAAGGAGGCAGTTTTGAAAATAGAGGCTTTGTTAATACCCCATACCCATTTGAGGTTAAATTTGGCCAATTTATTACTTTTGGCCTTTGAAAGGCTTTATCTCTTACAACCCACCGAAGCTCCCCCAGGGGGGGCCTTTAAAGAACTGGTAGACAAAGGGGTAGTAAAAATCATCTGTCCCCCGCCTCTCGGGGAAAAACTTGTCTGGTTTGAACAGTTGATCACGGCCTACGAAGAATGGGGTAACATGATGCGCTGGCCCGAGAACGTCTCCCTCTTTAAAGCCCGTCCCGAAGTCTTAGAAGAAACGGTAAGTGAAATTAAAGCCGCCATCTTGGGAAAAGAACCCCAAAAGGAAGACCCCGTATTCAAGGCCCGGGTAATTTTGCAACTGGCCCAAAATCTTGATCAGCGATTGGAAGAATTGGATTTCGAATACGAGTTTTTAAAAGAACAAGCAAACAAATTAGCCAATTTTATTTTAGGCCATGATCCCACGGTGAGGCGTTTCGAAAATTGGGTCACCCATGGGATAGAAATCTCCTGGGAATTACCGAACGTCAAAGAAAGGTTAATGGCTGCGGCCAGACTCCTTTTAATGGTCCAATGGCCTACGAATATTTTAGTTACCGACCAAATAGAAGTTACCGAAACTCTTCTCGACCTGGCACCACAACCCCAAAGATTGGGACAAGTATCCCTCCCTTCCTCTGAAACCCCAAACATAGAAGAAAAAAAGCATGTACAGGAAAAGATTCGCCGGGTGTTAGGAGGTTTTCCCCTCTGGGAGGAGGAAAGACCGTCCCTGGAATGGTGGTCATTGCCGGTTGAAGGCAAATCTCTTTTGGCCAAACTTTTGAATGTCAAAGAAAAGCTCAAGGAAGGCAGGACCTTTCTGGCCCACCTTCACCACGTTTGATCCTTGACAAGAGCCCTACAATCGAGAATTAATAAATATGCGTGGCGGCGTAGCTCAACTGGTAAGAGCATGCGGCTCATATCCGCAAGGTTCGGGGTTCGAGTCCCTGCGCCGCCACCAAAATAAAGAGGCGGCGTAGCCAAGCGGTTAAGGCGACGGTCTGCAAAATCGTTATTCCGGGGTTCGAATCCCCGCGCCGCCTCCAGTGTCAGCCCTATGTTTGAACTCACAGTCCGAGACGAATTTGCCGCCGCCCATTACCTGCGCAATTATCCAGGTGCCTGTGAGCGTCCTCACGGTCACAACTGGAAGGTCGAAGTTACTGTCAGAGGAGAAAAATTAGACGAAATCGGTGTCCTTATCGATTTTAAGGATTTAAAAAAATACTTAAAAGAAGTCCTGGCTGAGCTTGATCACCGAGACCTAAACCAGCATCCTGCTTTCAAAGATCAAAACCCTTCCTCTGAAAATATCGCCCGTTATATCTTCGAAAAACTTGCCCCAAAGCTGGCACCCCACCCCGTAACCCTTGTCCGGGTCACGGTATGTGAAACGGAAAGGGCCTGTGTTTCTTACCTGGGCGAACATTAAACTTTTTCCTCTTTAAGCCCGAAAAGATTGAAAAAATATAGATTAAAGGGGTATTTTATGAAAAAATTTCTAAACAAACTCTATTCAGTCCCCCTGGGTTTTAAAATCATCGGTTTTTCTCTTACCCTGATCTTTATTTTGCTTTTCATTACCACCTACAACGCCGTAAAAAATATCAGACGGCAGGCAGATCTCCTCGTAAAAAATGAAGAAAAAAATCTCTCAAAACTCCAAAAGACGCTGGATCATATGGGGAAACAGTATCTCGCTACGGCCCTGGTCATCGCAGAAGAGGAAATTACCAAAAAGGCCCTGCGGGAAAACAACCGGGAAATTCTGCTCCCTCACGCCAAGACCATCTGGACCAAGATCAACCAATACAGCCCCGAACCTTTGAAAATCCATTATCACAGGCCTCCCGGATTTTCTTTCCTAAGAATTTGGAAACCTCAGAAATTTGGGGATGACCTGCGCAGCTTCCGTCATACCGTGGTTAACGTCCAACAAAGCGGGGTCCCCGTTTCAGGCATAGAGGCCGGGAGAGCGGGCCTGGCCATCCGCGGGGTAGCCCCGGTCATCGACGCGGATGGCACGGTATTAGGAAGCGTTGAGGTCTTCAGCAGTATAAACGCTTACGCCAAACAGATCGTAAAACCCGGGAAAAAAGACGTAGCCATCTTTCGCAAAGAATTAGTAAAGACCTTTGCCAACAAAGGCATCCTTAAAATAGGACCTTATACTCTCATATTTAGTTCCCAGAAGGAGCTTTTCAAGCCCACCTTTAACGAAGATTTCTTGACCAAAGCAGAAGAAAAAATAACCTATCTGAGAGAAGGAAATATTCTTTATCTCGCGGGCCCTATCCTTGATTATTCAGGTAAACCTACTGGCGTATGGATCTCAGCTTTAAACCTGGCAGATTTTGTCCACTTACAGCGTAGCATAATCTACCGTAACATCGGTTTTGCCATAGCTCTAGCCCTTGTGGCAGCCTTATTGCTTTACTGGAATACTAGAAATTATATTCTGATGCCCCTTAAAAGCTGTCTAAACATGGTTGAAGAGGTGTCCAAGGGGAATCTGAACGTAAAAACTGAAGTAAAACACAAAGATGAAATAGGTAGACTTGCAGAAAAGCTAAATAAAATGACAGAAAATCTAAGAAAACTCGTGCTACATATAAACGAAGGGGCAAAGAGTATAGAATCATCTGAAAAAGAAATTGCTTTAACTTCTTCAAAAATGGTTAAGGTTTCCCAGGAAGCAAAAGATAAGTTAGACCTCTTGATCAATTCAAGCGAAGAAAATAAAGAAAGGGTCACTCAGCTTGCCAGCGCTAACGAAGAGATCACTACCACCGTGCAGAATGTCTCCCAGGACGTAGGAGAGACGGTTAACCTGCTCCAGCAGGTTACCGAACAGGTAGAAAACGCTACTACCGTAATCAGTCAGCTGAATGACCACTTTGCCAAAATAGAAGAAGTGGTAGCCTTTATTAGCCAAATCGCTGACCAGACAAACTTGTTGGCCCTTAACGCTACCATTGAGGCCGCCCGGGCCGGAGAAGCCGGTAAAGGCTTCGCCGTGGTAGCCAATGAAGTCAAAGAACTAGCTAAGCAAACGGCCAACGCCACCGAAAAAATTACCAAGACCATCCAAGATCTACGTTATCTCGTAGAAAATTCCGTACACGCCATTCACAAAGTAGACGAACTGGTTATTCCTTTAAAGGAAAGATCAGAAAATGTTGCAGCGGCCATGGAACAAACCTTTCAGGCCACCCAGGAAATCAGCGAACAGGGTCAGAACGTCCTCAATAGCACTTCAGAGTGTTACTGTCACCTAGAAGAAATTGGTAAAGTAATTAACCAAGTAATAAAGGCCGCCGAGATCTCAGAAGAGACGGCCAAGAAATTGGATCATCTCTCAAGGAGGCTCCAAGAAGCTGTTGCCAAGTTCAGAATTTAACCTCTTAACCTTAGACGTAGCCGAAACCTTTGTAAGTCTGCAGGGAGAGGGAGCCCACGTGGGGCTCCCTATGTTTTTTATCCGGCTGGCTGGCTGCAACCTGAGATGCCGTTGGTGCGACACGGTTTACGCCCAAAGACCTTTGAAACGTTTTCTTTCCCTTTCCCAACTAATATCCCTCTGGGAGCAAAATGGAGCTTTAAAATACGTGCAAATTACCGGTGGGGAGCCCCTGCTCCAAAAAAACGTCTATCCACTCATGGAATTTTTCCTCAAAGAAGGGGTTCAAGTCCTCCTTGAGACCAACGGAAGTCTTTCCCTTGAAAAAGTTCCCCGCGAAGTCGTAAAAATAACGGATCTCAAGACTCCTTCCTCGGGCATGGGAAAATATAACAATTTCAAAAACCTTGCCTTCCTTAACGGCAAAGATGAAGTCAAATTCGTGATTGCGGATAGAAACGATTATCTATGGGCCAAAAAAATCATCTTTTCCTTTTACTTGCCCGTCTTTACCAATGTCCTGGTCTCACCGGTTTTTGGTCGTCTGGACCCGCGAGAACTTGCCGCCTGGGTCCTTGAAGATCGTCTGCCAGTGCGTTTTCAGCTACAACTTCATAAAGTCCTCTGGGGGGACCGGCCAGGAGTTTGAGGGAAGAAACCCGCTTTGGCCACGTAAAGGGCAAAAGACAAAAGAAGGAGAGCCAGCAGGCCCAAAACAGGATGTCGCCCCAGGTTCTTTGCGAGGAGAAGGACCAGAGCGGTCGCGGTTACCAAAAACATAAACACCGCTGGCCATTTCACGAAGGAATAATTGGTTCCGCGGGCTTTAAGCCAGACAAAAACCGCAAGTAAGGCCAGCGCCGCCAGCAGCTGGTTGGCGGTACCCATAAGGGGCCAGATACTGCGCCAGGTGCCAGAGAAGGCCAGAAAGGCCGCAAGGCCCACACTCAAAACCGTGGCGTAAAACATCCTGGTCTTTCGGTCAAGCCCTTCCCAGGGCATAAGCTCTTCCATGGCAAACCGGGCCACCCTAGTGGCGGTATCAAGGGAGGTAAGGGCAAAGGCCGAAACTGCCAAGGCCGCAAAGGCCATCCCTTTGGTGTGGGAGAGCCCAAAAACCGCAAGAAATTCCCCTATCCCGTTGGCAAAGGCGGCGATGGGGCCTTTAGTTTTCAAAAGGGCCTGGTAATCCCCTAAAGAAAGAGTGGCCACCGCCAGCAGGGCCAGGATGCCGAGTACACTTTCAAGGAGCATGCCCCCGTAACCCACCGGGCGGGCGTGCCTTTCTTTAGACAATTGTTTGGCCGTGGTACCGGACCCAACCAGAGAATGAAAGCCAGAGATGGCCCCGCAGGAGGTGATCACAAAGAGGATGGGAAAAAGGGGACCAAGTTCATTGGTAAAACCGGTAAAGGCCGGAAGCTTCACGGCGGGGTGTTTGAAAAATACCCCTAAGAGGCCACTTAAAAGAAGGGCGTAAAGGAGATAGGCGTTAAGATAATCCCGGGGCTGTAGGAGAAGCCATACCGGGGTAACTGCTGCAAGAAAGATATAGCCAAAAAGCAGGAGCTGCCAAATATTTTGCGGGAGCCTTAAAGGAAAAATAAACCCCAGCCAGATGGCCCCCACCAAACCCAAAATGCCCAGCACCGTGAGCAACCACAGGGAAAAACCCCGGGCTTTGAGGACCCCAAAACCCACCGCCAGAACCAGAAAAAGTAAAGAAGCCGTAGCCACCTCTGGGGCGTGCACAAAGGTCTTAGCCACTATCACGTCAAAGGCCGCAATGATCAAAACTAAGGTCACCCAGGCAAAGAGGAGAAAGGCCTTCTGGGCCTCGGGACGCACGTAACGGCGAATGAGCTCGCCGATGGAACGGCCATCATGCTTCACCGAGGCTAATATAGCCCCCATGTCGTGCACTCCCCCGGCAAAAACGGCCCCCAATACCAGCCATAGAACCACCCCTAACCAACCGTAAGAGGCCGCAAGGATGGGCCCGACAATGGGCCCGGCCCCGGCGATTGAGGCAAAGTGGTGACCAAAAAGGACCGGAAGCGGTGCAGGTTCATAATCAAGCCCGTCCCGCAGACGATGGGCCGGGGTTTCCTTATCCCTGACCCCGAACCACCTCTCAAGCCTCCTCCCATAAAAGAAATAACCCGTAAGAAGACCGGCTAGCGCTATTAGTAATAAAATGGCCCCATTCATCATTTTATCCCGGTTATTTGGTTAAGTTATAAATCCAACTTTTATTTATTTGAAAAACCTATTTGACTATTAAAATTTAACAATATATTTTAGCGCGCATGAAGCGCCGCGAGTTTTTAAAATTTTTGGCCCATTCTACCACTTTTTGTCTTATTGGTCCCAGGTTAAGTCTCGCTTCCGGAGAAAAGATTAACCCCCGGCTCTACTTTGAGCCCAAATTATGTCTCGGGTGTGAAGCCTGTGTTACGGCCTGCACCCGACCAGATGAGCCCAAAGAGGTCTTCCGCCTGCGGCTAAAAACCGAAGAAAAAAAGGTCCCGCAGGCTTTTTCTTTTTCCCTCAAATATTGTCCCCAGTGCCAAGACGCCCCCTGTGTGACGGCCTGTCCAGAAGGGGCCCTCAGACGGAACGCCGCGGGCATCATCCTCCTTGAACGTAAAAAATGCAAGGGACACGGCCTCTGTGCTAAAGCCTGTCCTTACGGAGTCCTTGAAGTCCTCTACCGTCAGGCCTTTAAATGTGACCTGTGCTACGAAGAACTAAAAGAAGGCTATCTGCCCCGCTGCGTGGCGGTGTGCCCTACGGGCGCCCTTTCTTTTGAACCAGAAAAAAACTTTGTGCCTCAGAAATTACCAGGGAAGGGAGAACGCCTGGTACAAACCGTTTGCCTGGCGTGCAACAGCCGCTGTGGGCTGAGGGTGAAAGTAAAGGGGGACAAAATCCTCAGGGTAGACGGAAACCCTTATCACCCTTACAACCGTACCGGAAAGCACCTCCCTTACCACACCCCTTTTGCGCAAAGCCTTAAGGTCCGGGGAGCCACCTGTGCCAAACCTCAGATGGATGAAGACTACTTCAAAAACCCCTACCGCATCTTAAGACCCCTTAAACGTAGCGGCCCGCGGGGCTCAGGAAGATTTGAACCCATCTCTTGGGAACAGTTAATCCAGGAAATAAGTGAAGGGGGCCAACTTTTTGCCCATTTAGGGGATGAGAGACATTATCCAGGGCTTAAAGAATGCTTAAAAGACCGGCCTATCGATCCCGAGGCCCCTGAGCTGGGCCCGGTACGTAACCGGGTGGTCTGGCTTACCGGGCGTTCCCAGGCGGGGCGCAAGCATTTCATCAAACGTTTCGTATGTCAAGCGGTAGGCTCCATCAACCACCTCCCGCATACGGATATTTGCGGCATCGGCTTCCGGATGGGCAATTATATCTTGACCGACGGGGCCGCCGTGGAGTTTAAGGCCGACCCGGACGCCGCAGAATACGTCCTGGTCTTCGGATCAAACTTCTTTTCTGCCCTTCAACCAGGCCCAAGTGCTTATGCCGCCAGACTTATCAAGCGTGTGCAAGCAGGTAAGGCCAAATACGTGGTGGTCGACCCACGGGGGCACGAAGCGCTCGCCCATGCCCACCGGTGGCTTCCGGTACGCCCCGGAAGAGATGGGGCCTTGGCCCTTGGCCTCCTCTGGGTCCTCTTAAAGGAAGGCCGATACCACCACCGCTTCTTAAGGATACCAAACCTCGAAGCCGCCAAGAGGGCCGGCTGGAACACCCATACCAACGCCACCCACCTGGTGGTGGAGACCCCGGAAGGAGAAAGACTCCTAAAGGCTGAAGAGATCGACCTCCCCGGGAAAGGACCGGTGGTGGTCACCGAAGGAGGAAAACTCCTCCCTGCTGAGAGCACAGAAGAAGCCCTCCTTGAATGGGAGGGTGAGGTGAACGGCCTTAGGGTCAAAACCGCCTTTTTGCGCCTAAAAGAAGAAGTCTTCCGCTACGATCTCGACTTTTATGCCAAAGAGTCGGGCATCCCTTCCGAAACCATTCGGGAAGTAGCGCGGGAGTTTGCCGCCCACGGGGAAAAGGCCTGTGCCTTCGCTTATCACGGGGCAGGAAATTACGTGGGTGGGGCTTACGCCAGTTTTGCCATCGCCCTCTTAAACGTCTTTGCCGGCAACGTAAACCGCCGCGGAGGCTACCTGAGAAACGGCCCGGGCCTGGACTGGCGCAAGGGAATCTACGACCTCAAGGATTTTCCCGGCGCCAGAAAACCCCGGGGCGTTCCCATTTCCCGGGAGAAAGTGGCCTACGAAAACACTTCCCTTTTCCGCCGTAAGGGATATCCCGCCGAACTTCCATGGTTTCCCTTCACCAAAGGGGGACTCACGGTTTCTGCCCTTTCAGGCATCGACCGAAAATATCCTTACCAGATTGGGATCCTGTTTACTTACTTTTTTAACCCGGTCTACAGTATCCCTGGCGGGAAAAGATTTATCGCCACCTTAAGGGACCAGGACAAGGTTCCCCTTCACGTCTCCATCGACGTGACCATCAACGAAAGCAACCTCTATGCGGACTACATTGTCCCTGACGTAACCTATCTAGAAGGCCATTACGGTCTGCTCACTCCCCACGCCCCGGCCGAACATTTCGTGGCGGTTCGTACCCCGGTCTTTGAGCCCAAAACCGGGCGCACCAAAGACGGAAGGCCCTTTTGCCTTGAGACCTTTCTGATTGATCTGGCCAGGGCCTGCGGGTTACCCGGCTTTGGCAAGGAAGCCATTCCCGAGAAGGGCAAGGGGTTTTGCCCGTTAGAGCGGGCCGAAGATTTTTATCTCCGGGGAATAGCCAACCTCGCCCACCAGGCCCAAGTAGCCCCGGCCCCACCAGAAGAACGCCTTTTGGTGGAGCAAAACTACCCTGTGGCCCGTTTCAAAGATATTCTGCCAGGTAAGACCTGGGCCCAAGTGGCCACCGTACTTATTCGCGGCGGAGTCTTTTATCCGAGCCGAGAAGCCTTTGACTCCCAGGGAAACCTCAAAAACGGGGTCCCACACCTTTACCTTTTTAACGAAAGGCTGGCCCGTAGCCGCAACCCTATCAACGGAAAGCCTTTTTCAGGCACCGTGAGTTTTAAGGTGGCCAGCGAGGCCCACGGCCAAATAATAGAGGAGGTAGATCAGGCCTTTCCCTTCGTGCTTCTGAGCCATAAACACCGGTTACACACCCAGTCCCGTACCATCTGTTACGATAAGGCCCTCTATCTCTTACCGGAACCCTTCCTTTTGATTCACGAAGAAGACGCCCGTAAATTGGGGCTTCAGGATGGTGAAATGGTACGGATCAGTTCACGCCACCAGCCAAAACCCCTTAGCGTGAGGATTAAGCTTACGCGGGCCTTAAGGCCTGGCTGTGTGGCCATCTCCCACCACTACGGCCATACCCAACACGGCGCCCAGAGTTTGATAGTCAAAGACGGTGAAAAGGTCTTCTTGGGGGGCAAGAAGGTGATGGCCGGGGAAAGGCTCATCCCAGATCTCAGGCGCGGGGCAGGCCTTGGTGTAAACCAGCTCAGCCGTCTCGACGAAAGCCTGTTTGAGCTCCCGTTAGTGGACCTGGTAGGCGGTATTCCTGACTTCAGCAGTACCAGGATAAAAATCCAGAAGTTCGTCTGAAAGAACTGTGGTCTCCGGGGGCGGAGCAAATGAAAAGATATCTGGCACTCCTTTGGCTGATTTTCTCTTTCCCGTCTCTGGCCTTGGCTGGGCGTTATTTCTTAGAAGCCGAGGTCAGCGTCAAAGGAGAGCCGGGAAGACTTATTGAAGTCTGGGTTCCGCTACCCCTTGAAGACGAAAGCCAGCGGGTCGAAGAGCTAACCATCGAGGCCCCGGGCCCATACCTGATCAGCCAGGAACCAGAATACGGCAACCGTTTTCTCTACTTGTCCTCCAGGGGAAAAGAAATACGCCTCCACTACCGGGCGGTGATCACCCGTAAGGAATTCTCCCCCAGATCGCCCACCACCCCACCCACTCCAAGACTGCTTTTGCCAGACAAGCTGGTCCCCGTAAAGGCCTTCAAAGACCTTGCCCTCGAGCTTACCCGGGAGGCTTTAACTCCTGAGGAAAAACTCCGGGCCCTTTATGATTTCGTGGTGAACAACCTGCGCTATGATAAAAGCGGCCAGGGCTGGGGTCGGGGAGACGCCCTCTTTGCCTGCCGTGCCCAAAGGGGTAACTGTACGGATTTTCACAGCCTCCTCATGGCCCTCTCCCGGGCGGTGGGTTTTCCCACCCTCTTTGAGATCGGCCTTCCGGTCCCCAAGGGAGGCGGAGTGGTAGCAGGCTATCACTGCTGGCTTAAGGTCTATCTGGGCGGAAAAATCTTTGGGCTTGACGCCTCAGAGGCGGCCAAACACCCCGAAAAAAGAAATTATTTCTTTGGTCACCTCTGTGACCAGAGGATCCTCCTTTCCCGTGGAAGAGACCTCTTGCTTTCCCCGGCCCAGCACGGACCACGACTCAATTTTATGTACCAGGCCTACGCGGAAGAGGACCTGGCCCCTGCGCCTCACCTGGTCCGCACCGTTTACCACGTCAAATTGCTGCCCCAATAATTCAAATTACTGCCCCAATAATATTAGTGGGAGCATTTTAGCTGACGCGCTTAATCGATACGAACCCTTCGTTAGTCATCGTGAGGGCCCTCTGATCATCGCGAGTCGCGAACGCAGCGATCCCAGAGATTGCTTCCCCTGTCGTGATAGTAACCACGACAGGGGTCGCAATGACTACTATAAGGCCCTCTGTTAGTCATGGCTAGCTCGTAAAGTACAAATTCTTCATTGATTATTACCGAAATTAGGAACGGATCCCATGATGTTGACTATTCGGCCTGCAAATAAAAAGGGGCCGGATAAACCGGCCCCTTGAAGGCTTTTTGTTAAGCTCAGCTTAGAAGGCCAACTCGATGGAGAAATAGAAGTTATACATGTGTTCGATGGGCTGGAACATGGTAACACTGTCAGTATCATCGAGTTCGGAAGTGATCTGGTAAGGCTTACCCAGCCAGACGCCGCTTCCGGTATAGTTAAACCAGTAGTACTGGAAGCCTACCCGGAGAAAGGCCTTGGCGTAATCGTTTAAGAGTTCACCCGTTGGGAGATCCTGGATCCAGTAAACTTCGCCTACGTGGCCGCGGGTAGCCAGTTTGTTGAAGTAGGCGTCATCCGTGGCTACCATGAAGGGCAACCACCACTTAGAGCCGTAGTTATACTCCAGACCAAGTTTGGCTCCCTCGATCCAGGGGAGAGGAATCCTGGTCCCCACGTAGATGGCCCAGCCGCTGTGAGTATCCAGGTCGTCTTTATCAGGCGGAGTCCAAACCGGGTCAGGGTTACCCAAGGTAAGATACGGACCGGCCAAAAGGCTGTAGTACATGTAGAGATAGTTACCCTTATGGTCGATGGGCATGCCCATGTAGCCCCAGTCGTCAGGGTCAGTGATAGATAGCCCAACGCTCACGAAATAGTCCACGCCTTCGAGGTTGAGGAAGGGAAGGTCCACTTTGTGCTGCCAGGTAGCGCCAAGTTCATAAACATCCCCCAGGTTGTGCTGGGTGGTCACGGCAAAAGGCATCCAAGCGTTAAACACCGGGTTAAACATGTACCATTCACCGTCGGGAAAATCCATCACCCCTTCCGCCTTGAAGGCCTGGACGATAAGGAGCATGTTGCGGTCCGGATCGTCGATGACGTCCCAGGCAAAACCGTAAAAATCGATATCGTCTTTGGCCCGATCAATGGGGCGCTTAAAGCCAGACTCGAAACCGCGCCCGTAGCAGAAGCGGATCCGGCCCGGCCAGGGCCAGGAGTATTGGAAACCGATAGTCGCCCCGTCGAAAGGAACGTCGATGTTGATCCCCGCCGGAGTGGCGTCGCGCTTATCAAGTCCTTCACGTAGCTGAAGAGGAGCGCCGTGGGTGGTAGGACGACGGCCAAAAGAGATCCAGATAGGAAGATCAGCGATGTTGGCCCAGTTAAAATAGGCCCGGTCTACGTAGAGGGCGTCGTCACTGGGGCGCACTCCCAAAGTGAAATTATTGGTGCTCGGCGGGAAAAGGCCCGGGGCCACGTAGTCATTAGTCATCCCCCAGATTTTGTAATAGGTGAGCCGGGCCTTGACCACGGTATTCTCCGTGGGTTTGACCTTAAAGTTGAGCCGCATCCGGTTCGTCCAGAGGGTATCGTTTTCCCGGTGCCCCTTACGGGCGGCGCGGGCAAGTTTCTCACGCTGTTCCCTGCTTACCGGCATATCGGGCATATATTCGTCCAAAAATTCACCTACCGTAATGGTAGGATCGCTCGCAAGTGCATCCGAAACCAAAATCTGCATGGTTTCACGAAGAGAAGTGGGATAATCTGCCAGCATGGGGCCCAGAGAGCCAACTACAGCGCTAAGTGGAAAGGCGCTAAAAGCACGCATCCCGTCAATGGTATCCATAAACATGGGGATATAACTGAACATATATTTGTTTTCCGGGACATAGGCCCGGGTGGAGTCCATCCGGGTGCGGATATCACCCCAGATCTTGAATTTACCCATATTGTTTTTGACTTCTTCGATGAATTCCTGGGTCTCTTCGGCGGCCTCACTTTGCTCTTCCTGGGCCTCTTTCATCTCCGCCAACTGTTTCTTAAGGCTTTCGAGTTCCCGGGAGAGTTCCTCGATGCGCTTTAAGAGTTCTTCAGTAGAGGGTTTCGCGGCTTGGACGGAAAAGGGTACTAACAGAAGAAGGGCCAACAAAACACCCAATAGTCGTTTCATAAAAGACCTCCTCACACAAATTTGAGCAGTTTCCTAGGTATTTAATATCAGAGGGATGTTATAATGGGAAAAACTTGGCTGTCAACCGAAAAAATAAAAAAGGGGCGGTTTTTACCGCCCCTTTTCAGGTGCTTAAACCCCTCTTTTGATCAATTAGAAGGAATAGCTCACGCCTACGCTTACCCGGTACATATCATCGGCGTCGTTTTCGACCCCACCGGTAGACCGAGCGGCAAAGATATCCATGGCATCATCGGTGAAGAGATAACCAGCAGCCAGGTTGACCTTAAAGTTCTTGTAGAGTTCGTAATCAGCGTAGACGTCGATTTCCCAGCCGATGTTATCGTCGCTATCACCCAGGTATTCTACGTCCTCATCAAGCTGCATGTAGTTGACCGCCGCGGCCAGGTTGAGTTTCGGGGTAGCCTGATAGTCGGCCTTGAAACGGAACATATAGAAACCAAGCCTGGGATCAAGATAGGGGTTCCCGCTGGCGTACCAGCCATCATCGAAGGTGGCGTCTTCAAAGAGGACCACGCTACCGTAGGTGTGGGTCACGATAGTATTGTAAGCCTCATAATCTCCGTCGTTACGATCATCATCACCGCTGGCGTACCAGAAGGTGAAGGCGGTCTTCAACTGATCATTCCACTGATAACCCGCCGTGGCGTGGAAAAACCAAGCATCAAAGTCATCTTCGGTGGAAGCGTCATTATCACCACCCATGTAGATGAGGTCAAGGTCAAAGAGGATGCCTTTGTAG
>WGCA01000044.1 GCA_015494065.1 Thermodesulfobacteriaceae bacterium | reverse complement strand
TCTATCTCATCAAGCATGGTTTGACGCTTCCTGATAAGTTGGGGCTCAAATTCTCCTTTTCGGTCTCTGGGAACTTTGATCTCCAGGGCCCCGGAAGAGGTTTTAATCGTCTTGGAACTGTAGCCATTTCGAGAATTATCGGTATCTGAGCGCTCGTACTTCTTATAGCCTAAGAACTCTTCTAATTCCGCCTCAAGGGCTTCCTTTAAAGTACATTGTACAAGTTCTTTAATGGTGGCTTGTACTTCTTCGGCTCGGGGAGCCTTTCTGATTTTAGTCATGGTGTCCACCCTCCTTTTGTGATTTTGTCATTCTACAATTTCCACAGTTGGGTGGACACTCCCCCACACAGTATCTTTACAACCCCTTCGATATCCTCCTCTTTTTGCGCGATAAACTCTTCCGCCCCTACTGGTTTGAAACCGGCACCCCTTCCTTCCTCATCAAACTCCTTATGGAAAAACGTTTTCCCGTCCCGCGTCTTGAACACCTGGAAGCCGGTGAAACCATCCTCTCTTCCTTTGACGTGGACTACATTGAACCTGAACCCCTCCTTTTCCAGACGGGCTATATCACCATCAAAAATGTTAAACGTATCGGCCCTAGGACCTTCTACCTCCTCAGCTATCCGAATCTCGAAGTAAAAATGAGTTTTACCGACCATCTTCTTAACTGGTACACCCAAGTTCCCGCTGAAAAGGAACGCATCATCAATAAGCTCATCCGTTATTTGGCAGAGGCTAATCTCGAAGGGATGAGGGAGGTTTTTTATTCTTTTTTCGCCTCCATTCCGCATGACTGGTACCGCAAATCTGAAATCCAAAACTATGAAGGTTTCTACGCCAGCGTGTTCTACGCCTACTTTGCGGCGCTTGGGGTCGACGTAAAAGTAGAAGACGCCACCAGCCACGGGCGCCTGGACATGGCCGTCCTATTCGATGACCACTGCTTCCTTTTTGAATTCAAGGTGGTGGAAATAGAGCCACAAGGGAAGGCCTTAGAGCAACTTAAAGCCAAAAAGTATCACGAAAAATACCTTAGCAAATGTCAGAAGCTCTATCTCATTGGGGTGGAGTTCTCCCGCCAAGAACGCAATATTGTTAATTTTTCCTGGGAAAAGGTCCTTCCCCGAAATTAAACAATGATTTTGGGTACTTCTAGTTCCCCGTTTTCAAAGGCCTTAATAAAGGCCTTGACTACCACTGGGTCGAAGTGTTTGCCCGCCTCTTTTAAAATGATCTCTTTGGCCTCAAAGGGAGGTAATCCTTTGCGATAGGGGCGATCACTCACCAGGGCGTCGTAAACGTCAGCCACCGCCAAAATCTTGGCTTCTAAAGGTATTTCTTCACAGCTTAAGTTCAAATAACCACTTCCATCACACCTTTCGTGATGGGCCAAAATAATGGGGATGATGCGGCCAAAAGCCCCGGAAAGGGGTTCCAAAAGTTCCGTACCGGAGGTTACGTGTTTTTTTATTTCATTAAACTCTTCCTGAGAAAGTCTGGCCGCTTTATGAAGGATTTCCCGACTTATTTTTAGTTTGCCCAAATCATGGAGCAGCGCCGCCGCCCGTAGGTCCTCTATTCTCTCCTCAGAAAGACCCAAATACTGGGCAATCTTTACCGCATATACCGAGACCCGATAACAGTGGTTTTCGGTGTATTCATCTTTAGAGATGAAGTGGCGCAAGATAACCAAAATACCTTGATATGTCTTTTGTAATTCTTTAATTTTTTCCCGGTAACGATCATAAAGTGTTCCCATCGCATAAGCAGTTATAATGAGAGTACTACCCCAAACTACAAAATCTTGCCAGTTATCATTTTTAAAACGGAGTATTGGCTCATCATGAAAAAGCTGAGGCAGATAATAAAGCATAGAAATAACCAAGACAATACTGGCCAAGGCTGTTAAGACTGCATGTCTTTTACCAAAATAATAGGCCGAAAAAATAGTAGGCAAAGTATAAAGACTTAAAAGTAAACGCTGAGAATCTACTAAATAATTCATCAAAGCAACAATCAAAACCAAAGAAAAAACAAGCCATATTTCCTTATTAACCTGGTAAATCTCTTCTTTAATACGTTCTTTTATTTTTTTACATAACTTTTCCTTATAATCGGTCTTAGTTAACGAATCTTTGACGTAAGTTTTTTCATAATCTTTATCTTTTAAAATCTGAAGAATATCACTTTTTGACTGAGATTGTTCAATAGTATTATCACACTTGTTATTTTCTTTTGGGGTAATTTTTGCTGCCTTTTGATTATCTGTTTCTTCTGGTAGAATAAATGATACATCGGCGCCATAAGAAGAAAGTTTTTCAATAAAAATTTGAGCTTCTTGCTCGGAAATACCTCTTTTAAGGATTAAAGGTTTGTAGGTGAGTAATTTTTTTATTTCAGAAACAGTGACTCCATTTTTGGTGTAGCGACTCAAAAAACTGGCAATTTCTTCTCGCTTTTCCGGAGGATAATCGTTTAAAACCAGTAATCCGTAGCGCATACTACTCTCTGTTTTTTTCTTTTTCGATCGGCTTAGATAAAGGCTTTCTTTAAAAGTAAATGAGTAGAATTTAAAAAGCGGAAATTATTTGGTGGTAGATAATTTCGGCAAGGTCTCGGCTAATTTTACGGAGGGCTATTTCTCGGCCGGGATCTACTTCCTCCCCTGCTATCTCTTTTACCACCGGATAATCTTCGTAACGGTAGATGTTATCGTTGCGCCAGATTACCCTACCCTGGCGGTCGATAAGCTCTGCTTTGGCCCGGACGGAAACCCGCCGTTCTAGGGTTTGGGTGTAGACGTCAAAGGAAAGTCCCCCAACATAAACGGAAATTATCTGGCCCTTTAAGATAAGATCCGCTTCCTGGGCGGGAGCGATTTTCAGGTCACCGGCCAGTTCTATTCTCTCTCGCAGGGCTTCTGCCATGATCTCTCCAAAGCGAATGTCGGATGAAGGGTTTTCCCAGACCGGGACGTAGATAGTCCGCCAGGTGGGAGCAAAGCTGGTGGGCCGGCCTTCAAGCTGGTAGCCGCAAGCGGATAAAAAAAGGAGTAAAAGCAAGCAAATGGGCCTTTTCATGTGCGGTAGCGAAGGTATTGTTCTCGCAAAAGCCAATATAACCCGCCGAGTACCAAAACCGCAAAGGCCAGCGCGGCCAGTTTGGCAGGGCTGACCGCCTTCAGATCTATGATGATAAATTTTCGCACCAAGGCCAGCAAAGCGATCAAAATAACCGTTTTGATCTGTACTATCCCTTCTTTGCGCAGGGAGACCTTAAGAATAGAGTGTTTGAACTCAAGGGCGATGAGAAGGGTCATGATCAAGCCGAAGATCTTTTGAAAGAATCTGTGGTCTATAATTTCCCAATTTACCTTAAAAAGGAGGAAATAAGTCTCCCTTATTACCCCTCCCAAGGCCACCAGAATAACGGAGGCTATGATAGCGGTCAGGATAAGTGATATTATCTGTTCAAATTTTTCGTAAAGGGTTAAAGTGCGCCATTCGTCTAAAAATCTGCTCTTCATATCAAAACCCCTGGTTATCTCCCGGCCATTTAGTGTAGATTAAGTTGAGTAAAATGGCAAAAATTAAAATTCTTCCCGAAAAAGTTGCCCGTAAGATCGCCGCTGGAGAGGTCATCGAAAGACCCGCTTCTGTGGTCAAAGAACTTTGCGAAAATGCCTTTGACGCCCAAGCCCAAAATATTTCGGTCGAACTAAAGCAGGGGGGCCTTTCTCTCATAAGGGTACAGGACGACGGACACGGGATGTCTCCGGAGGACCTGAAGATCTGTTTCCTGCCCCACGCCACCAGCAAAATCTCCACTGAAGAAGATCTCTTCAAGATCGCCACCTGGGGCTTTCGGGGAGAGGCCCTGGCCAGTATCGCGGCGGTGGCCGAACTTATTATCTCTTCCCGGGCCAAAGAGGCCCTCTTGGGAGGTAGGGTACGGGTCCGTTACGGCAAACTCCTTTCCTTCACCGAAAAGGGACTACCACCGGGAACCACGGTAGAAGTCAAAAATCTTTTCGGCAACGTTCCGGCCAGAAAGGCCTTTTTGAAAAGTCCGCGGGCCGAAGCCGCAAGAGTAGTAGAGCTAATGAAACTTCTGGCCTTTGAAAGGCCGAGTAGCAATCTTTTCCTTAAACTTAACGAACGCAAGGCCTTTCAGTATCAGGCAAGCCAGGGCCGCCTGGGGCTGCTTGCTGAAAGCGTAGGGCTCAAGGAAGAGGCCTTTGCGGTAGAAACTTTTGAAAAACCCCCTTTCCGGTTAGAAACCATTATGACCTTTCCCCGCTATACCTTCCCTACCAGCCGCCATATTTATTTTCTGGTCAACAACCGGGTGGTAAAGGACAAACTATTGGCCAGCGCTATCCTAGAAGGGATCAAGAGCGCCTACCCGCGGGGCCGGTATCCGGCCCTCTTACTGGCCCTCGATCTCCCTCCAGAACTGGTAGACGTAAACGTTCATCCCGCCAAATGGGAAGTCCGTTTCCGGGAGGAAAGGGAGGTCTACACCCTGGTCAAAAGGGCGGTAGAAAATCTCACCAAACCCAGCATTTCGTTTAGCCTCCCGGAGGCCCCTGCCGAAGAAAGCCCAGCCGAAGACCTTCCCTTAAAACCCCCCTCCCCGGTGCTAAAGGTGGCGGAACCTCCACCCTCCTACGCCCTAAGCCCCTTTCCCGAAATGTTGAAGCCTGAGGCCGAGGTCCTTGGGCCATTTGGTGCAGAGTTTTACCTCTTGAAAGACGGAAACCGACTCATTTTTTTTGACTTTCACGCCGCCCAAGAAAGACTCATCTTTGAAGAATTAAAAGAAACCCTTGCCCAAGAAGGGAGGCTTAAAAAACAGGCCTTCTTAACCCCCGAACCAATTAAGCTTACGGGGCAGGCCTTAACCGCTCTGGAAGAAAATCTTTCCCTCCTTGAAAATCTGGGCTTTGAGCTTGAGGCCCTGGCGCCTGGAGAATTTTTCCTGCGGGCAGCTCCGGCCATTCTTGGCTTTCCCGCCGCAGAGACCCTAAAATCAATTCTTGAGGAAATTCTAGCCCCGGAGGCCAGCCATTTTCTTGACGAGATGCTTGCCAGACTGGCCTGTAAAGCCGCCAAAAAAGCCGGTGAGGCCCTGTCGGATGCAGAAATTCTTCATTTGTATACTAAATTAAAAGAAAAACGGCTTGAAAGATGCCCCCACGGCCGACCTATATCCTGGAGTATCAGCCTTGAAGAGGTCAGAAAAAGACTCGGACGCCCCCTTTGAAAAGGATATCCCCCTGATCGCCGTGGTAGGCCCTACCGGTGTGGGCAAGACGGAGGTAGCCGTATTTTTGGCAGAAAGATTAAGGGGCGAAGTCATAAATTTTGATTCCGTACAGGTCTACAAACACCTGAACATCGGGGCGGCCAAACCAAGCCTGGAGGAGCTGGCCCGAGCTCCCCACCACCTCTTGGGTATCCTGGAGCTGGATGAGGAATTCAACGCCGCCCGTTTCGTAGAGCTGGCGGACCGGGTTATAGCTGATCTTGCCAAACGTGGCAAACAACCCATCCTGGCCGGGGGAACCGGCCTTTACCTCCGGGCCCTCCTTCACGGGCTCTTTGAAGTGGGAGAGGTAGGGGCCATCCGGGAAAAACTAAGAGAACGTCTGGAAAAAGAAGGGCTGACCTCTCTATATGAAGAGCTCAAAGGAATAGACCCTTTCTACGCCCAAAAGATCTCACCCCGGGACAGGGTGCGTATCCTAAGGGCCCTTGAGGTGTATTACACTACGGGAAAGACCTTCTCCTCCCTGGCCAAGGAGCACGCCTTTGCCAGAAAGCGTTACCCCTGTCTCAAAATAGGCCTTACTCTACCCCGAAAAGAGCTCTACCAGCGTCTTGACGCCCGGGTAGACAAAATGCTTGAAGCGGGTCTTCTCGAAGAGATAAAAGAAATTCTCGCTAAAGGATATTCTCCTACCCTTAAGCCCTTAAGGGCCATAGGCTACCGCCACATGATCGCCTATCTGAAAGGGGCCCTTTCTTTTGAGGAGGCCGTGCGCCTTATGAAGCGCGATACCCGCCATTACGCCAAACGGCAGCTTAGCTGGTTCCGCAAGGAAAAGGATATCCACTGGTTTCACCCGGATGAGAAAGAAAAAATACTAAAATTGGCTCAGGAATACCTAAACGCGCACCGGCTTTAGCTTTTTGTTTTCTTTGCACCAGTACATGGAAAAATCGGCCCGCTCAAGGGCCTTGCCCAGGGTATCTGAGGCGATGACGTTGGTAATCCCTACGGAAAATTTGATGGTGCGGATTCCGTCGGGAAATTTGAGGGTCAGCCCCTTCTCGTAGAGGGTCTCCATAAAAGGCAAAAATTTATCGATGGTTACCCCTACCACCACGGCGGCGAATTCGTCTCCGTGGAGGCGACAGGGAAAGTCTTTGGGCTTGAGGTTGCTTTTTAAAAATTGGGCAAAGGCCACCAGCGTCCTGTCTCCCATCTTATGACCATAGTGGTCGTTTACAGCCTTGAAATTGTCCAGGTCAAAGTAACAGAGGAGATAGTCTTCTTCGAAGATGTTTTGCATGACCACTTCGTTGAAGAATTTTTCCAGAGCATTTTCGTTCCAGAGACCGGTTAATTTGTCCCGCAAGAAACTCTCTTTGAGGAAGGAAAGTTCCCTTTCCAGCTCCTCAATACGCTGGAGATAATTGGTAATCCTATTGAGTTCTTCGCCCAGGCCCAGACGGGCCGCTATGTCAGGATTAATTTTGTCAAGCAGTGAGGAGAAGATGTCCTTGCCTTCTACCAGGAGATTCAAAATGTAATTGTCCTTCTTTTTGATTTTGGTGGCGGCGTAGAAGGCGTCGGCATACTGGGGAGGAAAGGGGACTTTTTTGGCCCTTTGTAATTCGAGAAAGGCGATCCAAGCGCTAAGCAAGGCTTCTCTTTCGGCCTCCAGTTTAGCTTTAAAGCTTTCGGCCTCGGTGGCGTGGGGAACAAAGGTTTCCCTGTTCTCTATCCCGTCAAACATATCTCCTCCCTTACGCCGTTGTTAATAAAAATATTCGGCCAGGGAGGAATTTTTTTAAATTTAGGCCCACCAAAAATAAAAATGGAACACTACCACCCACAAATAACAGAAAAAGAGAAAGATAAAAGAAAGGAGAACCAGCCTTTTTTGATAACGCACTCCGATGCCAAAAAGCACCGCCCCGAAGACGCCCACGGCCAGATTTTTGACCACCAGAAAAAACAAAGGAGAAACATTAAGGGCCCAGCGCATAAAAGGGTTTTGTTCTTTACAAAGCCCGGTTTCCAAACAAAGAAGAGTCAGGTAGCCGTCAAGGTTTGAAAGGACAAAGGTCAACACGTAGAGGACGGCTAAAAGGGCACAATGACAAGTAACCGGTATAAAGCCCCTTTTCATGACTTAGAGATCACATAGTCGTTTACCTTTACCCCGAGGGCCAGGGCCACCGGGACACATTTAGCACAGAGGAGGAAAAATAGCTCCCTTTGAGGCTCATTAACTATGGTCTCAAAATGCCCCATCCCCTTAGCCACCACCACGTCGGCCCCAAAATAAAGCTCCTTAAAAGAAGAAGAGGCCTCTTCAAGCAAAAGCCCTACCATTTCGGCCCCGGTGGAGACTACTTGGGCTGGAAGAGAAAGCCCAAGCCATTGAAGATCGGCCAGAGAAAGGTCGTTCTGGATGGGTTTAGGCTTTACGGCGTAAAAGACCTCAAGGCCCCGTTTCCTAAGGAAGGAAAGTAGGGGCAGGTCAAAGAAGACTTCGCCGGCGTTATCCGCAAGCAGGAGAAAGGTACGGGCCATCTCTAACCTTTTAAGCAAAGAGGGGAGATGATCTATGGCCAGGGTGACCCCGGCCTCAAAGGCCGCCTTTATCTCCGGGTAGGGCCTAAAAAAATCTATGGCGTTGCCCAAAAGGGAAAAATAGAAGAGTTTACCGGGCTCTCTTTCGTAACGGGGTCGGAGTTTCGGCACTATCTGGCGTGCCAGGGCTATCTCTTTTTCTTTTAGGGGGGCGTAAGGGTCTTCATTGGCGCAGTATTTTTTGATTCGCTTATGCAAACGGGAAGCTATCACCGGAGGCGGGATTTCCGGGCTGTAAAGCTCATCAAGCCAGGCCAGGGCAAGCTCTAAATGTTCTTTGGCAGGGGAACACGCCAGACTCATGGCCTGACGCGCCAATCTTTCCAAACAGGGACGACAATATTCCGGCAGCTGTTTATAAGACATAATTTGTTGATATCATAGGCGATCCATGTTTTAAAAGACGCGCAACCACAGTTTTGGAAGATAAGGAGGGAATATGGCGGCCGAAAAAATAAGACTCACCGAAGATCACAAGCTTATAGTCCCTGACGAGCCAATCATTCCTTACATTGAAGGTGATGGCACCGGCCCTGATATTATGCGGGCGGCCATCCCCGTGTGGAATGCCGCCGTGGAAAAGGCTTATGGAGGGAAACGCAAAGTCCACTGGAAAGAAATTCTGGCCGGGGAAAAGGCCTATAAAGAGACCGGTCAGTATCTTCCGGAGGAAACCCTTCAAGCCATGCGGGAACACGTGGTCTCCATCAAGGGCCCCCTGACTACCCCGGTGGGGGGAGGCTTCCGGAGCCTGAACGTGACCATCAGACAGGTGCTTGATCTCTATTCCTGCGTGCGCCCGGTGAAATGGGTCCCCGGGGTCCCCAGCCCGGTCAAACACCCCGAACTAGTGGACATGGTAGTCTTTCGGGAAAATACCGAAGACGTCTACGCGGGACTTGAGTGGGAAGCAGGCTCCCCTGAGGCCAAAAAGATCATCGCCTTTGTAAAAGAAGAACTTGGCCAAGAAATCCGGGAAGATTCAGGCATCGGCCTCAAACCCATAAGCCGTTTTGGCACCAGACGGCACGTGCGCAAGGCCATCCAATACGCCCTGGAGCACGGGCGCAAGAGCGTGACCCTAGTGCACAAAGGCAATATCATGAAATTCACCGAAGGTGCCTTTCGGAACTGGGGGTATGAGCTGGCCAAAGAAGAATTCGGCGACGTTACTGTGACCGAAGAAGAACTCTGGGAAAAATACGGGGGCCAGCTCCCGGAAGGTAAAATCCTTATCAACGACCGCATCGCCGACGCCATGTTTCAGTGGGCCCTCCTGCGCCCGGCGGAATACGACGTCCTGGCCATGCCCAACCTTAACGGTGACTACATGTCCGACGCCCTGGCCGCCCAGGTCGGTGGGCTTGGTATGGCCCCCGGGGCCAATATCGGAGACGGCTACGCCGTATTTGAGGCCACCCACGGCTCCGCCCCTAAATACGCTGGGCAAGACAAGGTAAACCCGAGCTCGGTCATCCTCTCGGGGGCCATGATGTTTGAATATCTAGGCTGGAAAGAAGTAAAAGATCTCATCTGGGAAGGTATTTCCCGGGCCGTGCAGGACAAGGTGGTCACCTACGACCTGGCCCGGCAAATTGAAGGGGCCAAAGAGGTAAAGTGCTCTGAATTTGGCCAATACGTGGTGGAGAAGATCAAAGAACTCTAAAACCAGCCAAGGAGGCGGGGCGCTATGGCGCGCAAATACGATTTTGAGGCCATCGAAAAAAAGTGGCAGGAGGTATGGGAAAAAAGGCAGGTCTTTAAGGCCAAAGACCTGGACCCTTCAAGACCCAAATATTACGTACTGGAGATGTTCCCCTATCCCTCCGGCCGGATCCATATGGGGCACGTGCGCAATTATTCCATCGGAGACGTGATCGCCCGTTTCCGCCGCATGCAGGGGCAAAATGTCCTCCACCCCATGGGATGGGACGCTTTCGGGTTGCCTGCCGAAAACGCCGCTTTAAAACACGGCACCCACCCCGCCCAGTGGACCTACGAAAATATCGCCTATATGCGTCGCCAGTTAAAGCGCCTCGGCCTCTCTTATGACTGGGAAAGAGAATTCGCCACCTGTGACCCCGATTATTACCAGCACGAACAACGTTTTTTTATCGAAATGCTGGAACGGGGCCTGGCCTACCGTAAAAAGACCACCGTTAACTGGTGTGAACACTGTCAGACCGTGCTGGCCAACGAACAGGTGGAAGAAGGACGGTGCTGGCGGTGCGGGGAAGAGGTCATCCAGAAGGAAATGGAGGGCTGGTTTCTCAAAATTACTGCCTACGCGGAAGAACTCCTGCAAGACATAGAAAAGCTGAGGGGGAAATGGCCTGACAAAGTCCTTTCCATGCAAATCAACTGGATCGGCAAAAGCGAGGGGGCGGAGATCCGTTTCCCCCTGGTGGAGAAAGAAGGAGAGATTACGGTCTTCACCACCAGGCCGGATACCATTTACGGAGTAACCTTTGTCAGCCTTTCCCCGGAACATCCCCTGGCCCGGAAACTTGCGGCGCAAGATGCGGAACTCCTGAAGGAATTTGAGGCCTTTTTAGAGGAGACAAGGCGGGCCAGGCGTCAGATAGAAGAAGGGCTTTTTGAGAAAAAAGGCCTTTTTCTTAAGGCCTACGCTAGGCATCCCTTAACCGGAGAAAAGATTCCTGTCTTTGCCGCCAATTTTGTCCTCATGGAATACGGGACTGGGGCGGTCATGGGGGTGCCGGCCCACGACCAGCGGGACTTTGAATTTGCCCAAAAATACGGTCTGCCCGTTAAAGTGGTCATTAAGCCGGAAGACCAGGAGCTGGACCCTGCAAAGCTTGATAGAGCCTACGAAGAGCCGGGGGTAATGGTGAATTCAGGGCCCTTCTCCGGGCTGCCAAGCGAAGAGGGCAAAAAGAAAGTGGTGGCTTATCTGGAAGAAAAAGGCCTGGGGCGCAAGAAGATCACCTACCGCCTGCGTGACTGGGGGGTTTCACGCCAGCGTTATTGGGGCTGCCCCATCCCGGTCATCTACTGTGCCGACTGTGGTATCGTACCGGAAAAAATAGAAAATTTACCGGTGAAACTCCCTCTTGAAGCGGAACTGGACGAGAAGGGGCGCTCCCCCCTGCCCCGCCTCAAATCCTTTGTGGAGACGACGTGCCCCCGGTGCGGCAAACCGGCTCGCCGGGAAACAGATACCTTTGATACCTTTGTGGAATCTTCTTGGTACTTTGCCCGTTTTGCCTGTCCCAAGGCTCGGGAACCCCTTGATAAAGAACGGGTCTCCTACTGGCTTCCCGTAGACCAGTATATCGGGGGCATAGAGCACGCCATTTTACACCTCCTCTACGCCCGCTTTTTTACCAAGGTACTCAGGGACCTTGGCTACCTCGACCTGGACGAACCCTTTGACCGTCTCCTGACCCAGGGCATGGTCTTAAAAGAGACCTACCGTTGTCCCCGCCACGGATGGCTTTACCCGGAAGAGGTCTCCCCGGAAGGGACCTGTCTCAAAGAAGGCTGCGGGGCTAAGGTCGAGATAGGCCGTTTTGAAAAGATGTCCAAGAGCAAATGTAACGTGGTCGACCCTGGGGAGATGATCAGCCGTTACGGGGCCGACGCGGTAAGACTCTTTATCCTCTTTGCGGCGCCCCCGGAAAGGGACCTGGAATGGAGCGAGCAGGGCCTGGAAGGGGCCTTTCGTTTTCTCCAGCGGGTCTTCCGTCTGGTAGAAGAAAATCTTGAGGAATTAAAGCGGGTCTTACCTTACGAGGGATCTCAGCAGGAACTTCCCGCCCATCTTAAAGAACTCAGGCGTAAAACCCACCAGACCATAAAAAAGGTGACGGAAGACATAGAAGAACGCTACCACTTCAACACCGCTATCGCCGCGGTTATGGAACTGGTAAACCTCTGTTTCGAAATTTTGAACAAAGAAAAACCCGCCGGCCCCTTCTGGGCGGTCATGAGGGAGACGGTGGAAACCATCCTCCTGCTCCTTTCCCCCATGGCCCCTCACCTCTGTGAAGAGCTCTGGGAGAGGTTGGGACACGAGAGACTGATCGCCGAAGCCCCCTGGCCCGCACCCCAGGAAGAGGCCCTTAAGGCTGAAGAGATAAACATCGTGGTCCAGGTGAACGGCAAGGTGCGGGATCAGCTAAGGGTCCCGGTGGAGGCCGGGGAACAAGAAATCAAGGACCTAGCCCTCAAAAGTGAAAAGGTGAGACGCCACCTGGAAGGCAAGGAGATCAAAAAGGTCATTTTCGTCCCCGGTCGCCTTATCAATTTTGTGGCCCGCTAAAGTTGGTGGACGCCGTCCGGGTAGAAAATCTGGTCAAGGAGTACGGGCCGATAAAGGCCTTACGCGGCGTATCTTTTCGCATCGCCCCCCAGATCCTCTTCGCCTTTTTGGGCCCAAACGGGGCGGGGAAGACCACCACTATCCGGATCCTTTCCGGGCTTACCAGACCCACCGCGGGCAGGGCCTTCTTTTTTGAAGTGGACGTCTTTGGTGAGCCCGTAAAGGCCAAAAAGCTGGCCGGCCTCGTGCCTCAGACCATCAACCTCGACCTGGAATTGACCCTTTACGAAAACCTCTTCATCCATGGCCTCCTTTATGGTCTCAGCCAAAGGGAAATAAGAAAGCGGGCGGAAGAGTTGCTCGCCTTTGCCGATCTCCTGCCCCGCAAAAACCACAAAGTCCGCACCCTATCCGGGGGTATGCGTCGCAGGCTCCTCATTATCCGGGCCCTGCTCCACCGGCCCAAAATCCTTTTCCTCGACGAACCCACCGTGGGGCTTGATCCCCACATCAGGCGCAAGCTGTGGGGGCTTATCAAACGTATCCAACAACGGGGCACCACCATCTTCCTCACCACCCATTACATCGAAGAGGCCGAGTTTCTAGCGGACCGAGTGGCCTTTATTGACAGGGGACAGATCGTCATCGAAGACACCCCCAAGGCCCTGATAGCCAGACTGGGCAAATTTGCGGTGGACGTGGTCCAGGAAGAGGGCCTTGAGACCAGATATTTCAGGAGCCGGGAGGCAGCCGAAAGATTCGCCCTGGAACTCTCCGGTAAAAGCCAGACTATTACGATCAGGAGGGTAAATCTGGAAGACGCCTTTGTGTATTTTACGGGCCGAAAGGTGTAAGGCCATGAAGGGTTTTTTGGCGGTTTACCTGCGAGAGCTCCTTATTATTTGGCACAGGCTGCCCCGCATGCTCCTATCCTTTTCCGTCTCCCCTACCCTCTACCTGGTGGCCTTTGGTTTTGGCCTGGGAAAAGAGCTCGAAGTCGGGGGAAGGCCCTATCTCGAATTTCTCATTCCTGGCCTTATCGCCGCCTCTTCCATGACCCAGGGGTTCGGTATCAACGTTGAGATCAACGTGGCCCGCTTCTACCTCAAGGTATTTGAAGAATTCCAAGCAGCACCCATCTCAAACCTGGCCTACGTGCTGGGAGAGATCCTTTCCGGCGTCACCAGGGCCCTGCTCTCCGTAGGGGTGATCCTCCTCATCACCTCTCTGGCGGGGGTAAATTTTTTTTACGGGCCAGGCTTCTGGGCAGGCGTCATCCTAAACGCCTTCATCTTTGCCTCTTTAGGGGTCACTTCCGCCATGATCATAAAATCTCACGCCGACCAGGCCCTGGTCACAAATTTTATTATTACTCCCATGGCCTTCCTGGGGGGCACCTTCTTTCCTGTCGAAAACATGCCCGCCCCGGTCCAATTGCTCCTTAAGGCCCTGCCCCTCACCCACGCTGCCAGACTAATCCGGCAGGCGGCTTACGGGGAGGGCCTCCGTTGGGGCTCCCTGGCCCTCCTGGTGTTACTAGCAGCCTTGAGCCTCCTTTTGGCCTACCACTCGGTAGACCGGGCGAAGGACTAGCCTTCCTTTATCTTAAGGGCCAGGAAGTGTAAAAGCTCCCGGGGATGAGGGATCTCCCCTTCATAGGCCTGGACCAGCTGGGCCAGTTCCTTTCCGTCCACCACCAGTCCGGCCAGTCTTTCGGCAACCTCCTGAGGGGAAGCGGGCCAGGTAAGGCCTTTTATACGGGCCAGGACCTCGGCGGGCCAGCCCACTCCCAACACCTTGGCACTTTCCTGAAAGGCCGCGGAGAAGAAGACCAAGGCGTCCCGCCCTTCTTTTATCTCTTTATAGGCGATCTTAGCCAATCCTCCGGCGGTGTGGGCCCGAGGGGTCTTTTCCTGGAGCTCACCCTCTAATTTTTTCATGACCAGCTCCGGGTCGGCCCGCAGGATATTGCGCACCGTCTGACGGGTAAGACCCAGGAAATCGGCGATGTCGTCTTCGGTCTTAAAGGCTTCTTCCGCCAGCACGATAGCGTAGGCCGCCTCCATCAAGCTGGTAATCCACGTAAGGTTCCGGTACTCAATGAGCCTCCTTGGCCCGCCAAGGATCTCCAGGGCCTTTAAAAAGACCCTAATGGCCATGGCGTCCACGTCAAATTCCTTCACCTCTTCAGGACCAATTACCACCGGCATCTTTCCACCTCCTGTGAATTTTCTTGCTTAAAAGATGGACATTCTTTTAAAAAGTGCCACCAATGCAACGCGCGTTATAATGGAAAACATGATCCCTTACCCGGAGATTGACCCGGTTATCGTTAAGATCGGCCCTCTGGCGGTGCGCTGGTACGGTTTGATGTACCTGCTCGGGTTTCTGGCCGCCTATTTTCTGGTAAAAAAACAACTGCGGGAAAGAAAATACCCCGAACTCATTCCTGAACTCGAAAACCTGATTTTCTGGCTGGCGCTGGGGCTCATCATCGGGGCCCGGCTGGGTCACGTCTTCTTGTATTTTCCCCACTATTACTTACGCCACCCTTTAGAAATCCCGGCCCTCTGGCGGGGCGGCATGTCCTTTCACGGAGGCCTCATCGGAGTCCTGGTGGTAGGCCTTATTTATTGCCGGAGGCACCGTTATAACTTCTGGTTCTGGGCGGACCTGTTCGTGGTGCCGGCCCCCATCGGTTTGGGGCTTGGCCGCATCGGCAACTTTATCAACGGGGAGCTTTTCGGGCGGGTGACCAACGTCCCCTGGGCCATGGTCTTTCCCAAAGGGGGGCCTTTTCCCCGCCACCCCTCCCAAATATACGAAGCCCTCGGAGAAGGGCTCTTTCTCTTCCTACTTTTGTGGAAAGTGCGAGGGAAGGACTGGCCCTGCGGGGCCAAATTCGCCCTTTTTCTCCTGGCTTACGGGGTTATCCGCTTCTTTATCGAATTTTTCCGGGAACCTGACCCGGGGGTACCCCTTCTTTTCGGCTGGATGACGAGGGGGCAACAGCTCTGTTTCCTGATGATACTGGGAGGACTCTTCCTCCTCCTCTATTCCTTCCGGAAGGGAAAAAAGCCCTGCAAGCCCTATCAGCGGTAGAGGAAATAGACGTAGACCAAGTAGCCTGCCAAAAGGACGGCCCCTTTTAAACGACCAAGGCCCTTTTGGTAAGCCAGCATCCCCCAGGCTACCAGGGAAAAGGCCATCATCACCCCCAGATCCAGCACGACCTTTTCTTTGGAAAAAGAAAAGGGCCTTATTAACGGGGTGAGGCCCAGGATGGCCAGCACGTTCATGATGTTGGAACCGATGATGTTGCCCAGAATGATATCCCCGGCCCGGCGGTAGGCGGCCACCAGGGTGGAGACCAGTTCGGGAAGGCTCGTCCCCAGAGCCACCAGGGTAAGCCCGATGACTCGTTCTGAGACCCCGAAACGGCGGGCCAGTCCCACCGCCCCTTCTACCAGAACGTTGGCCCCGAAAGAGAGCAACCCTACCCCCAGGGCCACCCCGGCCAGATAAAAGAGGATTTTTTTGGGGGGCGCCGGGCCCTCTCCGGAAAAAGGGGAAGCCACTGAACCCTCACGCCTAAACAGAAACCACAAAAAGACCGCAAGTAAAAAGAGGAAAACGAGACCTTCGGTCCGGCCAAGGGCCCCATCCCGGGCCAGGACGAACAAGAGCCCCCCGGTAAAGAGCATAAAGGGCACTTCCTGGGTGACAAAACGGAAGGAGGTCTTTACCGGTCGCACCAGGGCCGTAAGCCCCAAAACCAGACCCAGGTTGGCGATGTTTGAGCCGATCACGTTCCCAAAGGCCACGTCGCCCAAGCCCTTAAAGCTGGCCGCCAGGGTGGCCGCCAGCTCCGGGGCGGAAGTGCCGAAGGCCACCACCGTAAGCCCAATCACCAGGGGAGAGACCCTTAAGAGCAGGGCCAAACGGGTGGCCGCGTGGATGAGGACCTCTCCCCCTCCGTAGAGCAAGAAGGCCCCCAAGATAAGCAAAAGGAGATCTTTCATGGTTTTTCAGGAAAGAAAAAGGCCTAAAATGGGGGTTTTTCCGGCTCAATCACTTCCTGCCCACCAAGATAAGGCCTCAACACCTCCGGGACCACCACCGTACCGTCGCGCTGTTGGTAATTTTCCAGAATAGCCATCAGGGTACGCCCCACCGCCAGCCCGGAACCGTTCAGGGTGTGGACCAGCCGGGGCTTTTTACCCTCTTTGGGCCTAAAACGGATATTGGCCCGCCGGGCCTGGTAATCCTCAAAGTTGCTGCAGGAGGAAATCTCCACAAACCGGTTCTGGCCAGGGACCCAGACCTCAAGATCATAGGTCTTGGCAGCGGCAAAGCCCAGGTCCCCGGTACACAGGACCACCACCCGGTAGGGGAGCCCAAGCTTTTGCAGGACTTCCTCAGCGTCAAAGGTGAGGCTTTCAAGCTCCTCGTAGGAGGTCTCGGGAAGAGAAAATTTGACCAGCTCCACCTTATTAAACTGATGTTGCCGGATAATGCCCTTTACGTCCCGGCCGTGCGCCCCTGCTTCCGCCCGAAAACAAGGGGTATAAGCCACGTAGTAAAGGGGCAGCGCCTCTTCGGGGATGATCTCATCCCGGTGGAGATTGGTAACAGGAACCTCGGCCGTAGGGATGAGGTAATAATCCCAATCCTCAAGCTTAAAAAGGTCTTCCTTAAATTTGGGTAACTGGCCGGTACCGATCATGGAGGCCTCGTTCACGATAAAAGGGGGAAGGACTTCCCGGTAGCCGTGTTCCTTGGTATGCAAATCCAGCATGAAGGCGATCAAGGCCCTCTCAAGTCTGGCCCCGGCCCCCCGGTAGACCACAAAGCGGCTGCCGGTAATCTTGGCCGCCCGGGCGAAATCGAAAATGCCAAGCCGCTCGCCAAGTTCCCAGTGAGGCTTTGGGGTAAAATCAAACCTGGGGAGATCCCCCCAGCGCTTTATGACCTGGTTGTCGTTCTCGTCCACCCCTGGGGGAACAGACTCGTGGGGAAGATTCGGGATTTCTAAAAGGAGGGCCCGCAGCCGGGCCTCCACCGTTCTCAATTCGTTTTCGAGCTCTTTGAGGCGTTCACCAAGCCTCTTTACTTCTTGCATTTGCTCTTGGACGTCTTGCCCGGCCCGTTTGAGGCGCCCTATCTCTTCAGAAGCCACCTTGCGGGCGTGACGCAATTTTTCTACCTCTTGCAGGAGCTCCCGGCGCCTCCGGTCCAGGGAAATGACCTCGTCTACCGGATACTCACCTCCCCGCAGCGCCAGGCGCTCTTTGACAAACTCCGGTCTTTCTCGGATAAGACGTATATCTAACATTGGGAAACCCCCGGTTTTTCTAAATTTTTCTCACTTTGCCGGGCCCACCCTAAGAAGTCAAGATTTTTACAAAGCTTCCACAGTGGATGGCTTCCTCACTCCCCAAAGCGGAGTGCCCCAAAATCACTGGAAGTAGATATCAAAAACGTAAGCCCTTGTCTCGCGAGCGCAGCGAAGCGACCTCAAAAAATTGGTCCTCCCCGGTGTGCTCTCATAAGGATCACAAGGAGGCTTTTAAAAATTTAAACATCGGGGGAAAAATTTCTGAGTAAGGCCGAAAAATCTTTGAAGCGGTAAAAAGGGAAATGGCCCCAGGGCCTGATCTGGACTGGTTTCCCCTGCCAGAAGGCCTGCTGGGCCTGGGGCGGGATGATGGGGTCCTTGGCGGTGATAACCACCTGCGTGGCCTCGGAAGTCTTAGTGGCATAGCCCTGGGCTATTTCAAGCTCTTCGATAAGTTCAGCCAGCGGCCTCTGCGGAAGGTTTTTCAAAAACTGTTCCAAGCCGGGGTCTTGACGGAACATGTTCTGGTAAAACTTTTTGAGACTTTTAAGGCCGTATTTTTTAAGGCCAGAAAGGGTAAGCGCAAAAACCTTGGGAGGGATCCCCCAGCGCGGGTGGCAGAAAAAGCCCGTGGCTCCTAGGATATAAAGGGGGCCAGGCAGGTGGGGAGCAAGTTTGAGCGCCACCACTCCCCCCAGCGACCACCCCAGGACATAATACTTGGGGTAATCTTCCGGCCAGGGCGGGAGAGAAAGCTCACGGTAATCAAAGAGGATAAACAGGTCAAAGGGGCTTTGCGCCATGAGAGGAGCAAAAGGCCTTTCGTCAAGCCCCCAGCCGGCAAAAAAAATGAGCAACCCTTCCCGGGCTCTACCCTTTAGAAGCCTGGCCTGCACGCTGAAAAAGGTGGGCTAAGACCTGGTCGACCAATTCCTCAACCGGTCTCGTGGTCTCAAGGACCACTAATTTTTCCGGCGGAACCTCCTCCGGAGGCTCAAAGACCTCTTTTTGTTTGAGGTAAATCTCCCAGCGGCCATCAGAGGGCTCACCTTCCTGACAGGCCCGTTTGGCCAAACGTTCTTTGATGACCGCCTCCGGGGCCACACACTGGACAAAAAGCACTTCTGCCGGGACATCTTCTGTCTTTTCAAAGACCAAGGCCCGGTAGGCCCGAGCCCGGTAGGTAGCATCCAACACCACGTCCCTTCCCTCTTTCAGGTCCCGGGCCGCCAGCTCCGCCATAGTCTCGTACGTGCGTCTGGTCATCTCTTCCCGGTAAATCCCCTGCCCAAAGGGTTCGTAATGGTGTTCTTCCGGAGAAAGACCAAGGAGCCTTTTACGCACCACGTCCGAGTTGTAGTAGTTGGCTAGAAGTCTTTGGGCCAGGGCCCGGGCCAGCGTACTTTTGCCGGTGCCGGAAAGCCCAAAGACCACCACGAGAAAGGGCCTGCCCCTGGCGTAAAGATAGGCCAAGTCAAAGTAACGCCTGGCCTCCTCAAGGCTTTTCTTACGCTTTTCCTCCTCCACTTCCGGGGAGGCCCAGGTAAAGCAGCCTATTTTCCCCCGTACGTAGGCCCGGTAACACTTGTAAAAATCTAAAAGGGCAAGTAGACCCTGGTCTCCAGAGAGGGCTACGTAGCGTTCAATGAAGTAGCGGGAGAAATGGGGTAACCGGTGAAAGTCAAGATCCATGGCCAAAAAGGCCAGGTCCTGGGCCACGTCCCCGCAGCGGAAACGGTCGTTAAACTCAATGCAATCAAATATATAGACCTCTCTTTTTTTCTCGTCAAAACAGATGTTGGCGGAGTAGAGATCACCGTGGCCGTCCCGAATGTAGCCCCCGGCTACGCGCTGTGCGAAAAGGCCCTTTTGCTCCTCCATGAAACGGCGGGACCAGGAAACGATATGCCGGTAGCGGTGTTCCGGAAGGGCCTGCCCCACGAAGTCTTTGGTCTGGCTGAAGTTCTCTTCTACGTTGTAGGCCACGGTCTCAAGGGAGCCGTATTTATTGACCTGGGGGCCGGTTTCTGCCTCCTGGTAGAAGGGGACCAGTTTATCGACGATAAGGTCTAGGTGTTCTTCCCTAAGGCGCCTTTCTGTTATTAACCGTCCCATCATCCCTTCTTCGGGAAGTCTTTTCATTTTAACGGCCCACTCGACAGGCTCCCCTTCCCCTTCAAAAAAGGCCCCTTCCGCCCCTTCTACCACCGGCACCACCCCTAAATAAATGTCCGGGCAGAGGCGGCGGTTGAGCACCACCTCCCGTTCGCAAAAATACTTGCGCTTTTCAAGCGTGGTAAAATCCAGAAAACCAAAATCCACCGGCTTTTTGATCTTATAAACCAGGTCGTCTGCCAAAAAGACGTAGGAAATGTGCGTCTGGATGAGTTCTATCTTTTGGGGACGGTGGGGATAGGCCTCGGGGCGCAGGAGTTTTCTGATCAAAGGGGGCAGCTTTTCCATAAAATCCTCCTCGTTTGCTAAGGACTTAGTTCCTTTAGAAAACCCCTTTTGTCAAGACGGTTTCGTTTTCAGGGGGCCCAAGACGTGTTAGAAAAGGTTTATGACCATCGTGATCGTGGGCGCTGGCAGCTGGGGCACGGCCTTGGGTAAACTCCTGGCGGAGAAGGGAAAGAAGGTCTTCCTCCTGGCCAGGCGGAGGGAGGTGGTAGAAGTCATAAACGCCCGCCAGGAAAACCCCTTTTATCTCCCCCGGATAAAGTTACCCCAAAATCTTTCGGCCACCACCGAGCCTGCGGTCCTAAAAGAAGCCCAGCTTATCGTCCTTGCCGTCCCCTCCCACGCCTTGCGTGCAGTACTTACCAGGCTAAGACCCTACCTCAAAGATCCGATACCGCTCGTCTCCACCATAAAAGGGATCGAAGAAGAAACCCAGGCCACCATGAGCCAGGTAGTCCGTGAGACCCTCCCCCGCCCCTGGTATCCGTACTACACGGTCCTTTCCGGGCCGAGTTTTGCCGAAGAAGTGGCCCGAGAGCTCCCCACCGCCGTCACCATCGCCGGCCTGGAAGAGGAGATCACCACCCTGGTCCAGGAAACCTTTGCCACCTCTTATTTTCGCACCTATCGGACCCAGGACGTCTTGGGGGTGGAACTCGCCGGAGCCCTTAAAAACGTGGTGGCCATTGCGGTAGGTATCTCAGACGGCCTGGGCTTGGGGCTAAACGCGCGGGCCGCCCTTATTACCAGGGGCTTAGCGGAAATAACCCGCCTGGGCCTCAGGCTGGGGGCAAACCCTCTCACCTTTTCCGGCCTGGCTGGTCTGGGTGACCTGGTGCTTACCTGCACCGGGCCCCTTTCCCGTAACCGCAGCGTAGGCCTCAAACTAGGCCAGGGAAAAAGACTAAAAGACATCTTGGCCGAGATGACCCAGGTGGCCGAAGGGGTGCGCACCGCGGCCTCCGTCCAGACCCTGGCCCGACAACACGGGGTGGAAATGCCTATCTGCACCGCCGTCTACCAGGTACTCTACCGAGATCAAGATCCCGTTCAGATGGCCCACCAGCTCCTCAGCCGCCGCTTAAAAGACGAATTCGATGGGATACAAGTTTAAAAAAATTCTTGACTAGTAAGAAAAAGCTTGCTAGAAAATTTTCAAAAAATAAAAAGGAGGTTCAATCATGAACTTGAAAGGGACCAAGACGGAAAAGAACCTTTTAAAGGCCTTTGCCGGGGAGTCCCAGGCCCGCAACCGTTATACCTATTTTTCCTCCGTTGCCAAAAAGGAAGGTTACGTGCAGATCGCTTACATCTTTGAGGAAACGGCGAACCAGGAAAAGGAACACGCCAAAAGGCTTTTTAAATTCTTGCAGGGGGGAGATCTTGAGATCTGTGCCACCTATCCGGCCGGGCGCATAGGCACCACCCTTGAGAACTTAAAACACGCGGCGGCGGGGGAGAACTACGAGTGGAAAGAGATGTACCCCGAGTTTGCGGAAATTGCCCGTCAGGAAGGGTTTCCGGAGATCGCCGCCATTTTTGAGCGGATCGCCGTGGCGGAAAAATATCACGAAAGGCGGTATCAGGCCTTTGCCCGTCTGATCGAAGAGGGTCGGGTCTTCAAGCGTGAAATGGAAGTAAAGTGGCGCTGCCGTAACTGTGGTTACGTACACGAAGGTTTAGAGGCCCCGGAAGAATGTCCCGCCTGCGCCCATCCGCGGGCCTATTTCGAACTCTATGTTGAACCCTGGTAAAGATAATTAGGGCCTCTTTAAAGAGGCCCCTTTTATTACTTCTTCCAGTTCCGTAAGGCCAAAGGGCTTCTTTAAAAAGCCGTGGATCTCCTGAAGCCGAAGCTTCTGGGTAATCCTTTCATCTTTTAGACCACTGGCTATCACGGCCTTGAGGTGCGGATCTATCTTCCTGAATTCTTCTAAGAGCTCAAAGCCGTCTTTTTCAGGCAGCATCATGTCGATGATCACCAGTTCGAAGGGCTCCCCTCGGTAAAAGGCCTCCTTGAAGAGCGTGAGGGCTTCTTCGGGGTGCGCCGCCACAGCCACGTTACACCCCAGAAAATTAAGAAGATCCTGGTAAAGCGTGAGGATTTCCTGCTCGTCATCCACCACCAAAACCTTGAGTTTGGGTTTCACTACCAAACACAAAGAGGCCGAGACGTCTTTTGTTTTCTTCTCTTCTTCAGAAGGGGTTGGCACCGCCGGCAGATAGAGGACAAAAGAAGTCCCCTTTCCCGGGGTAGAAAAGACCTCCAAATGCCCCTGATAAGCCTGGATGATGTGGTAAACAATGGCCAGCCCCAAGCCGTGGCCCCCTTTTTTGGTAGAAAAATAAGGGTCAAAGATACGTCTCAAACGTTCAGGCTCAATACCAGGGCCGTTGTCAGTGATGGTCAAACGCACGTAAGGGCCATCTTTTAAAGAACTGGTTCCTCGGGCAGTAAAATTTTCGGCCTTAATGATGATAACGCCCTTGCCAGCCACGGCCTCTTTGGCGTTTAACAGGATATTTTGTAAAAGCTGGACCAGCCTTACCTGATCTATCCTCACCTGCCACAAATTGGTAGGAATCTCAAGGACACAATCTATTTCAGCATCCGCCAAGACCAGTTCGGCCAACTCTTCCACCACCTGCGCCAGATTGGTTTGCTCACTTGAAGGGGAGATTTTGGTGTGGGCCAAGATATTTTCGGCAAATTCTTTTATCTTGGCGATACCCTGTCTGGCCTTATGGATAAAGCGCTCCCTTTGCGCCTCGTCTTTACTACGTAAAGCCAAAGCGAGGTTACCGTCGAGAATGGTGATCAGATTCCTCAGATCGTGTACTATTCCCTTGGCAAAAAGGCTTAAGGCCTCGAACTTATCCTTTAAAGCCGCGGTGGAAAAACTTTGGCAATCTTTCCCCCACAAGAATTCGGACAGACCCTCTTTAAAACACAGGAGTTCAAAGAGTTGTTCCAGGTTAGTAAAACTTACCAAAAGCCCCCTTACCTTACCTTCACGGTCCTTTAGGGGCATGAGGTCTATCCACCAGTGACTGCCGCGCCAGAGGAGGGATACCCGCTGACGCTGACCCTGACAGAAGACCTCTTTGACCGGCAAAGGCCTGGTCTGAGGAAAATTTTCCTCAAAAAGGTCACTTAAGGCCAGGCCGCGGAAGGAATTTTTGTCCGTGCCCAGAAGAGAGCCAAAGGCCTCGTTGGCCAGCAGGATCTCTTCTTTTTGAGAGATGACCACCGCAGGTCTGGGGCATACGTCAATGATGACCTGCCAATCCTCAAGGGATTTTAAACGGGGTAACCCCTCTTTGTTAAAGGGTTCCATAATACTTTTTAAAAACCCCTCCTAATAAAGGATCGACCTGAGGCCTTACAACTTTATTCCCATTCAATGGTGGCCGGGGGTTTGGAGGAAATATCGTAGACCACCCGGTTGACCCCGCGGACCTCGTTGATGATCCGGTTGGAGAGCCGGGCCAAAAGGTCGTAAGGCAACCTAGTCCAATCGGCAGTCATGGCGTCCACGCTGTCCACACATCTTATGGCCACCACGTATTCATAAGTTCGGTAATCCCCCATCACCCCCACCGTGCGTACCGGCAGGAGCACGGCAAAGCTTTGCCAGACCTTACGGTACCAGCCGCTCTTTTTCATCTCTTCAAGGACGATGGCGTCTGCCTCCCGTAAAATGACAAGCCTTTCCGGAGTCACCTCCCCCAGGATGCGGATCGCAAGCCCCGGGCCGGGGAAAGGCTGACGGTAAATGATGTCCTCAGGTAGCCCAAGCTCTCGTGCGATCTCCCGTACCTCGTCCTTAAAGAGCTCCCGCAAGGGTTCGATGAGCTTTAGCTGCATCCGCTCTGGCAGCCCCCCCACGTTGTGGTGGGATTTAATGGTAGCGGAAGGACCTTTAAAAGAAACGCTTTCTATGACGTCCGGATAGAGGGTCCCCTGGGCCAGGTAGGTAACGTTTCCTACCTTTTTGGCCTCTTCTTCAAAGATCTCGATAAAAGTATGTCCGATAATGCGTCTTTTCTCTTCCGGATCAGTCACCCCTTTGAGCCGGGAGAGGAATTTTTCCGTAGCGTCCACGTAACGCACGTTAAGGCCGAGCTTCTTCATGACGGTAAGGACACTTTCGGCCTCCCCTTTGCGTAGCAGACCGTTGTTTACAAAAATACAGACCAGACGGTCCCCTATGGCCCGGTGCACCAGAACCGCCGTTACCGTGGAATCAATCCCCCCTGATAAGGCACAAATGACTTTTTCTTCCGGGCCAATTTGGGCCTTCAACTCAGCCACCACCTTTTCGATAAAAGATTTCATGGTCCAGGTGGGTTTGGCCCCGCAGATACGAAGAACAAAGTTGGCTAACACTTCCCGCCCGATTTCGGTGTGCGCTACTTCCGGGTGAAACTGGACCCCAAAAAGGGGTTTTTCCTCATGCTTTAAGGCGGCGTAGGGGGAGTGTTCGCTCTTGGCCAGGGTGTAAAAACCGGGAGCCGGGGTCTCCACCCGGTCACCGTGGCTCATCCACACCCGGTAGCGCCCTCCTTTCTTAAGCCCGTAAAATAGGTCTTCATTACGGATAATCTCCAGTTCCGCCGGGCCATATTCCCGCTTGGCGCTCTTTTCCACCCGACCCCCTAAGAGGTGGGTCATGAGCTGCATCCCGTAACAGATACCCAGCACCGGAACTCCTAAAGCAAAGAGCTCCGGGGAGACCTTAGGCGCCCCTTCGTCATAAACGCTGGCCGGACCCCCGGAAAGGATGATCCCTTTGGGGTGAAACCCTTTTATCTCGGCCAGAGAGACGTTAAAAGGTTTGATCTCGCTGTAGACGTGAAGTTCCCGCACCCGGCGGGCGATAAGCTGGGTCGTCTGAGACCCAAAATCCAAGACCAGGATACGATCTCCGTGTTCCATCATCCCCTCCCTTATTTCCTGGAACGGCGCAAAAGAATGACGGCTATTACTAGAAGAAAGATTAAAACACCGATAATTAACATCTCAAAAAGATAATAACGCAGCTTGGCCAGAGGAACTTCCCCGGCGTGGGAAATTTCAAAGGATAGAATCAAAAGACGCCTGACCGAAGCGATAATACCCACCATCAAAAAGGGCTCCACGCAGGCCAGGTGGTGTTCTTCACCAAAGACGATCTGTACCGTGTGGAGGATCTCAAGGAACATGAGGGCCAAAAGAAAACGGTCCATCACGTGCAAAATGCCCTCGGTAAAGGCCCGATGACTGAAAAGTTCCCAAAGGGCCTTAGCACCGTCAAAAATAACGAATAAGGTGGTAATAAGGATGAGGGCCGCTACCAGACTGTAAAGCCACCTTTCACTACGTAAAAAACAGTCCTGGAGGAAAATATCCCACCAGGCACGTTTAGGCTTGGCCATCTAAAAACCTCCCCCGCTTCTTATAACTAAGTTTGAGGCTAGATTAAACAATAAAAATTTATTATTAAAAAACGAGGAGGATGCGGCCATGCCCCAACTAAACCTGGATTGCGAAGGTCCACTCACCTTAAACGACAACGCCTTTGAGCTGTGTGCCCACTTTATCCCCCAAGGAGACAAACTCTTTGCCTTGGTCTCCAAATACGACGATTACCTGGCGGATATAGAGAAACGGCCGGGTTATAAGGCCGGTGACACCCTCAAATTGGTCCTGCCCTTTCTTAAGGCCTTTGACGTAACTAACCGGCTAATGAAAGAATTTTCACAAAAAACCCTCAAACTGGTCCCCAAGGCCCTGGCCTTTTTGCGTTTTGCGGTAAAAGTTTGGCCTACCTATATCATTAGTACCAGTTACCGGCCATATCTCGAGGCCTTATGCGCGGTCTCGGGCTTCCCGTTAGAAAACGTCTTCTGTACCGAAGTAGACCTGGATAAGGTCCCCCTTTCACGGGGAGAAATAAAACTTTTACAGGAATTGGCCCAGGAGCTCGCCACACTGCCCATGATAGACTGGCCTGAGAACGCCCAGGCCCTTTCTGACCTGCCCCCTGAAAGTCAAAAGGTAATCTTGCGTCTGGACCAGATATTCTGGCAGATCATCCCTGAGACCGCGGCCGGGCGCTTTTGGGAAGCGGTAAACCCGATCGGTGGCCCGGAGAAGGCCCGGGCCGTGTTAGAAAGCCTTGAGAGAACCGGCCTTACGGCCGAAGACGTCTTATACGTGGGGGACAGTATTACCGACGTGGAGGCCTTTTCCTTGGTGAGAGAAAATCGAGGCGGCAGTGTCTCTTTTAACGGTAACCGCTACGCCTTGCGGGCCGCCGAATTTTTTGCCTTGGCCCCTCAAGCCGCCTCCCTGGCCTGTCTGGCGGTAATCTTTGACCAGGGAGGCCGGGAGGCTTTAATCCAAGAAGCCCGGGGCCAAAGCTTTCGTCCGTGCGAAAGGCTCAAGGACGAACTGGCTTCCTATGGCGAAGGCTTTGAATTCGGCTTGGTAGCTGATTTTGATTTCGAAGAACTGGTGGCCCGGAGCGTTTCTTTACGCAAAAAGGTCAGGGGGGCCGCCGTAGGAGCACTCGGATGATTCCCATCCAGGATATCGTTCCCCGCCGCACCTTCCCCGTGGTTACCGTAGGGCTCATTATCATAAATACTTTGGTTTTTCTCTTTGAACTCTGGCTTCCCGAACCCTGGCGGGAAAGTCTGATCTTTTATCTAGGGGTGGTCCCGGCCCGTTATACGGACCCAGCTTTTGCCCGCTTCCACGTCACCCCCCTCCTTACTTATATAGCCCCTTTTACCGCGATGTTTTTACACGGGGGGTGGTTTCACCTCGTGGGCAATATGTGGACCTTGTGGATTTTTGGAGACAACGTGGAAGACCGGATGGGGCACCGGCGCTTTTTCCTTTTCTATCTGACCTGCGGCCTGGTCGCCACCATGGCCCATATCTGGATGCACCCTGACTCCCTGGTCCCCATGATCGGGGCCTCCGGGGCCATCTCCGGGGTTTTGGGTGCCTATTACGCCCTCTTTCCCTTCGCCCGGATAATAATCATGGTACCCATCTTTTTCTTTCCTTTCTTTTTTGAGGTCCCGGCCATCCTTTACATAGGTTTCTGGTATTTAATGCAACTTTTGTCCGGCACCCTTTCGGTAGTACACGGAAAGGTGATCGAGGGAGTGGCCTGGTGGGCCCACGTGGGGGGCTTTGTTACCGGTCTTGTGCTGCACCGCCTCTTCTGCTGGGGGAGGCGAGGTTGTTTTCGTGACGAAGCACGACCCTGGGGCGTTCAATATACCCTCGGGGAAAAATTCAACCGTTAGGAGAGGATTATGGCGGGAGGCATCTCCGGGTTTGATATTTTCTGGCTTTTTTTCATCCTGATGACCTTGCAACCGCTGTTAAGACAGAAATTTCTGGAAGCCGCCAGACAGCGTGTAATCCGCAAACTCGAACAAAAACGCAACTCAAGGGTAATCTTGCTAGTACACCGTCAGGAGACCATGAGTTTTTTCGGGTTTCCCATCATGCGCTTCATCGACATAAACGATTCCGAACAGGTGATCCGGGCCATCCACCTCACGGACCCGGAAGTGCCTATCGATATCATCCTCCACACCCCTGGGGGCCTGGTGCTGGCGGCCTTACAGATTGCCCGCGCCGTCAAACGTCACAAAGGTAAAGTCACCGCCTTTATACCCCATTACGCCATGAGCGGGGGCACGCTGATTGCTCTCGCCGCTGACGAAATCGTTATGGACGAGCATGCGGTCCTAGGGCCAGTTGACCCTCAGGTAAACCAGTTTCCCGCCGCCAGCCTGGCCCGGGTCTTGCGTGAAAAACCCATGGAAAATATCGATGACCAGACGCTAATCATGGCTGACGTAGCGGAGAAGGCCTTACGCCAGATGAAACAAAACTTGAAGGAGCTCCTGGCCGGAAAATTTCCCCCAGAAAAGACCGAAGAACTGGCCGAAGTCCTCTCCCAAGGCCGCTGGACTCACGATTATCCCATCACTTTTGATGAGGCTCGAGAACTAGGGCTTCCGGTAAGTACCCAAATGCCAGAAGAAATTTACGAACTCATGAGCCTTTTCCCCCAACCTGTAAGGCGGGAGCCTTCGGTGGAATTCGCCCCAACTCCCCGGCGTCTGCCTTCTCCCCGGGGAAACCATCATGCATAGGAGGGAAATGATGGGTGAAGAACTCAAAAAACTAAAAGAAAAGCTCGAATATCAATCAGCCCACGTCTGGGACAGGCTGGATAAAGACGAAAAAGAAGCCGTAGAAACCCTAGCCAATGATTATAAGGCCTTCCTTTCCAAGGCCAAAACCGAACGGGAGTGCACCGCCGAGATTTGCGCCTTGCTTGAAGCCCGGGGTTTCCACCCGGAAAGCAGTACCCGGTTTTACCGTGTCTTTCGGGAAAAAGTGGTGGTGGCGGTGGTAGCGGGCCGTAAACCCCCTCAAGAAGGAATAAGGTTGATAGCCTCCCACATCGATAGCCCCCGCCTTGACCTCAAGCTCCACCCCCTTTTGGAAGAATTCGAAATGGCGTATTTTAAGACCCATTATTACGGCGGGATCAAGAAATACCACTGGGTGGCCTTGCCTTTGGCCTTGCACGGGGTGGTGGTTAAGGCCGACGGCACCAAGGTCAAAATCGTCATTGGGGAAGAATTAGACGACCCCGTCTTTACCATCTGCGACCTCCTGCCCCATCTCGCCCGCAAAGTACAGGGAGAGAAAAAACTCAGGGAGGCCATCCCTGGCGAGAAGCTAAACGTCCTGGTAGGAGGGCTTCCCCTGCCTGATTCCGAAGAAAAGGAAAGGGTAAAACTTGCCGTTTTAAAACTCCTTAACGAGCGCTACGGGCTGGTAGAAGAGGATTTCATCAGTGCGGAACTTGAGGTGGTCCCCGCGGGCCCGGCCCGGGACGTGGGGCTTGACCGAGCCTTTATTGGGGCCTACGGGCAGGACGACCGTATTTGCGCCTTTACCTCGCTGGCGGCCCTGCTCAACCTGGAAGCCCCGCCCTACACCTCGGTGGCCTTATTCCTTGACAAAGAAGAGATCGGTTCTGACGGTAACACCGGGGCCAAAAGCCGGTTACTGGAAAAGATCTACTTTGATCTGTTAAAGATTTTGGGGGTTTCTTCTCCTAGTACCGATCTTGTATTAGACGTCTTTTTCCGCACCAGGGCCATCTCAGCGGACGTGACCGCAGGCATTGACCCCTTCTACCAAGAGGTGCACGAAAAACTTAACGACGCCCGGATGGGCCACGGAGTCGTGGTCACCAAGTATACGGGACACGGAGGAAAATACGCCGCCAACGACGCCCACGCCGAGTACGTGGGCTGGCTAAGGAGGGTGCTTAACCGGGCCGGGGTGGTGTGGCAGGCCGCCTCCTTTGGCAAGGTGGACGAAGGCGGAGGGGGCACGGTGGCCAAATACTTGGCCTTTCACGGCCTGGATATCATCGACGTAGGACCTCCTCTGCTTTCCATGCATTCTCCTTTTGAAATCGCCCACAAGGGAGACCTCTACATGACCTACCGGGCCTACAAGGCCTTTTTTGAGGCGGCGGAGGCATGATAAAAGAAGGGGAACTGGTTTTACTCTATACGGAAGAAGGGCGCTCTTACCTGGTAGAGGTGGGGGAGCGCCCTTTTCAAACCCACAAAGATCATTTTCATCTCAAAAAACTCATTGGCAAACCCTTTGGTAGCACGCTTACCGGACAGAAGGGAAACCAAGTCTACGCCCTAAAGCCCACCATTTACGACTTTTTGATGAAGCTCAAAAGGGTCACCCAGATCATCTATCCCAAAGACATCGGCTACATCCTTTTGCGGTTAAACGTCGGGCCCGGAAAGACGGTTTTGGAATGTGGTACCGGCTCAGGAAGCCTCCTTCTGGCCTTTGCTTTTGCCGTAGGCCAGGAGGGGCGAGTCATCACTTACGAAAAGGAGCCCCGGTTCCAGAAGGTAGCACAAGAAAACCTGACCCGTTTCGGGCTGGCGGAAAGGGTTATTTTTAAAGGAGAGGCCCGGGATTATTTTGAGGAAAAAGAAGAGGTTGATGCCGTATTCCTGGACCTTAAAACCCCTTGGGAACTCATAGAAGCCGCCTGGCGGGCCCTCAAAGGGGGCTGCCCTTTGGGGGTACTCCTTCCCACCGCCAACCAGGTAAGTGAGACCTTAAAGGTCCTTGCCCGCTATCCCTTTGTGGGTACCCAGGTCCTTGAGATCATGCTCCGTTTTTACAAGACCAACCCGGAACGTTTTCGGCCCGAAGACCGTATGGTAGGACATACGGCCTATCTGCTTTTTACCAGAAAAATCAAGGGGGAGAGTCATGACGGAGAATAAAGGTTTTAGCCTGAAAGAAGGCCGGATAGAAATAATAGACCAGGAACAGGCCCGCCGGAGCTTGGATGAGCTGGTTTATCAAGCGGTTTTCTGCGAGGAACCGGAGGAGAAAAAAAGACGCCTTATGGTGGTGAAAGAGCTGGCCAAGACCCTGGGCGCGGTACCGGCCTCTATCTTTGGTCTTTATCAATTTATGGCCCGGGATTTTCCCGGCTTTACCGTACCTGCCATCAATATCCGGGGGCTTACCTATGATTTCGCCCGTACCGTTTTCCGGGTAGCCCTGGAGAAGGAGACCGCCGCCGTAATCTTTGAGATCGCCCGCTCCGAAATAAGCTATACGCTGCAACGACCTCTGGAATACGCCACCGTCATCTGTGCTGCTGCCGCCAGAGAAGGTTACCGGGGGCCGGTTTTTGTCCAGGGGGACCATTTCCAGTTTAAAAGGAAGGCCTTTTTTGCCGCCCCTGAAAAAGAAAAAGAAAACCTCTGCCGCTTGATAGACGAGGCCCTCTCGGCGGAGTTTTATCAGATCGATATTGACGCCTCCACGCTGGTGGAACTCGAAAAAGAAAGCCTTGAAGAACAGCAATACTATAACTCCCGTCTCACCGCCGAAATGACGGATTATATCCGTCAAAAAGAACCCCCGGGCATTACCGTAAACGTGGGGGGTGAGATCGGAGAAATCGGTGGGCACAACAGCCGCCCGGAAGAATTACACGCCTTCATGAAGGTCTACCGGGAACACCTCAAACGGGAACCCGGTATTTCCAAAATAAGCGTGCAAACCGGAACGGCCCACGGAGGGGTGGTCCTGCCTGACGGGACCGTGGCCAAAGTAGCGGTGGATTTTGACACCCTGCGCAACTTATCCGAAATTGCCCGCAAGGAATATGGCATGGCTGGTGCCGTGCAGCACGGGGCCTCTACCCTCCCTGACGAAATGTTCCATCTCTTTCCAGAGGTTGGCTGTTGCGAGATCCATCTGGCCACCGGTTTCCAGAACCTGATTTACGACCACCCGGCGCTACCGGAGTCTTTCCGGCAAGAAATTTACGCATTTTTGAAGAAAAACTTCGCCCACGAATGGAAAAAAGGCTGGTCAGAAGCCCAATTTATCTATAAAACACGCAAAAAAGGCTTTGGGCCGTTTAAGAAAAAATGGTGGGATTTAGATCCAGCGATCAAAGAAAAAATAATGACCAGCTTAGCCCAAAAAATATCCTTCCTATTTGAAAAATTAAGGGTGACGAATACGTATAAGTTAGTGACCGAACACGTAAAAGTATAATTAAAAAGGGCCGGCTTGAGCCGGCCCTTTTCTTTATTCTTCTTTCATACCCTTTTCGAGATCCTGGCCGGGAAGACTATACATCACCGTAGAACCAGTGGAGAAATACTCCAGTTTCCCTTCCCGGACCAGCTCGTTGGCCGCCTTTTTGATAAGCATGGGCTTCGCGTCAGGAATAGCCCGCTGCATATCTTTAAGATAAATCTTTGACTTAGATTTGGCCTTTTTTTCCATGAATTCCAAAATCTTCTGTTTGACCTCTTCGATATCCATAAGTTAGACCTCCTTTTTTAATTGCCACTATTTAATATCCACGTGGCTGGTGAACTTAAAGTGCATCGAAGTACGATAAGTATCATAGGCCAGGCGATAATCGTCCATGGTTTTCTCCGTAAATGGAATATCACACAGCTCGAAGAAGCGTTCCCAGCCGATCCGCTCGGCCCATTCACCCAAACGTTCATATTTGCGGGCGTGCTGAGCGTAAGTCTCAAGGATCTTGCGGACCCACTTGACGGTGGTTGGCCAGCGCGGCGGCTCGTTAGGAATGTAAGGAATCACGAGCTTGGAGAACTTGGGCGGGGAGACCCGGTTTGAAATCTTTCCACCCACCAGGATGGCGATCCCGTCACCCTCACCGTCCGCCAGAGGCATGGCCGGGCACATGGTGTAACAGTTACCGCAGAACATGCAGCGCTTCTCATTTACCCGCACCGTCTTCTTCTTCTTGCCGTCGATCTCCACGGTAGCCGGCTTAATGGCCCCGAGTGGACAGGCCGCTACCACCAGCGGGATCTCGCAAACGTATTCCAGCCGATCGTCTTCGATTAGCGGAGGCTTACGGTGGATACCAAGGATAGCGATATCAGAGCAGTGCACCGCCCCGCACATGTTAAGGCAGCAGGCCAGGGCCACCCGTACCTGCGCCGGGAGCTTATGGCTCTGAAAATACTCGAAAAGGTCATCCATTACCGCCTTCACGATCCCAGAGGCGTCAATAGCCGGAGTGTGGCAGTGAACCCAACCCTGGGTGTGCACGATATTAGTGACGCTGGCCCCGGTACCACCTACGGGGAACTTATAAGAACCGCCGGGGTGCTTGCGGTTCTTGAGGTCCTCCAAGAGGTTGCGCAGGGTCTCTTCATCGGTCACGTGGAACTCGATATTGTTACGAGTAGTCCAACGGACGTAACCTTCACAGAACTTGTCCGCGATCTCGCAGACTTCGCGGATGTAATCGGTGGTGATCAGACGCGGCGTCCCGCAGCGAACGACGTAAACCACGTCTCCGGTTTCACTGGTGTATTTGATAACCCCGGGCTGGATGATTTCATGGCTCTTCCACTTACCGTAATTCTTCTTGATCACCGGCGGGAAAAACTGAGCGTAGTAGGGAGGACCGATATCGGTAATCCGGTTCTCCATGGGTTTCTGAGGATTATAAAGCTTTTCTCCCAATTCGGGGTCATAAGGCTTGCTAAAAATCTCATCAAGCTGGGCTTCCTGAATCTTTTGATAAATCTGATCGGACATCTTTTACCTCCTTTAATATCAAACTTTTAGTCAAAAGGGGACCGCAGTCCCCGTAAACTTCTCTCTAAGCAGGGTGACGCTTACGGAATTCTTTAATATCACGTTTCCAACCACCGGGCACCTCTTCTTCCTTCCAGAAGACGTACGGGTTGGAACGCGGTTCCCGAATCATCTGCGGGATGTGCTTGAGCTTGACCGTCTCCACAAAGTTGGCCAGACCGACCCGCTGCATGAGCTCACCGAGACGCTCACGGTTCTTACCCTCTTCCATCCAGAACATCCAGACGTTTTCGATAATTTCTTTCAGGTTGTCGTAAGGGGGCTCAAGCCGGATGAAGGGAATCATCACGGTGGAGAGCTGGGCCCCTTCGAGGATCGGCGCCTTAGCACCCATGAGAATGGTAGCCCCGGTGTCGGTTCCAGGACGCAGGGCCTCAGGCATTACGTTGATGCAGTGCATGCAGCGGTTGCACTCTTTGTTGTTGATGTGAAGTTTCTCACCATCCCAGTACATGCACTGGGTGGGGCAGAGATCAATGACTTCTTTCTGGATATCAAACGGACCCCAGTCACGGTCAGAGTGGGCCCCGGCGTTAGGCTTGAGTTCTCCGCCTACATAGGCCTTAACCGCTTCCTGGTCGATCCGGATGTCGTCAATCCAGGTGCCGATGATGGAAAAGTCAGCCCGGGCGATGGCCGCCACACAATCGTTGGGGCAGCCAGAGATCTTAAACTTGAACTTATAGGGAAAGGCCGGACGGTGAAGCTCATCCTGATAGGTCATGGTAAGGTCGTAACAGAGCTCCTGGGTGTCGATACAGGACCATTCACACCGGGCCTTACCCACGCAGCAGGAAGGAGTACGGAGGTTAGACCCGGAGCCACCAAGGTCCATCTTCATCTGGTGGGTGAGGTCAAAGAAGACGGGCTCAAGCTGTTCGGTAGTGGTCCCCAAAAGGACCATATCACCGGTAGAGCCGTGGAAGTTGGTCATACCGCTTCCACGGTTGTCCCAGAGTTCACAGAGTTTCCTGAGGGCTGAGGAATGATAAAACTTGGAAGCGGGCTGATTCACACGGATGGTGTGAAAGGCCCAGATGGCCGGGAACTTCTCCTGCTGGTCAGAATAACGGCCGATAACTCCGCCACCGTAACCGAAAACCCCCACAATACCGCCGTGTTTCCAGTGGGTCTCTTTGTGTTTGTAAGAAAGTTCGAGTTGGCCAAGCAAATCGAAACAGGACTGTTTCTTATGCTTTTCTCCGTACTGTTCAATGTCATCTACAAAACTCGGCCAAGGACCCTTCTTCAGATCTTCCAACATTGGCGTGTCGTGTTTTTTGATTTCCGACATCAATAAACCTCCTTAAAGAGTTTTTCTCTACACCTAGCTACGACGCGAGCCTAGTAAGCTTTAAAATCCGTGTCAAGGAAGAAAGACGGAACTATCAGGGAATTATTACAGATTAGAACCCTAAATAGCCCTAAAAATCTCAATAAATTTCATTTATGTTTTTATTCCAAAAAACTAGGTTTTAGCAGGCGATAACATCCTGCCAGGCGGCCAGGAGGTCTTCTTTTTCCTTTTTGAGGGCCAAAACCACCCTTGATAGTTGGTTCTTGTCGAGGGGTAACCCTTTGGGCCATTTGGGCAATCTTTGGTAACCTTCTTCCGGCACAAAGCCGGCGGCCCGGGCCACAATATCGGCCTTAAAGACGAAAAAGGCGTCCCGGTGAATTTTTCCGTTAAGGAGCGGTTGGTGGTGCCACTTCAGGGCCGCGATCAATTCCTCAGAAAAGCGCCAGTGTTTGGCCACTAAGATTCCAATTTCCACGTGGGAAAGACCCGCTTCCTCTTCGGCCTCTCTGAAGGAACACCCTTTGGCCTCCTGGATAGCCAATACCTGAAGGAAAAATTCGGGAAAAAAGACCGCCAAAACTAGGCGCCCGATATCGTGCAAGAGCCCTGCCGTATACAGACCGTCGGGGTCTTCGTATCGTTCTTCCGCAGCCAGCAAAAACCCCGCCCGGGCCACTCCTACCGCATGGATCCACAGGCGAACCAGATCAAACTTTTTAAAAGTGGCCGCTGGTCTCAAGAGATAATTCAAGGCGGTGGCCAGCACAATGTTACGTACTTCCCCAAAGCCCAATTTTACGATGGCCATCTTAAGGCTCTTGGTAGGGTTAGCCCCCGCGTAGAGGGGAGAATTGGCCACTTTTAAAATTTTGGCGGCCAAGGCCTGGTCTTCGTGGATAATCTTTTCAAGTTCTTGGGCGGAAGCGTCTTTTTCGATAGCAGTCAAGACCCTCTGACTTACCTGAGGAAGGGTGGGAAGCTTATCAAGCCTTTTTAAAATTTCCTGCCATTTTTTTTCGTCCATTTGGAAAGAATTTTCGGCCAAAGCCCGCCTGAACTTAATTTTAAGCTTTAGCAAGAAAAGGCCGAAAAAAGGGATGTCATGGGTACCATGGTTGTTACCGCCGAAAAAGTAAAGGAATTGCAAAAGGTCCTTAACGCCCAACTTCTGGCAATCGGAGTTTCTTTGGCCATCTTGATTGATGAGGCCGGTAACGTAATCGTGGCCGCCGGTAACGAAAACGGGGTGGATACCACCTCATTGGCGGCGCTGGCCGCAGCCAATTTTGGTGCCACCGCCCAGATCGCCAAACTCTTAGGGGAAGAAGATTTCTCCATCCTCTATCACAAAGGCAAAAGGGACAATATCCATTTCACCAAGATAGGGATGGATTTTATCCTGGTAACCATCTTTACCGACGAAATTCCCCTAGGGTTAGTCCGGCTCCGGGTAAATCAAGTGGCCCAGGAACTCCTTAATCTCCTTTCGGAAAACGATTGATAGGACCAGCAAAGGAGAATTATGGCGCTAATTGACCTCAATAAGCGGGAAATACACTGTAAAATCGTCTATTACGGCCCCGGACGCTGTGGAAAGACCACTAATCTTTTTTACATATATAACGCCGTTTCTGAAAAATACCGCGGAAAACTCTTGACCATCGAAACTCGCGGTGAACGGACCCTCTTTTTTGACCTCCTCCCTATTAACCTCGGGAAAATCCACGGCCTCGATATCCGTATCCAGCTCTATACCGTGCCAGGGCAATCTCATTACCGGGCCACCCGCAAACTGGTGCTCAAAGGGGTCGACGGCATCGTCTTTGTGGCTGATTCCCTGCGCAAGAGAAGGGAAAAAAATATCGAAAGTCTGATCGACCTGAAAAATAACCTTAAAGAATACGGCTTAAAGCTTGAAGAGCTTCCCCTGGTCTTTCAATACAACAAAAGAGACCTGATCAACGCCAACATTCCTCTCCTGACCATCGAAGAACTGGAAAATGACCTCAACAAAGATTTGAAGGCCCCCTATTTCGAAGCGGCCGCCTTAAAAGGCATAGGCGTCTTTGAAACCTTAAAGGAAATAAGCAAACGCACGGTCAAATACGTAGCCCGCAAATATATCTTCAATCAGGCTCATAAAAGGGCCCAAGGAGGCGTCCTATGAGTTTGCCCAACGATAAGGACTTTGAAGTGGCTGTAGACAGGGCCATTGACGAAATCTTTGGGGCCGTCGAAGCCAAGACCACCAAAGAGCAGACAGAAATCGTCGAAGACGATTCTTTAAAGACCTCTCTTGAACTGGAACCCCTGGAAATAGCCTCCCAAGAAAACGAAGAACAAAATGAGACCAAAATAATAGATTTTCCGCAGATTGACGAAATCATAGAACCTAACCTTACCCTTGAAAGCGAAAAGACCTTGGGTCAAGAAGGAGGTTTGACCCAGGAAGACTTAGAAAAACTCGCCGCCGCCCTCCTTGGGCTGGAATGGGAAGTTACCCCGGAAACCTCTTTTGAGTTCTTGACCGCTCTGGAAGAGGCCAAAGAAAAGGCTGCCCCGGAACTACACCCTATTTTTGACCTTTTGCACGAGGTGGGGAGCTGGCTTAAGGATCGGCCGGAAGAGGCCCGCCCGGAATGGCTCCATTTTCTCCACCAGGGGATAGTGGCCCTCAATCTGATCGTAGTCCACGGCAAAGAGAGTGCTCCCTATTTTGAACACCTGAAAAAGGCCTTGGCTAAACTCAAAAAGGCCTCTAAAACTTCAAGCCCCGAGGAACAGTTCAGGGAAACGTTGGTCAAACAGCTCCTTCAGGACTACCAACGCTTCCTCATGTTTGCCTGGCTTTTTTCACGTTCTCCCAAGACCAAGCCCTGGCAGGATATTTGCCAGAAGGCCTTAAGGGAACTTGAGGAGACCTTTGCCCTCCTGCCTCAGGAAGAACAGCCGGACCTTAAAGCTATCAAGGAAAAAGTCCTCAACAAATTAAACCAAAGGAAAAAGGCCGTTGGCAAAAAAATAATGGAGGTAAAAAAGGGAGCCGAACCAGCGCGGAGCCTACCGTTTCGGGAGGCCTATCAGTGTCTCTTAAACGACGTGGTATATCTGGTACCCGAAAACCAGGTGGCCTATCTGGGGCCGTTTAAGGCAGGTTGGGCGGGAAAAATAGATAACGAATTTCCGCTAAAATTGCTCTTGGGGTTTTGGGTCTATTTTTCCTTCGTAAAACTCAAAAACAAGCTTACCGGGCCCTTAGCCGAAAAAAAAGAACAGGAATTACGCCGCCTCTCTTTGCCTATCATCAAACGTTCAGAAAATCCCCGGATCGTCCTCATTCTCTGGCACGAAGACCGCGGAGGGGTCATCCTGGCCGAAGAAGCCAACTTTTTTGAAATTCCGGAAGAGGCCTACTTTGTAAGTAAGGGCCAGGGTGGGGTCATTTTTATCAAAAATCGAGAATTTCCCGTTATTAAATTGTGATGACCGAACAAGAATTTGAACAAATATTTCGGGAAGCCCAGGTTTACGCCGAACAAGAACTCTACGACGAGGCCATTTTGGCCTTTGAGGCCTTGCTTACCCAGCTAAAAGAGGACGATAACGGTCTCAAAGCACGGGTAGAGGCCAAAATCAAAGAACTTAAAGAGCTCAAAGCCCAAAAGGAAATAGCCGAAGACCTGAATCTCGAGGTAGAAACCAGCGTAGAGGAAGCCCTGCAAGAAGCCCAGGTCTTGATCGAGAGCAATTTTCACGAAGCGGCCCTCGAAATCCTGCAAAAACTTATAGATGAAGGCCACCAGGAACCCGAAATATACCGTAAATTAGCCGAGTGTTTACTGGCCCTCAAAAGATATGACGAAGCCGCCACCACCATCAAATTGGCCCTAGAATTGCCAGGGCTTACCATTGAAGAAAAAGCGGCTTTTAATTATCTTTTGGGGCAGGTCTATGAAGAACAGAAAGACATCAAAAAGGCCCTAGAAGCATACACCAAGGCCTTCCATTACCACGCCGATTACGCAGACGTCTCAAAAAAGATCGAAAAATTAAAAGAGATCCAGAACAAATACGGCCGCCTCCAATTACTTTTTACCAGAGGTCTCCTTGACGAAGAAACCTACGAGAAGGCGCGCAAAATCGCCGAAGAAAACCAGCAAAGCGTGGAATTTGTCTTAAGCGAACAGTTTGGTATCCCTAAAGAGGAAATCGGAAAGGCCCTTTCCGAATATTACGGCTTCCCTTTCGTGGAATTTAATGAACTGGAACTAGGACCCAAACCCTCCTGTATTGAAGGAATTAAGGAACAATTCTTCCGCCAAAACGTCTGTATCCCTTTAGCGGAAGAGGGGGACCGCATCATCCTGCTCATCGATGACCCTTCAGACACCTTCCGCCTGGATATGATCCGCCAGGTCCTGAAGGCGGAAAAGTTTGAACTCAGGATCGCCATCAAAGAAGATATCTTCAAGTTTATCGACTACTTTTACGGAAAGACGGATTTTGATCTCCCCGAAGACCTCTCCGAACTTGAGGTCATCCCCGAAGAAGAGGACCAGGACGTCAGTGAAGAGGAACTGGCCGACAGCGTGGTGGTCCAGCTGGCCAACCATATCTTGGAAGAGGCCTACCGCCGCGGGGCTTCTGATATCCACATCGAGGCCCTGCCCGGGAAAAGGGGGGCCCAAATAAGGCTCCGGATAGACGGAGAATGCCATCTCTTTAAAAAGATCCCCTTCGCTTACAAAAGGGCCTTGGTGTCGCGTTACAAGATCATGGCCAACCTGGATATCGCCGAAAAGCGTCTCCCCCAGGATGGCAAGATCAAATTCAAGCTCAAGAACGGCCGCAGTTTCGAAGTCCGGGTAGCCACCATCCCCACCATCGAAAACAATGAAGACGTAGTCATGCGGATCCTGGCCTCGGTGGAAGCCATGCCGTTAGACCAAATCGGGCTGCGGCCAGAATACCTAGAAAAATTCAAAGCCCTCATTGAAATGCCCTACGGATTAATTTTGGTGGTAGGGCCCACCGGCTCGGGTAAGACCACCACCCTGCACGCGGCCCTGGGGTATATTAACCGGCCCAACAAAAAGATCTGGACGGCGGAAGACCCGGTGGAAATCGTCCAGGATGGCCTGCGCCAGGTGCAGGTAAAGCCCAAGATCGGACTTACCTTTGCCCGGGTCTTGCGGGCCTTTTTACGGGCAGACCCGGATATCATCATGATCGGGGAGACCCGGGACGAGGAAACCGCCAAAACCGTAATCGAGGCCTCCCTTACCGGACACCTGGTCTTCACTACCCTGCACACCAATAGCGCCCCAGAAACGGTGACCCGTTTGCTGGGCATGGGAATGGACCCTTACAACTTTGCCGACGCCTTACTCGGCATCCTGGCCCAACGGCTGGCCAAAAGGCTCTGTCCCCGGTGCAAGGAACCTTACGAACCCAAAGAGGACGAAAAAGCCAAACTCATCGAAGAATACGGGGAACACCCCGTCACCCCGCTTACCGAAAAGGATTTTGAAGGCCGGAGTCTCTTCCGCCCCAAAGGTTGTTCTTTCTGTAACCAGACTGGGTACAAAGGACGCCTGGCGATTCACGAATTGTTGGTGGCTAACGACGAAATCAGGGAACTGATCGTAAAAAACGCCCCGGTCCACGAAATCCGTGACGCCGCCTTAAGGGCCGGGATGCTCACCCTTAAACAGGACGGCATCTGGAAGGTCCTTGCCGGTGAAACTGACCTCAAACAGATAAGGGCGGTCTCTATCCGTTAATCTTTGTCGTCAAAGGGCTTAAAAAGCGGGGCCAGGTTTTCGCGCTTGACCCGAAAGACAAACCCCTTCTTGCGCACCAGACATTCCTTGGAGGAGCAAGAAATTTCAAGCTCACCTTTTAAGCCGTTACGCAGTTCGTAGCCCAAACGCAAGGCCCCTTTTTCTTTAAAACTTTCAGGAGTCACCACTTCTTCGGCCAAGAGGGGAAAGAGCTTACGCATAAACTTTTCGGCCCGCGCTGGGGCTATCTCCTTTTCCCGTCCGTCTCTAATAAAGACAAATTTTGAATCTTCACGTCTTAGGGTCCAGCTCCCTTTGGGCCCTGTCAGAGAAAGGGTCTTTATTTCCTTAACCGGGAGACTCAAGACCTCTAAGTCCACAAAAGCCTTGTCTTGCGGGGCCTCGGGTCCTTCTTCCCAGATATCAAGTTTGGCGAGCAGATTTTCCGGGACCAGGTAAATCTCCTCGCTTCCTTCAAGACGCAAAAAGCTACTTTCCCATTGGGGCCCCCTTTTGCCAATGAGGAAATGGGCCAGTTCCTGGCCGTCTTTTTTAAGGACCAGGTGTAAGGCCTCCCTTTCAGAGACCCCAAAGCGAGAAAAGTATTTCTTCCCTTTGGCCCGTACCTCCCCGTGGAGATCAGCCAGGGTTTCTAAAAGCTCAGTCACCGTGGCCTCACGGGCGGGTTTCTTGAAATCAGAAAGGATCACCCACTCCTCCCCTTCTTTTTTGAGTTTGAAACCCTTACCCCGGTAAGAAAGCTCGATCTCATCCGCCTCCTTGAAAGAAGGGGCGCCTAGGGGTTTCAAGAGACTTTTGAGACCTTCCTGGTGCTCTTTGGTGGTGCCAAGGTAGAACAAGAAACTGAACGCGAAAAATATCCCTAAGAGAGCCAGGACCTTGCGACTCATCTTGCCCTCCGCCTCAAATATTTTTCCCGACGCCGACGCCTCCTAACCGCGTGCACTCCGCCAAACAGGACCCATACCGCTGGGGGCCCGAACATGACCAATATCCGCCAGAAAAACTTCTCCCGGTCTGAGACTTCCCGCAGGTAACGCTGTACTTGAGTCTTGGCCCTGATGTAGAGAAGCTCTTCCCCCAGGGTGAGACTTTCGGCTAGGTTAGCCAGAAAGACGGCGTTGCTGAAGGCCTGGATGGCGCTTTCGGCAAACATCTCGCTTGAGCCCACCAGGACCAAACGGGACTTCTTGGACGAAAGAGCATCTTTACCAGAACCATTATTGGGAGGCTCTTTCTCGCCCACTTTTTTCTTCTGGTCCTTTTCTTCCGGCCACGGGGGAACCTTTTCAAAGGTGCGCGGGAAGCGGCCGGAAAGCATCAATGCCAACGGAAAAGGGCCTTTGGGATCTTTGGGGGCCGGGGCCAGGGTTTCTGCCTTTAAAGGGCCAGGGCTGTACGGGTGCAGCCAGGAGCGAGGGCTTGAATGAAAGAGTTCTTCTGCCTCAAGCCCAAGCTTGGCCAGCTTTTCTTCGTCCAACTTAAGGGCGCTGCCCCAAAGATAAAGCAGGGCCGAGAGCCTGCTGGTCACCGAAAGCTTCTGGTTCATTTGTGGAGGCAACACCTGGATCTGCATGGGAAAACGTACCGGTTGCCGGATGATGGCGGTGAACATACCGATACGGCGGGGGACAGATAGGGCTAGCACCACACTCTGTTCGTCAAAAAGGTGTCTTTCGTCTATTTCAACCCCAAGCCTTTTAAGCCACTTGTTGACCGTCAAAGGCTCTTTGAGGGGGTAGGCCACGATCTCCCCTTCCGGGTCAGGATTGTAAGCGTATTTGAAACCCTGGGCCGCTATGATTACGGAACGGCCCGAGCGCAGAAAACGTTCTATTTCGTAAAGCTGGCGGTCGTTAAGCTCCTTTGGTTCCACGATAAGGAGGAGCTTGGCCTTTTCCGGGATAGGATCCTGGGCCGTGAGGCTGATGTTCCTGAGCTCAAGCCCCGAGTAGGAAAGCACGTCCCTCAACGTGCGGTAAGGGTCCTGCGGCCCCATCATAAAGGGGCTGGCCGTAGGTGCCGGAACCATTAATGCCACCAGGGGTTTTTCTTTAAGGGTCAGCTTGTAAATGCGGGCGATGAGGTCGTATTCCAGGGTGCCCAGGTTATCAGGCATGATTTCCGGGATAATTTCTTCTTTCTTGTCCAGGTAGGAGATGCTTAAGGCGCTGTAGATGCGCCTTACACTGACTTCGTCTCTTTCGATGGTCTGCACCGCAAAAGGCACGATCCCTTTTTGCCGCAATTTGGGAATGAGTTCGGGGTCTTTGGTAGGATCAACGATGCGATAGGTAAATTTGGGGGAGAGGGCGGCAAATTCGGCCAAAATATCCGTCACGTCCCGGGCGATAGTCTTCATGGGAGCCGGTAGCTGCTCCTTTGGGGAGACGTAATAGGTGACCTTAATGGGGACCTCAAGGCGCTTAAGCACCTTCTGGGCCGCCGGGGAGACGGTATAGATCTTCTCTTCGGTAAGGTCAAACCGCGGGAGCTTGACGTTTACAAGCGCCGCGTTGAAAAATAAAAGCCCCCCTAGCAGAAAAACGGCCCCCACGTAAAAGGACTTCCTTTCAAAATACCGGAGAAACCCGGACACCGTAAAAGCATTAAGAATCAAGAAACCAACGGTATAGGAGAGAAAAAACAGGACATCTCGCAGGGGAAGGACTCCCTTGGCCAGGGAAGAGAAATGGGGGGAAAGTCCCAGGGCCTGGCGCAAAAAACTCCCGACCCCGGGCAACCAGCTATCAAGGGAGGTGGAGATCAAATCGGTCCCCACCAGGTAACTCACAAACCCCGCCACCAGTGCGATGATAAAGGCCACGATCTGATCCAAGAAAAAGGCAGAGACTGCCTGTCCCAAGGAGATGAGAAAGGCCACAAGGAGGGCCGCTCCGAGGTACCCGCCCCAGATAGGACCCCAGTCCGGGTCACCCAGGGCGGCCAGCATGACCGGGATAATAAAGGTGCTGGCGAGCGTCAGGAGGGAGAAGAAAAACGCGGCCAAAAACTTCCCCAGCACCAACGTCCCGGAAGAAGTGGGCAAGGAATAAAGGAGGGCCAGGGTGCCGCTCCGTCTCTCTTCCGCCCACAAACGCATGGTAAGGGCCGGAATAAAAACGAGTAAGAGCAGGGGCAGGGTCTGGAAGAAGGAGCGCATATCACAGAGCCCGGCCAGGAAAAAGGTGGTCATAAAGAGCCCGTTGGCCACCAGTAAAAAGACCACGGCGAAAACATAGGCCACCGGGGCGTTAAAATAGGAAGCCAGCTCCCTTTTTAAGACCGCCTTAAGCCCCCGCATCGGTCCCCTCCTTCCGGGCAATGAGCCTCAAAAAGATCTGCTCCAGGTCTTCGCTTTCCCTTTCTAAGGCCAGAATGGTCACCCCCGCCGCACAGGCCGCCTCAGTAAGAGTCGGTTCCATATGGCCTCTGAAATAAAGCCGGTAAGCGTATCCGTCTTCGGCCTCAAGCCTTTCAAACCTGAGCCCAGCTATCCGAGCCAAGGCCTCATCAAAGGGTTTGTCCGTGCGCAAATAAAGTCTCGTTTCAGGAAAGGCCTGCTCGGCCAGGGTGGCAAGCTTACCCTGGGCCACTAGGCGCCCTTCGTTTATGATGCTCACCCAGTCCGCCAGGGCCTCTACTTCCTGGAGGATATGGGTGGAAAAAATGATGGCCTTCTCCCGGGCAAGCTCCTTGATAAGCCGCCTTATTTCGACGATCTGAAGGGGGTCAAGCCCGGTGGTAGGCTCATCAAGGATAAGACAAGGGGGGTCGTGAATCAGGGCCTGGGCCAGGCCCACCCGTTGTCTAAACCCTTTGGAGAGCTCTCCTATGGGGACGTACCACACCTCTTCAAGCCCGCAGGTCTCCCTGACCCAGGCCAGGCGTTCCCCCCTCTTTTCCGGATCAAGGCGCGCTTCCGCCACAAAGGAGAGGTATTCTCTTACTTCCATCTGGTCGTACAGGGGGGCGTTTTCCGGTAGGAACCCCAGCCTTTCCCGGGCTCCAATGGGGTCTTCTAGAACCTTTATCCCGGCGATCTTGGCCTCCCCTGCGGTAGGGACGATCTGGGTGGCCAGAATTTTCAAAATGGTGGTCTTGCCTGCGCCGTTGGGCCCAAGGAGTCCCATTATCTCCCCAGGTCTCACCACAAAGGACACGTCTTTTACCGCCACTACAGGGCCGTAGACCATGGTCAGCCCGGAGGCCTCGATCATGCGCTTTCCCCCTCAAGAATTCCTCAGAGGAATTTAATTAATCACTTTTGGGACGCTGGCAATCGGTGGGGAAGGTTGAGACGGGCAAGCCTTCTTTCGGCCCTGATAAAACGCAACGGGTTCAGACTGCGGCCCCAGCGCCTGATTTCGTAGTGGAGGTGGGGTCCGGTGCTCCGGCCGGTATTGCCCACGTAGCCAATGATTTCGCCCTTCTTTACCCGTTCTCCTCGTTTAACCACGTATCTGCGCAGATGCCCGTAAACGGTCATAAAACCGTGTTTATGCCTGATCTTGACGTAACGACCAAGCCCCCGGCTGTAACCCACGCGCCACACCACCCCGTCGGCGGTGGCCCGCACCGGGGCCCCGTAACGGGCCACGATATCGATGCCGCTGTGAAAGGCCCTCTTTCCGGTAAAAGGATCCCGCCGGTAACCATAGTAAGAAGAGATGTAACCCCGGCACGGCTTACCCAAAGGGACTTTAGAAAACTTGGTGAGGTACGTGCTAATTTTCTCAATTAAGATTTCGTATTCCTTTTGCGGGGGGAGATAAGGTCCGCCCAGGGCCTTTTGCTTGCGGGCCGTACCAAAATGGCGGGAAAGACCCAGCTGGCGGATGATCTTTTCCACGTAGGAAGTGCGCTTGCGTAGCGACCCCAGGGCCTGCTGCAGCAATTCCTCTTTTTCTTTTTGGAGCTGGTCAAGTTGCGTTTCAAGTTCCTTCTCCCGCAATTCCAAGGTCACGACGGCCCTTTTAAGGGCGGCGATTTCCCGCTTAAGAACAACATTCTGGTAAAAAAGAAAGGCTGAAAGGAGAGAAAAAAAGATCAGCCCCACCCCTAGGAGGTATTCCCGCCTTTTTATCCAAGAAGGCCCTTTTTTGACTTTATGGTAAGGAAAGGAAAACCACCCTTTTTGATTCATGGCCTGAGGATGCCAGAAAGCTCTTTGAAAATCAAGGTTTTCGTGCTTACCTTTCGGTAGCGATGGGCTCAAAAGAACGTCTCTGGCTGGAGATTTCTACGGTGGTTCCGGCCTATCTGGCCGACGCGGTAGGTAATTTCTTCGTGGAGACCACCGGACACGGCGTAAAGATGGAAGACTTAGAACCGCACCCGGAAGAAGGCCCTTTGGTCAGGGTGACGGGTTATCTGGCCCCTGAACAGACGGAAACCGGCCTCATCAAAAAGATCTACCAATATTTGGCTTCCCTTGAAGAATTACACCCAGGCGAGTTCCGCTTCTCTCTGGAGACCAGGCCCTTGCCAGAAGAAGATTGGGCCTGCGCCTGGCAGGCCTATTTTAAGCCGCTTAAGGTGGGTAAACGGCTGGTGATCAAACCTTCTTGGGAGGTTTACGTCCCTGAACAACATGAAATCGTCATCGAAATCGACCCGGGCCGAGCCTTTGGTACCGGACACCACCCTTCTACCTATATGGTTTTGGAACGCATGGAAGAATTGTTCGAAGAGGTCTTTCTCCCCGCTGGCGTAGCCCCCACGGTCCTTGACGTGGGTACCGGGACGGGCATCCTGGCCATTGCCGCGGGAAAACTCGGGGCCAAAGAGGTAATAGCCCTTGATATCGACCCTGAAGCCACGGAAGTGGCCCGCCAAAACGTCCTGCGCAACCACCTCCACGACCAGGTCTTCGTTTCCACCACCCCGGTCTGGGAGATAATGGCAGGGTTTGACCTGATTTGTGCTAACATTTCGGCCTACGAGCTGGAACTTATGGCCGAAAAGCTTGCGGAACTGCTCAATTCCGGCGGGCACCTTTTGCTCTCAGGCTTTTTGCAAGAAGAGGCCCCCTCCTTAGAGAAAAAATACCTCTCCTTAGGCCTCAAAAAGGTCCTAGAAAGGATCGATCCCGAATTTGAAGAATGGGTGCTGCTAAACCTCAAAAAGCCCTAGCCCGCTTTTTGGCCCCTGGCGCCGTCCCCGGCCAGAGGGTCTTACTCGATCCCCAAGAAAGCCACCACTTACAACACGTAAGGAGGTTGAAAGAAGGGGCCGAAATCCTCATCCTTGACCTTAAAGGACACGAATTTAAAGGCCGGGTCCAGAGGCTGGGGCGAAGGGTCTGGGTGGAGGTGCTGGAATTGGTACGGGAGGAGGCCCCTAAAGCGCCGGAGCTCGTCCTGGGGCTTCCTCTGCTCAAAAAGGATCATCTTTCCTTTCTGGTCGAAAAGGCGGCAGAATTAGGCGTAAGCCGCGTAATCCTTTATTGTTCCCGGCGCACGGTGGTCAAACCAGGCCCCAACCTGGTACCCAAGCTTGGCGCCCGCGCCGCCCAAAGCCTCAAACAATGCGGACGGCTCTGGCCCCTTATAATCGATGGTCCCAAACCTTTATCTTCATTAGCCGAAGAGGAGGTCCCGTATAAACTGGTTGCCTACGAAAAAGAAAAAAGCTTAAGCCTCAAAGAAGTCTTAAAGCGTATCCCTTCCAGACCGGATAAACTGCTTTTTTTGAGCGGGCCAGAAGGGGGTTTTTCTCCTGAAGAGGCCTCTTTTTTGCAGCAAAAAGGATTCTTGTTGGTACACCTGGGGGACCAAATCCTGCGGGCGGAAACCGCCGCTTTCTACCTAATGAGCGTCGCACATTTCTGGTTCCTTCTTTGAAGGAAGATCAGGCAGTTATCTTGCTTTGCGGGTATAAAATGTTATTTTTTTAGCGACCTGCCACTTGTATGAAAACCAAATATGCCAAATAAAACGGGGGAAAATTATGGTCACCAACACCTTAAAGACCTTTTTGCTCCTGGCCGCGTTAACGGCCCTCTTTCTCGTGATCGGACAGGCTTTCGGGGGCCGTACGGGGCTTATCATCGCCTTGGTACTGGCGGGAGCCCTTAACTTTTTTGCTTACTGGTATTCTGACAAACTGGCCCTCAAGATGGCAGGGGCCAGGCCCGTCTCCCCGGCTGAAGCCCCGGAACTCCACCAAATAGTGGCTAAGCTTTCCGCTCAGGCCGGGATCCCCAAGCCGAAAGTATACGTGATCCCCACCGAAACCCCTAACGCCTTTGCCACTGGTCGCAATCCCGAAAACGCCGCCGTGGCCGTCACCGCAGGCCTCATGCACCTGCTTGACTGGGACGAACTGGAAGGGGTGCTGGCCCACGAAATCGCCCACATCAAAAACCGGGATATCTTAGTCTCCACCATAGCGGCGGTACTAGCCGGAGCCATCGCCTATCTGGCAGATATGGCCCAATGGTCCCTCTTTTTCGGGGGCATCTTTGGTGGAAATGACGACGAAGACCATAATCCTTTAAGCTACGTGGGGCTTATCCTGATGATCATCCTGGCCCCGTTGGCGGCCATGTTGATCCAGCTGGCCATCAGCCGCAGCCGGGAATACCTGGCGGACGCCACCGGGGCGAAGATTTGCCGCTGCCCGCTCTCTTTGGCCCGGGCCCTTGAAAAACTGGAGGCCTGGAACAGGAAGCTTCCCATGCAGGTAAACCCAGCCCAGGCCCAGATGTTTATCGTAAACCCGTTAAAGGGCAAAGGGCTGGCCCATCTCTTTTCTACCCATCCCCCCATTGAAGACCGGATCAGGCGTCTGGTAGAAATGGCCAGAAAGGAAGGGCTTGCGGCTTAAAGGGGCTTAAATTTTGAAAAAATCCGTCATCTTAAAGACCCTGCGTTTGGCCAGGCCTTATTGGCCCCTGCTCTTGGGGGCCCTTCTTTTAAGCGCGGTAGCTTCCCTGCTTTCCGGCTCCGTAGCCTGGCTGGTAAAGCCGGTACTAGACCGGGTCTTTATCGCCAAAAATTATCATTACCTCAAGTTCCTTCCCCCAGCCTTGATAGGGCTTTATTTCTTACGGGGGCTGGTGACCTTCTTTCAGGCCTACCTCATGCGTATGGCCTCCCTTAGGCTTTCAAACCACCTGCGGGAAAAGATGTACGCCAAGCTTTTGCGTCTCCCGGTGAGTGAGACTAGCCATGAGACCATGGGGCGGATGGTCTCCCGGGTAATCAACGACACCACCATGGTGGAGCCGGTCCTGGCAGACGTCTTTAAAACCCTCACCCTGGAAGGGTTGACTATCATAAGTTTGGTGGTGGTGGCCGTTTCCAGGCGCTGGGACCTAGCCTTGCTTTCCTTTACGGTCTTTCCGGCAGTGGCGGTAGGTGCCCGTCAGATGAGTAAAAAGGCCCGGCGGACCAGACACCACGCCCAGCAGGAAATCGCCAACCTGACCCACCGGGTGGCGGAAAGTCTGCAGGGACTTCCAGAAATCAAAGTCTACCAGCAGGAAAGGGCCTTGCTTGCTCGCTTTCAGCAGGAACTCAGGGCTTATTACCGCTATCTTCTCAAGGTGACCAAATATCGGGAAGGTTCAAAGCTCATAGTAGACTTTTTAACCGGCGTAGGGGGGGCCCTGGTATTGACCTACGGTGGTTTCCTGATTGTAAGGGGGGTCATCTCCCCGGGGGACTTTTTCTCCATCCTTACCGCCATCCTCATGACCTTTACCCCGGTGCGCAAGATTTCCCGGGCCTACACCAGTATTCACGACGCTAGCGCGGCGCTGGAAAGGATCGAAGAGGTCCTTTCTTACCCGGAAGAGGAAGGCGGACCCAGGAAGGCCTTTGCCCCCCGAAAGGGGATAACCTTGGCCCGGGTCTCTTTCAAATATCCCCACACCTCCGAATGGGTCCTCAAAGAGATAAACCTTGAAATTCCCGCCGGTCAGACCGTAGCCATCGTGGGACCAAGCGGGGCGGGAAAAAGCACCCTGGTCTCCTTAATCCCCCGGTTCTACGACCCCACTTTGGGAAAGGTACTTCTTGACGGCATCGACTTAAGGGAGTTCGAACTGGGCTCCTTAAGGGCCTTAATTGGGATCGTCTCCCAGGACATCGTCCTTTTCAACGCCACCGTTTACGAAAACATCGCCTTTGGCAACCCTAAAGCCAGCCGGGAAGAGGTACTCGCCGCCGCGAGGCTTGCCTACGCCCACGAGTTCATTAAGCAGCTACCCCAAGGTTACGATACGGTCCTGGGACACAAAGGTTTTAACCTTTCAGGAGGCCAGCGGCAGCGGCTGGCCATCGCCCGGGCCATCCTCAAAAACCCTCCTATCTTGATTCTCGATGAAGCCACCAGCCACCTGGACGCCCTGGCGGAGAAAAAGGTCCAGCAGGCCCTTGAGACCTTGATGCAGGGCCGGACCACCGTGATCATCGCCCACCGGCTCTCTACGGTCAAAAACGCCGACCTGCTGGTGGTCATGGACCGGGGTCAAATCGTAGACACGGGTAAACACGAAGAGGTCCTGGCCCGCTGCCCCCTTTACCGGGAGCTCTACCATTCTTTTGCCCGGGAAAGAAAGGTTATCCCCCTTAAACGATCATAACCAAAATGTATCAAGGCCTGGAAAACCTCTGGTCAAAGATGGCCCCGGCCCTCTCCCCTCTGGGGCTGCTTTACGGGGAGATAATGCGCCTTAGGCGCTGGGCTTACACCCGGGGGCTTCAGCCCTCCTACCGGCCCCGAGCCTTTGTCATCAGTGTGGGCAATCTCTCCCTGGGCGGAGAAGGCAAAACACCGCTGGTATGCTCTCTAGCCAGGTTTTTGAAGGAAAAGGGCCTGCGGGTAGCTATTTTGAGCAGGGGCTACCGCGGTCGGAGCCGGGGGGTGGTCTTCGCCAGCCGCGGTGCAGGCCCCCTTGAAGACCCCGAGTTAGTTGGGGACGAGGCCTACCTCCTGGCGCTGGAAAGCAAGGTCCCGGTGGTGGTGGCCAGAGACCGGGTCCAAGGGGCCTTTTGGGCCATCAAAGAATTTGAAGCTGAGGTACTCCTTCTCGACGACGGCTTTCAACATTTGCGTCTTGGTCGCGACCTTGACCTGGTAGTTTTTTCCGCTACCCAAAAGACTTTGGAAGAGCGGGTCTTTCCCGCAGGAAGATTAAGGGAGCCGAAAAGCGCCCTCTCCCAGGCAGACGCCCTGGTGGTCACCAAGACCAACCTGGCCCCCGAGGCGGCCCAAGCCTTGGCCTCAAAGCTTTCCCAATTTGGCCGGCCCGTTTTTGAAGTACCTTTCCTTTACGGAAGACCTTATCTTTTAACAGACCCGCGCCAAGAGGCAGTGGCCCCAAGTTATTTTGTCTTCTGTGGCCTGGCGGACCCGGCCTCCTTCCTTACCGCCGCCCAAAAGGTGGGCCCTGTGCGGGGTTTTTGGGCCCTGCCGGACCACGTACACTACCGCCCCGGTTTGATAAAAAAGATCAAACAGGCCCAGGAAAGGGCAGGAGCCGCGGCCCTGCTTACTAGTACCAAAGACGCGGTTAAACTTTTGCCCTTTGGCAGGGAACTTGGCCCGTGTTACGTTTTGCCTGCGGAAGCTTACCTGGGAAAGGAGCTCAAAAATTTCGTCTGGGAAAGGCTCAAAGGGCATACCTGTGCTTGAACTGCCGGCGGACCAGGAAGGCGTCTTTCTTGAGAGGCCTAACCGGTTCCTGGCCCTGGTGGAAGGAAACGGAAAGACCTTGGCCGTCCACGTGCACGACCCAGGCCGCCTCCCCGACCTGCTTTTCCCGGGCAACCGGGTACTACTCAAATATCGCCCCGGGCCCAAACGCAAGACCACCTGGGACCTTCTGGCGGGTTGGGCGGCCAACCACTGGGTCTTTGCCCATTCCGGCTACCACCGGCCCCTTAGCGAAGCGATCTTGACTAAGCTGGGAAAAGTCCTCTTTCCCGGGCTTAAGGATTATCTGCCTGAGCCCAAAATCAATACCAGCCGGCTTGATTATCTCTTCGAGATGGAAAAGGGCCCGAAGGTCTACGTGGAGATAAAGGGTTGTACCTGGGCAAAGGGAGAAACAGCCCTTTTTCCTGACTCCCCCACCAGCCGAGGACAAAGGCACCTGAGCCTGCTTGCTAACCTTAAAAGAAAGGGTTTCCGCAGCCTGCTCTGGGTCCTTTGCTTCCGCAAGGAGGCCTCGTGTTTCCGCCCCGCCCAAGAAATCGACCCGGCCTTTGCCAAACTCTTTGAAGAGGCACAGGCCCAAGGGGTAGAGTTAAAGATTTCAAAGCTTTGCTATGACGGCCAAAAAATCTATTTCCAGGGAGAGATCCCCCCTTGCGCTGGCTAAGCGGGATACTCCTTCTGTGGCTGTTCGTCCCAAAGGCCTGGGCCCAGGAAAGCTACTTAACTCCGGAAAGGGTCCTCATCGTGGCCAACAAGAACAGCCCTTTTTCCCGGGAGGTGGCTGACTTTTACCGAAAAATACGCCGGATCCCCCGGAAGAACGTACTCCTCCTTTCCCTTCCCCGCCGGGAAGAGATAAGCCGGCCCATTTACCTGAAGTACCTCGAAAGGCCCCTGGCGGCTTTCCTGCAGGCCCAAGGTCTGGCAGACCAGATTTTGGTCCTGGTCCTCATGCCTGAAGTCCCGCACAAGATAAAAGGAAGGGTGGCCAGAGACGGTGAGGCCGCCTCCGTGGATTCGGAGTTGACCTTACTCTACCGCAAAATGCTTTACGGCCCTTACCGGTTGGGCGGGTGGCTCAAAAACCCTTATTTCCGCACCCCTGAAAACCTGCCCTTTGACCATGACCGTTTTGATATTTACCTCGTCACCAGGCTGGCAGGTTACCGCCCGGAAGACGTATACGCCCTGATCAAGAGGGCGGTTCAAGCCAAAGACACTACCCCTCCTTACTCTCTGGTCCTCGACGCCAGGGATGGTCCTTTAAGCCCTGGGGATAATTGGCTCTACGCTACTTACCTGCGCCTTAAGGGAGTTAGCGGGCTCCGGTTTTTGACCTCCTTTAAGCCGGCCTTTTTGGCCTCGGCCCAAAGGGTTATCGGCTACGCCTCCTGGGGTTCAAATGATCCCAACTATCCCCGTAACCGCCGCCTGTTTTTTGAATTCTTGCCTGGGGCCGTGGGGGTTACTTTCGTGAGCACCAACGCTCGCACCTTTGCCGAACCACCGCCGGACTGGCAGGTGGGAGCCCCCTGGCACGCCAAACACAAGCATTTCGGGGGCTCTCCCCAGTCCCTCATCGGTGACCTGATAAGACTGGGTATTACCGGTATTTCTGGAAACGTTTACGAGCCATATCTTTCGGCCTCAGCCAGGCCTCACCTCTTGTTCCCGGCCTATCTAGCGGGAAAACCCCTGGCGGAAGCCTATTACCGTTCTCTGGCATACCTTAGCTGGCAGACGGTGGTAATCGGCGACCCTTTTACTCATCTCGGGAAGACCCACTTTGTCCGAAGGAAAATAGACCCCTGGTTTGCCGAACGGAAGAGGCGCTTGACCCGGGCCATTAAAGAAAAAGACCACCTCTTCCTGGCCCAGGTTTACCTGCGCCTCGGCCTGGAGAAGAAGGCCTTTGACGAATTAAAGGCCCTTTCCCGGCAAAGGAAGACCTTACCCCCGGAGGCCTTTGGCCTCCTTTTGGCCCTCTCTCAACGTCCCAAACTCAAGAACCGCCTTGCGAAATTCCTGGAAGCCCGCAAGGAAAAAGAAGCCGCTTTGCTCCTTGCCTTTCTCCTTTTCAAAGATAAGGCCTACGACCAGGCCCTCGGTCTGGCCAAGCCCCTGGCCCGGGAGGAGGTTCCCGAAGCCCTTTATCTGGTGGGACGAATCAAGCTTGAGCAGAAAAAGTGCCTTGAGGCCGTAAGTTATTTGGAAAAAGCCATCGCTCTTCAACCGCAAGCCCGGGGCTACCTCCCCTGGCTTTACCGGGCCCTGATATGTGGGGGAAAGAAAAAGCGGGCGGAACACATCAAAAACAAGGTTTTGACCATGCCCGAGCTGGCTGAGCTTTGGCCAGAATTCAGGAAGGCTCAGTAACGACGGTTTTGCTCCCAGCGCCAGGCGGTCTCGATGATAACCTCCAGGTCATCAAAGGCGGGGCGGAAGCAAAAGGCCTCTTTTAATAACTTGTGGTCAGCCACCAGGACCGGTGGGTCTCCAGGGCGCCTTTCTTTGAGCTCATAAGGGATAGGGCGCTTTACTACCTTTTCGGCGGTCTCCAAGACCTCTTTGACCGAGTAACCGTGGCCGTAGCCGCAGTTCAGGATAAGGCTCTGCCCTTTATCCAGCAAATACTTGAGGGCCAGGACGTGGATGATGGCCAGGTCCTCGACGTGGATAAAGTCCCGGATACAAGTGCCGTCAGGGGTGGGATAGTCGGCTCCGTAGAGGAAAAAGCGGGGTCTTTGCCCGAGGGCGGTCTGCAGCAAAAGAGGAATGAGGTGGGTCTCAGGCTTGTGGGCCTCCCCAATGAGGCCTGAAGGATCCGCTCCGGCGGCGTTAAAATAGCGCAGCGCTACGAAAGGGAGGCCATAGGCCCGGAAGGCGTCTTTTAAAACCTGTTCTACCATGGCCTTGCTGGCCCCGTAAGGGTTGATGGGACGGACGGGATGGTCTTCCGGAATCGGGACTTTTTCCGGGGCGCCGTAAACCGCAGCGCTGGAGGAAAAGACAAAGGCCCTAATCCCGAACCTTTGGGCACAAAGCAGCAAATTAAGTGTGCCGCTCAGGTTGTTTTCGTAATATTTAAGCGGCTCAACCACGCTTTCTGAGACCACAATATGGGCTGCAAAATGGAGTATAGCTAGCGGCCTTTCCGCTTCAAAAAAGGCCGTCAAAAACTTTTGGTCACGCAAATCCCCTTCCACCAGGCGCCCCCAGAGTACGGCCTCCCGGTGCCCGGAAGAAAGGTTGTCTATTACTACGGGAGAAAACCCTTCTTTTTTAAGCGCCTTAAGGACGTGGGAGCCGATGTAGCCGGCCCCACCGGTGACCAGAATTTTCTTTTCCATGTCTCCTCCTTTCCCGCCCTCAAACCAAGTAAAATATCTTTCATGAAGGCTGAGAAGGGGTATTTCAAAAAACGCTGGACCGGACGCCTCCCTATCGCCCTGGTCTTCCCCAACACCTACGAGGTGGGGATGTCAAACCTGGGGTTTCGCCTGGTCTACGAATATCTAAATCGTTATGAGGACCTGGTCTGTGAGCGTTTTTTTCTGCCAGAAGAAGGAGAAAAACTGCGCTCCGTGGAATCCAGCCGGCCCCTCACGGACTTTGCCCTCGTTTTGTTTTCCGTCTCGTTTGAGACGGACCTGGTCAACCTCATCAAGATCTTAAAAGAAGCCGGGCTTTCCCCTTTAAGGGAAGAAAGAAAGGAAGGGCCTCCGGTCCTGGCCGGGGGCATCGCCACCTGGCTAAACCCTGACCCCTTCACCCCTTTTGTAGACGGTCTTTTGCTGGCCGAAATAGAGGCCATCCACGCCAGATTGGTGGAAGTAATCCTTGACCGCAGACCCTTTACCGAAATACCGGGGTTCCTCCCGGCTGATTACGAAATTGTCTTTGACGGAGAGGGGGAGCTCAAAGAGATAAAGCACCCCCCGGTCACCCGGGTTATTGCCCCGGCGATTAAAGAGCCCCCGCTTTCCCAGCTCCTTACCCCGCACACCGTCTTTGAAGAGACCCACCTCCTGGAAATCGGGCGGGGCTGCGGACGAGCCTGCCGCTTTTGTGCCGCAGGCATCCTCTACCGCCCGCCCCGTCCCTGGCCCAAAGAGACCTTGCAAAAGGCCCTGGAAGCCATTCCCCAAGGGGCCAAGGTCGGCCTTATAGGGCTTGAATTTGCCGCCTCCGAAACCGTAGAAAGCCTGGCCCAGGCCCTGCTAGCCAAGGACTGTACGCTGACCTTCTCTTCCCTTCGGGCCGACGCCTTAACGGAGACCTTCGCCCAACTTCTGGCCCGGCAACGCACCGCCACCATCGCCCCGGAGACCGGAACCGAGCGGCTGCGCCAGGTTATCAACAAAAACTTGAAGGACGAAGACCTGCTGGAAGCCGCCCGCAAACTGGCCCGTGTGGGGATCCGGGTCTTAAAACTCTACTTCATGGTGGGGCTGCCCGGAGAAAACCGGGAGGACCTGGAAGGGATCCCCAAACTCCTCCGTCAAATAAAACACGTGCTTGATCAGGAAACCAAGCCGCGGGGTTACGTAGTAGAATTAAGGGTGAGTGTGGCCTCTTTTGTGCCCAAACCCCACACCCCGTTCCAGTGGGCCCCTTTTGAAGGGGTTTCCGGACTCAAGAAAAAGCTCAAATGGCTCAAGCAGGCGGTAAAGAAGATTCCCAACACCCACCTTACTACGGATCTCCCTAAATGGGCGAAGCTGCAGGCCCTTATCGCCCGGGGTGACCGCCGCCTGAAACCCCTGCTCCTGGCCCTGGCCGAAGGGAAAAACCTCAACCAGGCCCTGACCTTGCTACCGGTAAACCCCCAATTTCTGGTAAGCCGTACCCGGGAAAAGGACGAACTATTTCCCTGGGAGGTGGTCTCTTTGGGGATAAAACGCTCCTTCCTCTGGGAAGAATGGGAAAGGGCCCTTTCCGGACGCCCAAGCCCTGGCTGCTTACTTGGCAGATGCAAACGCTGCGGGGCCTGTCCTTAGGTTTTTACCCGCTTGCTGGCCTGGATTTGGAGGACCTGTTGCCGGAAGATGTGTTGCACCAGTTTGTCCTGGTCAGCCTCGGTAATCCACACGAATTTAAAGGCTACTTCGTAGCCCCCTTCCTCACACTCGTCCACCCTGATCACCTCGCCAAAGGTCTTTAAAAAGACCCAATCTGGCAAGAGACCGAGGTCTATTTCGTAAAGTTGCCCGGGTTGGGGGGCAGTATCCAGCCTGACCCTCAACCCCCCGGCACTTATATTGGCTTCCACCTCCTGAAATCCCTTTAAAAACTCTTCACCTAAGAGGTGTATCAGGATGCGGTCCAGCTTTTGGTTTAGGATCTGTAGGATACCGGCCAATTCCCGGTCCTTTTCCCGGAGGCGTTTGAGAAAAGACTCAAACTTCACCACCTCGCCCGGGGGGCGGACAGGGTCAATCCAAGGCCTTTCCTTGCCTTCCCGAAAATTAGCCAGCTTTTGCTCAAATTCTTCCCGTGCTAAAGGTTTAAGCCTCAAAAGTACCCGGTCATAAATCCTGATAAAACGCCTTTTTTCTTCGCTCATTTGGCCTCCTGGGGGATGGGTTCCTGTTCCTTACTCCCGGAAAACGCCTCCCGGTATTCAAGCAGTGGTACTTTGGGTTGCAGCAGGATAATTTCTACCCGCCGGTTGGCGGCCCGGTGTTCTTCGGTATCGTTGGGGTAAAGGGGCCGGCTTGGACCGTAGCCCACCGCCGCCAGTTGACGGGGCAGGACAAATTTGTGTTTTAACAAAAATTCCACCACGGAAACGGCCCGGGCGGCGGAAAGCTCCCAGTTGGAGCGAAAACGCCCGTTGCGCACCGGAGTGTTATCGGTATGGCCAGCCACGATGATTTCCCCGTCAAAGAGCTCAAGCACCTCCCCTACTTTTAACAGGATCTGCTTGGCCCGGGGGGTAAGCTCGGCGCTCCCCTTGGCAAAAAGGACCCCATCTTTAAAACGCAGCACCACCCGGTCCTTAAGACTTTCGATCTGGATTTCTCCCTTGATCAACTCGAGTTTTACCGCAGATTTTATGCGTTCAAGGATCTCGTCTACGGTGAACTTGGCGGGAAATTCCGTGGAGACCACGTCGATCCCTTTAGGGATCTCAAAAACCACCTCTTCCCGTTGCACCCCGAAGGCCTCCCGCAAAGAACCCGCCACCTCCTTGAAACGGGCCACGTCCATCTCGGAAAAAGAGAGCAGAAGGACGAAGAAACACATAAGGAGCGACATGAGATCGGAGAAGGTGGTCATCCATTTCGGTGCACCGGCTTCGCATTTTTCTTTCTTTTCCGGACAGTTCTTGCCCATTAACCTTCTCCGCCCAAGGCCTCCCGTTTCTTGGGAGGCAAGAAGGCCTTTAAGATTTCTTCCAGCACCCGGGGGTTCAGCCCTTTTTGAAGGCCGATTACCCCTTCAATAATGAGACGGTAATTCAGCTGTTCCTCCTGGGCCCTTAAGGCAAGCTTATTGGCAATGGGGATAAAAATGAGGTTGGCCATCACCGCCCCGTAAAGGGTGGTCAAAAGGGCCACGGCCATGGAGGGACCGATGGATTTCGGGTCATCCATGGTGGATAACATCTGCACCAACCCGATCAGGGTCCCGATCATCCCGAAGGCTGGGGCCAGATCCGCCATGGTCTTAAACAGGTTCTGCCCCAGCTCATGCCGTTCCGCGGTGAGAGCCACCTCCTTGGAAAGGACCTCTTCTATAAATTCGGCCTCGTGCCCATCCACGCAGTACATGATGGCCTTCTTGAGAAAGGGGTTTTTGACCGGTTGTTTTTCAAGCTTTAAGAGCCCCTCCCGGCGGGCGATATTGGCGAGGGTGGTGAGCTCCTTGATGATCTCTTCCGGGGGTTCAAGCTTGTTAAAAAAGGCCTTCATCGCGATCTTAAAAGAGCCGATGACGTCCGGCAGAGAAAAGGAAATAAAGGACCCGGCAATGGTACCCCCTACCACGATCAAAATAGAGGGGATGTTGATAAAGATCCCCAGGCTCCCTCCCACTAGGATGGAGCCCAAAAGAAGGACTATGCCTAGGACCAGACCGATGACGGTACCAAGATCCATAACGCCCCCGCTTTTAATCTCTTTGAAGTTATCGGCAAAAGCGGGGGATGTATTTAGGTGATCAGACCGCGGCGGACGTAATAGGAATCAGGAAGTTTGCGGTAATACTCTTGCAAAGGTCTTACCTGGAACCGGGCCTCTTTTAGACTCTTTATGGCCTGTACCATGGCCCGGGCACAGGAGATGGTGGTGGCGTAGGGGACTTCGAGCTCCATGGCGTAACGGCGGATAAGGTAGGCGTCCTCCCGGCTCACTTTGCCCTGGGCCGTATTGATGACCAGGGCAAACTCTCCGTTTTTCAAGAGATCGACCGCGTTGGGACGGACCCTGTCCGAGATTTTGGGGATGACCCTTACACTGATGCCAGCCTGGCGCAAAACCTCGGCAGTGCCTTTGGTGGCCACGATCTCAAACCCCAACTGGTAAAGCTCCTTGGCGATCTCGACCACCAGGGGTTTGTCTGGATCCTTTACGGAAATAAAGACCCGCCCTTTGGTGGGCAAGCGCATCCCGGCGGCCAGCTGCGCCTTGGCGTAAGCCAGCCCAAAATCAAGGTCAATGCCCATCACCTCGCCGGTGGATTTCATCTCCGGCCCAAGCAATACGTCCACCCCGGGGAAACGCCTGAAAGGAAAGACAGCCTCTTTCACCGAGATATGAGAAGGCTCGATCTCTTTGGTAAAGCCGATCTCTTTGAGGGTCTTGCCCATCATGACCCAGGTGGCCAAACGGGCCAGCGGCACCCCTATGGCCTTGGAAACGAAAGGAATGGTCCGGGAGGCCCGGGGGTTTACCTCAAGCACGAATAATTCTTCGTCTTTGATGGCGAACTGGATATTCATGAGCCCGATCACGTTCAGTTCTCTCGCCAGGGCCCGGGTGGCTTCCTTGATCTCGGCTATCATCTTGCGGGAGATCGAAATGGGGGGGATGACGCAGGCGGAATCCCCGGAATGGATCCCCGCCTCTTCGATGTGTTCCATGATACCGCCAATGACGGTAAGGGTCCCGTCTGAGATGGCGTCCACGTCTACCTCTACGGCCTGTTCCAGAAACTTGTCGATGAGTACGGGGTGTTCCGGGTTCACCAGGGCGGCGGTGGCCATATAGCGTTTGAGGTTTTCTTCGTCCCAGACGATCTGCATGGCCCGCCCCCCGAGTACGTAAGAAGGCCTGACCAGCACCGGGTAGCCTATGCGCCGGGCCACCTCCAGCGCCTCTTCGATGGTGTAGGCCGTACCCGCCGGGGGTTTCTTAAGCCCGAGCTTGTCCAGCAAGGCGGTAAACCGTTCCCGGTCTTCGGCCCGGTCAATGCTGTCTGGCGAAGTACCCAGGATTTTGACCCCGGCCTTGGCTAGCGGCACCGCCAGGTTAAGGGGGGTCTGCCCCCCGAATTGCACGATTACCCCTTCCGGCTCTTCCTGTTCGTAAATATGGAGCACGTCTTCAAAGGTGAGGGGCTCAAAATAGAGCCGGTCAGAAGTGTCGTAGTCGGTAGAGACGGTTTCCGGGTTGGAGTTGACCATGATGGACTCGATCCCCAACTCCCGCAGCCCGAAGGAGGCGTGTACGCAACAATAGTCAAATTCGATGCCCTGCCCTATCCGGTTGGGACCGCCGCCGAGGATCATCACCTTGCGTTTTTTCGAGACCCGGGCCTCGTTTTCTACCTCGTAACTCGAATAATAATAAGGGGTATAGGCCTCAAACTCCGCGGCACAGGTATCGACCAGTTTGTAGACCGGCCTGATCCCCAGGGCCTTTCTCTGGGCCGCGACCTCTTCCTCGCTACGCCCGCAAAGAAAGGCTAGCTGTTTGTCCGAGAAGCCGTAACGTTTTACTTCAAAGAGTTTTTCGGCGTCATTCAAGCTCTCAGGGGTTATTTCCTTTTCTTTTACGATTATCTGGCGGATCTGTTCCAAAAACCACGGGTCAATGTGGGTAAGTTCGTATATTTCGGCGGTGGAAAAGCCCGCCTTAAACGCCTCCCGGATATAAAAGACCCGTTCACTGTTCGGGATCCGTAGTTTTTCGATAATGAGTTCCCGCGGGGGGAGATGACCCTTATCCGAAGGTGATTTTCCGTCAGCCCCGAGACCAGCCCGGCCGATCTCAAGCCCCCTTAAAGCCTTTTGCAAAGCTTCCTTAAAGGTACGGCCGATGGCCATGGTCTCCCCTACCGAGCGCATAGAGGTGGTGAGCTCGTCTTTGGTTTCCGGAAACTTTTCAAAGGTGAAACGGGGGACTTTGACCACCACGTAATCGATGGTGGGTTCAAAGGAGGCCATGGTCTCCCGGGTGATATCATTGGGAATTTCGTCAAGCGTATAGCCCACCGCCAGTTTGGCCGCGATCTTGGCGATGGGAAACCCCGTGGCCTTACTGGCCAGAGCCGAAGACCGGGACACCCGGGGGTTCATCTCAATGACCACCATCTCCCCGGTTTGCGGGTGAATGGCAAACTGGACGTTTGAGCCCCCGGTATCCACCCCGATCTCCCGCATGATGGCCAGGGCCGCGTCTCGCATACGCTGGTATTCCCGATCGGTGAGGGTCTGGGCCGGGGCCACCGTAATGGAATCCCCGGTGTGGACCCCCATGGGATCAAAATTCTCGATGGGACAAATGATGACCACGTTGTCCTTTTTGTCCCGCATCACCTCAAGCTCAAACTCCTTCCAGCCCAGCACACTTTCTTCCAGCATGACCTGGTGGATGAGAGAGAGCTCAAGGCCCTGGGTAACGATTTCTTCCAATTCTTCGCGGTTGTAGGCCACCCCGCCCCCGGTGCCACCCAGGGTAAAACTCGGCCTTACGATGATGGGATAGCCGATCTTTTCCGCCGCCTTAAGGGCCTCTTTGACGCTGGTGACTATCTCACTCCGAGGCACCTTAAGGCCGATATTTTTCATGGCCTCCCTGAAGGCCTCCCGGTCCTCGGCCTTACGGATCACCTCCGCGGAGGCGGCAATCATCTCCACCCCGTATTTTTCTAACACCCCCCGCCGGGCCACTTCAAAAGCCACGTTAAGCCCGGTCTGGCCTCCAAGCGTAGGCAACAAGGCGTCAGGACGTTCTTCTTTGATGATCTCCGCCACCACTTCCGGGGTAATTGGTTCCACGTAGGTACGGTCCGCCATTTCCGGGTCCGTCATGATGGTGGCGGGGTTAGAATTCACCAGAACCACCTCAAACCCCTCTTCTTTAAGGGCCTTACAGGCCTGGGTACCAGAGTAGTCAAATTCACAGGCCTGGCCAATAACAATGGGCCCGGAACCGATGATGAGGATCTTTTTGAGGTCTTCTCTTTTAGGCATGGCCTCCCCTAAAACTTTGGTAATTCCCGGTAAAGTTTGACCTCTGCGTTGGCGCGCAGATGGCGGTACCAGGCAGAAAAGGCCTCCTGCCGCTTACGCGCCGTCAATTCCTCCTTAAGGGTCTTTTTCTGACGGACAAGCTCTTCCTCTTTGGGAGGTTTAATCTCAAGCAGTTTAACGAGATAATAGGTATCTCCCGCCAGAATGGGCTCTTCATACCACCGGCCTTGACGGGCAAACCCACGTACCACCCTTAAAACCTCAGGGGGCAACCCCGCGTTTTCTCCCTCAACCCGGGCAAAATAAGGGGTCTGGAAAAGTTTTAAGCCTTCCTTTTGGAGTATTTTTTGAGGGTCTTTGCTGGTCTCAAGGGCCTTTAAAATCCTCTGTGCCCGCTGGCCACAAAGCCCAAGGGCCTTTGCGCGTGAAAAATCCTGCGCCACCTTATCTTTCACCTTCTCAAAGGGCGGGATCTTGGGTTCTTCTCTGCGGGCCAGCTTAAAAATGATAAGTCCATCAGGGGTCTCAACGATAGGCCCGAGCTCACCTTCTTCCAGTTTTAAGGCGGCCTTGACCACTTCAGGAGGGAGATTTGCCGGCGGGTTTTCCGGGTCAAAAAGGGGCGTGGTCTTCAAGGAAACGTGGTTCTTTTTGGCCCACTCCGTAAGCCCCCCTAACAGAATGATCTCGTCGTATATCTGGTTGGCCTTATCCCAGGCGTAAGTTTTAAGCCTCTGTGCCACCAACTTCTTACGTATCTCTCCTTTTACTGCAGCCAGGGACTTGGTCCGGGCCGGTTTTATCTTCTCGACCAGGATGATGTGATAACCCAAAGGACTCCTCAAGGGCCCAATGATTTCCCCCTCTTTGGCGGAAAAAACCACCTCCCTTAAGCTTTCAAAAAGTTCGTTCGCCGTTACCCACCCCAGGTCTCCCCCTTCTTCCTTGCTGTGGGGGTCATCAGAATATTTCCTGGCCATTTCTGCGAAGTTTTGGGCGTCTTTTATCTTTTGTCTTATTTCTTGGGCCCGTTTTAGTAATTCTTCTTCGTTTTCGCCCTTCTTTTTAGCGATTAAAATGTGCCTTAACTTCCTCTTTTCCGGAATAGTAAATTCTTCTTTATGGGAAATGTAATAATTCTTTATTTCTTCTTCTGAAATATTTAGCTCTTTCTTGAGTTTATCAAAGCTTAGCAAATAATACGTAATAGCTATCTTTAAAGGGGTACGATACTTTTCTTTGTTTTTTTCGTAATACTCCTTAAGCTCCTTTTCGGAAACTTTTACTTCTTTGAGACAGGTATCTAGCGGTATTTTTACGTAAGCCAATTTCAACTGCTCATGCTGGAAATTAAACCATTCTTTAACTTCGTTATCCGTGGCCAAGATGGGGGCGGTGAAAAGATGCTTCACTTTGGCCTCAAGGAGATCGGTCCGTACCATTTCTTCGAAATCAGCGGGATTGAGGTGGAGGCTGCGCAGGACCAGCTGGTAACGCTGGGGATCGAAACGGCCGTTGGTTTGAAAAACCGGCATTTGGGAGATGGCCAACTGGATTTCTTTAGGGGCCACGGAAACCCCCATCTCTTTGGCCACCTGGGCGAGCAAACGTTTGCGGACCAGTTCCTCAAAGACCTGGGCCGGGAGCTGAAGTTGTTTTAGGAGTTCTTCGTTAAAATGGGGGCCCAGGAGGTTTTGGAGCTGCCTTAGTTTCTGGGCGTAAAGGGTCTGGTATTCGGTAAGGGTGATGGGCTTGCCGTTTACTTCCGCCAGGAGATTGGCCTGCCTGGTCCGAAAGGTACCTACCCCCCAGAAAATAAAAACGATTATGATGGCGGCCAAAAGGGCCTTGACCATCCAGGAACCCGCGCGCTGGCGCAAAAAATCAAGCATCACCCACTCCTTACGGGCCAATTTAGCTCTCAAGCCTTTAACACTTTCGCCTTAAAGAGGCAATAGGCGAGAAGAAAGGCGGGCTAACATTTCCTCTTTAAGGGCCTGGGATTGCTGGACCTCCTGACAGAAGGCGGCCAAGGCCGCCAGAGACTTAGCGAAATCCCCGCAAAGGAGCATGAGGTCATGCCCTGCTAAAAAGGCCTTGAGCACCGCTTCCTCAAGGTCTATGCCAACCAAGGCCCCGCCCATAAAGAGGTCATCGGTAAGGACTATGCCACGAAAACCAAGCTCTTCCCTTAAAAAACGCACAAACTTAGGAGAATAGGTGACCGGGTCTGCGGCCAAAGAAGGCACCAGGAGGTGGGTGGTCATCATGGCAGGAAGACCGGCTTTGACCGCCGCCCTGAAAGGGATCAGGTCCCTTTCGTCAAGACGTTCTTTAACCGGCAGCCTTAGGTGAGGGTCGACCTCCACCCCTCCCAGACCGGGAAAATGTTTGCCGCAACAATAAAGGCCAACCTGATTGAAGGCCTTGATATAGGTAACCCCGAGTCTTGCGGTCAAAGAAGGATCTTCACCGAAGGTCCGTCCCCTGAGAAAAGGAGGGGCTCCCTCCCCTGCCAGATCCAGCACCGGGGCCAGGTTGAAATTAAGGCCTAGTTTTTTGAGGTTTCGGGCACACAAAAGGGCCGCCTCCCGCACCGCCTGCTCCGGTTCCTCTTCCTGGGCCAGGCTCAAAGGGGCTTTAAGGGCCGGAAAAAGGGGAGGGGTAATACGGGTCACCGGCCCTCCTTCCTGGTCCACCGCCCAGAGACCAGGGGGAGATAAGGCCTGCAATTCCCTTTTTAAATTTTCCCAGAAAGTCCGGTCACTGAAGTGCTCTTTGAAAAAGATAAAATGCCTAAGGCCTAAACTTCGGATCTCGTCCTTTTCTTCCAGAATAAGGGGCCTTCGGGGTGGGGCTATCATAAAAAAACGGGCACATAGGTTAACCATAGAGGACTTTTTTGACCGTGGCGTAAAGCTCAGGGATGGAAAAGGGCTTCTTTAAGAAGGCGTCGAAACCGAAGGGCTTTTTTTCTTCGGTGGGATACCCGCTCATTAGGATGGTCTTGAGGTCAGGTTTTAGTTGTTTGAGGGCTGGCAGGAGTTCTTTACCCCCCAGTCCCCCGGGCACCGTAAGGTCCAGGATGGCCAGATCAAAGGGATCCCCCCGCTGGTTGGCCTCCTGCAATTTGGCCAGGGCCTCGTGCCCCTCGCCCGCCACTTCTACTTTAAAACCCGCCATTTCCAGGGCTTCCCTTAGGGTCTCCCGCACACTTTCCTCGTCGTCAAAGACCAGGACGTGCCCGTGACCTTTAAAAATTTCCTGTTGTTTAAGCCTAGGGGAGGCCACCCTTTCTTTATCACTGGCAGGGAGATAGATCCGAAAAAGGGCCCCCTTCCCCTCCTCAGATTCTACTTCGATATAGCCCCCGTGTTTCTTTACGATGGAATAACAGATGGCTAACCCCAGGCCACTGCCGTCTTTTTTGGTGGTAAAATAAGGATCAAAGATCTTATTGAGGTATTTGGCCGGTATCCCGCTGCCCTCGTCCTTAAAGACCAGTTCCACGTATTTTCCCGAAGGTAAAGGACCCCGGGCTTCTTTGAGGATCAGATTGCGGGCCTTAACCCACAAATTCCCTCCCTGAGGCATGGCCTGTTTGGCGTTAATAACCAGGTTACTGATGACCTGGCCAAATTGGACGGTATCGATGTCTACCAGGAATAGGTCGTCGTCTACTTCCAGGTGCCAATCTATCTGAGAACCCCTCAGACAGAAGGAAATGGTTTCCCGCAAGAGCTCCTCCAGGGGGGCGGTTTTTTTGATAGGGGAACCACCCTTGGCAAAGGTAAGAAGCTGTTTAGTCAGCCCCTGGGCTTTGAGGCAGGCCTTTTCTGCCTGGCGCAAGAGTTTTTCTTCTTTTGGGGAAAGCCTGGCCTTGAGACGAAGGAGGGTGAGATTTCCCAAAATGGCCGTCAAAAAATTATTAAAATCGTGGGCGATTCCGCCCGCGAGCAGGGCCAGAGACTCGAGCTTGGTAGTACGTAAGAGTTCCTCTTGGGCCCGTTTCTGCGGCGTGATATCTACTAAAAGGTGGAGGGCGAACCGCGCCCCTGAGGGATAGTAAAGGGGGGTGCTCACCACCTGATACCACCTATTTTCCCGGGGAACGAATATCTCTTTTTGGACCACCTCCCCTTTTAGGACCTTTTCGTTTACGCACCACGGGCAGGGCTGCTCACGGTGATACAACACCTGATAACAGGTTTTGCCTCCCAATTCCTGGCTACATTTTTCTTTTAATTTGCGGTTGGCGAAATGGATCTCGAAAAAGGGAGAAACCGCGTATATTAGCCCTTCAAAGGCGTTGAGAATGGCCTGGTATTTGGCCAGAGTCTCTTCAAGCCTTTGGGCAAAGAGTTTCTGCTTGGTGATGTCAACGGCGGTCCCTATCCCCACTACTTTCCCTTCCTGTTCAAAGACCGCCGCCGTCACTTCTAGCCATTTCTCCTTCCCGTCTTTGGTAATAATCTTCACTTCGTAGTGGGCAGGCGGGTTTTCCCCCCTTAAACGGGCCAGGGCCCGTTCCTTTACCAAGTCTTTAAAATCAGGGTGTACGATGTCCCATAAATAACGCCCTTTAAGTTCTTCGAGTTTATAGCAGGTAATAGCTTCAAAGGCCGGGTTTACGTAAAGGAAACGTTCCCGGTAAAGGAAGATGCCTACCGCGGCGGATTCGGTTAAAGTACGGAACTTGATTTCACTCTCGTAGAGGGCTTCGGCTAAAAGATCGGCTTGAGAAACGTTTTTATTGTTAATGATGGCCATCTTGATAGATAATTCGTTTTAGAAACAGATGAAAGTTTAGCAAAGGTTTAAGCCCTATGCCAACACCCAAAAACACCCTTTTCATCATAGGTATCGGACCGGGCAAAGATGATCTTTTGACCATCGCCGCCAAAGAGGCGTTGGCGCAAGCCAAGGTCGTCCTCGGTTACCGCACCTATCTGGCCCAGATCGCCCACCTGATCCGGGACAAAGAAGTACGCGCCACCTCCATGATGGAAGAGGTGAAGCGGGCCCAAGAGGCCTTAGCGCTGGCCGAGAAAAACGGCCCAGTGGCCCTAGTCTCAGGGGGTGACCCGGCTATCTATGGCATGTCGGCGCCGGTCTTTGAAGTCCTGGCGGCTCGTCGCAGCCCTTACCACGTCCGTATAGAAATCATTCCCGGGGTTACGGCGGCTTGCGCCGCAGCCGCACGGCTGGGTGCCCCACTTAGCAACGATTGCGCCTTTATTTCCTTATCAGACCGCTTAACGCCCTGGGAGCAAATAACCAAGAGGATCAGGTTGGCCACCGAAGGGGACTTCGTCCTGGTCTTTTATAACCCCAAGAGCAGGAGGCGAAAAAATCAACTGAAAGAGGCCTTAGAGCTCGTTGCCCGCCAGCGCCCGCCGGATACCCCTTTGGCCCTGGTGAAGGGGGCCTGGCGGGAAGAGGAAAAGATAGTCCTTACCACACTCGCGGAAAAGGAAAGGATTTCGACATTGGCAGACATGAGCAGTCTTATTATTATTGGCAATTCCCAGAGCAAGTTAATAGGTGATTTTTTCCTGACCCCCCGCGGTTACGGGGAAAAATATCAATTAACTGATGAAAAAGCTTGAGATCTTGGGCCGCAACCTCCTGCTCTACCTGTTCGTCTTGGTCTCCGTCCCCCCTTTTGCCCTGCTCATCTTTTTGCTGGCCTTTTTTGACCGTAAAGGGGAGATTAACCACCAAATAGGGCGGTTTTGGTTAAAAATCATCCTCATCATCACTGGGGTGAAGCTTGAGGTGCGGGGTTTGGAACACCTTGATCCCAAAGAAGCGTATATCTTTGCCGCCAACCACCAGAGCCAATTTGATATCCCCGTCCTGGAAGTGGCCTTACCCTACCAGATAAAATGGCTTGCCAAAAAGAGCCTTTTCCAGATCCCCTTCTTTGGCTGGGCCCTTAAGGTCATAGGTTATATCCCGGTGGACCGGGAAAATCCCCGCAAGGGCTATGAAAGCCTCCTGGCCGCCGCCGAAAAGATAAAGGCGGGTTTTTCGGTGGTGATCTTTCCTGAAGGCACCAGGAGCCAGGACGGTAGACTCCTGCCCTTTAAGACCGGGGGTTTTGCCCTGGCCATCAAAAGCCAGAAGCCGGTGGTGGCGGTGGCGCTTTGCGGAACCCGAAAGATCATGCCCAAAGGCAAGCTCTACGTCAGGCCGGGGCTGGTAAGGGTGCGCCTCTTTCCCCCCATTCCCACCCGGGGCCTGAGCTTAAAAGAAAAGACCCAACTGGCCCACCTGGTACGTCTGCGCATCGAAGAAGGGCTAAGAAACGCCTGTCGCTAACACGAGGGTCACCATCTTTTCCACCAAGTCTTCAAAGGAAAGGCCTGCGGTCCTGGCTGCTAAAGGTAAAAGACTGGTCTCGGTAAGCCCGGGGAGGGTGTTGGTTTCCAGGACGTAAAGATCGCCGGTCTCCGTGAGGATAAAATCCGTCCGGCTGACGTGCCGCAAATTGAGGGCCTGATGGGCCAGGAAAGCGGCCTTCTTGGCAGCAGAGGCTATTTCCTCAGGGATGGGGGCCGGGCATAATTCTTCGGTGGCCCCCGGGGTATATTTGGCCTGATAATCAAAGAAAGGGTGGCCAGCCCCGGGCCTTATCTCCACCACCGGCAAAGGGGTCTCCCCCAAAATGCCCACCGTTAATTCCCGTCCAGAAAGCTTTTCCTCGATAAGGACCCGCTCCTCGTAACGGAAGGCCAGCGAAAGGGCCTGCCGGAGTCCTTCCTCGTCCTCCACCAGGGAGATCCCCACACTTGAGCCCTGTGAGACGGGTTTCACCACCACGGGAAAGGGTATTTTTAAAGGAGACGGCCTTTCTCCTTTACGCACCAGCACAAAGTCTGGCACCTTAAGCCCCACTTCCCGGTAGATAAGTTTGCTCAAAAACTTGTCCATGGCCAGGGCGCTTCCCAAAACCCCGGCCCCCAGATAAGGAAGCCCCAGGGCCTCGAGAAACCCCTGGATGGTCCCGTCTTCACCCCCTGGTCCGTGCAGCACGGGAAAGGCCAGGTCAAATTCCCTTACCCGCTGGGCAAACAAAGGCAAATCTCCTGGCGGGTCAAAAATTTCTACCGGATAGCCCCGCCGGCGTAAGGCCTCAGCTACCGCCTGGCCTCCTTTAAGGGACACCTCCCTTTCCGGTGAGTTACCCCCGCACAGAAGCGCTACCTTTGGCTTTTTCATCTCCGAGCTCCAATACCTTTTCTGGCCCAAAGGGCAATTTTTTGAAAATGCGTCTTTCCAGAAGACGGGTCAGTTCGTATAAATGGTCAAGCCTGATGAGGGAAGAGACGCTGCGACCGTAACGTTCCTTAAGGTCCCAAAAGCGCTCCTTCAAATCCACGATCTGGGTATGCTTAACCCGTTTGTCGGCGTAGTAGACCAGCTCCTCTTCCCGGATAGGACTTCCCGGGGGCCCCGGAGGACAGAAGATATGCTGGGCCACTACCCGGGCTACTTCCGGATAACCTAGCCTTTCTAACAGTCTGGCGGCCGAAAGGGCGTGGTTCTCCCCTGTCTTGAGACTCAGATGTTTGGTAAGGTCATGGAGCAGCCCTCCGGCTTCTACCAGGGCCCGGTCGATTTCTTCCCCCACCAGACAGAGGTTTTCGGCCAGAAAGACGGCCACCCGGGCTACCTGCTCACAATGGGCGATAATATGGGGAGGAACCTGGTTTTCGTGAAGGATTTCATAACACCGGCTCCGGTCTGGTACCCGAGGATATTTGC
>WGCA01000043.1 GCA_015494065.1 Thermodesulfobacteriaceae bacterium | reverse complement strand
ATTCTTTCCTTCGTTTCCATTCCTTTTAGTTAGGCTGCAAACTTGACCCGAAACCGTCCGCGGTTGCCGTCTTTGTTGGCTATATGCGTTTCCATTCCTTTTAGTTAGGCTGCAAACCCTACTCTCTCAAAGAGCGTTACATATTGTGTAGCAAGGGATTGGGAAGATGTCAAATTCCCGGAAACAGGCGATTATGCCGCCGGACCTCCAATAATGCAAAAACCCCCAGGGATCCGGCGGCTGTGAAATATTACACAAAAATTTCGTCCGGATCTCCCTTCTTGACTCCCATTACTTCACGGAAAAAATAATGGCGCGTGCGAAAGGTATAGATAATTACTGAGTCTTCATCTGGCTTCATAATGCGCTTTAATTCAAACTTAAGACGTTCAAGTTGAGCTTTACTTAGTTCACCTTCAAATACTGAAAGTTGCACCCAGTTAAGAAATCTCTTGCAAGTTTTATGAAATTTTTGAACGCGTTTTTCTCCGGCATCATATACCAAAATGACAAACATTAGCGTGTCCTTACGTAGGGTTGGTAAAGCTCATCACCAAGAAAATGACGGTAAAGCTTGTAACATTCAAGCCGTATGAGACGGCGATAGGAGACCTTTCGCCCCAGGGCTTTGTGCATGATCGTTTCAGAAAGTCTTTTTTCATAGGCCGCCAGAAACTTTTTGGCTCCCTTTTCTTTGAGGTAGATTCCGCCCATTTCTTCTGAAAAATCTTCGGGTTTGATTTCCTGGCGATTGATAAGACCAAAGATTACCCGGTCTACAATCAGGGGCTTAAAAATTTCTGCAAGATCCAAATTAAGGGTAAAGGAACGTTGGTTCGTCTCGTGGAGATAGCCGATACGCGGGTCAAGGTGCGTGCGGTAAATTTCCGAAAGGGCGGTCACATAAAGTAAAGAATTGCCAAAGGAAATCAAAGCGTTTAGGCGGTTGGCCGGTGGGCGCCGACTGCGGACCTCAAAGGCAAAATCCGGATTCTCCAGGATAACGTCAAAGGCCGCGTAATAGGCCTGGCGCGCCTGGCCTTCAATAGCCATAAGCTCGGCGGAATTCTGGGCTTCGTTCAAAGAGCCCATTTCCTCTTCGATGGCGGCTATTTGTTCGGAAAGGTCCTTTCCGCGAGAGGAATAGGTGCGCAGATTAAAAAGCATATTGGCACAGGCCCCGTAAACAAAGGCCCGGGCCAGCCCGAGCCGCCATTCTGGATTCAGATAATATTCTGCCTGGCGGAGCGTAATAAGGCCGGAATTCATGTATTCCCGCGGATAGTAAGTGCCCACGTAGTATTCAAAGTAATTGAAAAAATGTACCGGGATCTTCTTTTGGGCAAGGAATTCGAGAAGCTTTTTATTAAACGTTATCTCAGCGAAGACATAGAGGCTATCTATGGTTTCCACGGGAAGGGCCTTTTTCCCCTCCTGAGTAACGAAGACGAGGGTATTGCCCTCACGCTTAAGATGCCCGGGGTTTAAGATGTAAAGCGCGCGTTTCACCGCAAACCCTCAAGCCTTATCAAGGGTAGAACAAAGGCCGGGATGAAATAGGCCTTTTCTTTTCTTTCCAGATAATCTTTAGTAATAACAACCCGAATTTTTTCTTTTTCAGGGTATCTTTCCTCAAAATTTAAAAAAATCTTAGGGATTCTTATTTTATTGCGAAATTTACATTCGATAAGGTAAAATTTTTCCCTAACCACCAGGAAGTCTATTTCCGCCCCGCTACGGGTACGATAAAAATAGATATCTTCCAGGGGAAATTGTTCCATGAGCTCCCGAAAGACAAAGTTTTCTATCTCGTGGCCACTTACGCCTTCATAGGTGTTGAAGGTTCTCCTCAGGGCAAAGTAAATAATCCCGAAATCTCGCGCATAAACTTTGGGATTTTTGGAGACTTCTTTGCGGACGTTGCGAAAATAGGGGCGGAGCAGGTGGAAGATAAAAGTCCCCTCAAGGATATCGAGATAGCGGGAAACAGTTTCAAAGCGGATTTTCAGGGTGTCGGCAAGTTCGCTTTTGTTGAGAAGGGAGCCCACCTGCGCCGCCAGGATACGTATCAAATGGTTAAAGGCCGAAATATTTTCGACCTGGAGAAAGGCGGCTACGTCTTTTTGGAGATAGGTAGCCAAAATTTCCCGCAGGATGACCTCTTTTTGCTCCGTAGAAGAGGTCAGGATTACCTCCGGGTATCCTCCCCAATTTACATACTCCAGGAAACGCTCTTTTAGTTCGTTTTGATAAAGAGCAAAAATTTCTTGGGCTTCTTCCCAGGTCTCAAAAGGGGCCTTTTCCCATATTTTTGGGGGAGAAACGGCGGCAAGAAACTCCAGGAAAGAAAACCTTTCGAGCACAAACTCTATTTTTCTTCCGGTAAGAAATTCTCTGGTGCGCGAAATTTCAAGACTTGAAGAACCTGAAACGATGAGCTTAAGCCCCGGAGAGAGGCGGTCGTAAAGGACTTTTAGAAAGAGCCCCGGATCAGTAAGGTACTGAAACTCATCAAGCAGGAGGAAGAGACGCTCTTCCCCCAGGAGCCCTTCCCGGCGCAGATATTTTTCAAAGAGCAAAGGGTCCTTGAAATAAGGTTCGAAAAGAAGCTGATCTACGGAGAAAAGAGCTGCTCTTTGCCCTTGGCTTTCAAGGTATTCTTTCAGGAATTGAAGAAGGGTGGTTTTTCCTGCCCGGCGAGCCCCTTTGATAATAAGGATATGGGGTGAATCAAGCCAGGGGAGGATTTTATCAAAAAGACGCCTTTTGATAAACATTCAATGCATTTTTACTAGGTGGCTCGATAAAATTCAAGGTAATTTTTCTAGGTGGTTTCGAATATTTTCAGCCCGAAGTATTTTTGGTAGAAACGTTTATCCCGGGTAATAAGGCCATCAGCATTCAATTTGGCAAAGCTACCAATGATAAAATCGGGCAGGATGCGCTCTTTTCTTTTTCCGCCGCGTTTTAAATAACTTCGCCAGGCTCTCCCTGCTTCCCACAACACCTCTTTAGAGCACCATTTGACCTTAATCTGGGTTTCGGCCAAAAAATCATCTAATAACGCCTTTTCTCCAAAAAAGGGGGCAAGCTCAGCATAAACGATCTCACAAATTATTAAGCGGCCTTTTGTACTGGCTTTTTTGAGGAGCTCCCTTGAACGTTCGCCAAAATGCGGGTCGGGTAGCAAAATATCGAGCAAAATACAGGTATCAATCGCCAATATCATCGCGCTCACCGCGCATTTTTCTTACCAGCTCTTCGGCATTTCCCGGAGTCCCCAAATAACCAAAATATTTGTCAAAAGGGGATTCTGATTCTTTTTTAAGTAACACACCCTCTTGCGTAAGAATAAAGACCACCCGGTCGCCCGGTTCTATACCGAGAGTTTTTCGGATATTTTTGGGTATTACTACCTGTCCCTTTTTACTAATTTTGGCTACTACTTTTTCCATTGTTTTACTCCTAAAAAGTTTTACTCTACCAAGGTAAAACCTACTCTAAAAATTCTCAAGACGTTCATCCCCAGCATACTTCCTGGAAGGAGCAGGTGCGGCAGTATTTGGATTTTTTAACCGGGGGAGGGGTTTCAGACGAAAGCACCGGAAGCATTTCTTTAATTAACGAGGTTATCCTCTCTTCCAGCTCCGGTGTCAGTCTTAGGCGCTCGGTCTTGCGTTCTTTCGGAAAAAGGAGCACCCCTTCAAACTCAAGGCCTTTTTCGTGTTTCAAGTAATAAAGATAAAAGGCCAGCTGAAGCCTGGCAGCCTCTTTGTGGCGTGAGGATTTCTTGACCTCAGCGATCATCTCGTCACGGAAAAGATCAACTTTTAGAAGTTGGTCAACAAAAATTTCCTTCCGCGCCCGCTGATACGAACCTTCGTGCACCAGCCGGCCCAGGAGAAGCAAATCATACTCTTGGGAAGGGTTTAGACGATGATAGTAAAACCACGCCTCCCGCGGACAAATTTGGTAAGCATAAAAGATGGTGCCGTTGATTCGGGCAGCTAAAGTTGGTTTCACCGTACATCTCCTTCTTCCAAACAAGAAATAGCATACAGAGGCCAGAACCAGACCTTGGTGCCCTTCGTCTCTAACGAAAAGAGGCCACCGGAATGGAACACATAAGCCCTGGAAGGTCTATATTTCTTTATAAAGCTCACAAGAGACTTTCCTGGAGTGGTGGCCGCTCCTGACTTCACCTCCACAGGGATGCCTTCTGCGTTTCCCTGGATTACGAAATCCACTTCTCCTCCAGATTTTGTTCTCCAGAAGCGCAAAGATATCCCCTTTTTCAAAAGTTCAGAGGCCACAAAGTTCTCAATTAGAGCTTCCTTGTCAGTCCTCACCTCCCAGTTCCGAAAATCCCTGCACAAGTAGTTCCTTATACCCAGATCCTGGAAATAAACTTTAGGATTTTTTACGATCTCCAAACGTCTATTTGTAAAGAAGGGGCGGGCCAAAGAAATGATATAGGTCTCTTCCAATATGGACAGGTATTTTCTAAGAGCAGAATAGGAAAGTCCTGAAACCTGGGAAAGTTCTCCATATCGAATCAAACCGCCCACTTGAAGGGCCAAAGCCTTTAATAACTTTTGGAAGCCAGATTCTGTGGCTAGTCTAAAAAATCCCCGTATATCTCTGAGCAAATACGTGGAAAGAATGCCCTTTAATATTTGAATTTTCTCTTCCCTGTCCCGGGCTATAGCAATTCTCGGGTATCCTCCCCATAAAGTGAATTCCTCAATTAACCCCATAAGCTGAGAGTGAAGGACCTGGGGTAAACCTTCATTCCCGGAAATCTTTTCCTGAAGTACTGAGAAAAGCCGAGGGGCCCTATAAGATAACAACTCCTGGAAGCTCAGGGGATAAAGCTCCAGAATAAAGATTCTACCCACCAACGCTGAGGCTGCTTTAACAGCAAGCTCAAGACTCGAAGAACCAGAAATGAGAAATTTAGTGGGATAATGATCATAGAGAAATTTTAGATGTTTCCCTCCCAGGTTGCTGTTCTGAAATTCGTCTATGAACACGTATTTCCTGCCCTCTACATAAAGCCGGGCAAAGGCCTTTACATCTTCATCAAAAAGGCTCACCAGCTCCGGGTCCTCAAAGTCCAAAAAGATTTTGGGCTCTTCAAGGCTATGGAAGATGTGCTTCATCAGGGTGGTCTTACCCACCTGCCGGGCCCCGAAGATGGCAATGATCTCCGGCGCGTCCAAGAGTTTCCAAATCTTTCCTTCCAAAGTTCTGGGAATGTAAATTTTATCCCTGCTATTTTTCATAGTAAGTAAAATTTTAGCAGGGTTATTTTTGAAAGCAACGTGGAACTTTGGCCCGGGGTACATAAGCAGCATTTTTATTAATGGGGTCATCAAATGTTATTTGTCATTACGTATATGCATCCGCCCCTCAGTCATTGCGACCCCTGTCGTGGTTAAAATCATCACGACAGGGGGAAGCAATCCCTGTCGTGAGGTCTCGGCAGAGGCCGTGACGATCTGAGATCGCTTCGTCACTCACTTCGTTCGCGCCTCGCGATGACCGAAAGAGCGCGCTCGCGACTCGTTCCTTCAGTCATTGCGACCTCTGTCGTCTTCCGTCATTGCGAGCGAAGCGGCAGCGGAGCGAAGCAATCTCTGAGATCGCTTCGGGCCCTCTACACTTTGAAACGTGTAGAGAACTCTTACGATGACCACAGGAGGGCCATGTTAGCGATAACTAACGTGGGTTTGTGATGACAAAAAATACGATTAAGCATATCGGCTAAAAAATGCTCCATTAATAAAATATAGTGTTGTTGAGACGTGTGAGCTTAATTATTATGCAAGCCAGATAATCTTTACGTTTTCCTTTACTTTTCTAAATTCCGGGTCACCCGTAAGAAGATCAGCCTCTTTCTGTTTGGCCAGAGCTAACGCAAAACAGTCTGCATAAGCAATAGGGTATTTAGCTTTTAACTTAGCCGCTTCCCAGGTTAATTTTTTATCAGCATCAACGATGATCAAAGGATAACTTTCTAGATTCTTCATTATATCAAGAGCGACTTTCAAACCTTTGACCTTGGCGGTAGCGTAAAAAATTTCACCCCAATTGATTACAGTCATCCATCCTCGCGCTTTTCCTGTTAGACATTCAGTCAATACCTGTTCAACCAGATCTGAACCTTTTTCGTCTGCATAAAAAGCTATGATGGCAAAACTATCGAAGACGTAATTCTTCACGTTCGACCTCTCTTTTCCTTTCTTCTAAAAGATATTTTAGAATTACTTCGCCTCCTTCTTTTAATAAACCTTTTCCTTTTTGGATGACATTTTCAGCAGGTTCTAAAATTATTTTGTTTTCTTCTACAAAAACAACAAATTTAGTTCCTTTCCGGATGTTTAATTTCTTACGTACCGAAGCGGGAATAACAATCTGACCTTTTGAAGTAACAGTGACTAACATTTCAAGCCCCCCAATTTGGGATTACATTTAAAATATGTCTTACCTTTAAAATAAGGTAAGAAGAACTGAAAAACAACCGCTTTCAAAAATTACCAAAACTCGTAGTGTTCAGGCGCTTCATCTGAAGTTTTTAAGGGCAAGAGACCCTCTTCGGGGCTATATGGTAGGCGAGTTATAAAGCACCCAAAGTCCTCTGAGGGATAAAACCAATCTTTAAAGGCGTGAAGCCACCAGATAGGGACCGGCACTAACAGTTCAACGAGACGCCAACCTTCCTTTTGAGCCTGCAAGGCTTGAGCTTCGGCAAGAAAAGTCTCTGGCAATACTTCCACGGCAGGTGTACCTCTGCGAGTGGCAAAACGTGCCCGAAGTTCCTCATCGGCAAGGTCTATAGTATAGCAGCCGAGGATTTCCCGCACTTCCCGCAAGGTCTTACGCCCGAGGTCAAAATCTCTGAGAAAGGCCTCATCTTTACTAATCTCTTCGTAGAGTTCATTTACGGCCTTAACCCAATCTTTTTCCGTAGGGATTTCTGGAAGCTCCTCTAAGAGGGAAAGGCTCTTTTCTAGAACACCTTCTGGATAAACACGCTTACTGCCTTCCCCTACAGTAAAAAAGATTTTAACTTCCGCGGGAGGCTTTTTCCCCCGGCGATTTACCCTCCCCAAGCGCTGGACCAGGGCATCAAGAGGAGCAAGTTCTGTAAAGAGTACATCATAAGAAATATCAAGACTGACCTCCACCACCTGGGTAGCCACAAGAATGGTTCCGGGTTCTGGCTTCTCAAGGAGCGCTTCCT
>WGCA01000042.1 GCA_015494065.1 Thermodesulfobacteriaceae bacterium | reverse complement strand
TGAGGTCACAAAATAGTCGATGGGCATTGCATCAAGTCATTGCGAGGAGCTCCGTAAAGCGGAGCGACGAAGCAATCCCTGTGGCGAGGCTTGGACAGAAGGCGTACGATCCGAGATCGCCACGGCCCTCTACGCGTTTTAAAGCGTAGAGGGCCTCGCGATGACTAAAGAAAGATTCCGTATCGATTAAGCGCGTAGGCTAAAAATGCTCCCATTAATAAAGCGTAGAGGGGGCACGATATTATCTCTTCAGGTTGATGAGTTCTTCTAACATGGCGTCAGTCACGGTGATGGTCCGGGCGTCTGCCTGAAAGCCCCGCTGGATAGTGATCATCTTTACGAACTGTTCCCCCAGGTCTACGTTTGATTGTTCAAGGCTGTTGGGGGCAATGGACCCCAGCCCGTTGGTCCCCGGTTTTCCGGTAACCGGTGGCCCGGAATGGGTGGTCTCGCGGAAGAGATTGCCCCCAGCTTTATCCAGTCTTTCCGGGGCGTTGAAGTTGGCCAGCCCCACCATCCAGAGGGGGATGACCCGGCCGTTTGAATAGTGACCAGTGATGACCCCTTCGGTATCCACGGAGATAGATTCCAAATAACCCGGGCCGTAACCGTCCTGGTCATAGAAGATGGTCGAATTGCTGGTGGCGTACTGGGTGGTGCGAACCGATTCCGACCGCCAGGCGCCGTCTTTATAGTAATAACCGATATTCAGTTCGATGTTCTGGATGTCCTTGCGGGCGGCCACGATCTCTTCGTCCGTTTGAGGGGGGTCCTGGTCCAGGTTAAGACCCAGGAAATCGGCCAGTATCACCGGGTAACCGTGGGCTCCGATAACGTTAAATTTGTCCTGGGCGTCGGTCACCGGGGTGCCGGACTCGTTTACGATCTGTACCAGGGCCCCGGTGTCCGGATCAACCCGGTAGGTCTCGTAAAATTGTTTGACGTTACCCTGGTTATCAAATTCTAACCGTCCGTACATTAAAACACCCTTTTTGACGTTGGTAAGGGTGTTTCCGGAAAGGATTTGATTTTTGACGGTGACGGAACCCTCCGTGGTGGTCCATTGCATGGGAATGGTGTCTTTGGTGAAATCCCGTTGGTCTTCTTGGGGATCGCAGGTAATGAGAAACTCGTAAACGTTATCCCTGGTAGTACGGTCGTAATAAACGGTCAATTCGTGGGGAGTACCTAAAGAATCGTATATGGTAAGGGTGGTCCGGTAAGTATATTCGGTACTGGGGATTGGGGTCTCGTTGCGGGCGTCCCAGCGGTCATAAAGGGAGTTTACTTCCTGTATCCGGAAAAAGTTCTCTCCCGAAAGGCTTGGGATGGCGGCCAGGTTTCCCCCTCCGCTGGCGCTGTGGTCTACGGCGTCCCAATTAAGGTCGATCTTTTCCGTGGTGCCGTCAAGGAAAAAGGAAGCGTTGCGTTTAATGTCGCTGATGTTAGTCCCCCAGGAAAGGAGGATACTATCTGTTTCATCTGCCGGTACGGTGGCCCCGGCGGTAGGGGATTGAAAGACCAGGTAGTGCCAGCGTCCGTCGGCCAATTCGGGCAAGAAGTCCCTGATTTCTGCGGGAAAATCGGTGTTATTGGGGGCGGTGCCGTTTTGATAATAGAGATAGATGCGCAGTGGGACGTCGTTTCCGTTGGCGTCCTTTACGGTGATGTCTATGGATTCCCAGGTGTTTTCGTCGATATCTGTCCCGTTGTCGTCTAATTTTATCAGGCCTGTTCGCCCGGGCACCCGGAGTTCTTCCGTAATGCCGTCTTCATGGGTGACGTTGGACCAGTTGATAAGGACTTTTTCTTTGGTGACCGGAAGTTCAATCGTGGCCTTGGTCACCGTGGTATCAGTACCGCTGGCCAGGACCTCCCCGGTGGTTTCGTAAGTGATGGTGTAATTGTCCCATTTTTGGGTGGTCCCGTTCCAGGTCAAATCGACCCGGATGGGGATATCTTGGCCGTTTATGTCCCGTAAAACAAAATTGGTACTGATGGTCTGGGACGGATCACCGGGGGCTACGTAGACGTTTCCTTCTAGCGTGACTTCCATATTTTCCAGTTCTTCCCGGGCGTCTAGGTTGGTGATCACGTCTATTTTGGCGGTCTTGACCGGGGGAGAACTGCGGTTGATCTGAATATCCGTTAGGGCCCCAGTGATATCTCCGGTAACTTCGTCAATCTGCCAGCCTTGTACCCTAAGCCCCGCCGGGTTTACCAAAAACCCCTCTTTTTCTATCAGGAATTGCCCGTCTCTAGTGTAGAAAGTGTTTCCGCTGGAGTTGGGTTCTTTGAGGATAAAAAAGCCGTTTCCGGCAATGGCAAGGTCTGTGGGGCTGGCGGTTGATTCAAAGGAACCCTGTTGCATCATAGGGTAGAGGGCGTTTATAGAAGCCCCACGGCCCATCTGCCCGGAACCGGAGGCAGTGTTGATTCTCTGGGCCATGACGTCGGAAAAAGTAATCCTAGCCCCTTTAAAGGCCGAGGTGTTGAGGTTGGCCACGTTATCTCCCACGACACTCATGCCGTGGCCAAGACTGCGCAGGCCACTTGTGCCGGCAAAAAGGGCATCTGTTAATCCCATAATTTTCCTCCTCTAAACTAATTTCGTCTGCCCGGGAGGCCGGGCTTTAATTTCTAAACCTGGCGCAAAAAGTCTTCTAACATCTGGTCCGCCGTGGTGATGATCCGGGTATTGCTCTGAAAAGTACGTTGCAAGGTGATTAACCGGACCATTTCCTGGGCCAAATCCACGTTTGAGCCCTCAAGGGCCCCGCCGAAAATGGCCCCGGGGGCCGTTCTTCCCGGAGCGAAAACTTCAGGGGTAGCTCCGTTAAAAGCCTTAAAGAGGTTACCGCCCGCCCGTTCCAATTCGTCCGGGCTGGCAAAGTTTGCCAGAGGGACGCGGGCCACCTCAAAGGTTTCTTGGTTAGTGTAGCGGACAGAAATGATGCCTTTTTCTGAGACGCTTAGGGTTTCAAAAAAACCGGGGGGGTATCCGTCTACGTTTTCGTTTATCACCGCGTATGGATTCGCAAAGGAGGTGCTGGCGTGATCATCCGAGCGTTTCCAGCTGTTGACGGCGGTATCAAAAAAGGTGCCAAAGTCCAGGGCGATACGCTGTTCTGTCCCATCGAGATTTAACCGCAGGAGGGGGAAACCCTCCTCAGAAAAATCGTCGGTGGTTAAGGGAGTTTGCGTCCCTGCGGGATCAGTAACGTAAAAGAGGTCCTCCAAGCCCTCCAACTGTCCCAGGGAGCCGAAACGAATTTTACCTCCCATAAGGGCCCCCTGGTAGCGACCACTTCCCCGGGTATCGGCCGCAGGGTCAAGGGAGACGAAAAACTCAAAGACCCTTTCTTCCGCGGTCCGATCAAAGAAAAAATTTAAGGTATGCTGGTTTCCCAAAGAGTCGTATACCGGCACTTCGGTCTTGAAATCATACGCCCCCTGGGGGAGGGGCTCTTCTTCTGTGGCGTCCCATTTTTGGTAAAGGTCAAGGTTGGTCTCCTCGGCAGGCTTGCTGGCGTCAAAATTCATCTGAAGGGTAATTTTCGTTGAGGCCCTACCGGGTATATATTTGGCAAATTCGATGGGAACCAGGGGGCCAGAGGACAAACTTTCGCAAGCCGTCTCTTCCGGACAAAGCCACCCCAAAAGGTCGTAGCCCCCTGGAAGAGAAAGCCTGAGACGCCCTCCTTCTTGCTCCCGGGGCATAAATTGCCCGTCTCTGGTATAAAAGATTTCGTGGCCGTCGCTGACCACAAAAAAACCTTTGCCGGAGATGGCAAGGTCTGAGGGCTGGTCGGTCTGTTTGATCGGTCCTTCGTGGTAAAGGACCTCCACGTCCTTTAGTCTGCTTCCCAGGCCTTTCTGGTCGTAAGGAGGGGCCTCGGTGGTGGCCCGGGCGAAAAGATCTTCAAAAAGACCTCGGCTGGCCCTAAAGCCGGTGCTCTCAAGGTTGGCCAGGTTGTCTGCGGTAATCCCCATGCCAGCGCTCATGGAAGTTACGCCGGACTTGCCCACGTAAATGCTGCCGAAAAGCCCCATTTTAATCTTCCTCCGCCATGATCTTTTCAAGTTCGGATGGCTTTAACTTATGGGAGCCGTTAAAAAGTAGCTCGTAATCTCCGTCTTCTAATAAGGCTGCCGTAATACGCCCCATGGTCTTTACGGTAAGGGCCTTTTTCTCCCGGGGGTCGTTTGTTTCGATTACTAGACGGTAATTTCCGTCAGGGACAGTTTGGCCATTGCGGTCCCGCGCATCCCAGCTGATTTCATGCTCCCCCGCCCCCAGCGGGCCAAGATCCATTTCTTTTATTAATTTTCCTTCAGCGGAATAGATCTTGAGCTTTACCCCGGAGACTGGTTCTTCTAAGACGAGTTTTCCTCCAAGAAAGGTCCCGTTTTCTACCCGTAAAAGTTCACTTTTGACCAGGGCCTTTTTGCCGATAAGGTTAGCGGCGGTCTGAAGGCTGTCTTTTTTGGCAAGACTTATTATTTCTTCAAACTTTTCATTCAGGTCAAAAAGCTGGTCAAGCTGGTTGAATAAGGCCAGCTGGGTAGCCATCTCGTTGTTCTCTAGAGGCTTTAAAGGGTCTTGATATTCGAGCTGTTTAATAAAAAGCAACATAAAATCGTTTCTATCCAAGACCTTTTTGGGCACCCTTGGTTGGGGACGATTATCAAGGTTGGTAAAGAGTTCCGGTGCGTTGGTTTGTCCGATGTTTGCGGCCATATTTTTCTCCTAAACCCGGATATCGATTAAGCTGTTTCTTAGGCTAACCTTCGGCCTTTCTTCGCTTTCTGCCTTTGGTTTCGAAGCAGAAGCTCTTTCCAAAGGAATCGCCTCTTGGCGGTAGGAAAAGGTGCTTCCGCCTCCCCCAAGGTTTATTTCTGCCCCTGTTAGTTGAAAGCCAAGTCCTTCGAGCGAACGTTGCAGGTCAGAAAGGTGTTGCTGAAGGGCCTCTGCGGCCCGGGGGTGCTCTACCGTCAAAAGGAGTTTTACCTCCCCTTTGTCCACTGAGACCGAAAGGTGTAGTTCACCAAGTTCCGGTGGGTGAAGCCTGAGGTTAGCTTCATGTTTTCCTTCAGGATGCAGCTTAATCACCATCTCCCGCACAAATTCTGGGACTTCTTTGATATCTATGTGCTTGAATACGCTGTCTTTGATTTCTTTTACGGGGGGAGCCTTTTCTTCGTGCCTGACCTTTATGGTCATTTCTTCCGGGAAGATATGGTCTTTCTTTTTTATACTTTGCTTTTCAGAAACTTCCTTGAAAGCAGGAAAAGCTTGCTCTGTTGGTCTGCTTTCTACTTTGGCTTTTAATACCCTTTTTTCTTCCCGATAAGAGGATTCCAACGTTAAATCTAACTCTTTGGTTTTTGGTGCTTCTATATCTTTAGTTTTTACGTTTTTTTTCTCATTTTTTGCTTCATTAGTCTTATATAAAAGAAGCTCTCTTTTTTCTACTGTTTTGCTATTTTGGTTATTTTCATTAATATTTTTTAAATTTATTTCTTCTGATATATCATGCTTTCTCTCTTTTTTTATGTTTTTTGTCTCTGAAAACTTAAAAGTAT
>WGCA01000041.1 GCA_015494065.1 Thermodesulfobacteriaceae bacterium | reverse complement strand
GCGCTGGCGGGGGCGCTTGGGGGACTGGCCGGGGTGCTGGTGGCCCCGGTTTGGCCCCTTTGTTTTGAAAGCGGGGTTTTGATAGGTCTCAAAGGTTTTACCGCGGCGATCCTGGGTGGCTACGGGAGTTTCCCCGGTGCCCTTTTAGGAGGGCTCCTTCTGGGGTTGCTTGAAGGTGGAGCGGCTTATTTTGCTTCCGCGTACAAAAACATTTTGGCCTACGTTGTTTTACTGGTGGTACTTCTGGTTCGCCCGGAGGGGCTTCTTCCCTTAGCGCGCGGTCAGCGGTTATGAAAAAAGTAGCTATCCTTACGGCTATAATTTTTTCTATTCCCCTGCTGGTTTCTAACCCTTACTATCTTAACGTTTTGGCCTTCGTAGGTCTTTATTTTCTGGTGACCCTGGGTCTTACGATTTTTATCGGTTACGCCGGCCAGATTTCTCTGGGGCATGGAGCCTTTTACGCTTTGGGCGCCTACGGGTCGGCCCTCTTAGGTTTTTACGCGGGACTTGATCCCTGGGGAGCCACCCTGGTCACCTTGCTCCTTACCGCTCTTTGCGCGGGGTCTTTGGGCTTTTTTATCCTGCGCCTTCAGGGTCATTACCTGGTTATGGCTACTTTGGCCCTGAATCTGATTGTTTATTTCTTGTTGATAGAAGCAGAAGAGATCACCGGTGGGGTGTCAGGACTTCCAGGGATTCCCCATTTTTGTATAGGTTCTTTTTGCTTTCAGTCAGACCTGAGCAACTTTTATCTTATCTGGGGGGTCGCGCTGGTGATCTTTGCCGGGGTTTTGAAGGTCCTTGGCGGGCGGTTGGGGCGAGAACTTAAGGCCATTAAAGCCAGCGAAGACGCCGCCCGGGCCCTTGGTCTGCCTGTTTTGCGCCATAAAGTGGGGACCTTTGTTTTTAGTGCGGTACTTACCGCCTTGGCCGGGACCCTTTATGCCCATTACCTCACTTTTATTAGCCCCAAGACCTTTGATGTCTTTTATTCTATCGAAGTGGTAACCATGGTATTGGTAGGGGGGATGGGAAATCCCTGGGGCGCTTTTTGGGGAGCCCTGTTCTTGACTCCCTTGCCCCAGATACTTTCTTCTTTTGAAGAATATAAAGATTTAATTTACGGTTTGATTTTAATGTCAATTTTGATCTTTTATCCACAGGGAATAACCTCGTGGTGGGGAAAAACTCTCAAAAAAACGCCTTCTTTTTCCATATTCAACGGTTAACAAACTTTCCTTCCTCAGGCGAGCGTGTTAAGTTCAAGCGGGCTGGGAAGCGTGTGAGGAAATAATAAAAAATGGCCGATTTTAATTTAAGTAAACCTTTAATTTTATCGTCGATGGAAGATTTTATCTCCATAAATCTGCGTGCTCAGCCCTGTGGTTACGAGAACTGCCGGGTAGGGGAATTATTAAATTTATCTCTTCGTTTTGCCACCCAACTTTTGAAGGCCGAAGACGAATATGACCTTTTTGCCACGGTGCTCGTGGCAGTAACCGCGGCCGAGGGCCTGGGCTTTAACCGGGCCTTTATCTGGCGCAGGCGGGAAACCAGAGACGCCTATAAGGCCGTGGTGGCTTTGGGGCCAGCCAGTCCCGAAGAGGCTGCTTCGGTTTGGCGTTCGCTGGAAGAAAAGCGCCCTTCCTTTGAAGAAATGGTAAAAGAGGCCCGCCAAGCCTTCCAGACGGGCCGTTACTCTTTGGCCACCTTGGTAAAAGATTTTTCTTTTTCCTTCCCTTCGGATTTATTGGCGGGGCAGGGGGCCATCCTCTTAAAAGCCCGGGAGCACGTTGAGCTCAGGCCGCTATTTGAAAAACTGGGGGTTTCTGAGGCGGCCTGTGCCCCCTTGAACGTTCCCCCGGGGGCTTACGGTTTTATCTGGGTGGATAATTTTGTTACCAAGCGGCCGATCCTCGAAGAAGACTTAAGGTTTCTGGAGACGATCGCCGTGTTGGCCAGTATGGCCCTCCATCGTCTTTTGGTGTGTGAGGAGCTGAACCGCCAGAAACACCTTCTGGTAGAGGCGGAAAAACTTTCGGCTATCGGAGAACTCTCTTCAAAGATCTTTCACGAGATCCGAAACCCGGTCTCGGCGCTAGGTGGGCTGTCTAAACTGCTTTTGCGCAAGAGGATCCCGGAAGATCTGGAAGCCTACCTCAAGACCATGGTCAAAGAGGCGGAACGGCTGGAACGGGTCCTTGAGGACCTTTTCGAATTTGTGCGGCCAATAGAGCTCCAGAAAGAACCGGTTAGACTTTGCCGCCTGTTGCAAACGGCGCTGACTTTGTTTTTGAGCTCTTTCAAGGAAGCGGGTATTCACGTCTCCCTTCAAAGCGAAGGTGGTGACCCTATCGTTTTGGTGGATCCTAAAGAGATGCAGCTGGTATTTATCCACCTTATCAAAAACGCCCTGGAAGCCATGCCGGAGGGGGGCGAACTTAAAATCATCCTGGAAATTAAAGACGGGGTCCTAGTCCGTATTATTGACTCAGGGACAGGCATTCCTAAAAACTTTTTGAAGAGGGTCACGGAACCCTTCTTTACCACTAAGACTTATGGTTCGGGGTTGGGGCTTTCGGTGGCCAAAAAAATCGTAGAAATGCACGGGGGCACCCTCACTTTGAAGGCGGCCCAGCCGGTAGGGACCGAAGTCCAGGTTTATTTGCCCGCAGCGTTACTGTTAAACGGGAGGAGTTAGATGAAGGTCCTCTGGGCCCCCTGGCGGATGGAATATGTCCTCGGAAAAAAAGAGCCTGGTTGTCCCTTTTGCCCGCCGGAGATCAAATTACCTGACGAGAAAAGGCTCATCCTTTACGTAGACGAAAAGACCATCGTGATAATGAATAAATTCCCGTACAATACCGGTCACCTCCTGGTTTCCCCCCGCCGGCACGTTCCCGAGCTTGATGACCTGCGCGAGGATGAGCTAGCGGCCCTTATGCTCACCACCCGCACCTGTATCCGGATTTTACGGGAAGTAATGAAACCGGATGGCTTTAACGTGGGCATCAATCTGGGCAAAGTAGCGGGGGCCGGGATTCCCGAACATTTGCACATACAAATTGTTCCTCGCTGGGAGGGGGACGTTAATTTTATGACGGTTTTTGCCGACGTGCGGGTCGTTCCCGAACACATCATCGCTACTTACCGCAGGCTTTACCCTCATTTTGAAGAATACATGAAGGGGAAGAAGAAGCTCTGAAAAAGGCCTCTCTCGCCCGTAAGGCCAGGGAAACCCTTGCGGTACATCGTAAAAGATGCGCGCTTTGTCCCCGTAAATGTCAGGTGGACCGGGTCAAAAAGTTAGGGGTTTGTCGGGTCTCCTGGCAACCCAAAGTGGCGGGTTATGAGGCCCATTTTGGGGAAGAGGCCTGTTTGGTGGGAGAGCGTGGGTCTGGGGCGGTCTTTTTTTCTGGTTGTAATCTGGCCTGCGTCTTTTGTCAGACCTTTGAGATCAGCCAGCAGGGGCTGGGGCAGGAGATAAGTGACGCGCAGCTGGCAGAAATTTTTCTTGAATTACAAAAGATGGGTTGTCACAACCTCAACCTGGTAAGTCCTTCCCACCAGGTCCTTCAGATCGTAGAAGCCCTGGCTCTGGCCTTTGAACGGGGTTTTACCCTGCCGGTGGTCTACAATACCGGAAGCTACGATGCGGTAGAAACCCTAAGGGCCCTTGAAGGGTTGGTAGACATCTATCTCGCTGACTTTAAGGTCTGGGACGAAGAGGTGGCGGCCAAATATCTCGGGGCCCGGGATTATCCGAAGGTGGCGCGTGAGGCCCTCAAGGAGATGCACCGCCAGGTAGGCGATCTGGTAGTGGATGAGCAGGGTCTGGCTCGCAAAGGCCTTATTTTGAGACATCTGGTATTACCTGGCGGCCTGGCCGGGACCAAAGAAATTTTTGAATTTATAAGGGATGAGATCTCGCCCAATACCTATGTCAATTTGATGGGGCACTACCACCCGGCGGGTAAGGCGTCTGCGTTTCCACCCCTTGACCGGACCATTACGCGAGAAGAATATTTGGAGGCCTTAAAAATAGTAAAGAGTTTAGGTTTTGAGCGTTTAGACCAGACACACTGGCCTTTGCTTGAATTATTGTGGAGAGATAAGGTTTTTTAGGGTATAAATGCTTATTTTAGGGAGATTTTGCTTAAAAATTGATTTAAGAGGCTGTTTTTGGCCTTTTAGAGGGTCCTATAGTCCCTTAAGGCTCGCTTGACAAGAACTAGCCGCTATAGTAACTAGCGCATAAAGATAATCTTGGATGAAGGAGGGCACTATGCCGGTAGTAGAGTTTAAAGGGAAAAAATTTGAAGTCGATGAAGACGGTTTCTTGCTTGGCGGGTTGGATGCCTGGTGCATGGAATGGGTGGAATACGTGAAGCAGCTTGAGGGTATCGAGGAACTCACCGACGAGCACTGGAAAGTGATTAAAGTTCTTCAGGATTATTACAAGAAAAACGGCGTGGCTCCCATGGTACGGGTTCTTTCTAAGGTAACGGGTTATCCGCTTAAGAAGATTTATGAGCTTTTCCCCTCTGGTCCGGGTAAGGGTGCTTGTAAGATGGCTGGTCTTCCTAAGCCTACGGGTTGCGTATAAAAAGGCTTATTTAAAATTAGAAGGCGGCTTTCTAAGATTCAGGAGGCCGCCTTATTTTTTGTGTTTTTGGGAGAAAGGTTGAAAAAGTCCCGCGGTTGTATGTTAATTGGTTTTTTTTGAACCTAATCAACCTTAGTTAACCTTAAAAGAAGTTTTTTTTTCTGGACATGGGTGTTGCTTAGGCTTAAAGTTTGATAGGGTTTAGTCGATGAATAGAAAAAACAAAAAGGAGGAGGTAAGGACGATGAGGAAAAGTATTTTGTTTGCCCTGGTGATGGCAGTTTTGTTTGCCTGGGCGTGGACGGCAGCGGCCTTTCAGCTGGAATTTCACGGTGATTACGGCACCAAGCTCCAGACGACCAATACGCTTGGCATGATCGCCAAAGAGGGCATAAAAAAAGCCAAGTGGGACAAACTCTGGAATGAAGGGGGATTTGCCCCGGTAGATGAGATTGGTGATCAGGACCTTGATGACACCTGGGCGGAGCTGCAGTTCCGGCTCTGGGCGGTGGCTGGTAGTGACGACGGAAACGTCAAGGGCGTGTGGGCCATGGAATACGGTACCAAGCGCTTTGGTGAAAGCACGGATGGCAACGGTATGGCCTTTGCCAACGACGAAGACGATATCGAAGTGCGTCTGATGTACCTTGATTTCCAGCTCCCCTATTTCTGCTCTGAAAACCGGCTCACGGTTGGTCTCCAGTGGCTTGATATTAACGAGTGGCTCTGGGACGAATCGGCGGCTGGGATCAAAAACTACGGTTCTTTCATGGTGGGTCAGACCAAGGTGAATTACCAGCTCGGTTGGGCCCGTCAGGTTGATAGCATTGATCGGGATGACACCAATGACAATGATTTTTGGTTTGCCAAGGTGGACTTTGAGCTCAAAGAGCTCCTCAAGGTAGATAAGTTCGACGTGGGGGCTTTTTTTGTTTACGCCAATAAGGCTTATCGCCAAGCCCCCTATAACGATGAGTATGGACAGCCTTGGTGGCTTGGTTTAGAGCTTGATTTTGCCGGCTACAAAGGCATCCTCTTTGACCTTGACCTCATCTACATGGGTGGTGATAATGACGCTTCCACCGAAGATGACTTTGATGCTTGGTTTTTCCACGCCACGGCGGGTTATCAGTGGAATGATCAGCTGAAGACCACCTTCACCTTCTGGTACGCCAGCGGTGATGATGATCCTGCTGACGGGGATTACGAGGCTTACAACACCATCGTGACCCACACCTACGGTAGCGTGGTCCTCTTTGAAGACGCCACCTTCGATGACGGCTGGTACGCCAGCGGGAACCCCTATCTTGATCCCAGGCTTGGTTTCTATATGTTCCGCTTCAAGGCCGACTATCAGGCTACCCCGAAACTCAACCTGGCCGCGGCGGTCAACTACATGCAGCTTGATGAGGACGTAGAATACCTGGGT
>WGCA01000040.1 GCA_015494065.1 Thermodesulfobacteriaceae bacterium | reverse complement strand
TTTCGGGGTAGATGCGGTCCACGTCGAAGCTTTCAAGGATTTCGTCTCCGACTTCGAGGTTTTCTAAGGAGGGAATAGGGAGTCTACGTTCCAAGATGAGTTTGACAAGGAAAGAAGGGGTGCCGGTTTCAAACCAGTAGGGGCGGAAGAGGTAAGAGTCAAGAAAGAGGAGGACGTCGAAGGGGTTGTACACTTGCTCGCCAAGGAAGTTATAGCCGTTGTACCAGCGCCGGACCTCTGCGAGATTAACATCTTCCAGGCGGTCGTCGAAGACGGTTTCTAGTTCCTTTTGGGTGTAACCACAGATGGTGGCGTAGGCTGGGTGGAGAGTAATATCTTTCAAATTATTGAGGCCGGAGAAGAGGGAGACTTTAGAGAATTTAGAGACACCAGTGATGAAGCAGAATTTGAGATAAGGGTCAGCGTCTTTGAGAACAGCGTAGAAGTTTTTTAATTTTTCGCGGATGGCAAGGGCTGTTTCTGGGTTTTCTATGCGGTCGAGGATAGGTTTGTCGTATTCATCTACCAGGACAACAACCCTTTGGGAAAACTTCTCAGCTGCCCTGATGATGATTTCATGAAAACAATTTCGGTAATTTTTAGTGGACTTGCAGGTTAGCCCCAAGTTTTCTTGATTTCGTTCGAGGATAAAAAATATGGAATCAAGGAGGTCTTCCACCCCTTCCACCACACCTGCGCCGAAGGAAATATGAATAACAGGGTATTTTTTCGACCAGTCCCAGTTATTTTCTAGAAAGAGGCCTTCGAAGAGCTCGCGTTTGCCAAGGAAGGCCTGGCGCAGGGTATCAAGAAAGAGAGATTTGCCAAAGCGCCTTGGGCGAGAGAGAAAGTAATATTTGCCTTCGTCTACCAGTTTTTTGACAAAAGGGGTTTTGTCGACGTAGTAGTAACCCTCGGTGCGGATGACTTCAAAGCTCTGGATGCCGACGGGGAGTTTGAGCGGCATAAAATTATGCTAGCAGATAGGGAGATGATACTCAATAAAAGGCCCTATTCGCCATTTTTTTCTGATTTGGCGATCCAGTCGGCTAGGCTGTCGTCTCTTACGAAGACGTTTCCGGTAAAGAGGGCTACCAGGGTACCGTCTTCTCGGCGGACTTGTACCTCGTAAAGACCAGTGCGGCGGGTACGGGCCACTTCCCGGGCGGTGGCTATCAGGCGATCACCCGGGCGGGCCGGGGCCGGGTATGAGATATGAGCAGAAAGGGCCACCGCAACCTCCCCGTGGCTATTGGCCGCCACCGCGAAGGCAAAATCAGCCAGGGCAAAGATCACTCCGCCGTGACAGAGCCTGACCGCGTTTAACATCTTTTCCTGCACCGTAAGGCTTACTTCTGCCAACCCAGGGCCTACTTTTTCAAGCTTTAAGTCATATTCTACGGCTATTTGATCATGGGTTCTCATGAAGGCCGCGATGGCCTCTGCCCGCGCCTGGGGATCCTCGGGTAGTTTCATGGCTTCCTCCTCTTGTAGATCAACCTTTCATGGGCTTAAACTAGACGAAAAAAGACGATCTTAAAAGGATGATTACCCTCACCCTGACTCATAAAAGCCTGGTAAAAACACCCCAAAAAGAAGAAGAACGCCTAGAAGAAGTTATCTTTGAAAGACCATACCGGATATATTTGAATGAGGAGCCTGTAGGCACTTCTATGGTGCTCCCCACCGGGCTTGAGGAGTTCGGGGTGGGTTATCTCTTTGCCCAGGGTTATTTTGAGGAGCCCAAAGTATTTAAAGAAGTCCGTCTCTGCCACGAAAAAGGGAGCATTTTTGTGTACGCCGACGTAGACCAGGTTGAAGGCAAGGACCTCATCGTGACTTCTGGTTGTGGGGGGACGGGGAAGATCTCCCGAGACTTCCTGGAAAAGGCCTTTAGACCACTGGCCGATTACCAGATATCACTTGCTGAGATCAGAGAATTTATCTTGGCCGTACTCAAGGCCTCGGATCTTGGTCTCAGGACCCATTGCGTACACGCCTGCGGATTCTGGGAGGGGGGCCGTCTCCGGCTTTTTTACGAAGACGTGGGCCGACACAACGCCGTAGACAAGGTGGTAGGAGCCATTTTGATGGGTAAGGCCAGCCCCCGGGGGGCCATATACACCACCGGGCGTCTGACCTCAGACATGGTGCTTAAATGCGCCCGGGTGGGAATTCCCATCGTAATGTCGCGCACGGCGACTTCTTCCCTTGGTCTTGAAATCGCCCAAAAGGCGGGGCTTACCCTTATTTGTTACGCGCGTCCGGAGCGGATAAATATCTTTACCGCCCCGGAACGCGTCTTGATCCCTTAACTTAAGGGTTTAAACGCCCCTTTAGGGGCGCCGCAGGAAGGGCAGGTCCAATCTGCCGGTAGGTTCTCAAAAGGTGTGCCAGGCGGAATATTGTTTTTGGGATCACCTTTTTCCGGATCGTATATGTAGCCGCACATCTGACATTGATATTTTTTCATAAGGACCTCCACATTTTTTATAAAAAAACTAAACAAGAAATCTCTCTAAGTCAATAACAATTTTTCTTGAGTTTGGAGCTGGGGCACGCTATCTTAAAAGTGAGTTTTGGGGAGGTGGCGATGGCAGATTTTGTACACCTTCACTTACATACCGAATGGAGTCTTTTAGACGGGGCTATTCGGCTAAAGGATCTTTTTCCCCTGGCCAAGGAATACGGGTACGAAAGTGTGGCCATCACGGATCACGGAGCCCTTTACGGACTCATCCATTTTTATGAAATGGCCAGGGATTATGGAATTAAACCTATTCTGGGTTGCGAGGTTTACGTGGCTCCTGGGTCCCGTTTTGACCGCAAGGCCAAAAGCGCTCACGAGGCGGGGTATCATTTAATCCTCCTTTGCGAAAATGAAACCGGCTACCGCAACCTCTTAAAACTCATAACGCTAGCCAATTTCGAAGGGTTTTACTGGAAGCCCAGGGTGGACAAAGAGCTTTTACGGCGCTACGGGGAGGGCTTGATTGCCCTTTCGGCCTGTCTGCACGGGGAGATTCCGGCGGCCATCCTGCGGGGGCAAAGGGATAGGGCCCGGGCCCTGGCGCAAGAATATGCCGCCATTTTTCCGGGGCGTTTTTACCTGGAACTTCAGGAAAATGATCTGCCTGAACAAAAGAGGGTCAACGAGGTCCTGGTGGAGCTGGCCGAAGAACTGAAACTTCCCTTGGTGGCCACCAATGACTGTCATTATCTGCGCCCTGAAGACGCCCGGGTCCACGATGTGCTCCTCTGTATTCAGACCAACCGGGTAGTGACGGACGAGAACCGCATGCGTTTTTCCACCGATAAACTCTATTTCGCTTCCCCTGAAGAGATGAAAAGGCGTTTTTCTTGGTGTCCTGAGGCGGTGGAAAATACACTGCGTATTGCCGAGCGTTGTCAGCTAGAGCTTGAGCTGGGTAAACACCATTTTCCCCGCTATCCCCTACCAGAAGGACAGACTTACGAGGAGGTCTTTGAAGAGAAGGCCCGGGCCGGTTTTGAAAAAAGGCTTACTGAACTTAAAGAGTGGCCAGGGCTAGCGGCCAGTGAAGAAGAGTACCGCAGGCGGCTTGATTACGAATTGGAAGTGATCAAACAAAAGGGCTTTGCCAGTTATTTCCTGGTAGTGGCTGATTTTATCGCCTGGGCCAAGGAAAGGGGAATCCCCGTGGGGCCTGGTCGAGGGTCGGCGGCTGGCTCTTTGGTGGCCTACGCCATGGGGATCACCAATCTTGACCCGCTCCGTTACGGGTTGCTTTTTGAGCGGTTTTTGAACGTGGAACGGGCGAGCCTCCCTGACATAGACGTTGATTTTTGCATGCGCCGGAGAGAAGAAGTCATCCGCTACGTCCGGGAAAAGTACGGTGGTCGGGATTACGTGGCCCAGATTGCCACCTTCGGGCAGATGAAGGCCCGGGCGGTGGTGCGGGACGTGGGGCGCGCCCTGGGAATGCCGTATCCTCAAGTGGACAAAATCGCCAAGCTTATTCCGGAAACCTTAGGCATAACCCTCAAAGAGGCTCTGGCCACCGAGCCTCGCCTGCGCGAGCTGGTAGAGAAGGACGAAAAAGTAAGGGAGTTGATGACCATCGCCATGGCCCTGGAGGGCCTGCCTCGCCATTCCTCCACCCACGCGGCCGGTGTGGTCATCTCCGACGCCCCCATCACCAATTACTGTCCCCTCATGAAGGGCGAAGAAGATGAAATTGTAACCCAGTTTGACATGAAGGCCGTGGAAAAGGTCGGCCTTATCAAGTTCGATTTCTTAGGTCTGAAGACCCTCACCATCATCGACCACGCCGTACAACTGGTAAAAGAACACTATGGGGTCAGTCTTGACCTGGACCGGCTCCCCCTGGATGACGCAAAGACGTACGAACTTTTGAGGCGTGGGGACACTGACGGCGTGTTCCAACTGGAATCCGCGGGGATGAAAGAATTACTCGTGCGCATGAAACCTTCCGAGTTTAACGACCTCATCGCCATCCTGGCCTTATATCGTCCCGGGCCCCTGGAGTCGGGGATGGTGGACCAATACGTCAAGGCCAAACACGGCGAGATCGAAGTCAAATACCTCCTGCCGGAGCTTGAGCCCATCCTCAAAGAAACTTACGGGGTCATAGTTTACCAGGAACAGGTAATGAAAATCGCCCAGGTACTGGCTGGCTATAGCCTGGGTGAGGCCGATATTTTGCGCCGGGCCATGGGGAAAAAGAAGCCAGAGGTGATGGCGGCCCAGAAGGAACGTTTCGTAAAAGGGGCGGTGGCCCGGGGCATTCCCGAGGAAAAGGCGGTGCAAATCTTTGATTTGATGGAAAAATTTGCCGGCTACGGATTTAACAAAAGTCACTCAGCAGCCTACGCCCTGGTGGCCTACCAGACGGCCTATCTCAAGGCCCATTATCCCCTCTGTTATATGACCGCCCTTCTCTCCTATGAAATGGGGAATACGGATCAGGTGGTGAAATACGTCTCGGTATGTAAACAGATGGGCCTTGAGCTCCTGCCTCCAGATATCAATGAGAGTGAAGTGGGTTTTGCCATCAAGGAGGGCAAGATCCGTTTCGGGCTGGCGGCGGTGAAAAATGTAGGAGAGGGAGCCATTGAGGAAATTGTTAGGGCCCGGGAAGAGGGTCCCTTTAAGTCCTTTGAGGATTTCTGCCTAAGAGTGGATCTCAAGAAGGTTAACAGACGGGTTATTGAGGCCTTAATCAAAGCCGGGGCCTTTGATTCTTTTGGGCACAGCCGGGCAGCGCTCATGAGCGTGTTGGAAGAAATGCTTGATTGGGCCCAGAGCCGCCGCAAGGCCCTGGACCAGGGGCAAAAATCCATTTTTGACCTGATGGCCAATGCTAGTAACCATGACGCAGGCCCCTTCAAAATTCCTCCTCTTCCCGAATGGGATACAAACCTCAAGTTGAAATACGAGCGGGAGGCCCTGGGGTTTTATTTTAGCGGCCACCCCCTGGAACCATACCGGGAATGGCTTAAGCTTCTCACCCCTTATACCGTAGCCACGGTTAAGGACCTGGTGCCTGGCCAGAAGGTGGCCCTCGGGGGGGCGGTGGCCGAAGTTAAGGTGAAAACGACCCGGAGAGGGGAGCGGATGGCTATTGCCAAACTGGAAGACGGCGAAGAAGGTATCGAGGTCCTCGTTTTCCCTGAACTTTTCCGCAAGAGTGAAGAACTCCTGGAAGAGAAGGGGCTGGTCTTTGTCACCGGGCGCTTTGAAAAAGACGACCGGGGGCCCAAAATCGTGGCCGAAAAGATAGTCCCCCTCTCCGCCGCCCCGGAGGTACTGTCGGGCAAGATAGTCCTGGTCCTTGAGGCTGAAAAGATAGATCCTCGGCAGCTCCACGCCCTCCGGGACATCCTTTCTTCTACTTCGGGGAAGTTTCCGGTAGAGATGCTTTTGAAATTTTCCGAAGGGGAGGTATTGGTAGACCTTGACGGGTCTTTTCGCCTGGACCCCAAGCCTGAATTGGCCAATGTGCTGGAAGAGATCTTGGGCTACGTGCCCTTAAAAATCCAAGCCCAATTTTAGGAGCAAAATCATGAGCGAAGAATGTTTGGTCACCTGTCAGTGTGAACAAGGGGTCTGTGAGTGTCAGGCCGATGTTTTTGCCAAGGAACGCCAAGAAATCGTGCGTTACCTTATCGAAAATAAGGGCTATCGTCTGGAAGAAATCAAGCTCCTGGTCCCCATTATTGTGGAGATTCCTGGCAAAAGGCTTTATACCAAAGCGGATGTTGTGGTAGAGCTAGAAGGCCGTCCGGCCCTTTGCCTTCGTTTAAACGAAGGTTCTGTGGTGAGCCGGGAAAGAGGAACCATCGCGGCGGCCCGGTTGCTCAACCCCACCGCCCCTCCCCCGATATGTGTCCAGACCAACGGCCAGGAATATTCCGTGCTTGACACTTATACTAAAAAAACCTTGGGCCAGTCCCTGGCTGATTTGCCAACCCGGGAAGAAATGATAAAAATTTTAAAGGAAAAGAAGCCGCGCCCTCTATCCGAGAAACAGCTTGAGGCGGAAAAGAAGATCCTCTTCTTTTACGACGGTATCGGGTGACCGGGAAGCATCAAGGTAGAGGATCTACCTACTAACAAATGATGGCCTCTTTCGAACCGGGTTATCTAAAACTTTACCGGGAAGGTCGCTTAAAAGAGCGCGCTAAGCAGCTGAGACAGCAGCTTGAGGCGTGTAGCCTTTGTCCCCACGAATGTGGGGTCAACCGCTTAAAGGGGGAGAAGGGTTTTTGTCGGGTAGCGGACAAACCCGTGGTTTCCAGCTATGGCCCGCATTTTGGAGAAGAGCGGCCGCTGGTGGGGTATGGCGGTTCGGGGACCATCTTCTTTACGTACTGCAATATGGCCTGTGTCTACTGTCAGAACTGGGAGATCAGCCACCTTGGTTCTGGTGAGGAGACCACGGTTGAGGAGCTGGCACGCATGATGCTGGCCCTTCAGGCCCGCGGGTGTCATAACATAAACTTCGTTACCCCCACCCACCAGATAGTTTTTATCGTGGAGGCCCTGGTCTTGGCGGCCGAAAAGGGACTTAGGGTGCCCCTGGTTTATAATTGTGGGGGATACGAAAAGGTGGAAACCCTTAAGCTTCTAGAAGGCATTATTGATATTTATATGCCTGATTTCAAATACTGGGACGAAAAAATAGCCCTCAAACTTTCCAAGGTCCCCCGTTATCCCCAGGTAGCCCGGGCGGCGCTCAAGGAAATGCACCGCCAGGTGGGTGACCTGGAACTGGACGATGAGTTTATCGCCCGTCGCGGCCTTATCGTGCGTCATCTGGTGCTTCCTGGAGGGGTGGCCGGGACCCAATATATCCTTTCCTGGATAGCCAAGGAGTTGTCTCCCAACACCTACGTTAACATTATGGATCAGTATTACCCTTGCGGAGACGCCTGGAAATATCCGCCCCTTGACCGGCGCATTACCAAAGAAGAATACGAAGAAGCCCTTTTAGCGGCCAAAGAGGCGGGGCTCAAACGGCTGGACGAGAGGGTAGAAAGGCGCTTGCTCTGGCTGACCTTCTGATGCCTGATATTTACGCCGTTGGCGATATTCACGGTTGTCTTTACGCCTTAGAGGCCTTGCTTGAAAAGATCCCCATACGCTGGGGGGAAGATTACCTGATATTCCTGGGGGATTATATCGACCGTGGTCCTGATCCCCGGCGGGTGCTGGAAACCCTTATGGATCTTAAGGAAACTTACCCGGGAAAAATTATTCCCCTTATGGGCAACCACGAATGGATGTTTTTGCGCTACCTTGAAGGAATAGACCGGGAGATCTACCTGATGAACGGGGGCGATGTGACGCTAGCCCAATTTATGAAGGGCGGGGTGTTTGAGGTGCCAGCAGAATATGTCTCTTTTTTGCAGGGGCTTCCCCTTTTCTGGGAGACAGAACGCTTTATCTTTGTCCACGCTGGTCTCAAACCTGGCAAACCCCCGTCCAAACAAAAGCCAGAAGATCTGCTTTTTATCCGCGGCGAATTTATTTACAGCGACTATGACTGGGGCAAAAGGGTTATTTTTGCCCACACTCCCTTTCCCCACCCCTTCCTTGCCCCGAACAAAATAGGCATTGATACGGGCTGTGTGTACGGTGGTGAGCTCACGGCGCTGGTTTTGCCAGAGGTAGATTTTTATTTTCAAGCCTGTTAGGAGGTGGAAGAGATGCCGTACGATGACGAAAAAGAAAGGCCTTCCTGGCGCGAAATTGACCGCCTGCGTGATCGCAGCCCCCACACTCGTCGCCGACGGGAGGAGACCCAGGTAGAAAGGGCCCTCAAAAACAAGTGGCTTAAGGAACGCTACTTAAAAGAAGTAGAAAAGCTTTTTGCCGGCAAAAAGGGGACCAAAGAGCACGAAAAGGCCTTGGAGAAAATTCATAAGTCCTACGGGACTAACCGCTTTAACAAAGCGGTCAAGGATTACGTAAAAGAATACGGGTTGCCTGAAGATTGGGGGACCCTCATCCTCCTCCTGGATCACCGGGACGAAGCGATTGTTTGTGAGGCCTTGAGGGCCTTAAAAGAACTCTATCCAGGCAAAGGCCCGGTAGAACAGCAGGGTTTTATGAGTAAGGTCCGGGTCCTTTCCATGACCGCCAAGTCTGAAAAGGTCCAAGAGGAAGCCCTGGCGGTTTTGGACGAACTCCAGGCCTGATGTTTTCTCTCCTGGTAGACGAATTCTTGGCTTATCTTTCGCTCGAGCGGGGTTACGCCCGTAAGACCATTGAGGCCTACGCAGCGGATTTAAACGACTTTCTTTCCTTTCTGGAAGAAAAGGGCATCGCTGATCTTTCCAGCCTCAAAACCCCTTACGTGCTCCTTTATCTGGCCAAACTCAGGCAGAGAGGGCTATCTCCTGAAACCATTGCCCGGCGCCTTTCGGCCCTGCGCGGTTTTTTTAAATTTTTGGCCCTGGAACACGGGCTTGCCGAAAACCCCTTGGCCTTGATAGAAGGGCCCAAACTTTCAAGAAGGCTTCCGGTGGTCCTCACCCCGGAGGAAGTGGAACGCCTGCTTCAGGCCCCGGACCCCAACCACCCCATCGGTTTGAGAGACCGGGCCATGCTTGAGCTCCTTTACGCCTCCGGGTTGCGGGTGTCGGAGCTGGTGGGACTCAAACTTTTTGACCTTAACCTAGAAGTGGGTTTTGTCCGGGTAAAGGGCAAAGGGGATAAAGAAAGGCTGGTCCCCCTGGGCACCTTCGCGCAGGAAATGATAAAGCGTTATCTAAAGGAGGCCCGCCCCCGATTTCTCAAGCGCAGGCCAGACGAACCCCATCTCTTTTTGAACCGGCGGGGACGCCCTCTCTCTCGCCAGCGCTTCTGGCAGATTATCAAAGCCTACGCCCTAAAAGCTGGCCTTGACTCCCGCCAGATCACCCCCCACGTCTTGAGACATTCCTTTGCCACCCATCTGCTGGAAAGAGGGGCTGATTTGAGGACGGTCCAGTTGATGCTTGGGCACGCCAACCTGGCTACCACTCAGATATATACCCACGTACAGGCGGAGACCTTAAGACGGGTCCATGAAAGATTCCACCCCCGCGGCTAAAATCAGGGCGAAAGACTTGAAGCTTGGCCGAGCGCTCCTGGTCAGAAATTTTCAGGAGGCGGAAGAGGCCTTTTTACGTGCGGGTGAAGAATTCCTTTTATTTGAGGGAGAAGGGATTAAAGGGGTCATTTCCCGGCTGGTGTGGGAGAAGGCCAAACTTTTTGGCTTAAAGCTCCCTTTAGAAAGGCTGGTTTTTGAGGTACCATCGTTTTCTTCAGAAGAGATCCTTTCGGCACCGCAACTCTTTCGCCTCTTAAAAAACCCCGTAAACCGGATCATCATAGAAGACAGCTTGTTTTCCTTAAAAGAATGGCACCTTTTGGGCCTTAAAGATGAGGAGTTGCCTCTTGCCTTATCCTTCAGTCCGGCTTTCAGAGACCTCAGGCAAAAGGCCCTTTGGGCCGCAGCGTATACCGGGCTGGCACGGGTCTTTTTGGTAGGTGGAGGGGTACGGGACATGGTTTTGGGGCTTCCGGTGGCTGATTTTGACCTGATGGTACCGGAAAAAGTAACCCTTTTTGCCCAAAGGCTGGCCCGGTTCCTGGGGGCCGAGCTCGTAAAAAGTTCCCTTTTCGGTACCTATAAGATCGCCTGGCGGGGCCTTGAGATAGACGTCACCCAGAGTCGGTGGGAATATTACGAAGCACCGGCCAAATTACCCCGGGTCTTTCCGGGCCCGCTGGTCTGGGACCTTTTCCGGCGGGATTTCACCATCAACGCCCTGGCCCTTGACTTAAAAACCTTAAAAATCTTTGACCCCTTCGGCGGGATACCTGATCTCAGGGTCAGGCGCCTGGAAATATTACACATCTTGAGCCTGGTAGATGACCCCACCCGCATCTTTCGAGCGGCCCGTTACGCCACCCGGTTTGGTTTGAAACCCTCGGTAAATTTTAAAAGGTCCCTTTCGCTGGCCTTGGATCTGGAGGTCCTTTCCCTGCTTAGTCCGGCCCGGTTAAAAAACGAGGTTTTCCGCATCCTCAAGGAAAGAGACCCTCTGGCCTCATTTGAGTGGCTACGGGACCGGAAGGTCCTTGAAAAACTGCCAACCGGCAAGGATTTCTCTTTCTCTTCCCTTAAGCGGCTTTTGGCCGGGGACCTGCCAGCTACCACGGAGGAAATATTTGAGGCCCTGACACTCCTTCTGGCCGGAGAGGCTTTAGTCCGCTGGGGCGTTCCCGACCAGAAGGCAAAAAGGCTCCTTTCCGGTTATAACGAAATCGCCAAAGAAAAGACCTTTCTCTGTTCCAAAAGGGTACCCCTTAGCGCAAAGGTCTTCTGGCTGGAGAAGCTTCCCCGGGCAAGCATACTCGCGGCCTGGGCCCGTTGGCCTGAACTTGACCAACCCTTGAGGGAGGCCCTGGCGGCTTTTGAGATAAGGCCTGAGCTCAACGGCCACGCTTTGAAGGCCTTGGGGGTCCACAGCGGGCCTCTGCTTGGTAAGTTATTGAAGAGATTGCGGGCCGCCAAAATTGATGGTCAAGTGAGAGGGCGAGAGGAAGAGATAGCCTTGCTTGAAAAGGAGTTTTCTCATGTCTTGGCTGCCGGATCTACACGTCTTGATTGTGATGACGGTTCCGCTGCTAGCGGCGGTGACGGTGCACGAAGTGGCCCACGGCCTGGTGGCTTACAAACTCGGTGATCCTACGGCCAAGGCCGCCGGGCGCTTAAGCCTTAATCCCATCAAACACCTGGATTTTTTTGGTACCCTGGCCTTTGTCCTCACCCAGGCCATCGGTTGGGCCAAACCGGTCCCGGTTGATCCCCGTAATTTTAAAAACCCCCGCCGGGACATGATGTGGGTGGCCTTAGCCGGACCGCTTGCCAATTTCGCCCTCGCAGCCCTTTGTGCTCTACTTTTAAGGATCTTTCCCTACCTCCTCTATCCCCTTTCTCTTTTCGGTAAACAAATACTTTCTTTCTTCGGAAAGCCCCTTTTGCTCATGCTGGCCCTGGGGGTACAGCTCAACGTGGGGCTTGCGGTATTCAACCTCCTGCCTGTTCCCCCGCTTGACGGGAGCAAGATATTAGCCGGTTTGCTCCCTCGCCCGCTCGCCTATCAGTATGCCCGGCTTGAGCCCTACGGTTTTATTCTTTTGCTCCTTCTCATCTTTACAGGAACGATCCAGAAAATTATACTCCCGGCGATCCTTAAACTTAGCTATTTTCTGCGGGGAGGATGGCTGTGAACATGAAACGAGTGCTGAGCGGTATGCGGCCTACCGGTCCCTTACACCTGGGGCACCTGCACGGGGTACTCAATAACTGGCTTAGGCTTCAGGAAGAATACCAGTGCTTTTATTTTGTAGCTGATTGGCACGCCCTCACCACTGAATACGAAAACCCCAAACGTATCCCCGCCTTTGCCCGTGAGCTCTTGCTCGAATGGCTGGCGGTGGGGCTTGATCCGGAAAAATCCGTGCTCTTTGTGCAAAGTGCCATCAAGGAACACGCTGAACTTTACCTCCTCTTTGCTATGTTCACCCCGGTCTCCTGGCTGGAGCGCAATCCTACTTACAAAGACATGATCAAGGAACTTAAGCAGAAAGACCTGGCCACGTATGGTTTTCTCGGTTATCCGGTCCTTCAGGCGGCGGATATCTTGATTTACAAGGCAGAAAAGGTGCCGGTGGGGGTGGATCAGCTACCCCACTTGGAATTGACTAGGGAAATAGCCCGGCGTTTTAATTATCTCTACGGCCGAGAAGTCTTTCCCTTACCAGAACCCCTCCTTTCGGAAGTACCCAAAGTGCCCGGGATTGACGGGCGTAAAATGAGCAAAAGCTTCGGTAACGCTATCTTCCTGAACGACGACGAAGAGACGGTGCGGCAGAAGATCCAAAGCATGGTAACGGACGTCCAGCGCCCCCGCAAAAGTGATCCCGGCGACCCTGAAAACCGCTGCGTGGCCTTCCAGCTCATAAAACTCTATTTCTCTCCGGATGAGCAGGCGGAAATCGTCGCCGCCTGTAAGGCGGCTAAGCTTGGTTGCGTGCCCTGTAAAAAGCGCCTGGCAGAAAAGGTGGTAGCGGCCCTAAGGCCCCTTTGGGAGCGAAGGCAAGAATTAGAAAACAGGCCCTCCCTTTTTGAAGAAATAGTAACCCGGGGGAACGAACGGGCCCGAGACTTTGCCCGCCAAACCCTGGCTGAGGCCAAAGAGGCCCTCTTTGGGGCGAGTTGGTATTGAGCTATGAAAGCCCGAGATAGTTCTTGATTTCTTCAAGGGATAGGCCTTCGATAATTTTGGCAAAACGCCTTTTCTTGGCGCCTTTTTCTTTAAAAAGGTCCAAGACGCGTCTGGTCACTTCAAGTCCTTCGGAAAGGTTACTTATCTTGCCTACCAGGATCCCCAGCTGGGGTTTATAACCGCCTTTTCCTCCTATATACACCTTGAACCCGTCCCTTACCCCCACGAAACCTAAGTCCAAAGTGTTGGCCCAGGAGCAACAGGCGGGACAGCCGGAGACCCCGATTTTAAACTTATGTGGCAATTCCTCCTGGGGGAAGGCCTCGTAAATGGCCTGGGCCAGGGGAAAGGTTTCCTGTAGAGCCAGCTTACAGAAGGGGAGCCCTACGCAGGTGCGTGGCTGCAAACTCTTGCCGGATTTTCTGATCCTGGCCCCGGCTTTTTCTAGCTTCTCTAAGGCTTTTAGGGCTTCTTCTTTCTTGAGGCCTAAGACCATGATCTTTTGGGCGGTGGTGGGGTGAATAAAGGCCCCTTCTTCTGCCAGGGAGGCCAGCACTTTAAGGATTTCAGCTCCGATTTTGCCTTCGGGAAGCTCAATACTTAAGGCCCAGGAACCGTCTTTTTGGGGAATGAGTCCGGGAATTTCCATTAAAAGACCTCCTTAAGCATATTTTGCTGGGCTTTAATATGCGCTTTGGCCTTTAACTTGACAAGACTGCTATAAATCCTTTAGTAATTGTAAAAGAAAATCAACTATCTTTTTGTTTAACGGAGATTTTTGATGGCCAAAACCTCCAAAGAAGACATCCAAAAGGGGCATGCGCCGGAAATCGAGATTTTTAAAGAATATATCAGACGCAAGGGGCTTAGGTTTACCCCGGAGAGGGAAATTATCGTGCGGGAGATCTTTGAGATACACGACCATTTTGACGTAGACGAGCTCTATTTGCGCCTGCGCAATAAAGGGAAAAAGCTTTCCAAGGCCTCTATCTACCGCACCCTCCCCCTCCTGATAGACTGCGGCTTGATCCAGGAAGTGTATCACGAAGACGGACACATGCATTACGAACATACTTACGGGCACGAGCCCCACGCCCACGTGCGGTGTTTGGAGTGTCGCCGGGTGGAAGAATTTACGGATGACCGGATCAAAGAGATAGAAGAACACATCACTAAGGAATTCGGTTACCGGCTAACGGGGCTGCGTTTTGAGCTTCTGGGCTATTGCCCGGAGTGTCAGAAAAAACAGCTGCGTTCTTAGGAGGAGGAGTTGACGCTCAGACTTGAGGACCTGCGCAACGGAGAAGAAGCAGAGATCGTAAAGATTCTGGGGAACGGGCCCTTTCGGATCCGCCTGATGGAAATGGGTTTTGTCCCCGGGGCTAAGGTAAGGGTGGTGCGTTACGCTCCCTTAAAGGACCCGGTAGAATACGAGATTAAAGGCTACCACGTAAGCCTGCGGCACGAGGAGGCGGCCAAAATCCTGGTCCGCAAGACTACTTAACTTCTTTCAAAATTTCTCCCAGTTTTTTCCAGAGACGGCCAAAAGCTTCCAGATCGCCCCTTTTCAAGGCCTCTTGGGCCTGTAAGTAGACTCTAACGGCCTGGGAGAGGACAGGCACCCGGGGTAGCGGCTTTTCACTAACCTCTTCTCCTGGGGTTCTGGCCCCAAAGATGGCGTAAAGGGCCTCTTCCAAGGTATGCCCCATGCGGATTTCGTTTTCGTAGGCCACGATCACCCTCTTCAGTTCGGGTATCTGACCGGACTCGGCTTTTAGGTAAAGGGGCTGCACGTAAAGGAGGTTGCCTTCGATGGGGATGATGAGGAGAGTACCCAGGATGACCCGGCTGCCCCGCTGGTCCCAAAGCGAGAGTTGCCGAGAGATTTCAGGGTCCTGGTTAATCCGGCTTTCGATCTGCTGGGGGCCGTAAACGAGTTTCTGTTTGGGGAAGCGGTAAACTAGCATGTGGCCGTAATTTTCAGGATCACAACGGACACACATCCAGGCGGCCAGGTTATGCTTTTTGGCCGGGTTAAAAGGTATCATCAGGATGAATTCAGCCCGCTTTTCTCCGGGTAGTTTCATGATGGTGTAATAAGGTTTCATATAACGCCGGTCGCTTTTGAGGCTGCGGGGGACTTCCCAGAGGTCTTCCTGGTTGTAAAAGACCCGCGGGTCTTTCATGTGGTAGGCCCCAAAGAGCCTGGCCTGGATGAAAAAGAGCCGGTGAGGGTAACGTATATGCCGTCTGAGATCCTTCCTCAAAGCAGAGAGGGGTTTAAACATATCCGGAAAGATCCGGGTATAAGTCTTGATGATAGGGTCGTGGGGATCTTTCAGGTAAAAAGAGATGGTCCCGTGGTAAGCGTCTACCACCGCGAGCACCGAGTTCCGGATGTAATTTCCCAAGCCTTTAATCCTTCGGGCATAGGGGTAGCGGTCGGATATAGTATAGGCGTCCACGAACCAGAAGAGACGCCCGTTCTTTCCTATGACCAGATAAGGGTCATCGTCAAAACGGAGAAAAGGGGCAGCCTTACGGACCCGTTCTGAAACGCTCCGGTAGTAGAGGATCTTGCTTTGTCCGGTGATATCTCTTGAGAGGAGGATTTTGCTTGAGCCAAAACGCAGGCTAAAAAGCGATCTTCGCAGAAGACCCCCGACCTTGACTCCGGTCTGGCCCCGGTAAGTCGTATAGACGTTTTTTTCCCCGGCGGGATAATCAAATTCCCTGGCTTTGGTGCCTACGATGACGTATTCGTTAGCCAGTTCGCCGAAATAGATCTCTGGCCGGGTAACCTTTATGTCACATTCCGAAACCGGTGGGATGTCTTTGATCAGGAGTTTGGGCAGTCCTTCCGCAGTGACTTCGTTTACCACCCCCAGAGTAAGGCCGTATCCGTGGGTATAGACCAGGTGTTCGTTGATCCAGGAACGGCTGGGTAAATCCTCATAAGAGAGCTCCCGGGCCGAAAGCATTACCTGGCGCAGTTCTCCGTTGATGAAGTAGCGGTCGTTATCAACCGCGATGAATTTGTAATAGGTCCTTATTTCCTGGATCTGGCTGTAAGTCTCAAGGAGGGGTTCGTGGTCCCAGAGGCGGATGTTTTTGATGGTGTCCTGGTTGCGGGCGAGCACTTCGGCGGTCAAAGGGGGGCCAAAACGGAATTCCTGTTCTTCAACCTGGGAAAGGCCAAAGGCCTCCCTGGTAGCGGCGATTTCATAAGCCAGATACCTTTTCTCCCGCTCAAGTTCGTTTGGTTGAACCACGTAGCGGTGGACCACCCCTGGCAAGAATTTAAGTCCTACAAAATAAAGAAGGGCGTAAAGGCCGGTGAGCCCTAAAAGGATTTCTTTGCGAGGTTTGAATACGAAAAAGGCCGCCAGCCCCGCCGCCAGGACCGAAAGGGCCGCCAGCGCCGTAAGCACCGGCAGGACTACTTTGGCCTCGGTAAAACCGGCTCCGAAAACCACCCCCCGCTCGTCAAAAAGGAGGTCTGCCCGGTCCAGCCAGAGATCAAAAGAAAGACGCAGAAAGAAAAGGACCAGCATCAGGGCGAGATAGCGTCTAAAGGGCCTAGTGAGGCTTAACCTGCGTCCTTGGCTCTGGATGTGACCCAGGGCCAGGAAGATAAAAGTGCCAAAACCAGCGCAGAGCACCCATAAACTGAAGCTCCAGTTGGCCAAATAGCGCAGAAAGGGAAGTTTAAAGACGTAAAAGCCGATGTCCAGGGAAAGTAAGGGGTCCGTCCTCCCGAAGGGGACGGCTTTGGCAAAAAGCAGCGCGTCTTCCCAGAGGGGTAAGGCGGCCAGGCCGGAGGCCAATCCTAGCAGTAAGGCGATAATCTTGAGCAACAACCGGTATTTCTCTCCCAGCCAGTGTCTTAGGCGGGGGTCAAAGAAATCCGCAAATATGCCGCTTTGCACCGCGGCCTTGTGGACCAGATAGCCGTTGAGGTAAAAGAGGCCGGCTGATGTCCCGCCAAAGGCCAAGAATAGCACGGCCTGGACCCAGAATTTTATGAGAAAGACCCGGGTAAACCCCAGGTCTTGATACCAGAGATAGTCGGTAAAATAAGAGACAAAGGAGTTGCCCACCAGCACCAGCAGGGCCAGGGCGGCGATTAGCAACAAAAGAAGCTGGTTTAAAATACGCATCTTTCAGTTTTCTTTGGCCAGGTTCAGGAGGGAGCCTGCCAAGATGATCTCCCGGTCCCTTTCGGTGAGCTCAAGGCGTCCTGAGATGGTCCCTTTGCCTTTTATTTCGATTTCAAGCTCTTCCCAGCCTTCCTCCAGCGCCTGGCGCACCCTTTTGAAGATCAACTCGTCTCCCGAGGAAATCTTTTCGTAATCCTCAGGCTGGACGAAGGTAACCGGCAGAATGCCAAAATTTATCAAATTCGCCTTGTGGATGCGGGCAAAGCTTTTGGCCAGTTTGGCCCGCACCCCGAGGTACCGCGGGGCCAAGGCGGCGTGTTCCCGGGAGGAACCCTGGCCGTAATTTTCGCCCCCCACCACCGCGACCCATTTTCCTTCTTCTTTAAGGGCCAGGGCCTTTTGGGCGAACTCCGGATCCAGGGCGGCAAAGACGTACTGGCTGATCGCGGGGAGGTTGCTCCGCAGGGGAAGGATCTTCGCCCCCGCCGGCATGATGTGGTCGGTGGTGATGTTGTCTCCTACCTTGAGGAGGACCCGGCAGCAGAGTTCTTCAGGCAAGGGGTCAAACTGGGGCAGGGGTACGATGTTAGGCCCCCTTATGATTTCTACTTTCCGGGCCTCATCTTCCGGAAGCGGGGGAAGTAGCAGGGCGTCATTGATGATAAAACGTTCCGGAAGGTCTACGGCCGGGTAAGCCCCCAGCTTGCGCGGGTCGGTAATTTTCCCGGTAATGGCTGCCGCCACCGCCACTTCTGGACTTACTAGGTATACCTGGTCGTTTTTGGTCCCGGAACGCCCGGGGAAATTACGGGTAAAGGTACGCAACGAGATGGTGCCGGTAGCCGGGGCCTGTCCCATCCCGATACAGCCCAGACAACCCGACTGGTGTATACGGGCCCCGGCGTGGATCAGTTCTTTTAAGGCTCCCAGGGCGTCGAGGTTTTCGAGCACCTGGAGAGAGCCGGGGTTTATTTCAAAAGAGACTTCCGGGTGGACCTTCCGACCTTTTAAAGTGTGGGCTACGACGAGAAGATCCCGTAGCGAAGAATTGGCACAGGAACCCACGATTACCTGGGCTACCGGGCGGCCTTCAAGCTCAACCACAGGCTTTACGTTGTCCGGAGAAGAAGGGCAAGCGGCCAAGGGTTCCAGGGTGGAGAGATCAAGTTCGATGATCTCGTCGTAGACTGCGTCCGGGTCAGGGAGGATTTCCTGCCAAACTTCGTCTCGTCCCTGGGCCTTAAGCCAGGCAAGGGTTATTTCGTCAGAGGGGAACACACTGGTGGTAGCCCCCATCTCGGTTCCGAGATTGGCAATGGTGGCACGGTCTGGTACGGAAAGTTTTTTGACCCCGGGACCAAAATATTCAATGATTTTGCCAAGCCCCCCTTTTACGGTCAGGCGGCGCAACATCCAGAGGGCCACGTCGCGGGCCGAAACCCAGGGAGGTAATTCTCCGGTAAGGTGGACCCCGATAATTTTGGGCATGATTAGGTGAAAGGGTTTACCCGCCATGGCCATGGCTACGTCCAGTCCACCGGCCCCGATGGCGACCATAGTACAACCCCCGGCGGTAGGGGTGTGGGAATCTGAACCCAGCAGAGTTTTGCCAGGGCAGGCAAACCGTTCAAGGTGTACCTGGTGGCAGATTCCGTTTCCCGGGCGGGAAAACCAGAGGCCGTACCGGGCGGCGATACTCTGTAAGAACCTATGGTCGTCAGCGTTACGGAAATCGGTCTGCAGGAGATTGTGGTCTACGTAAGAGACGGAAAGCTCGGTGCGCACCCGGTCAAGACCTATTACTTCGAATTCGAGATAAGCCATGGTCCCGGTGGCGTCTTGGGTAAGGGTTTGGTCAATTTTGATGGCGATGGGGGTGCCGCGTTTGAGGGTGCCTGAAACCAGGTGGTTTTCGATGATCTTTTCAGCTACGGTAAGACCCATGTTTTCCTCCTTTCAGTTATGCTTCCGGGATGAGGGCAAAAGGTTCGGGATAGAGTTCTTTAAGGGTATCTAGCAGCGGTCGGACGTATTCCCGTAAGGGATGTTCCTCATTTAAACCGCGGGTAATCAGGGCCATATACTGAAGTAAGGGTTCAAAAAGAAAGCCTTTAACAGACTCATCGGTTTTGTGCCATATTTGGGGCCTGGCATCCAGTGCGAAAAGTTCGATGGCCTCAGCTAGGGAAAGATTAAAAGAGCTTAAAAGATAGACGTGCCTTAGCCGGATGGAAAGATCAAAGCCTGCCAATTCTTCTTCGCTGAGACTACGCAGGCTAATGCCCACCGGGGGTACCAGGCCGTGTTTGGGCCATAAGTCCTCAAAAAGTTCGGGGAAATGCTGGCATAAAAAGAGCAAGAGGGCCTTGGCCACCTTCTGTTCTTTGTGTTCCAGGTAGACTTCCCGAAAGGCCTCCACCGAGCCGGAAAGGACGTATTTTTTGCGTTCAAGCTTGTCTATGTTAATGCGGCAGGGCTGACCTTCTAAAAACTTGTGAAAGGGGGTTTCGCTATCAAGTTCCGTTATCAGTACCAATCCTGCTAAGGAAAGGGCCTTGTGATTGGCACGCAATTTCTCCGGCTCACTCTCAAAACCCAATTCCGGGCCTATTTCCTTGAGGAAAGCAAAGGGCTGGTTCAGGGGAGGCTGTTTTTTGAAGACGAAGATCCCTTTTTTCTCTTCCATGGCGGCCCAAGCTTATCATTATTTACCGTTTTTGGCGATAGAGGATTTTTTCCTCTCGTTCGCCAGCGGTTGGTTTTTCTTGAGACTGCTTTCCTATTACTGTAGAATTCCATTCTCTAATAACGGCAGAATTTTTTAAAAAAGGAGGTTTAGATTAATGTCTACCAAAATTGTAGGCTTAATCTTCAAAAACCTTTTAATTTGACGGGAGAGCGGGAGCGATCCGATAAGTGGATAGATAAGGCATAAATTATTTTTTCAAAAAATTTAAAAAATTATGATAATTTGCTTTGTCCAGACCCATTCTGGCCTTCATTTACTTAATTCTGTCTATAAATTTTCATACGGTAAGCTCAAATATTATTTATTTTTTTCCTATTTACTACTACTATTTTCTAATCATTTTGCTTCTTTTAGTTTAGTTGTTTCTAGGGTCCGTATGCTACGATTATATTATTTTAATTTTAAGAAGTAAATATAGGGGTTTTTGTGTGCGTGTTTTATCTCTAGTTTACAAAAAGATTCTATTTCGCTCTTTTTTTCATCTTTGGGAAAATATGTCTATAATTTTTGGCTTAAATGCCATAAATTTATCCTTAATTTGATATTAATTATGCCTTCAAGAATAAAAGAAAAAATCAAACGTAGTCGAATATTTCCTCTCCATTTATATTTATTGCGCAAACTGTTTATACCTTTGAGTATTATTTGTATATTGAGTCTTTTATTTTTTGCTTATGTATATGTAATTTATAATCGTACTGAGCAAACTTTCTTGCATATTTCTGAATTAAAAAATGATTTTAGCCGTCTAGCTTTTAAAGAAGGTCTTTTCTTTATACAAGAGAAGAATCCAGAGTTACTCGTAAGTAAGTTTAATGATATTATTAAAAGTTGTTCTGATTGTCATAATTTTGAGCGTAATCCTCTTGATAATAAGCTTTTGTATCTCACCGAAGCCCTTGATTATTATAAGCAACAAAAAGATACGTACCAAAAGATTTTAGATATTCTGGAAAATTTAGACAAAATTAATTATGATCTTATGCATTCTTATTTTCAGCAATTTGATCTCGCTAATTTGGGTAAGATTAATGATGATTTGATTTTATTGTTCAATATAAGAGAAAATTTCGAAAGATTGTTTGTACTAGTT
>WGCA01000039.1 GCA_015494065.1 Thermodesulfobacteriaceae bacterium | reverse complement strand
TGACCGAAAGAGCGCGCTCGCGACTCGTTCCTTCAGTCATTGCGACCCCTGTCGTCTTCCGTCATTGCGAGCGAAGCGGCAGCGGAGCGAAGCAATCTCTGAGATCGCTTCGGGAGATCGCTTCGGGCCCTCTACACGTTTCAAAGTGTAAAGATACTCACAATGACTAACGAGGGGTTTGTGATGACAACAAGTACGATCAAGCATGTCGGGTTGAAAAGCTATCGTTAATAAAATCACTTCGTCTCTTTTCCGTTGGTTTGACATTAATAATATGCAAGGGAGCAGCGCTCTCAAAAAGACCTTAAAGTAACCACGAAAAGTTACTCGATTAAAATATTTTTAATTACTAGGATAAAGCTGAAAACGGGCATGTCAATCTTAGAGGAAGAAAAAAAGATTCTCTGTCTTGCACCCATGGCCGGGCTTACCCACGCGGCCTTCCGGGAACTGGTGGCCGGATACGGTGGTTGCACCCTGTTTTTTACCGAGATGCTGAACGTAAGGGCCATAGTATTTCAGAACCCTGCCAAAGACCCCTATCTCATTACAGGACAAAGGGACTGCCCCTTAAGGGCCCAGTTGGTGGGGCGCGAGCCGGAACTTTTCGCCCGGGCGGTCAAAAGGCTTGAAGAATCCTTTGCCTTTGAGGGCTACGACGTAAATTTCGGCTGCGCCCGGGGAGCCATCCAGCGGTACGGCTGGGGAGTGGCCTTGATGAAAGAGCCCGGGTTGGCGGCGGAGATCATAGCCGCGGTCAAGGAGAATACCGTAAAACCGGTTAGTGCCAAGCTAAGGAGCGGTTTCAAACACGAGCCTGACCAGCTACTCCGTTTCGTGGAAGCCTTAATAAAGGCCGGGGTGGACCAGATCACCCTGCATCCCCGGGCTGCGGAAGAAGGCTTTAAGCGCCCGGCCCGCTGGGAGGAGATCAAACTCCTCAAAGAGGCCTTTTCCCTGCCGGTGATCGGAAACGGCGACGTGTTCGGCCCGGAAGACGCCCTACGACTCCTTGAGTCCACCGGCTGTGACGGGGTGATGATCGGGCGGGCGGCGCTTTTGCGCCCCTGGATATTCCGAGACGTGGCGGCCTTCCTGGAGCAGGGAAGCTACCCCTCTTCTCCTTCGCCACTTGAAGCCCCAGAAAAAATGGCCGGTCTGGTGACCACTTATTTGCCCCCGGCCCTTCAGGAAAAACGTTTTGAACTCTGGCTCTTCTGGTACCTCCAAAACTTTTCTTTCGGGCTCCATTACTTTGGCCAGATAAAAAAAGAAAGAGGGCTAGCCGCAAAACTAGCCCTCTTACGCAAACTCCTTGCTTCTGAGAGGATTGGGCCTTACCCTGCTAGGCCTTACCTTCTTCGCTAGATCCTTTTTCCGGTCGTTCCTTGATGGACTCCGAAAGGGCGGCCTTACGGGAAAGCTTGATGCGCCCCATTTTGTCTATGTCGATTACCTTGACCAACACCTCGTCCCCTTCTTTTAGGATGTCGGCGACGTTTTTGACCCGCCGGCTATCGAGCTGAGAAATGTGGATCAGGCCCTCGGTACCGGGGAATATCTCTACGAAGGCCCCGAAATCTGCCACCCTAGTGACCCGACCCAGGTAAAGCTTGCCCACCTCCGCTTCCTGGGTCACTTCCTTGACCATTTGGGCGGCCTTTTCCGCAGCTTCCGCCGAGGAAGAATAGATGCGTACCAGCCCGGTCTTATCGTCGATGTCGATTTTGACCTCTCCACAGGCAGCAATGATCCCCTTGATGGTCTTCCCACCCGGGCCGATCAGATCACGCACCTTATCCGGGCTGATTTCAACGGTGAGCACCTTGGGGGCGTAAACAGAAAGTTTTTCCCGCGGTTTGTCAAGGACCGCCCTCATCTTGGCCAGGATCTCCAGGCGGGCGGCCCGGGCCTGCGCCAAAGCCTGGGCCATTATCTCCCGGGTAATGCCGGTGATTTTGATATCCATCTGGAGGGCGGTTACCCCCTTCTCCGTCCCAGCGACCTTAAAATCCATGTCGCCCATGCGGTCTTCGTCCCCAAGGATGTCCGTTAAAATCACCACCTGGTCTCCTTCTTTGACCAGTCCCATGGCAATGCCGGCCACCATATCCTTGATGGGCACCCCGGCGTCCATGAGAGAGAGGGTGGCCCCGCAGACGGTGGCCATGGAAGAAGACCCGTTTGATTCAAGGACGTCCGAGACCACCCGGATGGTATAAGGAAATTCCTCTTCCTGCGGTACTACGGGGCTTAAGGCCCTTTCCGCCAGCATGCCGTGACCGATTTCGCGCCGGCTGGGTCCCCGCAAGGGGCGTACCTCCCCCACGCAGTAAGGGGGGAAATTGTAGTGGAGGATAAAGTGTTTAAAGACTTCCTCCCCCGGCATATCGATGCGCTGTTCTTCCTCCGGGCTCCCCAACGTGGCCACCGTAAGGACCTGAGTCTCCCCTCGGGTAAAGATGGCGGAACCGTGGGTGCGCGGTAGCACCGAGACCTCCGCCCAGATGGGGCGGATTTCCTCCGGCCGGCGGCCGTCGATACGGAGCCCTTCCTTGAGGAGGCGGGTACGCAAAAGTTCTTTCTCGTATTCCTCAAAATATTCCTTTATCTCCCCTTCCCGCCCGAGCGCTTCTTCTCCAAGCTCAGCAAGGAGCCCCCGAAAGACCTCTTTCCGCTTCTGGTTGCGCTCCACCTTGCGGGGGGTGGTGATGACTTCTTCAAGTCCGGCCCGGGCAAGTTCCCGTACCTTGGCCTTTAAGGCCTCATCCGCCGGGGGTTCTTCGAAGGCCATTTTAGGTTTGCCTGCGGCGGCCCGTAGCTCCTTCTGCAGCTCAAGTAAGGGTTTTAGGTTTTCGTGAGCAAAAAAGAGGGCTTCCTTTACCAGTTCCTCTGGTACCTCTTTGGCCATCCCTTCTACCATCACGATGGCCTCTTCACTACCCACCACCACCAGATTGAGGGTGCTTTCCTTGAGCTGGGAGGCCGAAGGGTTCAAGACAAATTCGTCGTTTAGGCGGCCTACCCGCACCGCCGCTACCGGCCCGTTAAAGGGAATAGGGGAGATTTCCAGAGCCGCCGAGGCCGCGGTAATGGCCACGATATCTGGGTCCACCTCGGGATCCATGGAAAGGACCGTGGCCATCACCTGGGTCTCATAACGCCAACCCTTGGGAAAAAGGGGCCTTATGGGGCGGTCAATAAGGCGGGCGGTGATGATCTCCTTCTCGCTCCCTTTACCCACTTCCCGCCGGAAATAGCTGCCCGGAATACGCCCGGCCGCGTAGTACATCTCTTGGTATTCTACGCTCAAAGGCAAAAAGTCCATCTCTTTCGGTTCTTCCGCCGCCACTACCGTTACCAAAACCACCGTATCCCCGTAGGAGGCCCACACCGCACCGTGGGCCTGTTTGGCTACTTTTCCGGTCTCAAGGCTGAACTTGCGTCCAGCGATTTCTGTCTCTACCCGTTGCATTTTCCCACCTCTCTTTGGTCTTCAAGTCTCCAAAATAAAAGGGCGGACTTGCGTCCGCCCCCGGGCTTAACCACGTAAACCCAAGGCTTTTACGATATTTCGATACCGTTCAAAATCCGTCCTTTTAAGGTAATTGAGTAGGCGGCGCCGCTGCCCTACCAGCTTGAGCAGGCCCCGCCGCGAATGATGGTCTTTCTTGTGAATCTTGAAATGTTCTTCCAGGTGTTTGATCCGGGCGGTCAAAAGGGCGATTTGCACCTCAGGGCTGCCCGTATCATTGGGATGCCGGGCGAACTTCTGGATGATCTCTTTCTTTACCTCCGCGTCAAAAGCCATCTTTAACCTCCTTGATATAAAATTAAAGCCCAGGAGGGGATGGCCCACCCCCTGCGCGTAATCTCCTAAAACTTACCTCAAAGGCCTTTAGTGTGCCACCGAATTTAAGAAAAAACCCGGACCATCTTGGCGTTCCCAGAAGCGTAAAGATCTTCCGGATATTCCAGCACCGCTACCAATTTGCCCTCAGGGGTCACCAAGCGCAACCAGGGCACTCGTGGTTTTTGCGGTACCTTCTGGAGGCGGATCATATTGGCCAGGGCCGAAATACTAAGGGGCCTTCCGTGCTTAATGCGCCAGGCAAGCTCTGGCGAAACCGTAAGCGCCGGGATAAAGGTCAGGGCTTCTGCCGGGGAAATAATATATTTTTCAACCTGGCCGGCGGCCACCGCCTTTTCAAACTCCTCCATGGTAATGGCCTGCTCAAGAGTGAAAGGGCCCTTCCTGAGGCGCCTTAGCTTGACCAAAGTGGCCCCGCAGCCAAGCCTTTGTCCGACCTCGTGTACCAGGCTGCGCACGTAGGTCCCCTTACCGCAATAAAGCCGGAAACGGACGTAAGGGGGGTCGTAGCTTAGGGCCTCAAACTCCAGAATTTCCACTTTCTTGGGGGGTTTTTCTACTTTAAGCCCTTCACGGGCATATTTATAAAGGGGGCGCCCGTGCAATTTGGCGGCTGAAAAGGCCGGAGGAGCCTGGGCCAACACCCCTACGAACTCGTCAAATATCTTCTGGATCTCCTCTAGCGTAAGGTCCTTGGGCACCTCTTTGCGGGCCACCACCTCTCCGGTGACGTCGTAGGTGTCTGTCTCCAAACCCAGTTCAAAATAGCCTTCGTATTCTTTATCCCCCTGCAGGATAAACTGGGCAATCTTGGTACCCCGGCCCAAACAGATGGGCAGGACCCCGGTGGCAAAAGGGTCCAACGTGCCCCCGTGCCCCGCCTTTCTGACCCGCAGTTTCTTCTTTACCTTCTCCACCGCCTGCGTGGAACTCAAACCCTCCGGCTTGTCCAAAACTAAAACCCCGTCTTTCATCAAACCAAAGCCTCCAACTCCTTGAGCAACTTCGACACCAGATCTTCGGGGGAAGTTCTGGTCCTGAAACCAGCGGCCCAACGATGACCTCCCCCGCCGTAGCGGGCCGCAAAGGTGGCCACGTTGACCCGGCCCCGGCTCCTGAGACTCACCGCCACCTCCCCGGGGCGAAATTCTTTCAAAAGCACACTTATTTCCACCCCGTCTATGGCCCGGAAAAAGGTGGCAAAATCATCGGCGTCCGCCTTTGAGGCCTTACACTTTTGGTAATCTTCGTGCCCCAGAAAGGAATAGGCTATCTTTCCACCACCCCCTAGTTTTAAGCGGGCAAGAGCGGTCTTTAAAAGGCAGAAGCGGGAAAAGGGCCAGTGTTCGGTTAACCGCTCCGCCACGTAAGAAGGATCCACCCCTGCTGCGCAAAGCCTTTGGGCCAGGGCAAAGGTCTCCGCCGTGGTTTGCTGGAAACGAAAGCCGCCGGTGTCTGAAAAGATGGCCACGTAGAGATTAAGGGCGATGTCAGGAGTAAGCTCAACCCCCAGGGCCTCTATCAACCTGGCCACCAGGGCCCCGGTAGCGTACGTCAACTCCACCCAGCGTACGTCGCCTAACCGGCCTGAGACCTCATGGTGGTCAAGCACCAGCACGCAAGGGACCCGCTTCAAGAAAGAAGAGGCCTCTTCCCCTACCCTATCGGCCTCACCACAATCCAGGACCACTGCGACCCAATCGTTTTCCGGCGGAAGGGTATGACGCAAGAGCGCCCGGCCCGGCAAAAAGTGATAAAGGGGCGGCAGCTCATCAGAAAGGTATGGCCAGACTTCTTTATTTAAGCCCTTGAGGGCCAGCGTTAAAGCCAGCAGAGACCCCACCCCATCACCGTCGGGACTAACGTGGGTGGTCAAGAAAAAACGCGGGTGGGAAAGGACCGTAGAGAGGAATCTTTCCTGTTCATTCATGTCTTATCCGGGCAAAAAGGGCTTCCAGGCGTTCGGCTTCTGCTTCCCGCTTGTCTGGCAAAAAGGTAAGTTCGGGGACGAACTTGGTGTGCAACCTTTGGGCCAAAAGGTGCCGGATATATGATCCGGCCCTCCTGAAACCCCGGGCCACTGCTTCCTCCACTTCCTTATCACCGTGGACCTGATAGTAAACGTTGGCTTTCTTAAGGTCCGGGCTCACTTCCACTAGCGAAATGGTAATAAACTTTTGGAGCGCCGGATCGCTTAACTCCTCCCGGATAATCTGGGAGACTTCTTCTTGAATAAAATCTGCTAAGCGCCGGTCCCGGTGTCCCTTCATGGTACCTACATGTTAATGATATCAATTTCGGCCTGAATGACCTCTAAATCATCAAATTCTTCGATATAATCGAGCACCTTGTCGAGAAGACTGTTAATAAAGCGGCTGTCCGGCCCCACCGCCGAGATCCCAATCACCGCCTTTTGCCAGAGATCCTGGTCCGCCACCTCTGAGACGGCCAAGTTCTTGAAACGGCCATTAACGCGTTGAATAAGCCTTTTAACCACCTGGCGTTTCCCTTTAAGGGACCTGGTCTCAGGGATGTGCAAAGAGACCTTAATTACCCCCACCACCATGACCTTCTAAAGCTCTCTTTTAATTTCTACCATTTCAAAGGCCTCGATAACGTCGCCGACCTTGATGTCGTTGAAGTTTTCAAGCCCCACACCACACTCATAACCCGCCACCACTTCTTTTACGTCTTCCTTGAAGCGTTTGAGCGAGGCTATCCGGCCGGTGTAAATCACTACGTTATCGCGCAGGAGACGCACCTTGGCCCCCCGCTCAAGCTTACCCTCTTTGACGTAACAGCCCGCTACCACTCCTACTTTCGGCACCTTAAAGGTGGCCCGCACTTCCGCCACCCCTATGATACGCTCTTCGTATTCGGGCTCGAGCAATCCGCTCATGGCCTTCTTCACGTCTTCGATGACTTTGTAAATCACGTCGTAGAAGCGAACCTCAACTTTTTCCTGTTCCGCCAGCTGTTTGGCCTTGGAGGAAGGTCTCACGTTGAAACCGATGACGATGGCGTCAGAAGCGGAGGCGAGCATGATATCGCTTTCGGTGATGGCCCCGATCCCGGAACGGATGATATTGACCCGTACCTCGTCGGTGGAGAGCTTGCGCAAGGAGTCCTGTAAGGCCTCAAGGGTCCCCTGGACGTCGGCCTTAAGCACCACTTTGAGCTCTTTGACCTCTCCTTCTTTGAGTTTTTCGAACAACTTTTCCAGGGACATTTTGGTCTCGCGGGCCATCTCCGCCTCGCGCTGTTTACGGGCCCGGTACTCCGCTACCCGGCGGGCCTTTTGCTCGTCTGGCATGACGATGAAATCGTCTCCGGCTTGCGGTACTTCCTGAAAGCCCAGAATTTCAACCGGGGTAGCGGGCCCAGCCTCTTTCAAACGTTTCCCACGTTCATCGAGCATGGCCCGTACCCGGCCGTAAGTCGTCCCCGCTACAAAGGGGTCTCCCTCATGGAGGGTCCCTTCCTGGATGATCACCGTGGCTACTGGCCCCCGGCCTTTGTCCAAACGGGATTCAATGATACGCCCCCGGGCAGGCCGGTCAGGGGCCGCTTTAAGTTCGAGCATCTCCGCCTGCAATAGCACCAGCTCGAGCAAATCTTCGATACCGATCTTCTTCTTGGCCGAAATTTCAGCGTAAAGGGTGTCTCCACCCCAGTCTTCCGGAACTAGCCCCAACTCTGCCAGTTCGCTCTTTACCCTTTCGGGGTTGGCTTCGGGCTTGTCAATCTTATTAATAGCCACGACTATAGGCACCCCTGCGGCTTTGGCGTGGTCAATGGCCTCCCGGGTCTGATCCATTACCCCGTCATCCGCCGCTACTACCAAAATGACGATGTCCGTGACCTGGGCTCCCCGGGCCCGCATGTGGGTAAAGGCTTCATGACCAGGGGTATCGATAAAGGTGATCTCCTGGCCGCCCTTTAGCTTGACCTTATAAGCCCCTATGTGCTGGGTGATACCACCGGCTTCCCGGGCGGCCACGTCGGTTTCCCGAATGGCGTCAAGCAGTGTAGTCTTACCATGGTCCACGTGCCCCATTACCGTCACCACCGGAGGCCGCGGTTTAAGCTCTTCCGGAGAAGGAGGGGTGTATTCCAGTAGTTGTTCTTCTTCGATGGCCGCCTGCTCCACCTCGTAACCAAATTCCGCGGCCACGATGGCAGCTGTCTCCGGATCAATCGACTGGTTTATGGTGACCATGGTGCCCATTTCCATAAATTTCCGGATGACGTCCGCCGCTTTGACCCCCATAGCCTTAGCCAGCTCTCCTACCTGGATGGACTCATAAACCTTTATCTTTTTCTCCTTCCGCGGGAGAGTGGGGGGCCGTTCCGTCTTCTCTGCCGGGGCTGCGGCCTTCTGGGCCTCTTTTTCCGTAGGTTCTTCCACCGTGGCCTCTTTCTCCACGGTTTCCAGCAATTCCTCAGTGGGCTTCTCCAGTTCTTCCATCAACTCCAGTTCTTCAAGGATCTCTTCCCGCTCACTCTTGGGCTTGGCCGCCGCCTTTTTCCGGGCCGCTTTCTTGCGAAATTCGTCCAGTTCAACTACCTGTTTTTTCTTTCTCTTTTTCTTTTTCTCAGGTTCAGGGGGACTCGGGGGCGCAGCTTCCCGTTTTGGCCTGCGCTCAAACTCCGTAACCACTCGTTTCTTGGGCTTGGGTTTTTCCGCTTTGGCTTTGGGTTTCTCCTCTTTCGGTTTCGGCTCAACGACTTCCCTGGCGACCCCTACCGCCCGGGCCACTACTTTTGGCCCACGTTTGGGTTCAGCCTTGGCCTTAGCGGGCTCTTTGGTCTGGGTTTCGACCTTACCTTCGGGGGCAACGGGTTCGGTCTTCGGGAGTTCTTCCTTGCTACCTGCAGTAATTTCAGGGGACAACGGGGGCTCCTCAGCGGGCCTTGACGGTTCGGTTTTGGACTCTTCCTGGGCAGGAACTTCCTTTTTGGGCGCCGCTTTTACCGGTTTTTTGATGACCAGCTTGATCTTGATCTTTTTCTCGGGCTTTTGGGATTCAGGGGCAGAAGCCGCCTCCTCTTCGCTTTTCGGCGCCTCTTCGTGGTGTTTGCGTCTGACAATGACTACCGGCCGCCCTTTGGCCTCTTTTTTCTTTTCTTCTTTGTGGTCAGTGGCAGCCAATTTTTCTTTGAGTTCTTGGCGCACCCGCTCCGCCTCTTCCTCACTGATGGTGCTTGAATGGCTCTTGACCTCAAGCCCCATTTCCTGGATGCGCTTGGTCAACTCCTTTGGGGTTACCCCCATCTCTTTGGCTAAGTCATAAATTCTTACCTTGCTCATAACCCTTCGTTGCCCCCTTCGATACGGTTAAAATCTCTAATATTTTATCAATAGTTTTTTGTGGAAGCTCGCGGGCCTTACCGCGAAAGGCGTAACGGAGCCTTTTGTCTCCGTGCTTGGTAAAAAGCTTGGCCACGCAGGGCTGCGCGGGACACACATACGCCCCGCGCCCCGGCAGCCTTTGCTTTTCGTCAAAAAGTATCCGTCCTTTCTCATCCGCCACTAGTCGCAGCAATTCGTGTTTGGCCGTCTTTTTCTTACAAATAATACAGGATCTTTGCGGAATATGCCGCTTAGCCTTCGCTGACATGTTCGCTTATCTCCGCCGCTGAAGCCGCCTCCTTTTCCTCGACCTGGACCCCTTCCTCCTCGGATACTGCTTTCTTTTCTGCCAGGTATTTTTGGGCCGCTTTTATCAAGGCTTCGGCCTCAGAATTCTTTATCCGGGCGATGTCACCAACCTGCTCCACTTCCGCCTGAGCCAGCTCAGCCACGCTCTTGATCCCTTTGTCATAAAGCTTGGCCGCTATCTCTTCGGTCATCCCTTCAATCTTCAGGAGTTCCTGGAAATTGGGATCCTGCCGGCGCATGTACTGGGACTCACTCATCACGTCTATACGCCAGCCAAGGAGTTTGGAGGCCAGCCGGACGTTTTGTCCCTGCTTACCGATCGCCAACGAAAGCTGGTCATCCGGCACGATTACCTCAAGGGTCTTGTTGTCCTCGTCTACGATCACCCGGGTACATTCAGCCGGCGCCAAAGCGTTGTAAACCAGTTTTGCCGGGTCAGGACTCCAGGGGATAATATCAATCTTCTCACCCCGTAATTCCTGGACCACCGCCTGGACCCTCGTCCCCTTAAGGCCTACGCAGGCCCCTACCGGATCCACGTCCGGATCCGAGGAGACCACCGCCATCTTGGCCCGGCTCCCTGGTTCCCTGGCCACCGCGATAATCTTCACGATACCTTCCCTGATTTCCGGAACCTCCAATTCAAAAAGCCTCTTTAAGAAGTCAGGATGCGTCCGCGACAACACGATCTGGGGGTCCTTCCCCGAACGGTTTACTTCGATAATCAGGGCCCGGATCCGGTCCCCCCGGTGGTAACGCTCAGTAGGAATCTGCTCCGAAGTCGGCAAAATGGCCTCAGCCCGACCCAGTTGAACGATCACGTTACCCCGGTCAAACCGGTGCACAAAACCGCTTACAATCTGCCCCACCCGGTCTTTGAATTCCTGGTAAATGAGTTCTCTTTCCGCCCCCCGGACCTTCTGGGTCAAAATCTGCTTGGCCAATTGGGCCGCGATGCGCCCCAATTCCCGAATATCCACCTGGGTCCCTATTTCGTCTCCCACCTCCACGTTAGGGTCATACTGCCGCGCCTCTTCTAAAGAGATTTCTGTCTCTGGATCTTCCACCTTTTCCACCACGCGACGGAAGCGGTAGACCTCTATCTCTCCCGTATCTTCGTTATACTGGGCGTCGATTATGGCCCGTGGACCAAACTTTTTGCGAGCCGCGGCCTTCATCCCTTCCACCAAGGCCTCAATAATTACTTCCCGCGGAATACCCTTTTCCTTGCTAAATTGTTCCACCAATTTTTTGATTTCTCCCGCCATCTCTCTCCCCTCAGACGTCAAACTCGTATTTAATGTTGGCCTTTTTGACCTTGTCCCGCGGAAGCCGCCAAAGCCTTCCGTCCACCTCTAACAAAATATCTTCTCCCTCAATCCCCCTGAGCAAACCGGTAAAATTACGCCGCCCCTCTATGGGCTCTTGCATTTGGATCCTGACTTTATCACCGGCAAACCGCTTAAAATCTTCCTTTTTGCGCAAAGGACGGTCTAGCCCCGGCGAAGAGACCTCCAGATGATAAGCGTGGTGAATAAAATCCTTGGCGTCCAAAAGGTCACCCAAAACCTCGCTCACCCTAACACAATCACCCAGGTTAACCCCGCCCGGTTTATCAATGTAAAGCCGTAAGACCCACCCCTGGCGCTCCCGTTGGAATTCGACGTCTACCAGCTCCAAACCCAGGCTGATTACAACCGGCTCTGCCAGTTCCCAGACTTTTTGGATAATCTCTTCTCTTTTGGTCATCCCTACATAACAAAAAAGTGGGCTCTTAGGGCCCACTTTCACCAAAACCCTATTTAAAGCCTTTTGGGCTTTGTTTTCTGGAGCGGGCAACGGGACTCGAACCCGCGACCCTCAGCTTGGGAAGCTGATGCTCTACCAACTGAGCTATACCCGCTCCGTTACATAGAAAATAATAAAAGGCAAAAGGCAGGTGTCAAGTTTTTCTTGGGCACCAGCCCCAAGCGGTCTCAAAAGATGGCTTCGTGGTTTATCATGACGACGGGGAAGCAATCTCGTGAGATCGTTTCTTGAGATCGCTTCGACCCTCTACACTTTGAAACGTGTAGAGGGTCGCGATGATCGGAAAGTGTCAGGTATGAAGTTACTAGAATTACTTACCCCCTGTCGTGGTTTGACATCACGACAGGGGGAAGCAAGGATATGAATCTTTCTATGTTATACCCGGAATCGGCGGATCATAGTGCGCAATTCCTGGGAAACCTTATGAAGTTTTTGCGCCGCCTCGTTCGAGGCCTCCGTGGCCTTTAAGACCTCTTCCGTGGCCGCCTTTATCTCTTCGGAGAGCCCGAGTGAATATTCCGTGCTCTCCAAGACCTGGTGGGCTTGCTGGCTGATCTCATTAGCCGCCGCGGTGGTCTCCTCCATGGCTGTGGCTACGTTTTCGGTCATTTCTTTGACGGGATATACGAGCTCGCTGATCTGGTGGACCTCACTGACTGAATTATCCACCAAATTCCTGAGTTCATGGATGGTACTGACGATGCGGTCGGTTGCTTCGGCTGTCTGCTTGGCCAGCTCTTTTACTTCATCCGCTACCACCGCAAAACCTTTACCAGCTTCCCCTGCCCGGGCCGCTTCTATGGTGGCGTTCAGGGCCAAGAGGTTGGTCTGGTCCGCTATCTGGCTGATAAAACCCAGGACTTCTTCTATCTTGACGAAGTGTTTATTGAGCGCCTGGATGATGTTGGTGGTCTTTTCGATCTGGTTGGTGACTTCATTGAACATCTGAACGGTATTGGTGACGTTTTCAGCCACGTTTTGCACCGTAGCGGTGATCTCCTCGTTGGCCCCAGCCAGCTGGACCATGCGTTCCTTGTTCTCCAGGTTAGCCTGGGCCAGGTTTTCTACTTTGGCGTGGGTATCCTTGGAAACATTTACCAAATTCTCCGCTGAAACAACCAGCGATTTTTCTGCTTTTTCCAGGTCGTTGGTCCCTTCAGATACCTTAGCAATCAAAACCTTTAGGCTTTCGATCATGTGATTTAAACCATCAGCCAAAAGCCCTATTTCGTCTTTTTTATTGAGATCCACTTTGACATTTAAATTCCCTTTGGCTACTTCGTCTACGGCTGACAGGCAAACACCCAAAGGTTTGGTGAGGAAAGTTTTTGTCTGAAAGCTGACCAACAAAGCCACCAACACTATAATCAGAGCAGCTAACAATATATTTTTCATAATTAGAGATTTTTGGGCCTTATTAAAGGAAGATAAATCAAGGGAGGTTAACCAAATACCGGTAACTTTACCGGAAAAATCTTCAATAGTACTGGCAATAAAAAGGTGATTACCATGTTCTTCACTAACTATATTTTGCAGGGCTTTTTTGATAAAATCTTCGCGAAATACCGGAGCAAATATTTCTTTATTGGTAGCGAAAATGAGCCGGTATTTGCCGAATTGAATGTCACCTTCGGAATCAAAGGTTTGGACCGCTTCTTTGCGAAAGACAGCCACCTCTTTTTTGGCGTTTTGGGCCTCTATCTTGGCCAGGTCATTGATACTGATAAAAACCTCTACACTGCCCAGGATCTTACCGTCCGAATCCTTTACGGGAGCAACCCCTCTTACCGCTAACCCCGCCCTTCCGGCTTCAATGCCTGCTAGCGGCTCACCGGTACTGATAACCTTCACCACCATGTGACGAAAGCTTCTTAGATCGTCTCCGTATTTTTCGGGTTTCCAGACCCGCAAAAAAGAAATACCAGGGGCCAAGTGGTAATGGATACGGACGTTCCGGTTGGGCGTCTGGGCGTCTATCTCTTTCCACAAAGGAATGGCCTCTTTGATCAACAAATCTCTGTTATTTTCTTTAAAAGCCTTTATGGTCACATCCTGTTTGGCGATAGCCAGTGCAATCTGCAGGTATTGCCTGGCCATACGACCAATATCGGTTTCAAGGTTTTTCTGACTTTTAATCTCTTTAGAAATTAAAAGCTGTCTTTCTCTTTTTACTAAATTCATAGCCTGATAAGTATTAATCGCTAAAACAACTAATAAAACCAAAATAAAAGAAATGACCATCTTGGTCCCAATCGAACGAAAAGAAAATCTCTCCCTAAGCCTCATAAAAACCCCTCCTAAAAATCTTGTCTATTTACTTTTCGTAAACTTGAGGAGTTTACTTAAAATAAGTTTAATGAACCTGTGCTGCACCGGATGCCCTTTCCAAAAGTCCCTCTAATTGTTACAAAGAAGGACATGATCAAAGGTGAAGGGTACGAAATCAGGATGTGCCGGGGACAGGCCTGTCCGCTGGCCGCCCTGGGAGTAGAACACCTAGGGGAGAGACTGGCCCAAATACTGGATACGGCCCAACTCGGTGAGTTTTACCGGTCTGTCTCCCTGAAGAGCCAAAAGCGCTACCGTTTCCGGGTCGCGGTTTCGGCTTGCCCCAACGCGTGTACCCAGGTCCACATAGCCGACTTCGGCCTCATCGCCCAGGTGGTGCCCCGGTTAGCGGGGGATTGTGTGGCCTGTGGAGTATGTGAAGAAGTCTGCGAGGAAGAGGCGGTCACGCTTCAGGACCGCTGGCCCCTCTTTGACGTGCAACGCTGCTTAAACTGCGGTCTGTGCATCAGGGCGTGCCCCAAAAAAGTCCTGGAACCAGAGGCGCAGGGGTTCAAAATTCTGGTGGGAGGAAAGCTGGGGCGGCACCCCAGACTGGCCCAGGAATTGAAAGCCTTGGCTACGGAAGAAGAGGTCCTTAAAACGCTTAGCGCCGTCCTTTCTTTTTATAAGGCGCATTGCCAGCGGGGAGAACGTCTGGGCAGCGTAATCGATCGCCTGGGCTGGGAAACCTTTCTGGAAGCTTTGCTAAAAAGTGGCCAAGATCAAGCTTTATAAAATCCGCCACCACAACCTCAAGGGTTTTGACCTAGAAATTCCTCTCTACACGGTAAACGTAGTGACCGGGGTTTCGGGGGCGGGGAAATCCACCCTGGTTTTTGACGTACTTTATGCCGAAGGCCAACGCCGCTACGTAGAAACCTTTTCTACTTACCTGCGCCAGTATTTAGAAAGGCTTCCCCGGCCCCAGGTGGAAAGCATTGAAGCCATCCCCCCGGCTATCGCCATCGGCCAGACCAACCCGGTCAAAAGTTCCCGTTCCACGGTAGGGACCCTTACTGAGATCACCAATTTTGCCAAAATGCTCTGGGCCAGAGCGGCCAAGCCCTATTGTCCCCTCTGTGGCCAGGAGATTTTCCAGGCAGACCCCCACAGTGCCGCCCAAAAACTCCTAAATCTAGCCGCCGGGAAAGCCGCCATCATTACTGCCCCCCTCAAGGCGGAAAAAGACCCCAAACTCTTACAAAAAGGCCTGCTACAGGCTGGCTTTTTCAGGGTCTTTTTACAGGACAGGGTGTGCGACCTTGAAGAAGTGAGCGAGATTCCCGAAGAAATAGAAATCGTAATTGATAGACTTCGCCTTGAGCCCTCAGCCCTTGCGCGAATCGAAGAGGCCTTTGAACAGGGTTTCAAACTGGCCCAGGAAGTCCGGGTCCACCTGCCGTACGGTAAAGAACTTCGTTTCACCAACCGGTGTTTCTGTCCCTATTGCGGTTTTCGCTTCCCTCAAAAGACGCCTAATCTTTTTTCTTTTAATAGCCCCCTGGGGGCCTGCCCGGAATGCCGGGGATTTGGCCGGGTAATGGATATCGACTGGGACCTGGTCATCCCGGACCCGCGAAAGAGCCTGGCCGAAGGGGCCATCACCCTCCTTACGATGCCTTCTTTTTGGGAAGACGAAGAAGAATTGTTGGCTTATTGCCGCCAAAAAGGGATCCCCCTTGATAAACCCTGGCAGGACCTCCCGAAAGAAGTACGTCAGAAAATCCTTTACGGAGACGGTAGGTGGTACGGGATAAAGGGTATCTTTGATTGGCTTGAGAAGAAAAAATATAAGGCCCACGTACGCATCCTCCTGGCCCGCTACCGGGCTTACCTTACCTGCCCCGCCTGCCAGGGGCGCCGTTTTAGACCAGAAGCCCTCCTCTTTAAATTCGAAGGCCTAGATATCGCCTCTTTTTACGCTTTGGACGTCAAAAGGGCCCGCCGTTTTATGGAAAAAGCGGCCACCCGCCCATACGACCGGGCCACTTCCCTCCTTATTCAGGAACTGACACGAAGGCTCACCTACCTGGATGAGGTCGGGCTTTCTTACCTCAGCCTGGACCGCCAGAGTCGTACCCTTTCGGGGGGCGAGGTCGCCCGGGCCCTGCTGACCAGGGCCCTTTCCTCGGAGCTGGTAGAAACCCTTTACCTGTTTGATGAACCCACCACCGGCCTGCACCCCCGTGATACCGCCCGCATAATCTCTTTGCTGCGAGAACTGGCCCAGAAACAAAATACGGTCGTAGTGGTAGAACACGACCCCGAAATAATTCTCGCGGCCGAAAACGTTATTGATTTGGGCCCGGGGGCCGGAGGAAAAGGAGGGGCTTTGCTCTTTTGTGGCCCTCCAGAGCAGTTACTTGCTACCGATACCCCTACCGCCCAGGCCTTACGCCGCTTAAAACAAAAACAAAAGATCGAACCCCTGGGCGAACCCTCAGGCGATTTTCTGACCGTCCTTTCCGCTGAAGAAAACAATCTCAAAGAGATTACTGTCTCCTTTCCCTTGAGGACCCTCAGTGTCATCACCGGGGTCTCGGGTTCGGGAAAATCCACCCTCCTAGAACTTATCATTTATCGGGGGCTCAAGCGCCAAAAGGGAGAAGTTACGGAACCACCGGGGCGTTTTGGCGGATTTGAAGGCGCTGAAAAGATAAACCAAGTGGTCTTGATCGACCAAAGCCCCTTGGCCAAGTCTCCCCGGGCCAACCCCGCCACTTACCTCAAGGTTTACGACCTAATACGCAAAATCTTTGCGGCCAAACCTTTGGCCCAAGAAAGGGGGCTCTCCGCCGCCGCTTTTTCCTTCAACTCCCCTTCAGGCCAATGTCCCCACTGCGGGGGGCTCGGGGTAGAAGTGGTGGAAATGCAATTCCTTTCCGATCTGTATCTACCCTGTCCCGTCTGCCAGGGCCAAAGGTTTAGAAAAGAGGTGCTTGATATCCGCCATAAGGGCAAAAATATCGCCGAGGTACTGGATTTAACCCTTGACGAAGCCGCCTCTTTTTTCGCAGGCCACCAGGAAATCAAAAGGAGGCTTCAAGCCGCACAGGCCGTGGGGTTAGGGTATCTGCGTCTAGGCCAACCCCTAGCCCAGCTCTCCGGGGGTGAAGCCCAGCGTTTAAAAATAGCCAAATATCTCTTTCTGGAGAAGGGATCAGGCCATCTCTTTCTCCTGGATGAGCCTACGGTGGGCTTACACCTGGCTGATATCGAAAAACTCATCCTTGCCCTTAAGAGCCTGATTGAGGCTGGTAATACCGTGATCGTGGTGGAACATCACCTGGAGCTGGTAAGAAGGGCCGGGTGGGTGGTGGATCTCGGTCCGGAAGGGGGGGAAGCCGGGGGAGAGCTACTCTATCAAGGGCCGCCTTATGGCCTTTTGGAAATCAACACCCCGACCGCGGAGTGGTTAAAAAAATACCTTGCCGGAAAACTTATATGAAAGAGGCTATTGAAATATACGGGGCCAGACATCACAACCTGAAAGACCTTTCCGTGGTTGTTCCCCGTCATACTTTCGTTGTTATCACCGGGGTATCGGGCTCAGGCAAATCCACCCTGGCCTTTGATATAATTTTTGCCGAAGGCCAGAGACGTTACATCGAAAGCCTGCCCACGTACATTCGTCAGTTTTTAAAGCTTTACGAACAACCAGACGTTGACTTGATTAGCGGGCTTCCTCCTACGGTAGCCATCGAACAGCGGCTTAGCCAAGCCGGGCCCCGGTCTACCGTGGGTACCTTAACGGAGATCTACCACTTTTTGCGCCTGCTCTACGCCAAGGTAGGGACTCCCCACTGCCCGGAGTGTGACCGACCCCTTAGCCGCACCGATGAAGAGACCCTCCTTGAGCTCTTGCGAGAAAAATTTTCTGGACAAAGGGTCCTGTTCCTGGCTCCCAAGGTCAAAAGGCGCAAGGGATACTACCGCCCCCTGTTTGAAGGGGCTTTAAAGGCAGGCCGCAAACAGGTGCGTATCGATGGCCGGTTGGTCACCCTTCCCCCTGTGCCCGAACTTTCAAGGTATAAAGAGCACACCATTGAAATAGCCGTCGGAGAAGAGACGGTGACCCGGAAGACCTTACCCCGCATAAAAGAACTCCTGCGGGAGACCTTGGCTGAAGGAAAAGAAGAGGCCGTACTCCTGGTCGAGGGGCAGGAGTTTCCCGTTAGCACCAGGGCTTTCTGCCCCACCTGCGGGCTTTCTCTTCCGAGCCCCGACCCTTTACTGTTTTCTTTTAATACCAAAGCCGGGGCCTGCCCCCGCTGTGAAGGGTTGGGCAGGGTGGACCATACCCCTTGCCCTGACTGTGGAGGTAGCCGCCTCAGAAAAGAAGCTTTGGCTTACAAGATCGACGGACTAAATATCGCCCAGTTAAGTGCGCTGCCCGTGGAAAGGGCCCTCGAGTTTTTGAAAGGCCTTGAATTCAGGGGCAAAGCCGCCTTAATTGCGCCTCCCTTGCTGAAGGAAATAACGGAAAAACTGGTCTTTTTGAAAGAAGTGGGGCTGGGATATCTCTCACTTTCCCGCAGCGGCGATACCCTTTCCGGTGGTGAGGCCCAAAGGGTAAGGCTGGCGGCTCAACTGGGCTCCACCCTAACGGGGGTGTGCTACATCCTGGACGAACCGACCATCGGGTTACATCCCCGTGACAACCAGCTCCTGCTTGAAGCCCTTAAAAAACTCAAAGACAAGGGCAATAGTGTGATCGTGGTGGAACACGATGAAGAGACCATGCGGGCCGCAGACTGGATCATTGACCTGGGCCCGGGTGGCGGAAAACGTGGCGGAGAAATCGTCTTTCAGGGGACTTTTGACAAGCTCTTAAAAGTAGACAAATCCGTCACCGCCAGGGCCTTAAAAGACCCGAACCGTTACCAAATCACGAGTAGAGGAAGAAACCCCTCCGGGTTTTTAAAGGTCAAGGGGGCTAAGGCCCGCAACCTGAAAAACATAGAAGTCCACTTTCCGTTAGGAGTGATCACCGTGGTGACCGGGGTATCAGGGGCGGGAAAGTCTTCGCTAGTGATGGACGTGTTGTACGAAAACCTGAAGCGCCTGGAAAAAGGAAAAGAAATCGTACACGCCCAGGAGATTTCGGGACACGAAGCCCTGCGCCGGGTAGTGGTGGTAGACCACAGTCCTATTGGCCGTACTCCTCGTTCTACTCCGGCCACCTACGTAGGGCTTATGAAAGACCTAAGAAAGCTCTTTGCCGAACTCCCCGAGGCCAAGGCTCGAGGTTTTACGGCCAGCCGTTTTTCCTTCAATTTACCGGAAGGCCAGTGTCCCCACTGTAAAGGCCAGGGCCGGTTACGAGTGGAAATGAAATTTCTGCCTGAAGTGTACATAACCTGCGAGGTCTGCGGGGGGCGTCGTTACAACGAAGAAACCCTGATCGTTCGTTACAAAGGCAAAAATATTGCTGAAATACTGGATATGACCATAGAAGACGCAGCCGCCTTCTTTGAGGCTATTCCCAATCTCGCCGAACCTCTCAGACTACTTTGCGAAATAGGGCTGGACTATCTAACCCTTGGTCAGCCAAGCCCCACTCTTTCAGGAGGTGAAGCCCAGCGGATTAAGCTCGCCGCGGAATTTATTAAAGGTAAAAAAGGAGGTACCTTGTTCATTCTGGATGAGCCAACTACCGGACTTCACTTTGCCGACGTGGCCAAACTCCTGAGACTCTTCCACGCTCTGGTAGACCGGGGAGATACCGTGCTTGTCATCGAACACAACCTGGACGTGATTAAAGAGGCGGACTGGATTATTGATCTTGGCCCAGAAGGGGGAGAAGCCGGCGGAACCCTCCTCTTTTCTGGCCCACCGGCCCAACTTATAGCAACAGCTTCTCCCACCGCCCAGGCCCTTAAAACTTTTCTCACTAAAAGTGCTCAATAAGTTTCATTAATTCCACTTACATAAAAAAAGATTTTATCTTTGATTTTAGTTATTTGAACTAACATGCCCTCTTTTAAAGACGCACAATCAAGGGGTTTCTTCTTAATCAAATCTCCCTTAAAGGTCAACCGAAAAAGTCTGATACTGTCACAGGTGTATTCTTTAGTTTCTCCGTTCTTAAAAGAAACCAGAATAGACACCGGGAGACGACCCCGTTTTTTTATCGTGGTTATTTTGCCAGTATTTTGGACAACATTTTTTCCATTATGGATTAAAGAATCAAAACCCCAAGCCGGCAATACCAACAGGATAGACCATAAAACAAACAAAATGAGTCTAAACATAGGCCTATCTCCTTTGATGGTTTTTAATGAATGGACACATCAACGTCCGTCCAAGATCCTTTTTTAATCCACAATTTTCCTGCTTTAAAAATTATGTCTTTTACTGTTTCGGTAGTAGTAATACGCATTAAATTAGGACCAACGATAATGGGCTTAGAAGTAGGTACTCCTTTACCAACCTTCAATCCAATAACAGGTTTACCATCAACAAGATCTTCAGAATTAACCTTACCATCGTCATTTACATCCAAATGTGAACTAGAAATACAGCCTTTATTATAATCAACGGCATAAATCCAAGTCTCACCACCTCCCGAACACTGATCTCCGGTAGGTACAAAGGTTAAAAAGAAAACAGTTCCTCCTATTATTATTGGTGACGTGATCACCCGTTCTCCTTCTCTAAGTTCTATTTTCCACCCTTCTTTGATGGTACAATTATTACTATCATCAAATAACAAATATTCTCCGGTCTCAGAAAAATCCAGCTCTATGGTTTCTAAAGCGGGAGTATCACAGGTAGCAGGATCATCAAGAAATCCCACCAAAAATTGAGAATTGGAATCAGAAAGGTCATTAATATCCCAATACTTTCCTGTACCGAAAAATATCCAGTTTTTCCCCTGCGAAGAAGTTACCAAAGGAGCTGTGGTAATAGGATGGTCATCACCAAGACCCAGCAGGGAGCAAGGATCTGAAAAATTACACCCCTTCAAACGCCACATTTTACCTTTGAGATCACCAAGGTAGAGATAATCGACGACTCCATCACCATCTATGTCAGAAACTCCCGGAACAGATGGAACGTTAGCCGTATCCTCGCTCAATCTATATGAAGTAATTACACTTCCACTAGTAAGATCGACGGCATAGATATAGGCCTTTTTTTCATCCCACACACCATCGGCCGGAGGACCGGAAGTAAAGATTACTGCATAATCACTACTACATTTCAAGATTTTGGGAGGATTGGTTGCAAGCCCCAAATCAGAGTCTGAAAAAGACCATAAATAATGAACGCTATGGGGGGCGTCAGTAATATCTAAAGCTATATATTCTGGACCGCCTTTTCCTAACCCAACGATTAAAATATCTTTGTCATTTATAGTTTTTATTACAGGAGTATTGTCAAAAAGAAAAGCATGACAGTAACCTATAGAAAAATAACCAACATCAATATATCGCTGCAATACAGATGAAGGGATATAAGCAAATGCTTCCTCACCCGTATTGACGTTAAAGGCATGTAACATACCATCATTCGCAGTAACCCAAATTAAATCTTTCCATACGCGTGGTTGGCTAAAAATAATGTCTCCTAAAGGGTTACTTCTTTGACGAAAATCAGGATCCGGTGTGCCACAACCACGCTCCCCTCGAATGAAAGAAACCTGGCTCGAAGACAGAGGATCTACCTCTCCCTCAAAATCAGACATTGAAGGACCATACTTTATATTTCTAGAAGAGGCATTATCACAGGTAAGTGTTTGAGAAGAAGACCAACCCTCCTCTATTTCCCACCAATCTTTGTCAGGACTAACTCCCTTTAAAATATCTATAATATTTGGAATTTTAGACTGACTATAACCTTTTAAAGCATCACTACCCATTTTACTTTGAATTTGTTCCGTATCATTTAAAAAGGATGCTAATCTAGTCCAGTCTATAGGTTCGGGAGAATCTAAATGACCATCACCGTCAATATCTTCTGGCACATCTAGATGTCCATCGTTATCCAGATCTTCTCCCTCATCAAGGACATCGTTACCATTAACATCTTCATATTTCGTATCCAATTTGCCATCACCATCTAAATCTTCATTAATAAGATCTAAATGGCCATCCTCATCAAGATCAATATAAAAACTCCAGCGGGCCAAAGATCTTACCTGATCAGGACTATGACAGTTGGCACAATTATATTTAAATTGACCAGTTCTTATTTCACCGGTCCAATCTGT
>WGCA01000038.1 GCA_015494065.1 Thermodesulfobacteriaceae bacterium | reverse complement strand
GGTGGGAATACGTTCCTGATGGACCAGGTAGCACTTATGGGCCAGTATCTCTTCCACGTCCTTCAGGGCCTGTTTATGGTCCGCCATTACGTGAAGGCAATAATATTCAGCAAATTCCGGATAGATACCATAGGCGGCGTACCCGGCCCCCAGCCCGTTGCCCCGTTCCATCTGGCAACAGATGGATTCAATTATCACTTCCCCCTTTATTAACTCGCCCTTGCGGTTAATAACCCCGGAAAGGCCACAACCTGACTGTTCTTTGTTAGGGATAAATATCTCCATCTCTATTCTCCCGCGTGTTTTACACCCAGGATTTTGAGCTCAACCTCGTTGAGCCCCACGGCCCGGAGTTTGTCCCGGTTGCCCCGTAAACTTTCAATAGAGTTGAGCCCCATGGCCCCGAGGAGTTCTTGGATCTCATGGGCCCAGCCGTGTACCAGGTTATAGATCTTTTCAAAGGCGGTTTCCGGATCTAGGCGTTTGATAAGCTCCGGGTTATTGGTAGCGATCCCCCAGGGACATTTCCCCGTAAAACACCGCCCGCACATGGTGCATCCTACCGCGATGAGGGCTGGGGTCCCGATATAGACCGCATCCGCCCCCAGGGCAATGGCCTTCACCACGTCGGCACTGCAGCGAATACCCCCTGAAACCACCAAAGAGGCCTGGTTTCTGATACCTTCCTGACGCAAACGCTCATCCACCGCGGCCAGGGCCAGCTCGATAGGTATCCCCACGTAGTCCCGGAACATGGTAGGCGCCGCCCCGGTCCCCCCTCTCAAACCGTCAAGAACCACTACGTCAGCCCCGGCCCGCACGATCCCGGAGGCAATCGCCGGGGCGTTATGTACGGCCGCAATCTTTACAAAGACGAGTTTCTTATACTCAGTAGCCTCTTTCAGGGCGTAGATAAGGCCCCGCAGATCCTCGATAGAATAAATATCATGGTGGGGGGCAGGGGAGATAGCGTCTGAACCCACGGGGATCATGCGGGTCTTGGAGATCTCTTCGGTGACCTTTTCCCCGGGCAGATGTCCACCGATGCCCGGCTTGGCCCCCTGGCCGATCTTGATTTCTATGGCTACCCCGGCGTTTAAATAGTCTACGTGCAGCCCAAAACGGCCAGACGCACATTGGACGATGGTGTTTGAGCCGTACTGGTAAAGGGAGGCGTGCAACCCTCCTTCCCCAGTATTGTAAAGGGTGCCCAATTCCTTGGCCGCCCGGGCCAAACCCTGGTGTACGTGAAGACTTATGGCCCCATAAGACATGGCGGCGAACATGATGGGTACTTCCAGTTTGATAAGGGGGCCAAGTTTGGTCTTGAGGTGAAATTTGTCGTCTTCAAGAACCACTTCCAGCTTGTCCGGTTTCGGCCCGAGATAGGTGCGCAGTTCCATCGGCTCCCGCAGGGGGTCGATGGGCGGGTTGGTGACCTGGCAGGCGTCAAGGACCAGGTGGTCCCAGTAATTACGAAAAGGCACCGCGCACCCCGTGGCCGCCAGCAGCACTCCGCCGGTATCGGCCTGTTTATAAACGTTTTTTATGAACCAAGGCTTCCAAGTATCGTGTTCCCTAAAATCTGAAGGGTTCTTGCGGATGGTTAAGGCCCCGGTGGGACACATGGCCTCACAACGATGACATCCCACACACTTGGCATGGTCTTCGGTTAAGGTCTCTCTTTTCGAGTCCCAACCATGGGCTTCGTAGGTGCATTCCCGGATGCAGATTTTACACTTGATACACTTGTCCCAGTCGCGCTCGATAAAAAAATCGGGGTAAAACTTGCTAAACTGGATTTTTTTCCTCTTCGTCCTGGTTGAGGCCTTTTTGTTTTCTTCTTTTTGGGGGTTCACCTCTTCCTCCCGGTATCCCAGTGTGGTTGCGAAACTTAATTAAATTGCCTAAAAAATTCAAGTTTTAATTCCTTTCTCTCAAACAGGAAAATCCTGTCCGGGCAAGGACAAACCTTAAAGCCCTATTTATTTTTACCTTCTTTTACGCTAGTAAATTTTAAAAAACGGGCACCTTAATATTATGGGCCAAATCCTTCTCATAGTAAAACAAAACGCCCGCGTTCCCCCGCGCTTGAAAGAAGCCCTGCACAGGCAATTCGGTCAGCAGGGCCTTGAGATCATCACCGAGGAGCAAAAAATAGCCAGGGATAAAATTCTGGCCATCGTGGTCCTTGGGGGAGACGGCACCCTTTTGCGCTCTGCTCCCTTGGCTTACCAACTGGGTGTCCCTCTTTTAGGGGTAAATCTGGGAAAACTGGGGTTCCTTACGGAGGTGACCGAAGAGGAGGCCGAAGAAGTCTTTGCCAGACTGGTCGAAGGTCGGGCCCCGATTGAAGAAAGGATGTTGCTTGAGGTAAGGCACCGCAAGGAAACTTTTTTGGCCTTAAATGAGGCTGCCTTTATTAAAGGCCCCCTAGGACACATGATCCATATCAAGGTGACTTTCGCCCAAAAACTCCTTAGCATTTACCACGGAGACGGCCTAATCATTTCAACCCCGACGGGTTCCACCGCCTATAATCTTTCAGCTGGTGGGCCTATCGTCCATCCCCAAAGCCAGGCCTTGATCCTCACCCCCATTTGCCCTTTTATGTTGAGCGCCCGGCCCATCGTCATTCCTCCGGAACAAGAACTTGCGGTAGAACTGCTCTATCCAGCCGAAGAAGTGCACCTATTGGTGGACGGCTACGTTAACCGAACTTTTGCTTTTGGAGAAAAGATCAAAATAAAAAAAGCGCCGGGAGCGCTCAAACTGGTACGCTCACCGACGCGGGATTATTTCGAGATCCTGAGGGCCAAATTGGGTTGGGCGGCTACTAACGTCTAAGCTTCTTCTGCTTCTTCTTTACGTATCTTGGCCAATAGCCGCTCTTTTTCCTTCTCCATGGCCTCTTTGCCGGCCTCGATGGCCTCACGCAAAGTGGCGGTCTTTTCTTCGATGAGATCCTTGCCTTTGTAGATCACCTCATCGGCCTTTTCTTTCAATTCCTCTTTGAGCTCTTCGGTCTTTTCCTCAAGGCGGCATTTAACCATCTCCGCCTTATCTTCCAACTCTTCCTTGGTAGTTATTAATTTGAGACGTGCCTCTTCGGCCGCCATCCGCGCTCGTTCCCGCAACTCTTCGGTGGTATCTTTGAGCGTCTCCCTGATCTCCCGGCCACTTTTTGGTGCCAAAAGGAGCGCTACCCCGGCGCCCACCAATCCTCCTAAGACGAAAGAAATGGCCACGGTTGAAAACGAAAACCTTTTTTCCTCCATTTAGGCTTCACCTCCTATAGGTAATCTTTTTTTAAAAGTCTTAAGCGCCACTTCCAACCCCTTTGCTACCGCCGCCACCTCAATAGCCGCCTGAGCTATGTTCTTGGAAATTATTTCCGCCACCACTTTGGTGGCCCGGCCTGTCTCTTCCACCGCTTCGAATATCTGCTGGGTCTTGGCAAGTTTTTCTTTAATATCTTCGACCATACCGTTTAATTGTTTTAAGAGCTGCTCAACCTCCGCCAAAACGGTGGGCACATCCTTTTGGATTCGACCAGAAGTTTCCTCCAACAAAGTGTTTACCCTATCAAGGGTCTGTTTAATCTCATCTGAGAGGTCTCTGGCTATCTCTTGGAAGGTCTCTAAAAGCTCCTTGGCCGCCGGAGGAAGGACAGAAACCTCTTCTACTAAATTTTCCACCCTGCTCCCCAGGCTATTTACCTGGTCAAGGGTCTTCTGGGTACTGGAAATTACGGGTTTTAACTCCACGTCAAGGTCATTAAGGATGGTCCGGGCTTGTGAGAGACTCTGGTCCACCTCGTTTAAAGTATTTTTCAATTTACCCACCAACCCGAGGAGATAGATGACCAGCACCACAAAGGAAATCCCTGCCGCAATACCTGCTACGTAAAGCCCTTGCTGTAAATCCATCCCATCCTCCCACAGTAGCGCTGACTTACCTCGTAAGGTTGCTTTTAAATTAAGTCTAGCCGCATTATAAGGCAAGGAAAAGTTGACGCCCTCAAAAAGCTATAGTAGCTAAGCAGCGGCGATGGCTGAGATCAAACCATTTTGTGGCTGGCGTTATAACCCTGAAAAGGTCCGGTTAGCAGACGTTGTGGCACCGCCTTACGACGTCGTCACCCCTGAAGAACAAGCCTTTTATTTACAAAAGAGCCCTTACAACGTCTTTCACCTGGAATTGGGGCCCCGTTACGCTACCGACCACGCTCAGGAAAACCAGTACACCAGGGCCAAAAAATTTTGGGACACCTGGCGCCACGAAGGCGTATTGATCAAGGAAGAAGCCCCCTCCCTTTACCTTTACCGCCTCAGGTTCTTCTGGAAAGGGCGAAGGCTCACCCGTCGGGGCCTTATCGCCCTGGTGCGGCTTGAGCCTTGGGAGAAAAAGATAATTCTCCCCCACGAAAAGACCTTCGATCAGGTTACCGCAGACCGGCTTAACCTTTTGCGTATCACCCGGGCCCAATTCAGTCAGATCTTCTGTCTGTACCACGACCCCGGGCTTGAAACCTTAAAAACGCTGGAAGAAACGGGAGAAAGGCTCTATCAGGTAGAAGACCAGGACGGCTTTGAACACGAACTTCTAAGAATTACTTCCCCTCCCGCCATCTCCCAAATCGAAAACGCGCTGCGGAAAAACCCTCTTTATATCGCCGATGGCCACCACCGGTATACCACCGCCCTGCGCTTCATGAAGGAAATGGAAGAACGCTACGGCAAAACCCCGCCCCGCTGTTTCCATTACATGATGATGTATCTCTGTCCTTTTGAGGAACCCGGGCTTCTCGTCCTGCCCACGCACCGTCTGCTCCAGCTGCCTTTTAAAAAAGAAGAACTCCTGGCTCGGCTTTCGCCCTTTGGTAGCGTAGAAGAGATTCCAGTCCCAGAAACTGAAAATCTAGACCAGATGACCAAAGAGCTTGAGCCGCACGAGTTCCTGCTGTTGCATGAAAACAAAGTCTTTCGCTTTACTTTGAAAGACCCGCTACGGATCAGGTGGCAAAAGGAGGACCCGGAAATTTTTAAACTCCCGGTGGCCCTCTTTACCAGGGTTTTGGAGGAGGCTTTAGGGGTTTCCGAAGCTATCCTTAAAAAAGAAGGAAAGGCGGTCTATACTCCCTGGGTAAACCAGATAAAGGAAAAGGCTTGCGGGTCGCATTTTGGCTTCCTCCTCCCTCCTACCCCGGTCTTATCGCTTGAGGCAATCGCCCGGGCCGGCCGGGTTATGCCCCATAAATCCACCTATTTTCACCCTAAGATCCTTACTGGCATGGTGTTTTTTGAAATTCTACCGGACAAAGGCCCACCTTGTTAAAGTGACCGCGGAAGAGATCCTGGCCCGAAAACTGTCTTTGGCCCGCCGCTTTTTCGAAAAATATCGTCACAATCTTCTAAAAGAGCCCAAAATCACCGAACTCCTTTGCGCTCACGGAAAGGCCTTCGCCAAGGCCCAAGAGGTGACCATTGAGACGGGGGCAGCCTCGTTTTGCGCCCGTTGTGGGCGGGAAGGTCGCTCCTGTTGCGGGGCGGACATGGAACTGCACTGCGACGACGCCCTGCTGGTAGCAAACCTGCTGGCTGGCGTCGATTTTCCCAGAAAACGCCTCTTACCAAAGGCCTGCTTTTTTTTAGGGCCAGCGGGTTGCGTGCTAAAGGTCCGCCCTCTTATTTGCCGCAATTTTATTTGTCCTGAACTGGCCGCCGCCCTTGGCCCTGAAAAGGTCTCTTCTCTCCAAGAGGCCTTGGAGGAAGAAGCCCGTCTCCTTTTCTGGCTAACCGAAGAGATCAAGCGGTGGCTGATAAAAGGGCTTTGACCTCTTCTTCAGTAAGGGGCGGGAGGTCTTTCTTTAGGGTTCTCGCCAGGTAAAGGATCTGGGCCGTCTTTTCCAGGATCAAAAGGCGGGTAAAGGCCTGAGCCAGATCCCGCCCCAGCGCCACCGCCCCGTGCCGTTCCAGGACGAGCACTTCCTTATCATTGGCCGCCTGGGCTACCGCCTCTGCCAGCTCTTTGCTTCCCGGCGGCAAGAAAGGTACGAGCCCGATTTCTCCCAGGTAAAGGATCGTCTCCGCCAGGAAGGCCTGAGAAAAGTCTTCCCCGGCCAAAGAAAGGGCCAGGGTATAGGGAGGATGGGCGTGGATAATCGCCCCCACCTCCGGCCGGTTTTCATAAACCCTCAAATGGAGCGCTGCTTCACTGGAAGGGGCCCGCCCCTCTATTACCTTCCCGGACAGATCCAAAACGGTGATATCTTCCGGTCGCAGTTTTTCTTTAAAGACGTTGCTGGGGGTAATATAGATTTTTTCTTTCAGCCTTAGGGAAAGATTACCCTCCGGCCCGGTCAGTAATTTTTCAGCCGCGGCCCGCTGGGCGTATTCCGCCAAAGCCGTGCGGGGAAACCTCATGGTCCTTTAACCTCCTTACAATCCAGATTGACGAGTTTGCCCGTTACATGTCCGATGGCCAGCTCTCCCTGGCTTTTAACTATAAATTCCTTCCACTTCCAGAGATACGCCTTTTTGGAGCGCTTTATAAGTTCGCTTTCAAAACCGAATCTTACCTCAAGCTTTTGCACCTTTAAGGGCCCGCAGGGGGTCTCAACCTCTTCGTCTTTTAAATAACGCACAAAGGCCGGGTTGGCTTTTTTATGGGCAAATACCCACATGACCTTCTCTTCACCCGGCTTTTCAAAGACGAGCTTGGTGGTGGCCCAGAAGGCCGATAACTCGTCGTAAACAGGGTAATGTGTGAGTCTGTAAGTGCTCGTCCGTCCCTTTTTACGGCGGGTAACCAAACCTTTTTCTTGGTCAAAAAAGTATTCTTTCAAGACCTCTTTGCCCCTACTTTTACGCCAGATCCGGCTCTTCACGGGATAGCCCCGCTCATCCACCCAGGTGGTCCATTTAGATTTAAAAGGAAAAAAAAGACGTACCATCCCCGTGGTCTTGGAGACCGCACGGAGCTTCAAAAAATTACCTTCTTTTTCTACGTAGATCTTTATTTTGCCGGCAGGGATCCCCAGCCAGTAAACCTTGTATTTCCAATATAGGTTCCCCGCCCCTACGGCCAGCACACCCAAAAATAAGACCAGGATAAGGCTAAGGCCTAAACTTTTCACGCAACTTTTCCTCCACGTTCGGTGGTACCAGCCCGGAAACGTCGCCCCCGAATTTGGCCGCTTCCTTTACAATAGTCGAACTTATGTAAAACCATTTAAAACCGGGCATCAAAAAGATGGTATCAATTTGGCGGTTCAGACGCCGGTTCATAAGGGCCAGCTGGAATTCATACTCAAAATCCGAAACCGCCCGCAGCCCTCGCACTATCACGCGCGCCCCTTTGTTTGCCGCAAAATCCACCAGCAACCCGGAAAAACTTTCCACTTCAATCCGGTCTCTACAGGGAAAAGTAGAGATGGCCTCTTTTACCATGGAGAGCCGTTCTTCCAGGGTAAAAAGGGGTTTTTTGGCCGGATTTTCCCCGATAGCGACGATTAAACGGTCAAAGATGCGCAAGGCCCTTTTGATCAAATCTATGTGCCCGTTAGTGATAGGGTCAAAAGTACCCGGGTAAACCGCTACGGTCTCTTCAGCCATCATTTCCTCCGGTAAAAATGGAGTTCCGTCTGACCGTAGCGCTTTTTCTTAACTCTGGTCAAGGAGGAAGTTCCGGAAGGAAGGGTCTCCCCCGGCCCGATTTCTACTACCACCAGGCCTTCAGGCGCCAGGAGAGCGGCGGCGGGAAGAAGGGTCTCTTCCGCCAGGCCCTTTCCATAAGGGGGAGTGATAAAGATCAGATCAAAAGGCCCAGCAAGCCCTTCTAGACCTCCCGGCAAACGGCGCTTAAGAAGCTTAACTCCTTCGGTAACCCGGGCTTTTTTTAAGTTTTCCCTCACCAGCGCCAGGGCCTCAGGACTCCGGTCCACAAAGACCACCTCCGTGGCCCCGCGGGAGAGGGCTTCTAACCCCAGGGCACCGGTTCCGCAAAAGAGATCAAGCACCCTGGCTCCGACCACTTTGTCCCCCAGGGAATCAAATAGGCTTTTGCGCACTTTATCCATCATGGGGCGGATCTGCTGAGTCTTAGGGGCTTTGAGGGGAAGGCCGCGGAACTTACCGGCAGTGATACGCATTTTAACAAATAAAAAGGCGGGGCTAACGCCCCGCCTTTTGGTCAGGAAAAAAACTACTTCATCTCTTCGAAATCGGCGTCGATCACATCGTCACCGCCTTTCTTTTCTTCGCCTCCGGCACTGCTGGCCCCACCGCCGGCGGTACCTGCAGCCCCAGCCTGCCCGGCCTGGGCCTGTTTATAGGCCATCTCGGCAATCCGGTAAGAGGCCTGGGTAAGTTCTTCGGTGGCCTTGCGGATGGCCTGCACGTCTTCGCCTTCCATGGCCTTCTTCAGGGCCTCAATCTTGGCCTGGATTTCGTTGCGCAGATCCTCAGGAACTTTGTCACCCAGTTCACTGAGAGATTTCTCCACAGAGTAGATGAGACTGTCAGCCTGGTTGCGCGCTTCAATCAATTCTTTGCGCCGCCGGTCTTCTTCGGCGTGGGCCTCGGCCTCCTTGATCATGCGCTGTATTTCTTCTTCCGTCAAACCGGAAGAGGGTTTGACCACTACGGATTGCTCTTTACCCGTGGCCAGGTCTTTGGCCGTTACGTGCAGGATGCCGTCCGCATCTATGTCGAAAGTAACTTCAATCTGCGGCACACCCCGCGGCGCAGGAGGAATCCCTACCAGTTCAAAACGAGCGATACTCTTATTGTCTTTGGCCATGGGCCGCTCGCCCTGCAGCACGTGAATGGTGACCGAAGTCTGGTTATCCGCCGCGGTAGTGAAGATCTGGCTCTTGCGGGTAGGAATGGTGGTCCCCCGCGGGATGATTACGGTAAAGACCCCACCCAGCGTCTCGATCCCAAGGGAGAGCGGGGTCACGTCGAGCAGCAATACGTCCTTTACTTCACCTTTGAGCACACCGGCCTGGATGGCTGCACCCATCGCTACCACTTCGTCCGGGTTCACCCCTTTTACGGGCTCCTTACCAAAGATCTCCTTGACTTTCCGCTGCACCGCAGGCATCCGGGTCATCCCGCCCACCAGTAACACTTCGTCGATGTCTTGAGGGGTGATCCCGGCGTCTTTCATGGCTATACGGCAGGGCTCTTCCAGCCGGTCAAGGAGATCCGCCACCAGGCTTTCCAGCTTGGCCCGGGTAAGCTTCATTATCAGGTGTTTGGGGCCACTGGCGTCAGCGGTGATAAAAGGAAGGTTAATTTCGGTCTCCTGTACGGTTGAAAGTTCGATCTTGGCCTTTTCCGCCGCTTCTTTCAGGCGTTGGAGGGCCATCCGGTCCTGGCGCAGGTCGATGCCGTGTTCCTTTTTAAATTCTTCCGCCACGTAGTCCACGATGCGCATGTCAAAGTCTTCCCCGCCTAGGAAGGTATCACCCGAAGTGGACTTAACTTCGAAGACCCCTTCCCCGATTTCCAGAATGGAAATGTCAAAGGTGCCACCACCCAGGTCAAACACCGCTACCGTACCCTCTTTCTTCTTGTCCAGGCCATAGGCCAGACAGGCGGCGGTAGGCTCGTTTATGATACGCAACACGTTCAGCCCGGCGATTCTTCCAGCGTCTTTGGTGGCCTGACGCTGAGAATCATCAAAGTAGGCCGGTACCGTGATCACCGCCTCTTTGACTTCGCTGCCAAGATACTCCTGGGCATCTTCCTTGATCTTGCGCAAAATCATGGCCGAAATTTCAGGCGGGCTATAACGCTTGCCCCTAACCTCAACGTGGGCGTCACCGTTCGGGGCTTCAACGATCTTATAAGGCACCCGTTTGGCCCATTCTTGGACCACCGGATCCTTAAATTTCCGCCCCATGAGCCGCTTGATACCGAAAATGGTGTTTTCCGCGTTGGTTATGGCCTGCCGTTTGGCCAGCTGCCCCACCAGGATCTGCCCGTCTTCCAAGAAGGCCACTACCGAAGGTGTAGTACGAGCCCCCTCTTGGTTAGGAATAACTTTAGGCTCCCCGCCTTCAAAGACCGCCATACAGGAGTTGGTGGTCCCCAGATCTATGCCTAAAGGTTTGGTTGTTTTCTCACTCATTCCTATCGCCCTCCTTTTAAGAATTTTCTTTTATTTCACCGGCTTCTTCCGGCGTTTTTTTCTCAGCTGGTTTCTTGGCCACCGCTACTAAAGCGGGCCTTATCACCCGCTCGTGCAGGGTGTAACCCTTCTGAAAGGTACGTACCACCGTACCTTCAGGGTGTTTCTCGCTCTCTTCCACGGCCAGAGCCTCATGAAATTCGGGGCTAAAAGCCTCCCCGATGGCTACCTCAAATTGCTTGAGACCGAACTTTTCAAGGGTCTGTAACAAACCCTTGAGGGTCAACTCAATCCCTTCCACGATGGCCTTTACGTCATTGCTCTGACGAGCCGCCTCAAGCGCCCTTTCCAGGTTATCGACAAAGGGCAGCAACTCTTTCATAAAAGTCTCTAAGGCGTATTTGAAATACTCTTCCTTTTCACGTTTAAAGCTCTTTTTTAGGTTTTCGACTTCAGCGGCGTAACGAAGCATTAATTCTTTATATTCTTTGGCTTCTGCCTCTTTCTTCTTAAGGAGTTCAATGAGTTCTTCCCGGCTTTCAGGATATTGTTCCTGCGTCTCTTCCTTTTTGACCTCTTCTTTTACCTCCATAGAATCCTTTCCCTCCTCGGGTTTTTTAGCAGGTACACCACCTCGATAGAGGTGATAAACCTTACTCATAGGCTCCACCTCTATCGCCTTTTTCCGCGAGAAAAAGTTAAGTACGAGGGGTTAACTTGTCCAGCAGGTGGGAAAGGAGTTGGGCCGTGTAGTCAACCACGGGCACCACCTTGGAATAGTCCATCCGGATGGGGCCGATGACCGCCAGGCCGCCCAGAGGGCTTTTGGCACGAAAATACGGAGACACCACCGCACTTATATTACGTGGAGAACCGAGCCCGGTTTCGGCGCCGATAAGGATCTGGACCCCCTGGCCCCCTAAACAGCGCTCGATAATCTTGAGAAAGATGTTCTTCTCTTCAAAGGCCCGCAAAATCTCTTTGAGTTTTTCTACGTCCTTAAACTCTGGAAGTTCAAGTAGCTTAGAGAGACCTTCTACGATGGGCTCCGAAGGGGGTTTTTCTTCCTCAAGCTCCTCGAATAAATTTTCTAGAAACTTTCTTTCGGCTTCTATTTCTTTGAGCAACTCTTCCCGTGCCTGCTCAAGGGTTAGCCGGGGAAGCCGGTAGTTCAGATATTCGGCCAGGCGCTCCAGGGCTTTAGGAGAAACGTGGGAAGGGACCCGCAGCAGCCGGTTAACCACCAGACCGGCCTCGGTAACCGCCACCACTAGCACCAGCCCTCGCCCCAGGGGCACGAAATCTATCTTCAAAAGCCTCTCGTTACCCAGCCTGGGGCCGGAAACCACCGCCGGAAAACCCGTTACCTGAGCCAATAGACGAGAAGCTACCTTTAAAAGTTCTGATAGGTCTTCTATTTCTTCACTTTCAAAGGCTTCTTCTAGGCGTTCCTTGGTACTTTCAGGCAGGGGCTCGGCCTCAAGGAGATTTTCTACGTAGTAGCGGAACCCCTCTTCAGTGGGAATACGCCCGGCAGAAACGTGGGGCTGGGTCAGAAAACCGAGTTCTTCAAGGTCCGCCATGATATTGCGAATGGTGGCGGGAGAAAGAGGGGGCTTCAGGCGCTTGGAGACCGTGCGTGAACCCACCGGCTCCGCGTGGCGGATATAGTCCTCCACCACGATCGCCAGCACTTTCCGGTAGCGTTCTGAGAGCTCAAAAGCTTCAAACATAAGCCCAAAAATACCTCTTTGGCAATCCCTTAAAACTTAGCCGGCAAAAAATTTGTCTGTCAAGAAAGGCTAAGAGGAGGTCAGGCCTATAGAAAATTGCTTAACGGAACGCTCTTTTAGGACCTTTCAGGACCGTCTGGTAGAAAGGTTGGCTCTCAAAGGGACAAAAGCCAACGGTTATCTTCGAGAGGTTTTTATTCCTCGGTATAAACCCGAAATTTACCGTAAAAAAACAGAGGATCGGAGAAGGCCTGGCGGAAACCCCCCGGAAAATCTCTGAAACCTACTATTTCAAAAAATCTACCATTTCAGCTACAAATAACGCCTCCATCGGCATCAGGCCCGCTTGTAAGGCATATTGATATATCTGCATAGGGCTTAATGGTTGATTCTGAAGCAACGCAAGAATCTGGTGCACGGTCTGTTTGATAAGGGGTCGTCTCCCTTTCGTTATCATAATCATTTGGGTTGCTGCCTGAATTTCCTGGGGCTGTAGTCCTTTGAGCATCCCGAATTGGGCAACATTGTGCTCTGCCGGCACACCGGTCATGATCTCCTGAAAGACAGCCTGTTGAACCACATTGCTTATGACAAATACCTTTAATAAGCCAAGGGCGTAGTGAAAGGCCACTACAGTGGCTTCTTCTTGTGGGAGACCAAGCGACATAGCCCTCTGAACCACCATTTCGGGCATGATGGGTCCGTGCGTTTGGGTCTCATATTGAATTTGTTGTAATACCTGCATTCCGTGAGGGGTAAGAGAACCGACAGACTTGGATTTTTTTTCAGTCAAAAATTTGAGGATCCCCTTTACAGCACCTTCAGCAATACTTCCAAATATATCACCGTCCTGTTGCTGAAACAGAGAAAAAGGATCCATCCCAAACCCACCAAAATTCACCTTGTCCTCCTTTGCTTACATTACATATTACACAATAATATCTATGAAAAGCATTTTTTAATACATGATGCAAGCGTTACTCCCGTTCTCAAAGTAAACGGAGCATTTTTCGTTGATTTTGATGTATCAAGGATTAATAAATAATGGTTATCGAATAGTCGACATCGCTGTTTGTCGTTGCGTGCCTGCGTCAGCCCTGGGTCATTGCGACCCCTGTCGAGGTTTATCATCACGACAGGGGAAGTAATCCCCGCCGCGAGGCTTCAGCAAAGGCCGAACAACCCTGAGATTGCCATGACCCTCTACGCGTTTTAAAGCGTAAAGGGATTTTGTAATGGCAATAAGTTGTTCGATTAAACCTATCTCTCATTTGGTTGATATAAGGCTAAGAGGATGTTTTACCCCGCGAAAGGCAGCGGCGCAGGATGATGATCCCGGCCACAAAGGAAAGAATAAGGATGATCAGAAGGGCGGTTTCGTACATGTATTGTCTGAAAAGCTGTTCTGAGACTTCACAGCCCTCGGGAGGATGAGCAATCTCCACTGAGATGACCAGGATACGTCTGACCGAAGCGATAATGCCAATCATCAAAAAGGGTTCTATAGCTATTCTGATGGGGCCCTCCAAAGAAATCTTGATGGTATGAAGGATCTCAAGGAGCATCAGGGCCAAAAGGGAACGGTCAAGTACGAAGAAGACGAAATCAATCAGCCCCCCTTCTGTTTTCAGGTAGTAAGGCCAGGAAGTAAAAATTTCGTAAAAAATAAAAAGGGTGGCCCAGACCAGGGAAAGGATAAGGAGCCCGTAAAGCCCCCTTTCCAGCTGGTCGTAAAATTTTATCAATTTGCCCTTCTTTTTGGTCTCAGAGGTCTTGGTCGCCACGGCTAAGGAAAGGCGTCCCTTGCTAGCAGCATATTAAAATTAAGCTCAAAAGGGCCGTTTACCAGGCGTACCACCGGCCCTTCGGGATAAAAATCAACCAGGTTTACCGCGGCGTAGTCCTGCTGGAGCTTGAAAAAATTGTTGAGGCTGGCCCCCAGGACGTAAAGGAGAAAGGCCCGAATGAGGCCTCCGTGGGTAAAGACCGCCACGATCTTTTCCGGAAAGCAGGCCCTTATCTCTTCGATCGCCTTAAGGGCTCTTTGCTGAAGTTCAAAAAGGGTCTCCCCTCCTGGAGGGGCTATGGCGGCCGGCTCTGCCAGACGCTGCCTGAAGTCCGGCAATTTAAGTAGTTCAGTAAAGGTCTTACCTGTCCAAGCTCCAAAATTTATTTCGCGCAATTCAGGACGCAAAAAAAGGGGAATTCCTTTACGTTCCGCCAACCAGCGTGCTGGCGTAGCCGCCCGGGTAAGATCACTGGCAAAAACCGCCGCCAGTGGAACCTCTTCCAGGGCGGAGACCAATTTTTTGCTCTGCCAAAGTCCCCTCGGAGAAAGGGGGACATCCTGCTGGCTGTAGAGTACCCCTTTGGGACCGGCCGTTTCCCCATGACGGACGAGGATGAGCCTTAGCGGATCAGCCAAGGGCGTCTCCTAAAAAGGTTAGCGCTTCTTTGACCTGGGCCCCTTCTTTGACTTCGTCAAGGAGATCTTTGAAAGTCTTGTGGTCAATCTTCTGGCGATAAAGACGACTCAAAACCGAACGTACGTATTTTTCGTGTTCCGGAGGAATGGCGAAATCAGGCACTTCCCGGTTAGCCAGGAGTTCTTCAGGGATCGAAAAATCTTCCGTCTCTCCCGCCCGTTCCCTTTCCAAGAAGAATAAAAGCAGGTCGTAAAAGCTGCCATAAAGGCCGGCAAAATCAATTTCCTCAAGGAGCTGGATAAAGACCGTGGAAAGGCTCAAAAATTCAGGCGGCATAAGGGCCTCACTGTCCACGGTACAGGTCTTAAGGGAATAAACCGTGCGGCAAATAAACGGTCGGTATTGGTATATGAGACAGTTTTTATTTTCGTCCAAAAAAATACAGGGTTCGTAAACGAAGCCCTCGTCTGGAGGGGGTTCTTTCCCCGCCATATAAAGGGCAGCCATCTCATTCGGGGTCACTTTGGGCCGAATGCGTCTGGCCCCTTCAAGGGGCTTTAGTTTCTGGTAAAGACTTTCTTTTTGGGCCGGAGTAAGGGTGTCCAAAAAATAACGGGCTTCCGCTCCGGTAGCCACGATGTTTACCGTACAGCAAACCGCACAACCCGGTTTGCAGACAAAGGGAAATTTCCGAGCCTCTTCCTCCAAAACCTGATACAGGGCCTTTGCCAGGGCCTTTTTTTCCTCCAGGGCGTAATCCAGTTTTACGGGCATTATCCCTATCATGCTTCTTCTCCTGCGGTCTGTTTTTGCTTCTCTTCACACTCGGCCAGCATCTTCTCAAGCTCCTTTATCTTTTTCTGTTTATCATAAATTTCTTTGCGCCTCTTGATCCGGCCGGGAATAGACAGCAGGAAGACCAAGAGCATACCCGCCAGCATAGCGATGATGATGAGCACCGCCAGCGAACTCTCGAATTGCCACAAAAGGAACTTTACCGTCACCGGAGCGGCGTTTTGGATGGCAAAAATAGCCACGAAGATGCCCAAAATAGCGGCCAAAATAAGATACAGTTCCATTGTCTGCTCCTTCCGCTAGCCTTATTTTTAAACCAAAAATTTAGGGAGATTCTAATATGAAACGCCTCGCCTATGAAGAAGTTTTAAAGCGCATCAGAAACATGGAAGACCTTGAGGAGGTCGATCTTTCCGGCTACGACCTGAAAAACCAAAACCTGAGTCTCCTCAACCTCAGGGGTTCCAATCTGGCCGGCGCCAACCTTTACGGAGTAAATTTCCTGGGGGCGGATCTTTCAGGAGCCAATTTTGCCGGGGCCAACGTGGCGGTGGTAAATTTTTTGGGAGCCAGGCTTTGTCGGGCCAATTTCTACCAGGCCGATCTGGGAAACACTTCTTTTAAAGGGGCAGATCTCACCGAAGCCAACCTGGAGGAAGCCAATCTTGCGGCCGGGGACCTTAGTCTCGCCAATTTTTCCGGAGCCAACCTCAAAAAGGCCCGCATCGAGGCCGTGGACGGGCAGCTGGTCAATTTTGAAAGGGCGAACTTAGAAGAAGCCATCTTGAGGGGAAGCAGTTTCCAGCTTGCCAATTTTAAAGAGGCCAATTTGAAAAAGACCAACATGATCCAGGTTGACCTTACCGGCGCCACCCTGGCGGGAGCGGATCTTACGGAGGCGGATCTTATCGAGGCCTATCTCCGGGGCACAGATTTTACCGGAGCCAAAGTGGAAGGGGCACGTTTTCGGGGAGCCTGGTTTGAAAAGACCATCGGCCTTGAACGTTGAAAAACTCCTCCTTTACGAAGACAACCACCTTCTGGTACTTAACAAACCCGGAGGCCTCCTGGTTCAAGCGGATCACACCGGTGACCCTACGCTGCTAAAAGCAGCTAAGGCCTATCTCAAAGAGAAATATCATAAACCCGGGCGGGTCTATTTGGGCCTGGTCCACCGGCTGGACCGTGTCACCTCCGGGGTCATCATTTTTGCCAAGACTTCTAAGGCGGCCCGTCGTCTATGCCAGGCCTTCCGGGAAGGACAGATTCAAAAATACTATCTGGCGGTAGTAGAAGGGGGCCCTCCCCCGGAAAGAACCCTGGAAGATTATCTGGCCTGGGATCCTGTACGTAGAAAGGCCTACCTGAGCCCGGAAGGCAAGAAGGCTCTCCTTTCCTGGCGTTTACTAAAAAAGGGCCGGAAAGAAAGCCTGCTTTTGGTAGAACCTGGCTCCGGGCGTAAACACCAAATAAGGGCCCAGTTAGCGGATCATGGTTTTCCCATCGTGGGGGACCTGAAATACGGTAGCCCACGCAAAATAGCCGCCGGGCGTGCCATCCTTTTGCACGCTTGGCGGATAAGACTCAGCCACCCCACCAAAAAGGAAATTTTGGTCTTTGAAGCCCCTCTTCCCCCTTACTGGCCGGGAAATTTTTACCCAGACAAGGGAAAAAACTCCCCAAATATGTTTGCATAACCGGCCAATTTGAGCTAGAAGTGAAACACAACCGAAGAGAAAATTAAAAAAGATTGAAGGAGAGGTCTATGCGCTACCCTCCCACACCTCCTGACAGCGAAGTAATCATAGAATTTTACCCTGAAAAATGTAAAGCTTGCGGGGTTTGCGAGCGGGCCTGTCGCGATGTGCACCATTTCCCTGCCGGTTCGGCCAACTGTGCGGTCTACGCTATCTTGAAAGACGGCTCCATCGTAAAGACCCATCCCAAAAAGAAGATCCCCAAAGAGCAGATTGAAAGGCTGGTCCACCTGACCTGTTTTCAGTGTCTCGAGCCTTATTGTATGAAGGCCTGCCCCACCGGGGCCATCCGCCGAGACGGGGGGATGGTAATCGTAGAAGAAAGGCTCTGTATCGGATGTAAGGCCTGCCTCACCGCTTGTCCCTGGGGCATTCCCTGGCTAAATCCGAAAACCAACAAGATCTCCAAGTGCGATCTCTGTCGCACCCTCTCTCTGGGGATCCCGGCTTGTGTTTCCATGTGCCCCACGAGAGCACTTCACGTGCGCTGGAAGGTAAAACGGCCTTACGAGGACTTTATCGAAATCTTAAAGGAACAGCTCATTTACCAGGCGGCCGGCAGCGCATCCAAATAAGCCGTTGACAAGCGCCCTCTCCCGCGTTTTCCTACTGGCACAGGAGGTGTCTGCTATGTGCCAGGCCAGGGTCTTTCTAGTTGAAGGAGACCGGGAGGAGGAGATCATGCGGGACGTAGTAGGGATAGAGATCCGTCCCGAAGGAGTTCTCCTCAAATCCTTTTTTGACGAACCCAAAACAGTTGCGGGCGAGATTTATGAAATAGATTTTTTAAAACACCGGGTCCTCATTCGCCCGAAGAGGGGGAAAGATGAGTGATATTCTGGCTAAGCTAGCCAAGATCCTTCCCCATTGGGAAGAACACTTAAAAGAACACGCCGAAGAGCTTGAAAGCTGGGCGGAAAAATTGGAAGAAGAGGCCCAACCCAAACTAGCGCAAAAGTTGAAAGAAGCAGCCCTTCTCCTGGCTTCGGCCCGTTTGAAATTGGCCGAGGCTAAAAATCTCCAGGAAGGTGGCGAACTGGCGGAAGAGCTGGCCCTGTGTGCCGTTTGTGCCTGGCGTGAGACCTGCCAGAAACGTTTTACCCGCGATACCGGCAGCCCTTTTCGTTGCCCGGATTTTACCCGTGACGTCACCTTGAAGACATGATCGCCCGCATCATCCAAGAAGAACTGGCGGCCCTGGTAGTCAAGGCCCAAGCGGAAGGACTCCTTCCGCCAACCGTAAAACCTCGTTTTCAGGTAGAGCCTCCCAAACACAAAGACTACGGGGATTACGCCACCAATATCGCCCTGAGCCTGGCTGGACAGGCCCGGAAAAACCCCCGGGAATTGGCGGCCTGGTTTGCTGAAAACTTGCGCAAACGCCAGGATCTCTTCGCCAAAGTGGAAGTGGCTGGCCCGGGTTTTATCAACTTTTTTATCGCCCCCAGGTACTGGCAACAGGTGCCTACCGTTATAGAGAAAGAAGGGCCTAATTACGGCCGGGTTGACGTAGGTCAGGGAAGACGCATCCAGGTGGAATTCGTTTCCGCTAACCCCACCGGCCCGTTACACATCGGTCATGGCCGGGGGGCCGCGGTGGGAGACACCCTTTCCCGGATCCTTTCTTTCGCCAATTTCAAAGTCGAAAAGGAATATTATATCAACGACATGGGCCGCCAGATGAAAATTCTGGGCCGTTCTGTTTATCTGCGGGCCAAAGAACTGGCCGGAGAAAAAATCGATTTCCCTGAGGACCACTACCGTGGCGCATACATCATCGCCATCGCCCGGGCCCTGTTAGAAAAAGAGCCAGATCTCCTGGCCCTTCCGGAGGAAGAAGGGATCGAAAGGGCCAAGGAATTTGCCCTCACCACCATACTTGCTGAAATCAAAAAGGATCTTGAAGATTTTGGGGTTACTTACGACAACTGGTTTTCGGAAAAGAGCCTCTATGAGACCAGCCAGGTGGAAAAGGCCCTCTCTCTCCTGAGGGAAAAAGGGTTACTTTATGAAAAGGACGGGGCCGTGTGGTTCAAGGCCTCTGCCTTTGGGGACGAAAAAGACCGGGTGGTAATCCGCGCCAGCGGGGAGCCCACCTATTTCGCTTCGGATATCGCTTACCATTACAACAAGTTTTTTACCCGCAAGTATCATAGGGTCATCGACATCTGGGGGGCAGACCACCACGGATATATCCCGCGCCTTAAAGCGGTGATTAAGGCTTTCGGCCTCCCGGAGGAAAAACTCCAGGTCATGCTCATCCAGATGGTAAACCTCCTGGAAGGGGGGCGTCTTAAAAGCATGTCCACCCGGGCGGGCGAATTTGTTACCCTGCGAGAATTGATAGACGAAGTGGGCAAGGACGCCACCAGGTTCATCTTCCTTACCAGGCGGTGTGACAGCCCCCTTGATTTCGACGTGGAACTTGCCAAAAAACAAAGCCGCGAAAACCCTGTCTACTACGTCCAATACGCCCACGCCCGTCTGGCCAGCCTCTTCCGCAAAGCCGCGGAGGAAGGTTTGGGCCTTCCCCGGGTGGAAGAGGTGGATCTTTCCCTCCTTAATACCGAAGAAGACTTCAACCTGCTAAAATTGCTCGATTATTTCCCTGACACCATTGAGGCCTGTGCCGTCAACCTCGAACCCCATCTCCTCACTTTCTACCTCCTGGACCTGGCCACGGCTTTACACGATTACTACACCAAACACCGCTTTTTGAGCGAAGACCGGCCCCGTACCAAGGCCCGTCTGATCTTAGCCAAAGCCGTCAAACAGGTCTTGGCCTGTGGTCTTGACCTTTTAGGAGTATCAGCACCGGAGAGGATGTAGATGGCTAAAAAGAAACGATTCCGTCTGGAATTGGGCTGGCCCGGGCTGATTTTTTCTCTGGGGCTGCTCATTTGTCTCTTTTTATGGATGTTCGTGCTGGGTTTTTATTTCGGCCAAAAAGTGGTGGGGAGCCGGGTAAAAAAGATGGCTTCTCCCGTAAGCAAAGAGGCCCTAACCGCTAAAAAAGAAAAAGTCGCACCACCGCCCCCGGTCTTTGAAGAGGTAAAACCCCCGCCCTTGGTAGGTGAACCACAAGAAAAGGTCGCTGCCAAACCCGAACCAATGGCCCCAGAAAGGCCCCAGACCGCCCCGGAAAAGACCAAAACCGCCAAACCAGCAGCCGAGCCGTCCCCACCCAAAAAGAGGGAAACCACCAAGCCCAAAATCACCCCCAAAAAAAGCCTCAAAAAACAGGTTTTCTACACCGTGCAGGTAGCCTCTTTGCGTAGCGCCCAGGAAGCAGAAAAATTCGTGCGGTACCTGCGGGAAAAGGGCTATGAAGCCTTTGTGCGCCGGGTGACCCTCCCCCAAAAAGGCACGTGGTACCGGGTCTATGTAGGCCGTTTTCCCACCATTTCGCAAGCCCGGAGTTTCGGAGAAAAATTAAAACAAAAAGAAAAATTTAAGGCCTTTTATATCCAGCGCCTGAGTGAAAGATGATCCGTAAAGCCACCATCCGTGACGCCCGGGATATCCACCGCCTAATCTCGCACTTTGCCAAAACCGGGCAGGTGATCCCCCGGGCCCTTTCGGAAATATATGAAAATATACGGGAATTCTTTGTCTTTGTGCCAAAGGGCAAAGATTTAATCGCCGGGGCCTGCGCTTTGCATATCTGCTGGGAAGATCTGGCTGAAATCCGCTCCTTGGTGGTAAGTGAAGAATATCAAGGGATCGGGGTAGGGGCCAAGTTGGTCGCCGCCTGCCTTGAGGAAGCCCAAAAACTTGAAATACCCAAGGTTTTTGTGCTCACCAATTCTCCTGATTTCTTTGAAAAACTGGGCTTTTCCCCCATTGACAAGACAGATCTTCCCCATAAAGTCTGGGCTGACTGCGTCAAATGTCCCAAATTTCCGGAATGCGACGAAGAGGCCCTTATTATTAGGGTCCTTCCTGAAGAGGTCTAGTTTAGCCCAGAAGATCGGACCTTTTTTCCCAGAGAAATTTGAGCACCTCGCTTGCTTGGTAGATAAATATCACGGCCAAATAAGCAGAAACCAACCCGGGAGGCAAGAAATAGGCGCAAAGACTCAAGGCCGCTAGGAACCAGGCCGGCCCGAAATCCTTCCGCGCTGCAAGCAAGCGGAGCCCTTCCTTAAGAAATTCAAGGGCGATAATCAACGGGACTAGAAACCAGCCAGAACCGCTCCTGCCCAAGAGCAAAACGATGAAAGCCGGGAAGGCCACCGCGGCCAGGACTTCTGCCATCTCCTTCCTTTTCAAATAAACCAACCCCTGGCGTAAATAAGGCCAGGCCGAAAACCAGGTGACCAGAAGGGCCAAAAGACCCAGCCACAGGAATTGTTGGGGCGGAGAAAATAGCGAAAACCCGGGAAGAAGGAAGGAAAAGGCAAACAACACCCCCCGGTATTTCCGCTCAAGCTTAACCCAAAAGGCCCCCAGCGCCAGAAAAGTCGCTGCCAGAAGATAGAACCAAAAGGCGTGGGCAGGATAGGCCGCCAAAGCGATGATAAGGGCCGCCACCAGCATTTGACAGGTGGTCTTCACTTTGGCCCACCAGGTCACCGGAAGACTACCCGGTACTTTGGTCCTCAAAGTGGCTACCAGAAATTCCCGCACCAACAGGCCCAGGACCAACCAGAGGGGAAGAAAACCCAGCTTCACCAGAAAAAGGAAAATGGCGGCGACAAAAACCTTGTCCGCCACCGGGTCAAGAAAAGCCCCCAACCGGGTAACCCCCTGCCGCCGGGCCAGTAGCCCATCGAAATAGTCCGTAAGCCCTAGGAGAGAACCTATCCCCACGGCGGTCAACTTGGCAGAAGGCCCCCCGTATAAGAGGAGGCAGGGGAGAGGGAGCAAGATGATGCGTAAGAGGGTCAGCCTGTTAGCGGTTATTTTCATTTATTCCAGCGCCCTTAATTTCTCCCATTTCTCCTGGCATTCACGGCAGCGGGCCGCCCAGGGCATGATCTCCAGACGTTTTAGGCGCAACCACTTGCCGCAATCCACACAACGACCATACTCGCCGAGCTCTATCCGCAAAAGGGCCTGGTCTATCTCTTCCAGCTCCCGGATCTTGGGTTCAAGCAGCCCTAGAAGGGTATCTTCATGAATGTCTGCCAGGGCCAGATCTTCCTCTTCCTTGACCGTACGGATGAGATCCTGATACTCTTCGGCCCCTTCCCTCTCCAGGGTTTCAATTACCTCCCGCCACAGTTCCTTCTTTCGTTTGAGGAGCTTTTCCTTGAAGTATTCTATTTCGTCTTCTGTTAAGGGACGCCTTTCGGCCATAAAACCTCCTAGCGGCTCCAATATACCCGTACCAACTTATTCCCTTCTGACCATTTAAAGGTGAGGTCCCCCTTATAGGCCCGATATACGGCCCGACCCAGGCGTTGGGCCAGATTTTCTGTGGTGGTCTCGACCACCGTCTGGCCGTCTTCTTCATAGATAGCGATAATCTGCTGCAAAGGATTATTCTGGCGGGCCCTTTCATATTCGTTATTGATAATCCTCATGATCTCTTCCTTGTGTTCTTCAAAGAAGGGGCCCGAAAGGTAGAGATACCCCATGGGATAGCGGTCGACGGCCTTACGGCAGCCGGGGCACAAAAATTTGGGCACCAGGTCACTGTCTTTAAACTCCTGGTAAAACTCTTCGTCTAACAGCCAGCGCTTGTCCCGAAACACGGCGTGACAACGGGGGCAAATGGCCTCTCCCCCGGGATATTTCTTAGGAAGATAGGGATCATCGGTGGTTTGAAACTCTTGGGTTTCGGTAATCCACTTCCGTCCTTTCCGGCTCATACAGCTTCCCTCCTAATGGGTCTTTCTTTTCCAGCCAAAACGGCTGGCCAAACGGTTAAGCAACTCTGCTATGGTTTCCGCATAAAGGGGACCGCCCTTTTCTATGGTCTCTTCGCGCCTGAACCCCGGCATGATAAGGAGCCGTTTGTTATGCCCTGCACAAAAGATAAGAAGTTTTTCGGCCTCGGGAAGGGAAACCTCCTCGTCAAGTTGCGCCTGGAAAATGAGAAGGGGTTTGCGCCAGCCTTTTATTAGCTCAAGGACCTGAAAAGGATCACTGGGCCAGGAAAGGCCCCGTCGTGCCAACCAGGAAAGACCGTCCACGATGGGGCTGTCTAAAATTAAGGCTGAAATTTCTCCCGGAATTTCTACCGCCACCCTCAGGGCTACCCCGGCCCCCAAAGAACGCCCGAGCAAAGAAATGGGCCCCTTACGCCCTTTCTGGGCAAGCCTTTCCTTCACCACCCAGAAGGCCTCCTTGGCGTCTTCAAAGATGTTGTCAAAGGAGGCTTCACCGCGGCCTTCGTTCATCCCTCGGTACCCGATGACGGCTAAAGTTAGATCTCGCTCCTGAAAATAGCGCCCAAGCAGGTCGTAATGGTCGATGGTTTCTCTTTCCGCCGGGTAAAAAAAGACCATGGGGGCCTTTTCCGAGGAGGGAAAGAGCCTCACCGGCAAGGTCCCCCCTTTAAGCTCAACGGTCAAGTCTTCGGCTTGGGCAGGGGGAGGGGCTATGGCCTTGCGCGGTATAAATTGACTTAAATGGGTCTGTCCTTCCATTCCTCTTCCAGGCGGTCAAGTTCTTGGTCACGCCGTCTAATCTCTTCTTCCCAACTCTTCTTTCGTTCGTAAAGAGCCACTTCCGCGGCGATCAGGCGCTCCCGAAAGCTCGGGTGGGAAAGATAACTCAAAGCGGCTTCCAAAAAACGGTCCTTAAGGTGGGAAAAGAGTTCTTCTTTCTGGCGCTCGTCCACAAAAGTCCTTTCTTTACGGTAGCGGTAGTAGACCTTCCCTTCCTCTTCTTCCAGGAAGATTTCGTAAAGTTCGCGCCTGGAGAAGGCCTCGGCCGGGGCTTCAACCATTATTTGGGCCAGCATACCCACCAGCCACCGGTCGCCGGCCAGGCGCCGGGAATAGTCCCAAATTTCCAAGACAAGCCCGTTTTCCAGGGTGATACTCTCCACCAGGCGCCCTGGCCAACGGGGTTTATGCTTTTTTGAGGGAGGCAACCACTGATAAGCCATAAACTAAACCCCTTCCTTTTGGGAAAATCTTACTTAACAAAAGGCAAAAAAGCTAGCCGCCAAGAGAAAAAGGCGCCCAAGAGGGCGCCCTCTCTTTAGTGTTTGAAAACCCGTTGGCCAGTAAACATCATGGCCACCGGCGGATCGGCTTCGTTACAGGCCTCGATGGATTCCCAGTCCCTTAACGAGCCTCCAGGCTGTACGATAGCGGAAATCCCTTCTTTGATGGCCACGTCCACCGCGTCCCGGAAGGGGAAGAAGGCGTCTGAAACCATGACGGAGCCCGGAAGACCGGCCCTGGCCGCTTTCGTCTCTTCATCAATTTCGATCTTCTGGGACTCCGGTCTTTGCCCCTTGCGGATCTCAAGTTCCAACTGCTTATAAGGGATGCCATAACGGTCGTAACAGAGAAGATCCGCGTACTTAACGTAGGCCTTAAAAATGGCTATTTCGGTCACCCCCACTCGATCCTGCTCACCGGTCCCGATGGCTACCGTGCAGAGATCTTTGACAAAGAGTACCGAATTGGAGGTTACCCCGATCTCCACCGCCCAGCCAAAAATCATGTCTTCTATCTCTTTGGGAGTGGGTTCGCGCTTACAGCGCACTTCGGTGCCGTCGGGTTTTTTGGCCACCGCCGGTTTGAGATCCTCCGGCCCGCGCACCTTATTTACTTGAGACTGTTGGACTATGATACCCCCGTCAATTAAGCTCTTAAATTCCACTACCCGTTTTCCCCAGTACTCTTCCAGCTTGTCGATCCTTTTTATGCGAATGATCCGCAAATTTTTCCTTTTTTTGAGGATGTCTACCGCCCCTTCTTCGTATTCCGGGGCCGCCACCACCTCAAAATATTCTTTGCTGATGGCCTCAGCGCAGGCCTTGGTCACCGGCCGGTTAAGGGCAATGGCCCCCCCGAAAGCGGCGATTCTGTCCGCCCGAAAGGCCCGGATGAAGGCCTCCTCTATCGTTTCACCGTGAGCCACCCCGCAGGGATTGTTATGCTTGACGATGACGCAGGCTGGTCTTTTGGCCAGATACCGCAAAATGTTAAGAGAATTGTCCACGTCAGTCAGGTTGGTCTTGCTGGGGTGCTTGCCGAACTGTAACATATCCTCTTCAGAAAGGCTTGAGACCAAACCCCTGCCCGGCTCGATGAATTCGCATTCCCCCAGGACCAGATTACCACCTACCAGTTCGTAAAGTGCCGCTTCCTGATCGGGGTTTTCTCCGTAACGCAAGCCCCGCTCCTCTATGACCCCGGGTTCAACTTCTATTTTCCAGGTCCGCTTACGGTAAAGAAGGGTTTGCTCACCAAAAGATATCTTGATTTCTGGGGGAAAATGGTCGCCTACAATGGTCCGGTACATTTTTTTGAGGTCTTCGCTCACGGCCTCCTCCTTTTAAGGGCTTTTAAAAAGCCCTACCTCAAAGAAGAAAATTTCTCAAACCCTATTTTCGTGTAAGAACCCGTTTTATAATGGCCTCATTCCGAGCAGGGAGGGTTTTATGGATTTTGGCACGCTAAAAGATCTGGTCTTTGATTGGCAGGGAAAAAGGGGCGTTGGCGCCGTAGAAATCTATTTTTTTCTTGAAAAAGGGCTAAAAATAGGCAAAAAAGACCGCTCTTTGGAGACCTTCAAGCCTTACGAAGAAAAAGGGCTGGCCCTTCGTCTTATTCACCAAGGGGCCCTGGGTTTTGCTTACACCGCCGCCTTAGAGCCAGAAAATATCTTGGCCGCCGCCGAAAAGGCCCTGGAAATGGTCCTTATCATGCCCAAGGAAAATGCCTCTTTCCCTGAACCAGAAGATTACCCAGGCCTGACACCGGTTAAACGCCCGCTGCTGTCCCCGGAAGAAGCCTTAAATATTCTAGAGATTATGGAAGAGAAGGCCCTGGCTACCAACCCGAGGGTAAAGAGGATCCAGGAAGTAGCCCTTCACGACCAGGAAGGCACCCTTTACCTGGCCAATTCAAACGGTCTTGACCTGAGCTGGCCCTACCGGGCCACTTCCCTTTTGGCCCTCGTCATCGCAGAAGAAGGGGAAGAAGCCCAGATGGGCTGGGAATGGAAGGCGGCACCTAAGCCTGAAGATCTGTCGCCTGAAGAAATCGCCGAGACTGCGGCCAAACGGGCCTCTTGCCGCCTGGGGGCCAAAACCATTCCCTCCCAAAAGACCCCGGTCCTCCTCCCCCCTCATATCGCGGTAGACTTTTTGGAACTGCTCTCCGCGGCCCTTTGCGGGGACAATGTGCTTAAGGGTAAATCGATGCTGGCGGGAAAAATTAACCAGAAGGTCTTCTCCCCCCTGGTTAATATCTTTGACGACGGCCTCCTAGTAGGAGCCCTGGGAACCCGCCCGTTTGATGACGAAGGGGTGGCTCAGAGGGAAACTTCGTTGGTACTGGAAGGGGTCCTTCAGGGCTTTCTCTTTGACCGCTATTGGGGACAAAGGGCCGGCCAGGGATCAACGGGAAACGCAAGACGAGCAAATTTTAAAAACCCGCCTTCCGTAGGACTTACCAATTTTTACCTGGCTCCTGGTAAAAGCACCCCCGAAGATCTCCTTTCGCCTCCCAAGGTCTTTGAAGTAATAGAAGTTCTTGGGATGCACACCGCTGACCCGGTTTCCGGAGATTTTTCCCTCGGCGTGGGAGGAATCTTACATCAAAAGGGAAACACCGTCCCCGTTACCCAGATGGCCCTTTCGGGAAATATCTTTTCTCTCTTCCAAAACATAGAGGCTTTAGGAACAGACCTTACTTTTTATGGCAGCGTAGGAAGCCCTTCCATACTTACGGGAGAACTTGATCTGGCCGGTGGCGGATAATCTATGTTGGGGAAAAGGGGGGTGTTCGGCAAACCTGATATCATTTACACGTAACCACCAGTTGACGAGTTTTTTAAGCTGCGCTAAGCCTCGCCAAAAATAAAAAAACGAGGAGGATTTTATGGCGGTTGAAAGGACCCTTTCCATGATCAAACCCGACGGCGTAAAGCGCGATATCATCGGCGAAGTGTTAAGTTTCTTTGAAAAGGGTGGGCTCAAGATCGTGGCCATGAAGATGCTCCATTTGACCAAAAAGCAGGCCGAAGAATTTTATATCGTCCACAAAGACAAGCCCTTTTATGACGAACTTACCACTTATATGTCTTCCGGCCCCATCGTGGCCCTGGTCCTTGAAGGGGAAAACGCCATCGCCCGTTGTAGGGAGATAATGGGGGCTACGGACCCCGCCGAAGCCGCTGAAGGGACCATCCGTAAGACCTTTGCCCTGAGCAAGGGGGAAAACACCGTCCACGGTTCAGACAGCCCGGAATCTGCGGCCCGGGAGATCGCCTTCTTCTTTAGCGAGCTTGAAATCTGCCCCCGCTCATGACAGAAGAAGAATTCCTAAAATTCTTGCGACAAAAATTCCGCCCCCACTCCCGGGAGGTAATTTGCGGGGTGGGGGACGATTGTGCTGTACTGGATTTTCCTGACCATTGGCTACTCTTGACCCTTGACACCTTCGTAGAAGGCCGACACTTCTGCTGGGACTATTTTACGCCTCACGAAGTGGGAAGGAGACTGGCGGCCGCCAATCTTAGCGACATCGCCGCCATGGGAGGGAAACCCACCTTTGCCCTCCTGAGTTTGAGCACCCCTCGCCTGAAGGAAGAAAGGATTACGGATTTTCTCGAAGGAATTAAAGGCAAGCTTGCCCTTTACGGGGCAGAACTCATCGGAGGAGACACCTGTCGACATGAAAAATGGGTCATCTCTCTTACTCTCCTGGGACATACCCCCAAAGGGGGAGCGGTTTTTCGCCACGGCGCCAAGCCGGGTGACTTGATTTTTGTCTCACGCCCCCTAGGGGCCTCAGCTGCCGCACTCTACCTGTGGCAGAAAGGGCTGGAACCACCCGCTTCCCTCAAGAAGGCCCACCTGGACCCTGACCCGGAAGTGGCCCTTGGGGCCACCCTTGCCGAAAACCAGCTGGCCTCAGCCATGATAGACGTCTCAGACGGCCTTTTGCTCGACCTTGAAAGACTCTGTGAGGCCAGCGGAGTGGGAGCTGAACTTGAACTTGAAAGGATTCCTGTGGCTGAAGAAGTAAAGGCCCTACCCCTTGAAGACCCCTATTCCCTGGCCCTTAAAGGTGGAGAAGATTTTGCCCTCCTTTTTACCGTCCCGGCCGAAAAGACCAGAGTTTTGACACAGCTTTGTCGACGCAAACTTTACCCGATAGGAAGAATTATCCCTTCTCCTGGACTATATGTTTTAGAAGACCAAAAGCGCAAACCCGTTGCCCCTGAAGGATTTGACCATTTCAAAGTTTGATCCTTGACAGCGCTTCATCCGTGCCTATGTTCAGCTTGTCCAAGCCGGAGAAGGAAAAGGAGGAGCAAAATGCTGATCAAAAAGGAACACGCGCAGGCCCTGTTGAAATTACTTTCCTTCGAAGAAGAGACCGCCACCAAAGGTATGGAAATCCCCGAGGCGGACGAAAGTCTCTATTTTGAACTGGAAGTACAGGCCCTGGTAAGGCAGTCTGCCCCCCTCAAAAGGGAACTTACCTACCTGGGCCGTGAATTGGCCCTGGTGCTGCGTGACCTTATAGAAAAAGGCGCTTTGAAGCCGCCGGAAGAGTGGACCGAGGGCTGGCGCTTTTTGGGGACCGAAATAATCGCCATGCTTGAAGCCGCAGGCCTCTCTGGGCAGGTGGGGCCTTTGGCTAGAGAAATCTTACAGGAACGAGGTCTGGCTGGAGAAATTAAAGACCAGGAAACAGGCAAGAGATACATCGGCCTTACCGAAGCAGGCAAACGCCTTTTTGAGATTTATCAGGCCTTGGAGCCTGAACTCGAAATTCCTGCCCAGCTGGCCCAGGAAATTCGGAAAATTCCCGCCGGGCCGGCCCGGGCCTCTCTCCTCACCACCGATACGCATACCAAACACCTGCTGGAGGGTATGCGGCTGCTTGCCTACAGCGTACCCACCTCGGATATCTACGCTTTCACCGCCCTGGGTCAAGCCGTAAAAAAGACCCTCAGCCTGGGCGGGTTTGGCGAGGGAGACGTATTGACCGGAGACCTACTCTGGGCCCTGGCTGACGTAGCTGATGGCAGGACGGTGCCAGAAGCCACCGTGGCCATCCTCCAGAGCCTGGGCTATATAGACCAGAACCTGGAACTTTTGCCTGCTGGTTACTGGGCCCTCGAAGTCTTGCGCCTCTGGAAAAGGGACGTGGTGCCGGAAGCCTGGACTATCGCCATAGAAGACGAAGAGGTGGAGATCCTCCAGGCCATCGAAGCCCTGTGGCAGAAGGCCCAAAACAACCCCGAAGAGACCCCCACCTTTGCCAACCTCCGGGCCGAAATGATTGACCGCAAGATCAAACAATATAAGGCCCTTTTGGAACGTTATGGGCGTAAAATTGAAGAAATGCCGGAGAAATACCAGCAAATTGCCGGAGAATTCATCATCGCCAAGGATTTGGCCCGCTGGTACGATGACAACTTTGATCTCCGTCTAAGTCTTTATAGCCTGGAATCCTTCAACCTTATTAAGACCGGCACGGACCATAAAAATCGTGAAGTTTTTGAACTTACCGATTTCGGGCGCCAGGTCTTGACCGACCAAGAACAGCGCGTACGTGACATAAGTTCAACGGCGGTTAAGGCCATTACCATGACCCGGCGTTCCTTCTCTGCCCCCAACGTAGAGTGGGTGGAGGAAGCCAAAGAAGCCGGTCTGTTGGGCACCGGAGAGCCCACTCAATCAGGCTACCTTTACGCCGAATTGGCGGAAAACATAAGACGTGCCCCGCACCTTACCCGATACGAAGCTGAAATACTGGCCTCTATCCCAGCCCGGGGCATTGACGTAGAGGAACTCTTCAAGATGGTAGGGGAGGGGAAACGGCGCCGCTTCAAATGGGCCCTGGAAAAATTAGAGGCTCGGCACCTCATAAGCCTCCTCCCTGACGGCAACATCATGGAAACCGAGGCCGGAGAACTTCTAGACCGGGCGGTCTCGGGGGTGCCTAAAAATTTTGGCCACCCCATAAACCCGCTTATCTTCCGCGTACTTGAGGCGCTGGCCAAGGTAGGGACCTTGTTTGTTAAAGAAAAACGGATCCGTATCCTGCCCAAAAACATAAAAGAGGCTATGCGCTTAAGCGGCCTGCCTGAAGAGGTCTTTGATGACGTCTTGAAGGCCGCCCGACACGCCGGCTACGTCGGCAAGAACACCATTACGGAAGCCGGTTACCTGGTACTTCAGGCGGTAGAAAAGATGAATCCACGTACCGAAGTCAAAACCTTTTACCAGGGAGCCTAAAGATGGCCTCGTTATACCTCGTGGCTCATACCCCTTTGGCAGCCGGGCCGAAAGGCTTTCCGAAGGAGGGAGGGCGTTCTTATCTGCCGGGGGCCCTCCTTACCGAGGCTGCGGAAGAAGCGCTGTTTTTTTACACCCTCGGGAAACACCCGGATTTTGCCGAAATGGTACGGGCCTTTTTGCTGGCGGGAAATTTCTCCCAAGTCGGCAACGTAAAAGATTTTTTGCTGGCCCGGCTGAGGGAAAGATATCTTGAACTCCAGGAGCTAACTTTTCCGGAAAAGATCTTTTTGCCGGAAATCCAGAGCCGTTTTATCCAGACCATCGAAGTTGCCTCCGGAAGAATGGTCGCCAAGCGAGAACACCAGGTCTTTGTAGGCGTTGTTTCCCTTGAGGCCGAAGTACCAACGGTACTCAAATACGCCGGTCTCAGTTATTGTGAGGCCCTAGCCAGGGCTGAACTCAGGCATTTGCGCTCCACCGTACCGAAACTGGTCCCTTTTTACGAAGACCTGACCAACCGCCTGCGGCGGTTTCATTTTCCCCTGCGGGCCGGTTATTGGACCGATGATCCCTTCGGAGGCCTCCTTTTGGCCTACTGGCGGGTAAAGGAGGTGCGCGAAATAATAAAGCGACGCCTCAAACGGGACCCACTCCCCAAAAATATCCTTTTCAGCCCGCAAGATAAGGCCACCTTCGGCTGGGTGGAAATAACCGAAAAAATCTAAAAACTTTGTCATCTCCCTCCTCAAGCCCTATATTCTTTTCGTAAGCCCCGTAAAGGAGGGAGTATCATGAAAGAACTCTGCCGTTTTGAAGACCCGGTAAAAAAACAAGAACTCCGGCTGGCCCTCTTTGAAGTAGACGAAATCTTGATCCCGGCCTTTCAGAGGGATCTTTCAGAAGGGCTCAAACGCAATCTGGAGCTGGCCATCGAAAAACTGGGGTTTTTACACCCCATTATCGTGGTGGAAGATGACGAAGGCTTTTACGTGGTGGACGGCCGCCACCGCCTGGAAGCGTTGAAAGAGCTCGGCTACCAGCAAATCACCGGGATCATCGCCCCCAAAGAGCTGGCCCTGCATATCCTGGAGTTTAATACCGAAAAGCCACCCAACGTGAAGGAGCGTTCTAAACAGGCCTACCGCCTGTTTCAAGAATTTCTGGCCAAAGAGCCTGAGACCCTGGAGATTGATCTTTTCAGCTTTTTCAAGGCCCCAGAACTGGTGACCTTTGGTTTCGTCCTGGAAGAGTATGAACCCAGGTTTCCCGCCAGCTTTTACGAGTCCCTGGTTTCCAAAGTCGACCAGTTTTTACACGAACCCCTGGAAGAAGCCGCCCAGGAACGGCGGCGGAGGGCCCAAAAACTGGTAGAATTAAACGAAGCTGTTAACGAGGCTTACGCCCGGCTCGGGCTGACCAACGCCCTGATGAAGGGAGAGATCGTGCGCAAAGCCGTACAGCTAGCGTACGGCGTGCGGGTACGCAAGATCGAAGACGATTTCTATGAGGCCCTCGAAAGGGTAAAGGAGGCCTGCGCCCAGATCTCCCCTGAGGAGTTCGGTGCCCATGAATTATAGACCGGATTTCCGCCCCAGGTTGAGAAGTATTGACGTCCTTCCCTTTAGGTGGGAAGGGCAGGAGGTCTTTCTCCTCCGTGATCCCTTAGGTTTCACCGAAAAGACCCTGATCGTGCCCAAGGTCTTGGGCCCGGTGCTGGCTGCCCTTGATGGTACCCATACCTTACGGGATCTCCAGGTAATCGCCAGCCGCAACCTTGGCCAGTTAGTCATGCTCGAGGATATTGAAAAATTTATAAATACTCTGGACCAACACTATTTCTTAGAAGGCCATCGCTTTGAGGCGTTAAAAAGGGAAATTTTGGCCGAATTTGCCGAAAGTCCTTTACGCCCCCCTTCCCACGCGGGCAAGGCCTATCCCGCCGACCCTGCTGAGCTCAAAAATTTTTTGGCTGATATCCTTGCTCGTTGGCCTAAAAGAGAAGGTTTTTCTCCCCGAGCCCTCATCGCCCCCCATATCGACCTTAACCTCGGCGCCCAAGGTTTTGCCGCGGCCTACCAGGGCCTTAGCTGGCCCAAAGGGGCCAGGGTGGTGGTGCTTGGTACAGGCCATTTCCTGGAAAGCCCCCTTTCCGTCCTGGACAAGGACTTTGAGACTCCCCTGGGAACGGTCTCCTATGACCGGGAGTTTGTCGCCGAGCTCCTGGAAAGAGAGCCAGAGGCCAGAGGGGATATCCTGGGTCACCGCCAAGAACACGCCATTGAATTCCAGGTAATCTTCCTGAAATATCTCCTAGGAAATTTCCGCCTGGTACCCATACTTTTGGCCAGCCCCACCCCGGAAACCAAGGCCTTTTTAGACCGAATAGCCTCTGTTCTGGCGGAATTAGCGGATCAGCACACCTTTTTCGTGGCCGGGGTTGATTTCTGCCACTTAGGTCTCCGCTACGGGGATCCCAAACCCGCCGGAGAGGCGGAAAAACAAAAGGCCCTCCTTTTTGACCACGAACTTTTGCGCCAAATACTGGTTCTTAACGCCGATGGCCTTTACCAGACCCTCCTTGAAGACGCCGAAAACCACAAAGTATGCGGTTTTGGGCCCCTTTATTTTCTCCTGCAAATATTAAAAGGCCGCTCCCTTTCAGGAAAAATCCTCCACCAGGAAGCCGTGGATTTTGGCCCAGGCTCAATTGTCTCTTTCGCAGCCGCTGCCCTTTATGATAAATAGGCTAGGTTAAAAGTAACTGTAAGGGGACCAGAACTCTTTTATGGGGTCCGTCTTCGCGCTTCTTTTGGTCTTTTGGGTATCCTTTTGGGCCCTGCCGGTGCAGGCTGGCCGTTGGCAGATCAAGGCCCAAAAATTGTTCTATTACGCGGAGACGAAAATATTCGTGGCAGAAGGGGAAGTGATCATCGCCGGGGAGGATTTTACGGTCTTCTGTCAACGGGCTCGTTACGAAATGGAAACCAAGACCGTCTATCTGTGGGGCCCCCTTACCATCACCACCGACGGCGACAAACTGGAAGGCCAGTACGGCTGGCTTAACCTTGAAACCTACCACGGAGAGGTGGAAAACGGGCACCTCTTCCTGAGGCCGGGGCGGGTAAAGGCCCTGGCCCTGGCTCAGACCACGGTCCACGTCCTGGCCAAACGAATGGAAATGCGGGGTAAAGACCGCTATCAGGCCGAAAAGGCCCTGATTACCACCTGTAACGTCTGCTACCCACAAGAGACCTGCACCCCGGACTGGAGTCTGCGCACCCATAAGATAAAGATAACCCCTGCGGGCAAGGCCAAGGCCAAACACCTGACTTTTAACATCAAGAAGGTCCCGGTGGCTTATTCTCCCTACGTTAGCCTTTCGGTAAAGGCGGAAAGACACAGCGGTTTCCTTTTACCCCGCCTGGTACATGGATCCCGGGAGGGCACCGGGCTGGAATGGCCCTTTTTCTGGGATATAAACGACAGCCTGGATCTTACTTTTTACCCTTTTTACACCAAAAAGCGGGGTTTCATGCTGGGGTTTGAAGGAAATTACGCACTCACCGCTAAGGATAAGGGGACTTTCAGGATACGCTACTTAAAAGACCGCCTGGGAGACAATGACTATAACAACGACGGCATCATCCGGGATAATAAGAAACGATACTGGATTACGGCCAAAATAGACCAGTGGTTAGCACCCGGCTGGGAAACCCACCTTGACTTGGACATCCTCTCGGACCGTGATTTTCTCTACGAATTTTTGAGCGGCCCTTTGGGGTTTGACCAGAGCCACCTGAGTTATCTGCGCCGGTTTGGCCGGGGCCTGGAAGAAAAAAATACGCGCTACCGGACCAGCCGCTTCTGGCTTAACCACCCCTTTGGCCATTATTTTTTGCAGGGAAGCGCGACTTATCATGACAGCCAAATCCCCGGGCAACAGGACGAGACCTTACAACCCATACCCCACCTCTATTTCAGTCGCCTGACGGCTCCCCTCTGGGGGCCCTTTAGTTTACACCTGGAAAACGATTACGTTTACTGGTGGCGTGAAAAGGGCTACCGGGGCCATCGTCTTGACCTCGCCCCGCAGCTCATACTGACCCCTAACCTCTGGGCCCCCCTGGATCTGCTAGCCTCCTACCGCTTAATCCACACCGTCTACTGGGTGAATTGGCGGGATAGCCGGGGGCACGAAAGGCTGACCCGCACCCTTTACGAAATCGAAGGGGTGGCGGCGGTCAACCTGAGCAAAATTTATCCTCTGTACCACTTCGGGTTATTAGGGGTAAAACACACCTTACGCCCTGAAGTACGCTATTTTTACCGCCCGCCGGTAAACCAAAAGGCCCTGCCCGAGTTTACCCTGAACGACCGGCTGGAGCCGGTTAACCGGCTGGATTACGGTCTCCTTCAGTTCTTGACTGCCAAGAAAAAAGAAGGGGCAAACGTCCGTTTTTTTGACCTGGTGAGATTGTGGGTGCACCAGAGTTACGACTTTCGGGAAGCCAGCCGGGAATTGAAGAGCAAAAATGAACAACGTCGCCCCTTTTCCGATCTCTATGTCGAGGGAGAGATCAGATTTCCGGGACGTCTCTACGTCAAAGGGTCAACCTCTTACAATTTTTACGGCCTGGGCTGGGTGACGGCCAATCTTTCCGCAGACCTGCGCAATTCCAGGGGGGAGTATATAGGCTTGGACTACCGCTGGGATAAGGCGCGCAACATAGACCAGCTGAATTTCCGCTTCCGCAAAAATATCTACCGTGGCTTTTTTACCGCCTATCGCCTCCAGTACAGTCTTAAAGAAGACGAAATCTCAAGTTCTCAACTCGACTTGGAGTACCGGGCCCAGTGCTGGTGGGGTATTTTCCGCATTTACCATAACCCTGATGAAAATCGTTATTCCTTTTACGTGAACCTGGTGGGCATCGGTGGCTGGGGCCGTTGACGTTAAAAAAACTTGCTCTTAGGCTACAGTCATGAAAATCGCCTTGGCCCAAATAAACCCTACCATCGGAGACCTTTCCGGCAACGCCCAAAAGATAGAAGAGTTCTTTGCCAAGGCCCGGGACGAAGGGGCCAAACTGGTGGTCTTCCCGGAGCTTTCCCTCTGCGGCTACCCGCCGCGCGACCTCCTCCTGAGGCGGGATTTTCTGGCCGAGATGCGGGAGACTTATCTCAAATTGCGCCGGAAATTAAGAGGGGCGGCGGTCATCCTAGGCCTAGCCTGCCAACAGGTCGAAGATCCCTTTCTGCCCCTGCTAAACACGGCGGTCTGTTTCAAAGATGGTGAAGAAATCGCCCGTTACGCCAAAAACCTACTGCCCTCTTACGACGTCTACGACGAACCCAGGTATTTCGAAGGGCCGCAGCGGGTTTCGGTCTTCAAATTAGACGGGTGGGCCCTAGGGCTTACCATCTGTGAAGATATCTGGAATCTGCCCGGGTTTACCCCGTACCGCTACCGGTTTGACCCGGTCTCCACCCTGGCCCAAGAAGGGGCCCAGGTGGTAGTCAACATTTCTGCCAGTCCCTTTCACGTAGGCAAAGGAGAATTGCGCAAACGTCTCCTTTCCTTACAGGCCCAGAAAAACAACGTTTATATCCTCTACTGCAACCAGGTAGGTGCAAACGACCATCTTATTTTTGACGGCCACAGCCTGGCCTTTCACCCACAAGGGAATCTCCTGGCCGAGGCCCAGGATTTCGAGGAAACAGTCCTCGTCTTTGACTTAAACCAGAAACCCGTCCTCCAGCCCGTTTCTAAGCGCCGCGAAGAAAGCTTACTAAAAGCCTTGGTCCTTGGGGTAAAAGACTATTTCCGCAAGACCGGCTTTAAAGGGGCCCTGGTAGGCCTTTCAGGGGGTATAGATTCTTCCGTTACCGCTGCCATCGCCCAAAAGGCCCTGGGGGCAGCCCAGGTGCTCGGAGTGCTTATGCCCTCGCCTTACACCAGCCGGGAAAGTATTGAAGACGCCCAGAGGCTGGCCCAAAATCTGGGCTTGAGGACGCTTACCGTTCCCATCTCCCAGCCCTTTGGCACCCTTAAAGAGGAACTCCAAAAAGCCCTGGGTAAGGAACCCAAAGTTCTCACCCAGGAAAACCTCCAGGCGCGTCTGCGGGGCAACATCCTGATGGCCCTGGCCAACGAATTCGGCTACCTGGTGCTTAATACCGGCAACAAAAGCGAACTGGCGGTGGGTTATTGTACCCTTTACGGTGATACCTGCGGGGCCATTTCCGTGCTCGGGGACGTGATCAAAACCGACGTTTACGCCCTGGCCAGAGAAATCAACCGGGCAGGGGAAATCATCCCTGAACGGGTACTGGAAAAACCCCCTTCTGCCGAACTCAGACCAGGGCAAAAAGACGAAGATGATCTTCCTCCTTACCGTCTCCTTGACCAGGTGGTACGGGGTTTTGTGGAGGAAGGTCAGACCTTCGAAGAACTAGTAAACCGGGGACTTCCCAAAGAAATAGTGCAGGAAGTACTGCGCCGGTTACGTATCGAAGAATATAAACGCTGGCAATTTCCACCCACCCTAAGGGTCAGCCCTCAGGCCTTTGGTTACGGCTGGCGTTACCCCATCGCCCAGAGATTTTTTTTCCACCGCCCATAGATCACCAAAAAGACCAGGCCTGGGTAACCAGGACGTAAATCCCTAGGGCGAAATTGGTCACCGCGTGGGCCAAAACAGAGGTCTTAACATTTTTACTAAGACACAAAAGGGCCCCGTAGACGATCCCGGCCAAAAAGCCAGGGACCACCCGAAAGTGCTCCAGGGCAAAAAGAAAAGTGACCACCCAAAAGGAAAAATGGGTATAGGTCCCCAGCGGGACGTTTTGGAAATCTTTGCGGATCAAAAAGCGCATAAGAAAAGAACGCCAGAACAATTCTTCCATTACCGGTACCACGAGTACGGCCCCGAAAAGGCGGAAAAAAATCGCCCCCACTACTTCCGGGGAGGAAAAATCCTGCTCTAAAGGAGAAATGGCTTTGGGGGTGCTAAGCATGGGAAAGTAGTCTTCCCCTTCGATCCAAAAGACGAAAACCAAAACACCCCCAAAAAGGGCCAATAAGAATTGGCTGGTAGAAATGGGCTGGAACAGTTCCCGGTAATGGGTGCGCCAGAACCAGAGCAGCCCCCCCACCACAATGCTTTTTAAGGCATACAGAGAAAAAGTCTTATCCGGAAAATACCGGGTAAGTTCGGTAAGCAATAAGAAGACGACGAAAGGAATGACGTAATATTTGGCTTTGGTACGAGCCATTGTTTTATGTTAAGAAAAATTTAACCATGAGCCAAGTTATTAAAGGTTTTATTCACGTTTACACGGGCAACGGCAAAGGGAAAACCACCGCTGCCCTAGGGCTTACCCTTCGGGCCCTGGGGGCAGGCTTTAAAGTCTTTTTCGGCCAATTCTTGAAAAGTGGTGAATATAGCGAAATTAAGGCCCTTAAAACCTTTGTCCCCCAGGTAGAAATTGCCCAGTTCGGGCGGGGGTGTTTCATCCGCGGCAAACCAAGCCCTGAAGACTACCGCTTAGCCCGGGAAGGTTGGTCTCTGGCCAAAGAAAAGATTCTTTCTGGAAACTTTCAACTGGTGGTGCTCGATGAATTCAATTTGGCCCTGCATTTCGGGCTGATACCCCTTGATGAAGTCTTGGAATTCCTGGCCCAAAAACCCCTGCCCAGCGAACTGGTCCTAACCGGGCGTTACGCCCCGCCCGCCCTTATAGAAATAGCGGACCTTGTTACCGAAATGCGGGAGATAAAACATTATTACCACTTGGGCCTCAAGGCCCGGAAAGGCATAGAAAAATAAGTTTTAAAAGGGTTGTCGGGCCTCAAGGGCCCGTTTAAGGGTTATCCGGTCCGCGTATTTTACGTCCATCCCCATGGGCACCCCGCAGGCCAGGCGGGAAAGCTTAACCGGCGTCTTCTTAAACATCTGGGCGATATAGGCGGCCGTGGCCTCACCAGCCACCGTAGGGGAGAGGGCGATCACTATCTCTTTAATATTTTCGTCTTTTACCCGCTGAGCCAGGGCCTCCAAACGAATCTCTTTAGGCCCCAGTCCGTCCCGGGGGGAGAGCAAGCCGTGCAATACGTGGTAAAGGCCCCGGTAAACCCCTGCCGCCTCGATCGCCGCCAGATCAGCCGGATCTTCCACCACACAGATGATCTCCTGGTCGCGGGCGGGATCAAGACAGAGGGCACAAAAGTCAGCTTCAGCAAAGTTAAAACAGCGCTGACAAAGCCTGATCTTCTGGCGTAAAGCCATAAGACTCTGGGCCAGCTCCCTAATCTCTGCTTCCGGGCGGCCAAGCAAATAGAGGGCAAGACGAGTGGCAGATTTTTCTCCCAACCCCGGAAGGGCGGCCAAATTGGCAATAACCCTTTTTAGGACTTCGGGAAAGGCCATTTTTAGAAAAGGCCAGGGATTTTTAAGCCCCCGGTAATCTTGGACATCTCTTCCTGGACCATTTCCTGCGAACGCCTCAAGGCTTCGTTGACCGCCGCCACGATAAGATCCTGAAGCATCTCTATGTCGTCGGGATTTACCACTTCCGGGTCTATCTTGATGGAAACCAGCTCTTGTTTTCCGTTAACCACTGCGGTGACCATGCCGCCCCCCACCGAGGCCTCCACCGTCTTTTTTGCCAGTTCCTCCTGAAGGGCCATGATCTTTTTTTGCATTTTTTGTACCTGGCGCATCAAACTCTGCATGTTTTGCATAAACTACTCCTTCTCATAGGTTTTGACCTGGACGATCCGCCCTCCGAAAATCTTTAAGGCCTCTTGAACGATGGGTTTTTCTAACAGTTTTTGTTTGGTAGGCAAAGAGTCTCCCTTAGAAAAGAATTCGATTTCAAGGGAACAACCAAGCCTTTCCTGTACCGTGCGCTCAAGTCTTTCGCGGTAAAGCTTCTCTTCAAGGAGAGAACCCTCAGGGGCACGAATTTTTAGTCTATTCCCTTCAACCGAAGGGAGGGCCAGAGTTTCCAGAAAGGCCCCAAGCGAAGGGTAGGTCTCTTTGAGAGAAGAAATTATTTCGTTCCAAGAAGCCGGGGAAAGTTCAGGTCTTTCTGGAGCAGCAGGGACTGAGGAGTGGTCTTCTCTTAAAAAGGTTTGGCCCTTTAACTCTTCGAGTTTTTGGAAAAGCTTTTCCAGCGGAATAATTTTTCCGACCTCACAGGCCTTGGCTACCGCCAATTCTAAAGAAAGTTTGGGGACCGGGCTCCTTTTGATCTCTCCCAGGGCGGCCAGTAAAACCTGGAAAATGAGGAGTAACTCCTCAGTTTCTGCCTCTAGAGACAGGGTGCGCAAAGAAGAAAGTTCGCTTTCAGGAAGATCAAGCAACACCTGCCCCTTAGCGGTCTTAATTACCAAAAGATTGCGGAAATATTCGACCAGGTCCTGGGTAAGTAGGGTCAAATCCACCCCCTGGGCGAAGGCCTGGTCAATGAGTTTAAAACCCTCCCCCAGGTCCCGGTCCAAGATAGCCCGGGCCAGTTTTTCTACAAGCAAATGGTCCGCCAGACCAAATAACTCCAGGAGATCCCTTTGGGTTTTTACCCCCGAAGAAATGGCCTGATCCAAGAGGGAAAGCGCGTCCCGCACGCTGCCTTCAGCCTCCCTGGCGATGAGAACCAGGGCCCCTTCTGCTATCTCGACCCCTTCCCGGTCACAGATTTTTTGGAGATGAGCCACGATCTTGGTCAGAGGAAGCCTTTTGAAATCAAACCTTTGGCACCGGGAAAGGATGGTTACGGGAATCTTCTGGGGCTCGGTGGTAGCCAGGATGAAATGCACGTGGGGTGGTGGTTCTTCAAGGGTCTTAAGTAAGGCGTTGAAGGCCTCCCGGGTCAACATGTGGGCCTCATCGATGATATAGATCTTGGCCCTTAGCCTGGCTGGCCGGAATTTTACGTTTTCCCTGAGTTCCCGGATCTCGTCTATCCCGCGGTTGGAAGCGGCGTCTATCTCTTGGACGTCTACAGCCCGCCCTTCGGTAATTTCAACGCAGGCCGCACACTGGTTACACGGATTTTCCGCCGGCCCCTTTTCGCAATTAATGGCCTTGGCCAGGATGCGGGCTATGGTAGTTTTACCGATACCCCGGATGCCGGAAAAAAGGAAAGCATGGGCCAAACGGCCCTGTTTAATGGCGTTTTTTAAGGTGCGGACTACGTGTTCCTGGCCCACTACTTCGTCAAAAGTTTGGGGCCGATATTTGCGGGCCAAAACCAGGTAAGCCATGGATCCTATTTTACAGCAAAAACTCTCGAAAACTAGGGAATACCCGCTTGCTACCCCTGGCCTATCAACTATTTCTACGTCCTATTTCCTCAAGCCTTCTCACCACAAAATAGCCGTACTGTATCCTTTTCTGATAGCAATTATTCTGGAACACTTAGTTAATTTCCGGTGTGATAGGGAATACTTGGCAACTTTGAGTCTGGCCCTAACTCCCCGTGGAGGAGTAGATACGCAGGACGTGACCACGACGATAGAAAGGTTTTATTTCAGAGATAAGTTTTAAATTTTCATTGTGCGGCGGACGTCCATCCCGCACCTCTTCAAGGATAATCCCCGGAGGATAAGGCGGGCCCTCAAGCACCGGAATAGGGCCTCCGTGGTAAAATACCAGAAGATAATTCACCCGTTTCAGGAAATAGATTTGAGGATAGGAGAGATAGGGCCGGGCCTTTTTCACCGAAGAAAACCGCAGGGCGTTTCCTTTGATCTCCATCAGAAGGGCCCCAGTAAGAAGGAGAAGGGAGAGGACCAAGGCGGCTTTTTTAAGAATTTTTTCCTTTTGCACAAACCATTCCGCTGCTGAAATTCCAAGGGACATGGCAAAGAAAGGATAAAGAGGCAGGAGATACTTGCTGAACTTGGCGGCGGTAAAGCTAAGAAGGAAAAGGGGGGCAAACCAAGAGAGAAAGAGAAAAAGCCTCCGGGGATCCGAAAGGTGAATCCTGACGAAGGCCCTGATCCTCAGAAGAAGGAGACTTTCCGGGAGAAAACCCAGCAGAAGGGCCCCGGCGTAGTGGTAGAAGGGGTCGCGTTTTCCGGTAGCAAGTCTTCCCAAAAGGTCTTCCCATACAAATTCGGAAAAATCACCTCCATTGAGTCGCAGGTAGACCACAAGGTACCAGAGGAGGACCGGAAGCGCGGAAAGGAAGAGCCCAACCGGATGAAGGAGCTTTAAAAGCTTACGATCTTTACGGATCAGGGCGTAGGTGAACGGCGGAGTCAGGGCCAGGAGGATGAAAGGGCCCTTGGTGAGAAGGCCCAGGGAGAAGGCCAAAAAGGAAAGGAAAAGATTTTTGCGTTTTCCGGTCTCAAGGTATCTGAGACCAAAATAGAGGTAAGAGACGAAGAAGAGGGCAAGGAGCATCTCCAGTTCCACCCGGTGGGCGAAGAAATAAAAGCGCGGGGCGGAAAGGAGAAAAAGTACGGAAAGGAATGCGGCAAGTCTTCCGGAAAGCTCCTCAGCCAGGCGGAAAGTGATAAGGAGCACGGCAAGCGCCGCAAGGAGGGAGGGGAGGCGCAGCACGGGTTCGCTTACTCCCAGGGGGAAGGCCAGCGCCCCTGCGATCCAGGTGTGAAGCGGGGGTTTGGTGACATAGGGGGCGCCGTTCAGGTGCGGAATGAGCCAGTGGCCGAACCTTACAGCCTCCTGCACGATCTCCGCCCGCCGGGCCTCCTGAACGGAAGTGAGAGGAAGAAAAAGTGGCCCCACGTAAAGGGGAATAAAAACCAGAACAATAAAATACCGAAAGTTTTTATTCATTTCGTCGTCAGGAAAAATCTCTTCGGCGACATCTGTTCGAGCTGGCTGGCCAAAAATGGAGCCTTTAATGACCAAACTTGCCAAGATCCTAAAATATTTTAAGCTCCTTTGTACTATTTCGGCAAAGAATTTTTGAAAAACACGGTACCGACCTTTGCCAGAAAACATCCGCAAAGTTTTTATTCTAGCCCTTTTCCTGGGCCTCTGGTTTCAGGGGACCCGACCTTTTATGGGGCGTGATGAGCACCGTTACCCGGTGATCGCCCGGGAGATGCTTCACCGAGGTGAATATCTAGTCCCTTATTTCAAAGGGCACCCCCATCTTACCAAACCTCCCATCATCTATTGGGCCATAGCCGCAGGGGAAAAACTCTTGGGGGAAAACCCCTGGGGTGCACGTCTTCCCAATGCTTTGGCCCTGGCGATAACCGCGGCGGCGCTTTCTGCCATAGGGGTGCGTCTTTTCGGAGACCCGGGCTGGCTGGCCGGGCTCCTCTACGCCCTCACCCTTACGCCCTTTGCCGCCGCCAACATCGTGACCCCGGATACCCTCCTGGTAATGTGGGAGGTGCTTGCCGCCTGGGCCTTCTTCCGGGGCTCGTCCCTCTGCTGGGTCTTCTGGGGGCTCGCCTTTATGACCAAGGGCACCGCCACCCTCCCGGTCATGGTGCCCTTTCTCTGGTACGGATGGGTGAGGCAGAAAAACTGGCAGGGCCTGCTCCGAGGGTTACTTCTCTTCTCCCTGGTGGCTCTTCCCTGGTATATCTATATCCAGAGCCGTTTTCCCGATTTTTGGCGGATCTTTCTGCAGGAACAGGTTACCGGACGCCTTTTTTTCAATTATTATCACCGAAACAGTGCCTGGTACGCCCCCTTTTATATCTATCTTCCCCTTCTTACCCTGGGGGCCCTTCCGGGAGCCTTTTATTTTTTCCGTAATCTTTCGCAACTTCCGGATTTCTTACGGGCTTCGCTTTTTAACCGAGTGGTGGTCACGTGGTATGCCTTCCCCCTGGTTATATTTTTTATAGCCAAATCCCGGCTTCCCCTTTACATCCTTCCGCTCTTTCCCCCCTTTGTCCTTACGACCGTGGGACTCCGGAGAGGTAGGCCGTTTTCCTTTCGGTTTTTGGTCTTCTGGGGGCTCTTCCTTCTGGCCCTTAAGGCCGGGCTTTCCTGGTATCTAAAAACCCATGGTATATTTGGGGCCAAATGAAAATAGAAACGAAACTTACGCTTCTTCTTGCGGCGGGAGTAATCCTCTTTCTTTTTCTGAACCTCGGCGAGCGGCCACTATGGGGGGTTGAAGGACGCTGGGCCGAAGGGGTGCGGGAGATGATGCTGAGAGGCTCCCTCTGGGTCCCCACCATCAACTGGACTCCCCATATTACCAAACCCCTCATCCCCTACTGGCTCATAAGGGCCTCGGCGGAGGTGTTCGGCGGCCTTAACGAATTTACGGTAAGGCTTCCAGTAGCCCTCTGCGGGGCTTTAACCCTTATTGCCTTTTACGCCCTTGCCCGGCGTTTCTTCGAACCCTATTTTGCCCTTGTCGCCACCGGGCTACTTACAACCTCCTGGGGCTTTGCGGCTTACGCCCGGGTGGCCCAGAGTGAGATTTATCAACTGGCTGGTATCGTCTCCGCCCTGGCATTCTACTTTCATGGGCGTGAGAGGCAGAGTTTCCCTCTTTACCTGGGCTTCTGGCTTTCGGCAGTCTTTGCGGCCCTCTCCAAAGGACTTCCGGGGCTTACAGTACCCCTGTTGGTAGCAGGAATCGACGCCCTGCTCTATACCCGCACTCGCCATTTAAACATACGGGCTTTTCTGGCGGGAGGAATAGCCTTAACCCTTTACCTTGCCCATTACTACGCCATCGCAAAGGCCTTGGGAAGCGAACTTCCTTTCTACCTCTTTGTCCGGGAAAACCTGCTGCAGGCGGTATCTCCCTACGACAACCGCGAACCCTTTTACGTCTATTTTTATTACGTTCCTATGCTTCTTCTCCCTTGGACCCTTTTTTTCTTATGCGCCTTTATCTGGGCCTTTAAACGAAGAGCTTCCCTTGGTGAAAAAGAGCGCCTGGTCCTTTTCGCCATGGGGGCCGTTTTTCTACTCTTTACCCTAGCCCGAGCCCGCCGATCCTATTATATTCTTCCCATCTTGCCTTTTTGTGTACTCTTTACCACTCTTTACCTCCGGAATGTAATCCATCATCAGGACCGCTTAAGCCGCCTTCTTTTTTATGGTTATAGGGCCATTACCCTCCTTGTGGGCTTCGGCCTCCTTTTCGCCCCCTTTTGCTGGTCCCTGTTCAGGCTGCCGGCAGAGGATTTCAGGCTTAAGCTCGCGGCTGTCGTAGCCGGACTTCTGGTCCTTTTGGTCCTTCTCTGGTGCCAGCTTCGCGCCGTCCCCCCTTGGGGGCTCATTTTGGCCTATCTCGTACTTTATATTTTGGGGCTTTCCGTGTTTACCCCGGCGCTTTCCTCCCCTTCAGAAAAAGTTTTTGGTCAAACCTTATCGGCCCTTGCCCACCAAACGGAAGAGGTCCCCTGCGCCTTGGGTAAGGTTTCGGCCAACCTTTATTTTTATCTTTCTTTCCCTCAAAAGATTCCGGTCTTCTCTTCGGTGCGAGAACTTGCCCCTTCCTGCCGCCTTGTCTTTTTCAGAGAGTCGTTTTATAAGAAGAAAGCCGTTTCTTTGGAGGTTTTTTTAAGAAAGGGATGGATTCTTCGCGGTCTGAACAAGAAATTTCTTTCGCGGGACCGGAACAAGAATTACCTGCTCCTTGCTCCGGCAGATCTCCCGGTAAATTTTCCTTTTGAGCCCTACTCATGGAAAAGATAAAAATAGCCCTTATAGGTTGTGGAAAGGCTGCCACGCGGCATAAACGTATCTTCCGGGAGCTTCCAGAGGCCGAAGTGGTGGCGGTCTCGGACCTAGACCTAGAAAAAGCCCGGACTTTCGCTCAGGAGCTTTCCGCACAACCCTATACCGACTGGCGTAAGATGCTCGAAAGCCATCCTGAGGTAGAAGTGGTAGATATTGCCGTCCCTTCAGGGCTACACGCCCGGGTGGCCCTTCCGGTAATGCGCGAATACAGGAAACACGTACTTCTCGAAAAACCTATTACCCTTCTCCTTTCCGAGGCCCGGGAAATGGCAGAAACCGCACGCCAGCTGGGCCTCAAACTGGTTACCGTATATCAGAATCGCTTCAATTTGCCGGTAAAGCTGGTGCGGGAAGCACTGCTTGCCGGACATTTTGGCAAACCCGTCCTCTTTTCTGCCCGGTTCTACTGGTGCCGGAGGCAGAACTATTACGATAGTGCGGCTTGGCGCGGAACCTGGACTTTTGACGGCGGGGCGCTTGCCCAGCAAGGGGCTCATCATGTAGACATGCTGCGCTGGCTGGGCGGTGAGGTGGAAAGCGTATATGCGGAAATGGCTACCCGGTTAAGCAAGCTTGAGGCCGAAGACATCCTGGTGGGGAGCGTGCGCTTTAAAAATGGAGCACTCGGTACAATCGAAGCCACCACCTGTGCGCGTCCCCGAGATCTAGGGGCAGAACTTACCATTTTGGGAGAGCGGGGTGCGGCACGCATCGGTGGTTTTGCCATGAACGAGATCCTAGACCTCGCTTTCGAGGACGGGTTTCCTCCACCTGAGGTCCTTGAGGCACACCGAAAAAATCCCGAAGATCCATTGGGTTTTGCCCACCGGGAGTGCCTACGCGCGGCCCTCAGGTATTTTGCCGGGGAAAAACCTGATCCCCGGCTCTGCCTGGCGGAAGAAGCCGTGGCCTCACTTGAACTGGTGCAGGCCCTTTACGAGTCGGCTGAAAGAAGGGAACCGGTACGCCTTCCCTTTGAGCCGCAAAAGTCAAAGCTTGGGAAAGGAGCTTAGCAATGGGAGTTCCGCTGCTTGATCTTAAGCGCGACTGGTCGGAAATTCGCGGGGAAGTAGAGGCTGGCTGGCGAGAGGTCACTGAATCCATGCGGCTCTTAAACGGCAAAAATCTCCAGGCCTTTGAAGAAGAAGTAGCACAGTTTTTTGGGGCCCGGTTTGCCTTCGGAGTAGGATCTGGTACGGCGGCCCTGTGGCTTGCGCTCCTTGCCTGCGGGATTGGCCCCGGGGACGAGGTCCTGATCCAGGCCAACGGGTTTGTGGCTGACGTAGAGGCTGTGGTGTGGGCCGGGGCAAAGCCGGTACTGGTGGAGGCCGAGGAGGAATTCTTCGGGCCTGACCCGGAAGCCGTAGCCCGGGCCATAGGCCCCCGTACCAAGGCCCTGATTGTGGTCCACATGTACGGACATCCGGCCCGGATCCATGAACTTGCAGAGATTTGTAAGCACCATGGTCTGGTGCTCATCGAAGATGCCTCCCACGCCCACGGTGCAGAATACGCCGGGAAAAAAATCGGAACCTTCGGCAAGGTAGGCTGCTTTAGCTGTGGTCCAGTCAAAAATCTCAACGCCCTGGGAGATGCTGGTTTTGTGCTCACCAATGATGAGGAGATAGCTTATCGCCTGCGCTATCTCCGGGTGCACGGTCAGGTCAGAAAGAATGAACACGCCTTTTATGGTTTCAATAGCCGGCTTGATGAGCTCCAGGCGGTAGTTTTGAGGGCAAGGCTTAAGCGCCTTTCTGAGAAAAATGCCCGTCGGCGGGAAATTGCCGAAATTTACCAACGTGAGCTTTCAGACCTTTTGGATTTAAGGCTCCCTCCGAAAGACGGATCGGATCGTTTAAGTATTTATCACCGTTTCGTAGTCTTTACCCCCCGTCGAAATGAACTCCAAAGTTATCTTAAAAAACAAGGAATCGGCACCGGAATTTATTATCCCGTCCCCCTTCACTTGCAGCCGGCCTGGCAGGCCGCGGGGTTTCCAAGACTTCCGAAAGGGGCCTTTCCGGTGGCCGAAAGGCTCTGCCAAGAAGGTCTCGCCCTTCCCATGTTCCCTGAAATGACCGAGGCCGAGATAGAAGAAGTAATCACGCGGGTCAGGGAATTTTTCGCATGATCTCGGTGGTCATTCCGGTTCACAACGAAGAGAGAAACATCGAGCCCCTCTATAGGGAGCTGGTAGAGGTCTTAGAGAGGCTTAATGAGCCCTTTGAGATCATTTATGTAAACGACGGAAGCACCGATGAGACGGGCAAGGTATTGCGAAAGCTTAAGAAACGCGACTCCCGGGTGCGGGTCCTTGAGATGGACCGCAACCGGGGCGAGGCTGCGGCCCTTACCGCCGGGTTTTTCCACGCCCGTGGGGAGATCGTGGTGAGCATGGACGGCGACGGCCAGAACGACCCGGCCTATATCCCGGAGATGGTGCAAAAGCTCCGGGAAGGGGGCTATAAGGTGGTCTCCGGCTGGCGCATGAAACGAAAAGAACCGTTTCTTACCCGACGCATCCCTTCCTGGATCGCCAACCGTATTATCGGCCTGGTCACCGGAGTGCGGGTACACGATAATGGTTGCAGCCTCAAGGTTTATCGGGCGGAGGTGGTGAAGCGGGTGCAGATCCCGCACGGTTTTCACCGCTTCATCCCGGCCGTCTTCGGGGTCAAGAACCACGAAGTAGCGGAAGTTCGGATCATAGATCGGCCCCGCCGCTTCGGAAGGAGTCATTACGGTCTTAAGCGCACTTTTGAGGTCCTGCGCGAGCTTCTTACCATCCGTTTGGTAACGAGAAATTTGAACCGGAATAGAAAAATCTTCATTATTGCAGGTATATCCGGAGGACTTATCGAATTCTTTCTCTTATCAAAGAAAAATTATCCTGCTTCTTTTTTAGTTTTAGGGACCCTGGTGCTTCTAGTTCTAACCTATCTAAATCACCAAAGATTTTATTGCGCGCAAAAAGAAGGAGTTTTTGTAGTTAATGAAATTTAGATATTCTTTATCTTTGTTTTTATTCTTTATAAGTTATGTTGCTATTATAATTTCCACCTTTCTTCCTCATACTCGTGGTCTTTTTTATGGAGGAGGAATTTCGCTTTTTTTGAGTTTTTTATTCCTTTTACCTGAAGAAAAAGCTTTCTTTTGGAGGCGGCAAGGGATTGTTTTTATTCTTGGTGTCTTTTGCGTTACTTTAATACCAGCTATTTTTTATAGCCCCTACCCCCAAGCATCTCTAGATGCCTTTCTTTTGAATTATTTTTTTCATTTGGTTCTTTTTATCACTTTAAGTTCTCTAATATATCAATCAGCAATAGAAGAATCTTCACTTTTACGAATTACTTTAATCGTTTTTATCTGTATCGTTGTCTATATTTTTTTACGGGTAGAGAACCAATGCAAGAATGAATTTGCTTGCTGGTATCTTGCTGGCCTTTCTTATGCTGGTCCTCAAGTTTTGAAGGGACTGGTAAGCACTTCACCGGCGTTGGTGTGGCTATTCTTTTGGTTTTTAAAAGAATCTTCCAGCGTTCAGGAATTTAAAACCCGGATGTTTTGGATATTCTGGGCCTTGGCCAGCCTGTTCTTAATTATCTGGTTTGGAAGACGGGCTGCTTTTTTTTCATTGTTATTAGGATGTTCGCCTTTGTTGTGGTTTTCCTCCCCAAAGACAAAATTAGTAATATTGTTACTAACTATTTTCGCCATTATTGGAGTAGCCTTGAGCTTAAGAACTCCGAGCGGAAAACGGTTATGGCTGAGAAGTGACAAGATCAAGCTTATCCTTACCGGAAAACGGGAACTCTGGGCCCGGGCCGGATCTCTGGGACAACGTCTTTATATCTGGCCTCTTTACTTTCGGGAAGCATTGAAACACCCCTTTAAAGGGACGGGGTTGGCGCGTAGAGTTCAAAAAAGGGTTCTAAAAGATCTTAACGAAAAGGCCCTTCGCTTGGAGCATACGCACAACCTCTTCCTGAATCTTTGGCTTCAGGCCGGCCTGTTGCCCGTGATCTTCTTTTTAATTTTTTATGGTTACACCTTAAAATATGCCCTTAAACTGGCAAAGCTGGGGAATAACGCTGGAATTTATTGGGGAGGCTTTCTCATAGCCTTTCTCTTTATGTCCTTTTTTGAAGGACTAGAGGAATGGACCCGTTTTACACCTTTCTGGATTGCTTCGGCTCTTATCTGGGGAACCCGTGAAGGTAGCTCTCTTTCTAGACCATCCGCGTAAAGGAAACCGCAGGCATCATATTCAGCTTAAGGCTCTGAGTGAAGCGGGGTTTGATCCCCGAATAATTACTCTTTCTGGAAACCCTCAGGATTCCTATCTGGCCAGGAAGGGTCATTTTGAACGATTTCTGCCTCTTAATTTCTCCCGGTCAAAAAGCTTTAACCGCTTTTCCGTACAGGTTCTTCCAAGACTTATTCGTCTTATAAAAAAAGAAAATATCTCCCTCATCCTCACCCAACGGTGGCGCCTTCTCAAATACCTCTGGCTAGTAAAGCCTTTTATTCCCCAGCTAAAGATTATTTTTTACCTGGTTATAGGGGGCGTCTTTCGCTCTCCTGGGAGACGTCTCACCTTCAAGCTCCTTTATCCCTTATGCGACCGGATCTTGGTGAATAGTCTCGCTTTAAAAGAAGAACTTTCAACCCTGGGTATTCCCAAAGAAAGAATCGGTATCCTTTATTCGGCGGTAGATCCGGGGGAGTTTGACCTTTTGCTTGGCAGGCAGGAAGCCCGGCAGAGGCTTGGTTTTCCAGAGGACTTTCTTTTCGGGATGGTGGCTCGCTTTCGCCGGGAAAAAGATCATGCTGGGCTCCTTCGAGCCTTCCAAAATTTTCTCGAAGAAGGAAATATGGCCAACTTAGTTCTGGTAGGAGACGGTCCCAAAGAAGAAGAGACTCGAAAACTTGCTGGTGAACTCGGACTTTCGGACCGTGTAATCTTTACCGGCCGGCTTCCCATGGAAAAAATCCCCCTCGTACTACGTGCTTTGGATGTCTTTGTCTATGCCACCTTTCGTGAGGGTATGCCCATGGCCGTCATGGAAGCCATGGCTGCTGGACTTCCTATAATAGCTACAGAGGCGGAAGGTATTCCAGACCTTTTTGAAACCAAACGAACCTTCGGGATCATGGTGCCCAAGGGCGACCCCGTTGCCCTGGCCCGGGCCATGAAAGAACTGCATCACCTCCCTCCTGAAAGACGCCGAATCCTGGGAAAGGAGGCCCAAAAAAGGATAGAAGAGGCTTTTTCACCAGAGATCTTGGCCCGGGAAACGGTAAAAATAGTGCGTGAGACCCTTAACGCCTGACGTATTGGTTATGGTTATGCCAGGCCGAGATAAGATAAAGTCGCACCCAAAGTTTTCGAAAAAGGCGTTTTCCTTTACTTGCCCCTTCTTCAAGTTTTTTCAAAATTTTTTCTGCTTCTTGAGGATTCCAAAGAGAGCAATCCAATATTTCCTCTGTGACTCGATTCTTCATGCTGTTTAAAAGTCCATAAGCGTTAAAACCGTAGGAAAATTTTCCTAAAGCATCGCTATCCAGTCCCAGGCGTTCTTTTAGGATCTTGCGCAGGAGGAGCTTATTGGAAAATTTACGCCGGTCAAAGAGAAAGCGTTCTGGTATTCGTTTGGCGTATTCCGCCACCCTTCGATCTGCCCAGGGAAAGACGAGATTTGCCCCGTAAACCGCGGCAAAATTACGGGCCTTACGCATCACAAGATCGAATTCTAAATTTGGCCCCCAGATATCGGCCTTGAGATCAAAATAATCCCAGCCCTTCCGCAATTGATCAGCCTCTTTCCAGAAAGGAAAAACGGGGTACGCCTGAGGAAAGAGCCTTCTTGCGTCCCGAAAGGTAAAACCAAAGGGACCCGCCATTTCGGAACGGGTGCGTGTTACCGGAGAGAGAAAATTTCCGGTAGAAAGGCGGTCAGCAATAGGTCGTAAGAAAGAGAGGCGGGGATAAATTTTTTGTCGCTTGAATTCTACCCGGCGAGGGACATGTCCCAGATAAATATCGTTTCCACTTCCATCAAGAACATTTGTGCCCTTAAAGTTTATTTGTAAGGCGTAAAAAGGATAGGCCAGAGAAACCCCATCCACACAGGGAAGGGGTATATTTTCGAAAAAAAACTCAAGCTCCCGGAAATGATCCGGACCAAGGCGTTGGGGGACAAAAAGTTTCTGGTGTTTAAAACCAAGGCGGCGAGCAATTTCGGCCGCTCTTTCACTTTCGTCCTTACGGTCACCGGTAGAAAGAGTCAAACAGACGAGATTACGAAAACCGTGTTCCGCAAGGGCCAGGGCTATAGTATTGCTGTCCTTTCCCAAGCTTTGAAAGAGATAAGTAATAGCCCCGGGCCGGAGTTTCTGGAGCGTGGATTCCGCAAGGAGTCTCAATAATTCATCTTCGTCTGGAATAAAGTCTTCTTCGCGCTCGGCATTGAAATAGGGAAAACGATGGGAAAATTGGATCTCAAGTCTTCCGGAAACTTCCCGAATTTCCACTCGGTCCCCGATATTTAACACGTAAAGATTTTTAAAGACGGTACGCGGTGTAGGAATTACCCCACTTTGAAGGAGAAAAGAAATCCCCAGAGGGGACACTTCTAGAGGAGCACCGGTTTCCGGATGTTCAAGGAGGGCCTTTATGTCCTCCGACACAAGGATGAACTTTTTATGTTCCGGGAGATAAAGGTAAAGGGGCTTGCCACCTGCCGGATCGCCTTCGAGTATGAGAGAGGCTGTTTCAGGTTTTATCTTTTGAACCACTCTTCAAGCCACCTATCAGGTATTCCCTTGCGCACCAAGGTACGTTTTAAAACTAGATAATTCTTACGCTGTAAGCGATGAGGAACACTGCCTTTAAAAAAACGAACGACATCAAGATCAAAAAGTACAGGCTCTTTTCCCGGAAGCACGAGAAAATTGTTGGCTTTGGTATCCCGGATATAGATTCCCGCTTCGTGAAGCCGACAAAAAAGGGTAAATATTGAACTTATAAGGGATTCCATTAGTCTTCGGTCACCTAACGCCCTCTTCCAGATATCGGGGAGTTTTTCGAAGTCTTTAACATAGGGAAAGAGCAATCCTCCATAAATCCCGGAAGGAAAGTGTGCAGAGGTAAGCCACCCTGCCACAGGAAGAATTACGTTAAAACCGGCTTGTGAGATCTGATACGCGTTTAAAGCCGCCTTCAGAGGAAGAGGGCACCGGAAAGGAAAGAGTATTTTCTTCCAAAAAGAAGAAATACGATAAGATTTTAAGAACCACTCCTGTCCCTCAATAGTTACTTTATCAGCTCTAGTAGAAACTCCCGATTTGAGAGAAACCATGGAACCGTTGTAGGTCAATATGTTTTCTAGAACATTTAGCAACTCTCCTTTGCGAGCAAACAGAAAGTTTTCCTCGAGGTTTTTACTGAAACCAAACAAAAATTTAAAGTTTCTTCGGTTATTATTGAGAAACATTCTTCCTTCGTTGATAAAGCCACCAGGGAGTACGTCGGGCCTTAAGAGATAAAAGCAAAGTCCATTCTGACGAATTTAGTTTTTGGCCAGAAAGGAGATAAGAACAGATGGTAGAGGCTTTTTGGAGATCAGAAATACGTTTCATATCTTTTACTTTTTTAAGACGATACTTGAGGTGGTAAACAAGATGCGGTGAATCGTTTGGATAGGTGCATAGAGTGCTTCCCTGGGGAATGAACTTGGCGATTTTCTGAGCAGCTTTGAGATAATGATTACGGTATCTTTCCTGATAAGGAAAATATGAAGCTCCGTAAGTCAGGCGAAGCGCTGCAAAGAGAAGAAAGAAAACCACAAAGCTTCCTCTTAAAGAACGCGTGATAAAGAGACTTAAAGCCAAAATAATACTCAAGGCCAAGGCAGGCCAGACCCAAATATTTTCATAAAGGTATAGACGGGAATAACTCACAAAGGTAAAGACTGGAATGGCCAAAAGGAGAAGAATTGCTAAAAATCTAAAGCTTCGTCTAACCCAGACCAATTCTTGGTTTTTATAAAGAGCATATGTTAACGGAATGGAAACCAGGAAGGCAAATCCCCCGGCGGTGGGAAGGAGATAGCGTAGCCTACTTCCGGGAGGAAGCCAATACAGGGGAAAGGACAAACTCACCAGAAGAAAAGACAAAAAGGCTAAATCTTTAAGTTTTTCCGGCATATTACGGTAAAAGTCCTTTTCCCAAAATCTCCACCACAGGAGGAGAAAAACTATCCAGGGAAGATATCCTTTAAGGTATTCCAGGGGGAACCCAAAAAAGTGGCCCCAAAAGCCCGAGGAGTCGAGGGCATTCTTTTTGGAAAAATACTCCCCAAACCAGGCCGAAAGGATCCTTTCGGCACCTACCCTTTGGGCCGCGGGGATGAACCACAGAGAAAAGATCCCAGCATAGACGAGAAGCCCCAGCAGATGGGCCGGAGAGAAGAACCCCCGGAAACGCTTTTTGAAGAATAGGTAGGACCCGGTGGCCGTATAAAAAAAGACCAGCGCTTGAAAAGTCTTAGTGAGGGTACCCAAAGCGGCAAAGCCCAGGGCCACAGTCCAGGCCAAATAAGGCCTTTTTTGGATCTCATGAAAATAAAACCAGGAAAAGACCGAAAGGGTAACCAGAAAGGTATAGGTCATGTCGATTTCGGCCCGGCAGGCCTTATCCAGCACTTCGGGGATGGATAAGAAGACCAGCCCCGGAAGGATCCAGAGAAGACCCGGTGGTCGCACTACGGCCCGGAAAAGCAGGGCCAGGAAGAGGGCGCAAAGGGTGGCCGTGGTTACGGAGCTTAACCGGGCTATGAACTCTGAGTGGCCCCCAAAGAGCTTGAAAAATCCGATGAGCACCCAGTTATAGCCAGGGGGTTTTAAGAGATAGGGGCGGCCTTCAATGTAGGGAATGAGGTAATCCCCTCGCTCCATCATCTCAAGGGCGGCCACCGCTCTCCGGGCGGCCTCGCCCTGGAATTCTCGCTCCCAGAGGAAGGGGAGGTTTAAGGCCAGGGAGTAAAGAATAATGATAAGAAATCCTTGAATTAATTTTTTCTTTTCCATAAGCTCTTAGGAGACTTAATTGCTTTAATGAACTTAAAAATAAATGAATTTTTGATCACTTTTTGCCCCAACTTGTAATCATCAATCATAGATAGTTTATTGTCTGGATTTTGACGAATAGATATCCATTTTTCAGGACTTTTTGACCCTATAGCAAACAAATAAATACTTGTGTTATCGGTATCGTTAAAATTTATATAAATCATTTCGAGATTATTTCGGTGCATTAATTCCCTAAGAGCCATAGGAGTAAATCTCCAATAATCTCCAAAATTTTCGTGTTGTTCCTGTAAAAAAGGAACAACTATTATAAGAATATCTTTGGTAAGACGACAAAGATTTTGAAAAGCGGTAAAAATATCAAAAATGTGTTCTAATGTAGTATGATTAAAGACCACATCAAATTGGTTCTCTAACTCTACAGGGAGAGGAACAGCAAGATCCAAAAAAATTTCTCTTTCAAGGTTACCTTGGAATCCCCGAAATTCACTGTAGTAATTCGAAATCCAATATTCAGAGGCGTTTTCGAAATAATCTTTATAACGCCGCCCTTCTTTGTCTTGATCTTTCCAAGCGCTTACGTTTATTATTTTGCCCTGAAATAGAGGAGCAAACTTCTTAAGTTCCTGATTGGACCATTTTCTTGGAAGACGAAACTTACGGTCTTCAATTAATGATTTTATCTTCATACAAAATTTCCTCAAAAAATCGGCTTAAACGATTAGCTCTCTGGTCCCAAGTAAAATATTTAGCTTTCCGATAAGCACTGGAGGCTAATTGCTCTCTTAAAGATGGGTTTTGAGATAATCGTTTTAAAGCCTCTGCCAGAGAAGACGGATTATCTGGTTCAAAAAACAGAACCTCTTTTTCGGAAACCAATTCACGCACGCTGGGAAGATCTGCCGCAACTATAGCAGTTTTGGTAGCCATATAATCTAGCAATTTCATAGGACTAGTATAAAAACGGCTTATCAGTGTCCTTCCCGTATTTGGCAGTACACCTATTTGAGCAGCATAAAGTAGATCATATATTTTTTTAGGAGATTGCCAGCCATAGATTTTTATACGATCTTGCAAAAAAACAGGAATTTCTTTTGAAATAAACGGTCCAACAATATGCAAATAAAAATTTGTTTTTCTTAAGGCTTCCAAAAGAGTATCTATACCCTTCCAAGAATAATGAGCAGTACCTACATAATAAATATCTTCAACTTCTCCTTCTAATTTTTTATTAGCACATTTCTTACAAAGAAAAGTTCCTGAAGGAATAATCTTGTAAGGCTTTTTAAACTTATAAATTTCTTGGGCTCTACTCCTTAAACCTTGGGAAATAAAAACTAAACCCGAAACCTTCTGATATAAAAATTTTTCTTGATTGCGTAAATTTTCCTGCGCCGGATGTTTATCTTGTAGAATTTCATGTACTTCAAAGACTAAAGGCTTAATGTTCCATTTTAAGAGATAATAAGCTAACTTAAAATGTCGGAGGAATATGACTTGAGGTTTAATCTTAGCAATTAATAAACGAAGCTTTAAAGCCCACAAAATATTAGACTTAAAAATACCGATCTTTCGGAAAATATTTACCAATCTTATCCCTGGAGATTTAGAAACTTGATAAAAAGAAAAAGGGTCTTTTTTAAAAGGAGCCGCGAACCATATGGTATTTTGCTTTCCTAAAGCAGAAACTGTGGCACATGATTGTAATCCTCTGGCTTTTGAAAGTGGAAGTTCCTCCGAAAACGCATAAAGGATTCTCATGAAAGTAACTGTCTAAGATGATTTTTCCAAGAGAAGTTTTTTACTGAACCGAAGCATTCTTCAGGTGAAGCTATAAATGAAAAAAAGCTAAACAAAGAAAATTCATCTTTAGAGACAATGTGTCCCGTAACTCCGTCCCGAATGATCTCCGCCGCCCCGTTTTCCGGGGTGGTGAGGACCGGAAGGCCGCAGGCTAAGGCCTCAAGCACCACGTTGGCAAAGGGGTCATAGCGGGTGGGAAGCACGAGCAGATCTGCGGCACCGTAAAGCCTTTCCATCTCCTTTACTTTTCCGAGATAATAAATCCGACCCTTCTTTCCAAGTTTTTTGCCTCCTGCCACCAGGAGTTTAAATGCCTCCGGTAATTCTTCAAGGACCGAAAGGAGAAGAGGAAGGCCTTTCCTTTGCCAGTCGGAACCCACAAAAAGGAGCACCCGGTCCTCCTCGGAAAGACCGAGTTCCCTGCGTACTTCGGCCCTTAGGCGCCGCACCGAAGGATTAAAACGCGCAAAGTCCACCCCGTTATAAATGACCTCGGTCTTTCCGGTGGCAAAAGGATAGTGTTTGGCGATCTCGTTAAAAACCATGCGGGAGTTTACGATCACCCGCCGGGCCTGCTCAAGGCTTTTCTTCTCAAGCCAGAGGATGAGCCGGTGTCTGGGGCGTAGTGGCCAGAGAAGGGGCGGCCTTTTGTACCCCCGGTTAAGCCAGACGATGTGGAGGGGGTCTGAGACCCGCACCCAGTCCGCCGGGAAAAACCGGGAGGTGGCGTAAATCACATCGAAGCGCTCGCGGGAAAGTACCCGTCGGGCGTTAAGGAAAAAGGAGATGGTTTTGGCCAGCGAGCCCCGGCCGTAAATCCGGGCCCGGAGGTGTCGTACCCCCGGGACCTCACAGCGATCTGCCACCACGGAAACCTCATGGCCCGCCCGGGCGAGTTCCCGGGCCACCCAGGCGGTATAATTTTCCGCTCCACCAAGACCGAAACCTACTTTGGGACGTATCAGGGAAATTTTCACGGATCAAAGTCAGCCAAAATACTCCCATCAATATAAACTTTTCCCCCAAAAAGGCCAGAATTTTTGCCTGATAAACCTTAATCTTCAAACAACTTACCGCTCCCAAACAGGATGATTAAGTTATATCGAAATCATGACTTCACGCCCGAAAGAAGCCTTTATTGAGGAATTCACCTACTGGGCCCGCCAAGCCCTTGCGGAATTGAACCTTTCCATTTCCCAAGAAAAGTGGACCCAGTTTGTCCACTATTTTGCCCTCCTCAAAGAAATGGGGGAACCTTTGGGGCTTACAGCCCTTAAAACCCCAAAGGATTACGCCTTAAAACACTTCGTAGACAGCCTAACGGTCATACCCTATCTTCCGCCCGGACCGTTACTTGACTTGGGCACTGGGGCCGGGCTGCCGGGAGTCATCATCAAGATCATGCAACCTGAAAGGGAAGTCTGGCTGGTAGACGCCCGTAAAAAGGCCATTTCTTTCCTTACTTATGTGGCCGGGGTGTTAAAACTGGAAAAAATAAAGATTATTCAGGCCAAAGTAGGCCAAAATGATCCCCTACCCAGAAAATATTTCGCCGTGGTGGTCTCCCGAGCGGTAAAAGAGCTCTTACCCCTCTGGGAACTTTCGGCCCCTCTCGTGAGACCTGGTGGCCAATTGGTCGCCATGAAGGGCCCTAAGGTGGAAGAAGAAATTGAAAAATTCCAAAAGACCTTCCCTGATCTCTCCGTAGAAATTCACCGCTTAAAATTACCCCTTTCTCAAGACCCAAGGACCATCGTTATTATCAAAGTGTCTCCCAGTTTAGGCAATTGGGACAAACCCAGGTGACCGTATTACAGGAAAATTTCCGCGGACCTTCGGCCATACACCGCTGACAGATCAAATACCCGCATTTTTGACAACGATAACAAAGGGGCATCTCTTCTCCGCAAACTTCACAACGCCCCGCGGTGGTCTTTCGGCGTCGGAAAATTTTCTCTCTGGCCTTTTTCATGGCTAATATTTTGACGACCTCTGTCAAGATATTGACTTAAATTCTTTAGGACTAACCGTTTAGCTACTTACTAAACCAAAAATTGAAAGGAGGTAAGCCAAATGAGAAACCCAGCCTTAGTTTTTGTCGTCTGCGTACTGATGGCCCTGTTTCTGGGTTGGGCCACGGGAAGCTTCTTTACCGAGACCTCTGTCTCAAAGGCCATCGCCAGCATTCCCGGCTCCCCCATCGTGCTGGAAGCCAAGTACGACCAAGAAAACCACGCCATAGTGTATTCAGTCTTCAATCCCGGTGGGATGCCAGAAACGATCATTCAACAGGCCTTTGTCTTTAAACCCGGGCGCGAAACCAAGGAAAAGGGCTATGTCGTTTCCAATATTCCCGTACATATTACCCTTCCCCCGGGAGAGACCTCAGAAGTCGTCATGAAATTAAAAACCGGGACAGAAAGATTGCACTTAGGAGACGTGGTCCTGGCCACCTTTACCTATATGCACCCCCTTTCTCCCGACCTTTACACCGTGGTTCACTCCTTTGAAATGGGGGCTACCAAAAACAAACAAGAGAAGAAAGCGAGTTCCCAACCCGGTTCTTCCCCAGCCCAAAAATCAAAAAAATCAAGCAAAGGAGGACATAAATAATGAAGCTGGAAAAGGCGATATGGTGGATCCTGATCTCCCTTTTTGTGGTAGGCAGTATTTTGTTCTTTTTCCACCTTTGGTTATTAAGCGCGTGGGCCATCGCCCACCCCGAATACGCAGCCTTTATTATCGGCCTGTTGGGGTTCTGGCTCTTTGCTAACCGTCTGATATTCGGTTACGCAGGGCTCACCACCTTTGCGTCTTCTTTTCTCAAAGGCCAAGAGCCCGACAAAAAAGACCTCCTGGTCCGGGCCAGACAAAAAATAACCAAACTGGAAGAATGGACGGTGACCTCCCTTTTGGCCCTTTGGCAGGAAGTCCTTGAACCCTATAAGTACGCCTATTATCTCGCCTTTTTCCTGGTTTTCGTATGCACCATGTTGTTCGAACTGGGCTTTTGGGGTGATGAGATCGCCAGCTGGGTGGCTAAAGGCCTGATGTTTGGGGCCGCCATACCAACCCTTCTGGTCTTTGGCCTGGACCTCCTGGCCTCTCATTACGTCTCCGAAGCCTTATCCCGTGAATCTCTTTAGCCTGTCGCCGGGGAGTCACCTCCCCGGCACCCATCTTGCTTACGCTTGCAGTCAGGACGGGAACCAAGTTTAATGGTAGATGAAAAGTCTTTTTGAGGGATTTTTATGTTAACCAAATTGTTGGCCAAAATAGTGGGCACCAAAAACGAAAGGGAATTAAAGCGTCTCCGCCCCATTGTCGCCCGGATAAACGAGCTGGAACCCCAGATTCAAAAACTTTCAGACGCAGAACTTAAGGCCAAAACCGGAGAATTTAAGGAAAGGCTCTCCCGCGGAGAGACATTGGACGAGCTCCTGCCTGAAGCCTTCGCCGTGGTGCGTGAGGCCAGCCGCCGGGTGCTCGGTATGCGCCATTTTGACGTCCAGCTCATGGGGGGCATCGTCCTCCATGAAGGCAAAATCGCGGAAATGAAGACCGGAGAAGGTAAAACCCTGGTGGCCACTTTGCCCGCCTACCTGAACGCCCTGACGGGGAAAGGGGTCCACATCGTTACCGTCAACGACTATCTGGCCAAACGAGACGCCAAATGGATGGGGACCCTCTATAACTTCCTGGGCCTTTCCGTAGGGGTAATCGTTTCCGGCATGGATGATGAAGAACGCAAACGGGCTTACGCCTGCGACATTACTTATGGGACCAACAACGAATTCGGCTTCGATTATCTGCGCGACAACATGAAATATTCCCTGGATGAAATGGTCCAACGGGGACATTATTACGCCATCGTAGACGAAGTAGATTCCATCCTCATCGACGAAGCCCGAACCCCCCTTATCATTTCTGGCCCCTCCGAAGAATCCACGGAAATCTACTACCACATTGACAAATTAGTCCGTCATCTAAAGAAAGACCGCCATTTTACCCTGGATGAAAAGGCCAAGACCGCCATGCTCACCGAAGAGGGCGTGGCGGAAATGGAACGCCTGCTTGGTATCGAAAACCTCTATGATCCCCGACATATTAACTTGGTCCACACCATTAACCAGGCTCTGCGGGCCCATCATCTCTTCCACCGCGACGTGGACTACATCGTAAAGGATGGCAAGGTCATCATCGTGGACGAATTTACGGGCCGGCTGATGCCCGGCAGACGCTGGTCAGACGGTCTCCACCAGGCCATTGAAGCCAAAGAAGGGGTTAAGATTGAACGGGAAAACCAGACACTGGCCACCATTACCTTCCAGAACTATTTCCGCATGTACGAAAAGCTGGCCGGTATGACCGGAACCGCCGAAACTGAAGCGGCGGAATTCAAAGAAATCTATAACCTGGACGTGGTGGTCATCCCCACCCACAAACCTATGATCCGGGTCGATCATCCCGACGTGGTTTACCGCACCGAAAGAGAAAAATTTGAAGCCGTAGTTGAGGAAATCGAAGAACTACACCGCCAGGGGCGCCCGGTGCTGGTTGGTACCACCAGTATCGAAAAGAGTGAGCGCCTTTCCCGGATGTTGAAAAAGAAAAAGATTCCGCACCAGGTCCTAAACGCCAAATACCACGAGAAAGAAGCCGCCATTATCGCCCAGGCAGGGCGTTCCGGGGCGGTAACCATCGCCACCAACATGGCCGGCCGTGGGGTGGATATCCTCCTGGGCGGAAACCCTGAAGGCCTGGCCCGGGAGGCCCTGGAAGCCGAGGGTTATGACCTGGAAAGCATTGACAAAACCGCCTGGAACGACGCCCTACAGCTGGCCAAACAGGGGCAAGACCCCACGCAAAAATACCCTGAACGCTGGGCAGAGGTCCTCTACGAAAAAGTCAAAGAATGCCAGGAAGACTATCGAAGGGTCAAGGAGCTGGGCGGGCTCCATATCATCGGTACGGAGCGCCACGAATCACGCCGGATCGACAACCAACTCCGGGGAAGGGCGGGGCGTCAGGGAGACCCGGGTTCTTCCCGGTTCTACCTCTCGCTGGAAGATGACCTTTTGCGGCTCTTCGGCTCAGACAAACTAAAGGGGCTCATGGACCGGTTCGGGATGGAAGAGGGAGAGCCCATCGAACACTCCTTTATCTCCAAAGCCATCGAACAGGCCCAGAAGAAGGTGGAAGCCCACAATTTTGAAATAAGAAAACACCTGCTGGAATATGACGACGTGATGAACCGCCAGCGCGAGGTGATTTATGCGCAGCGCAAAGAGATCCTGGCCAGCGAAAACATCAAAGACTGGATCACGGACATGATCAAAGACGTGGTCCAAGGGCTGGTGGAAGAGATAGCGCTGGAAAAGACCCCGCCTCAGGAATGGAACTTGAAAGCCCTGGAAGACCGCTTTTTCGGGATCTTTGGTTTTCGGCCGGAAATCCCCGAAGAAATTTCAGGCCCCGAAGAGCTCAGCGAAAAGCTCTCCACCCAGGCCCTCAACGCTTACGAGGCCAAGGAACAGGAGGTTGGCACGGAACTTATGCGTCACTTGGAGCGCATGTTCCTCCTCCACACCATCGATACCCTCTGGAAGGACCACCTGCTTTCCATGGACCACTTGCGGGAAGGGATCGGGCTGAGAGGCTACGCGCAGCAAGATCCCCTACAGGAATACAAACGAGAAGCCTTTCAGATGTTTGCTGATCTGATCGAGCGTATCAAAGAACACACCCTTTCCTTCCTCTTCCGCGTCCAAGTAACCCGGGAAGAAGAAGTGGAACGGATGGAAGAAGAACGGAAAAACCAGCGCCTGCGCCTGGTATATAGTCGGGGTGAGGAAGCCCAAGAGGAAAAACCCAAACGTAAACCCATAAGACGCGGACGCAAGATTGGCCGCAACGACCCTTGCCCCTGCGGAAGCGGCAAAAAATACAAAAAATGCTGTGGCCGGCCCGGGGCCAAGCCTGCCGAGAAGGCGGCTATGCGTTAGAAATCTTCTTTAGGCAGCAGGAAAAGTCTCTTCAAGACCACGGTAGCGTAACTGCCTTTGGGTAGAAAAAATTCGACCTCTACCTCCCGTGCCCCTTTTATCTCGTAACGCAATCTTTCCGGGATCACCACTACTTCCCGGGGGTAGGTCTTGAAAGTGGCCCCTTTGACCAAGGTGCGGAATTTTTCAAGCGAAGGGATCCCTTCTTTCTTAAGGATTTCTTCCATCAAGGCCCTTATCTCCGGGGCAAGTTTCAGCCGGGGGCTCGGGAGCGGAATCTTTTGCTCCTTAAGGGCCGGCCAACGCTCCTCCGGTACGGTACGGTAAAAGAGATGTTCTCCCAAAACATAAGGCACGGGATAGAGTCTTAGCCCCTGTTTTTGCAGGTAAAGTTTTACCGTCTCATTCCAAACAAAGGCCTGGTAGGCGTGACAGAGCATCAAAAGATATTCCCGGTCTACCAGGCCTAGCGCCCGTTTGAAGGTGCGTTTGGAAAGACGGTGGGCAGCCAAAAATTCAAGGAGCCTCCTTTCCCAAGGGCTTGGGGCTAGCGAAAGGCAGGGTTTCACTTCCGGCCAGTTCCGTCGTAGACAATCCCGAAAGGCCTGGGTACGCTTCATTTCATACTGACTCCCCTCCACCAGCAGGAGGTAAAGGGCCCTTTCGTAATGGCCCAGGATCAATTCCCGGGCCGCAAAACCAAGGCCGTGGCGCGCCGAACCAAACCGCTGCTCGTCAAAATAGTTGGCCACCCCGAAACGGGCTACCAGAGGCACCTCTTGTTCTAAAACCCGGGGGTCAACTTCCCTTACCAGAATGCGAAAGAAATTGCCCTTTAACCGCGCCTTGGACATGGGAAAAGGGCTCTGGCCCAGGTATTCCAGGCGAAAATTCTTCCCGATTAGGTCTTTTTTAGGCCCCTTACGGATGGTCACGTACTGGTAAGAGAGGGCATGCCGGTCTTTTAAGCCCCCGTACTGGATATCCTGGGCCCGCAAACGGAGACGTTTGGCCAAAGCCCCGATCACGTCCCAGGTGGTGGCCCCACGTTTAAAAAGACGGTAGAGGGCAAATTCCCCTTCCTTCTGGGGCGTGATATCAGCTACTTCGTAAACGACAAAATCTTCCGGCTGGACCTTTATTTTCATCCCTACAAAGATAAACCCTGCGGGGCCCAAGGGAAGTGGTTACCTTTTGAGAGGGGGTGAGTCAAAATGGCCAAAATTTACGTAAACAAGGCCTTCACCAACAAGGTCTACGTCTTTAAAGACCGATACGAAGCCGGCGAAATACTGGCCGAAATGATGAAGGACCGGTATGAAGGGGCACCGCAGACGGTGGTTTTCGCCATCCCTGCAGGCGGGGTACCGGTGGGGTTGGTCCTGGCCCAAAGGCTCAAATTGCCTTTTGATCTCATCATCGTGCGCAAGATCCATTTTCCGGACAACCCGGAGGCCGGTTTCGGGGCCATCAGTTTCGACGGGGAGGTATTGCTGAACGAAGAACTCGTGGCCTACGCCGGGCTTACCCCGGAGGTCATCTCCCGCCAGCTTGCCCTTGAGAAAAAAGACCTTGCTGAAAGAGAACTCCTTTTCCGGCGGGGAAAGCCCTTCCCGGACCTTGCCGGCCAAACGGTCATCCTGGTAGACGACGGGCTGGCTTCCGGCTACACCATGATGGCGGCGGTCAAAAGCGCCCGTCGCCGGAAAGCCGGCAAAATAGTGGTCGCTGTTCCCACCGCCTCCCAAAGGGCGCTGGAAAAGCTAAGCCCGCTGGTTGAGGAAATTTACTGCGCTAACCTGCGTTCAGGGGCCTTTTTCGCGGTGGCGGACGCTTATCAAAACTGGTATGACTTAGGGTGAGAAGAAGTAATCAGCTTACTTGAAAAAGCTGGTTATTACGCGGAGGGTAATTGATGGACCAACCGGTATTTGACCACCGTCAACTAACTTTAGATGACGTCTTTGAATTTGCCTGTTACCCGGGCATTTCCTGTTACAACCTCTGTTGTTACGACGTCAACCTGGTCTTAAGCCCTTATGATTTTTTGCGTTTGAGGCGGGCCCTGAAGCTTTCTTCAGAAGAATTTATCTCCCGCTTTGCTGAACTGCACCTGGGCGACGTAACCCAGTTGCCGGTGGTAGCCGTAAAAATGAATCCACACGACTTCTCCTGCCCTTTTTTGCGGACGGAGGGTTGTGCCGTTTACCCGGACCGTCCTTCCTCCTGTCGTACCTACCCCCTGGCCCGTTTTACCGGTCGGGACGAAGAAGGCAAACCCTTTGAGATCTACCGGATCATTAGAGAGACCCACTGCAAAGGGCACTTTGAAAAACGTCCCATCAGCGTCCGGGACTGGATTAAGGAACAGGGGCTGGAACCTTATTACCACTTCAACGACCTTTTTAGTGAAATCGTCTTCGCGCGCCAACATATGGACCGGCCGTTGCGTGCAGACGAACTGGATCTCATCTATCTAGCCTGCTACGGCCTGGAATCATTCCGCAAGCGCCTAGAAGAAAGACAGCTCCCACTAGAGCTTTTCTCCGAGGAGGAAATCCAAAAGGCCCTGGCCGACGATTTTGAGCTCTTAAAGTTTGGTCTGCGCTATCTAAAAGAGACCATTTTTAAAGAATTTTTACCCCAATAAAAAGCTTGCTTCACAAATCAGGATGGCTCATAATTTAGAATGAATTTTAATCTCAAGAGGAGGGAAAGAGAGGGAGTGAAAAAAGAGGTATTGGCAGCTTCCCCCAAAAGACGTGTGTTGAAAGCCCAGGACCTGGCCCAAAAAATAGCCCGCCTGGCTCTAGATAAAAAAGTCCACGACCTTACCATTTTAGACGTAAGGGGCCTGGCCTCTTACGCGGATTTCATCCTGATAGCCAGCGCCCGCTCAGCGCGCCACGTCCAAGGAGTCGCTGAAGCCATCGAAGAAGAACTTTATCAGGAAAGGATAGAACCCCTGGGTATCGAAGGAAAGACAGAAGGCCACTGGGTCCTTATGGATTACGGGGACGTAGTGCTCCACCTCTTCTTTGAACCGGTGAGGGAAGTTTACGATCTGGAGGGCCTCTGGATGGACGCCCCCCGGATTGACCTGGAAGAATGGGGGCTTTCCCCGACAGAACACTTGGAAGAAACAGATGAAGGATATTAAACCCTTGTTACTCATCATTATGGATGGTTGGGGTTGGCGTGAAGAGAGACAAGGAAACGCTATCGCCCTGGCCGGCACCCCTCATTTAGATGCCTTTAAAAAGGAATACCCTTTCACTCTTTTGCGGGCCTCCGGGGAGGCCGTGGGGCTCCCTGAAGGGCAGATGGGTAATTCCGAAGTTGGGCACCTGAACATCGGGGCTGGCCGCATAGTGTACCAGGACCTTACCCGCATTAACCTGGCCATCAAAAACGGGACCTTTTTTGAAAACCCCGTCCTCAAAGAGGCCTTCCAGGCTGCCCAAAAGAGTGGGGGTAAGGTCCATTTGTTAGGGTTGGTTTCTGACGGCGGGGTCCATAGCCATATCGAACACCTTTACGCCCTGCTTTCCTTTGCCAAGAAAGAAGGGTTATCAGACCGGACCTTTGTCCACGCCTTTACCGACGGCCGCGATACTCCGCCCACCAGTGGCATCACTTACATGAAGGCCCTAGTCAACAAAATGCAAGAGCTTGCCTGTGGCGCAGTGGCCACGGTCTCCGGGCGTTACTACGCCATGGATAGGGACAAGCGCTGGGAACGGACGGCATTAGCTTATGAAGCCCTGGTACTGGGCCGAGGGCTTACCGCCCCGGACCCTGTCGCGGCTATTGAGGCGGCCTACGCCCGGGGGGAAACGGACGAATTCATCAAGCCTACGGTGATCCTTTCCGGTGACCACCCGGTAGCCACCATTGACGACCAGGACGTGGTCATCTTTTTCAATTTTCGGGCAGACCGGGCTCGCCAGCTCACCCGGGCCCTTACCGACCCTAATTTTAAGGAGTTTGAACGGAAAAAATTTCCCAAACTGGCCTATTTCGTGTGCATGACCCTTTACGACGAGACTTTTGACCTTCCGGTGGCCTTTCCCCCGGAGCATTTGAAAAATATCTGGGGCGAGGTAGTGAGCAAAGCGGGATTTTACCAGTTCCGCACCGCAGAGACCGAAAAGTACGCCCACGTAACCTATTTTTTCAACGGCGGTGAGGAAAAGCCCTTTCCCCGGGAAGAGCGAAAACTCATCCCCTCTCCCCGGGACGTACCCACCTACGACCTAAAACCAGAGATGAGCGCCTACGAAGTGACGGCTGAGGTAATCGAACGCATAAAATCTGGGCGCTACCATTTCATCGTGATGAACTACGCCAACGGTGATATGGTCGGACACACCGGCGTCCTGGAAGCGGCGATAAAGGCCGTAAAGGTGGTGGACGAATGCGTGGGCAAGGTGGTGGCTGCCTGGCGCCAATATACCGACGGGGCCCCGGCCATCGTGACTGCAGACCACGGAAATTGCGAAATGATGGTTGACCCCGAGACCGGGGAACCCTTTACCGCCCACACCGCTAACCCCGTACCCTTTTATCTGATTGACGACCGTTTTAAAGGCGCCTCTCTAAAGAGGGGCATCCTGGGAGACATCGCCCCCACCGGTCTTTATCTCATGGGGCTTGAAATACCTAAAGAAATGACGGGTCAAGTCTTGCTTGAAAGCTAAGAGACCAACGCTGCGTGAAATTCTCCGGGTCATCTTTGTCTACCAAGAAGAGGCCCGGATAGATCTTTTTTCCCTCTTTCCCCGGCTGAAATCGTTTTTTGCACACCGGAAATATTTTGCCCTGATAAGGAGCTTTGGTGACCTGGCCTTTACTGTGCTTATCCTGGCTGGCCTTTTCGGCCCCCAGGATCCTTCCCGTAACGCCATGCTCTTCATCGCCTGGGGAGTATGGTGGACCAGTATCGTGCTCTCCTGGTTTTTCGTGGGCAGGATGTGGTGCGGTTTTTGTCCTTTCCCTGGCCTCGGGCGTCTCTTGCAACGTTTAAAACTTAGCCGGAACAAGTGGCCTCCGCGCTGGCTCTCCAAATATTGCGCCTACCTTTCAACCGCCCTTTTCGCCCTCATCGTCTGGGCGGAAGCGGTGTTTCACATGAAACATTCCCCTCTGGCCACGGCCATCCTCTTGGTGCTCATCCTCTTGGGCGCCACGGTCTTGGCGACCCTTTACCGGGGCCAGGCCTGGTGTCGCCATTTCTGCCCCCTGGGAAAGATCATCGGTTCCGCCGCCACCCTTTCTCTTATAGAATTTCGGGCCCTACTTGAGCGGTGCCGCGGTTGCCAAACCTTTGCCTGTAAAAGGGGAAAGGATGGCAAACCGGGCTGTCCCGTGTATCTCGGGGCGTATGCCGCGCGTAACAACTTGATCTGCCTGGTTTGTGGCCACTGTATTCCCCTTTGTGAAAGGGACTCCCCCCGTCTTTTCCTGCGTCACCCTCTCAAAGAATTGATCATCAACAAGGGCCGGTATCTTACCTGCACTTACATCATTCCCTTTTTGATGGCCTCCCAGTTTGCCCGTTTTGTGCAGGAAAAAACCAGCTGGTACCTGGGCTTTAAAAGCAGTCTCTTCGGCTCAGAAGCCCTGGCCTTTTCCTTTCTTCTGGCCTTCTTCTTTGCCCTTTTTCTCCTGGTCATCCGTCTGGGAGCCGAACTCTTTACGATCTATGAAGACGAACTCTTCGGCCGTTTCTCGCCCATGGTCCCAGTCTTGGTGCCCCTGGCCTTTACCGGGGAGCTAGTCTACCGGCTGGAATATTTGTTGCACGAAACAGGCCAGTTTTTTCCTGTTTTGGGGCGGCAAATAGGTGTGCATCATTTAACGGGTTTAACCTTTGAAATACCTGAAAAGGCTATCCATTTACTTCTATCATTGATTCTTTTGGCAGGGCTTATCGGTGCCTGCTATACCGCCTACCTTTTGGCCTGGCGCGAATTTGAAGGCCTGGTCCCCACGAAAAACCTGGTGCTGATCATAGGTCTGGTCTGGCTGATCACAGCTTTTTATCTTTATTTCATAAGAATTTACTAACTAACAGGAGCTACCTATGGAGACCTTAAAATACGGTGAGAAGGCGATCCAGGAGGCCGAGCTAGAACCCTGGGATAACCCTTACCCTGACCGGGACTACCTGATTGAAATAACCTTTCCGGAATTTACCTGTCTCTGCCCGCGATCCGGCTACCCCGATTTTGCCACCATCCACATCCATTACGTCCCAGACCAGAAGATAGTAGAACTGCGCTCCCTCAAGCTCTGGCTTAATAAATTCCGCAACCGTTACGTCTCCCACGAAGCAGCCACCAATGAAATCTTCGACGCCCTTTGGCAGACCTTAAAACCACGCTATTTAAAGGTGGTGGGGGATTTTCACCCCCGTGGTAACGTACATACGGTCATCACCGTAGAAAGGGACCGCCGCGCTACTGGCCAAGGAACTTAAAGAGCTCTTTTACGGCCTTTTCCTTGACTTTTTCTTTTACCCCTTCAATGAGGGAGACTTTGGGTTCTTCAAAGGTGCCGGTAACCGCAAGACTCACCTCATAGCCCTTTTCCGTCTTAAAGAGCGAGGCCCCGGGAAAGCGCTGGGCAAAGATCTTGGCCATCTCGCCGGTGAAAAAGAGCCTGGGTTTTAAGTTGAGACGGCCGTCAAGGCCCACCTTGCCCAGGATCAGAACCTCAAGCCCCTGCCGGCTAAACTTACCTTTAACGTCTGCTAGTCCGTCTTTTATGGTAAAGGCGAGGGCCCCTTTTTCGAAGACCAGCTTTTTGAGGGCCGGCATATCAAGGAGCTGGGCTACCAGGGAAGAGATGGTGGTTTCTTTGAGGCCCAGGTTCAGAAATTTGGCCTGTCCCTGGCCGGAAAGGGTCTTTTTCAGCTCCTCTGCCGTAAGCCCCTGGCCCCAAAAAGTCCCCTCAGACCACAAACGCCCTGAAGTGAAATAGTTCCCTTCCGGGACAAAGGCCTTTACGAGCAAGGGAAAATCGGCCCCGGCCAAGGAATAGGCAAAACGCAGCTTTGGGGTCCGGGCAAGATCAGAAACCTGACCGGAAGCCTGGACAATGGCCCCGGCTAGGAGAAGACTAAGGTCCTTGAGCGCAATTTTTTGGGGGCTTATTTTGAGGACGGTCTTTACGTCCTGGGCGCAGATACGATAACAGACCTCTTTTCCCAGAAAACGGATCTGGCCCTCAGCTGGTACCACCAAAGAAGGCTTTTGGACCGCCGGGGCCTCTTTTTCTTCTCCTTCCTCTTTTTCGCCTTTGGTCACTAGGGCCCGCAGATCGAGGTGGTCGGTCAAGATGGTCAGATCCAGGTGTGGTATAGCCGCCCCCAGCAAAACCCCTCCCTTGAGTTTGAGGGCCTGCCCGTTAGCCAGGATATCAAGCGCAGGGGCGATCTTGTTTTGGTCTGCCGCAATCTTGCCTGAAACCTTTAAGGCCAACTTTTCCACTTGGGTCTCAAGAGGAGAGAGGAGGAAAGAAAGCTGGTAAGAATATGCCTCTTCTTTCTTCTGAAACCTGGCTGTAAGATCGAACTGACCGGCCAAGGGGGGCAGCTCCGCCTCAGGAAAGAGATAAGGTTTGAGCTTTTGGGCAAAAAGGGCCATCTCTTGGAAAGAGGCCTTCTTGAGAGAAAAATCGCCCGTTAAACTCTCCCCGGCGATAAGACATTCCCCCTGGGGGGAACCGGCCAAAATTTCCCCTTTGGTCAGAAGCAACCTGGTCTGGGTCCCCTGCGTTTCAAGTTTAAACGCTAGCCCTTTCCCCAGGGGGTAGCCGGCAACCTCAAGGCCCAGCTCTCCTTGGCCTGAGGCCATAATCTGAGTCCCAGCCAGCTTAAGACTGGCCGCCAGAGAAAAACGGGCCGCTGCCGGAGGGTACTCTCCACGCAGATCTTTAAAGGTGATTTCCGCGTCTTTTACCTTAAGACTCTGAAAGATAAGGGCCAGGCGACTCGGTTCTTTAGAAGAAGGGGTTTCTTTGGTTCTGACCAGGTCTTCGATATTTAGCCGGCCGTCTTTTTCTCGGATGATGGCCAGCTTGGGTTTAATGAAGGTCGCCTCGGTGACCACCAGTTCCCCTTTAAGGAGCGGGGTGAGCTTCAGGCCCAGCCGCATTTCTTCCACCGCCAGGACCTCTTGCCCGCTTTGAGGCTCACGAAAATGAAGCCCGGTGATCCCCACTCCGGCAAAGCCCTTGCGCCTGATCTCTTTTAGTTCGACTTTGAGCCCGGTGGCCTCTTCCAGCGGAGGAATTACCAAAGATTTGACCTTTTCCGGGGTGAGATACCTGTGCGCAGCCCAGTAAGTAACCCCCAAAAACAACAGGCACCCAATTACTATGACGGCCAAAATCTTCCCCAGCTTTCCCATAACTTTTCCCTCTTTTGATTTTAGAAATGATTTAAGGGACAGTTTATTTAAAGAGCTAAAATTTCTCAATCTGTTTTTGTTTTACCACCGCCGGACAGGGAGGGTTTTCTTTTAGCTGTGCCAGCGTCACGTTTGGCCGCAAATAGGCCCTTATCCCAAGTCCCGCCAGAGCGTAGAAGAAGCCCCGGTTATCCAGGCTTTCCTGGGTAAAAAGGACCGCGTTTACCCCATTTTGGTGCAACCACTCTGCCACTTTGATCCCCTTTCTCCTTTCTTCTTTGAGGAAGGGATTGGCAAGGCGTTTTTCCTCCACGACCTTCCCTCTGCCCGTACGGCAGTCGATCTTCAAGAGCAAAAATTCAGGGGCACAACCGAAATGGGGGCTTATTTGGTCACCTTCTAAGGGAACGGCCAGGACATACTCTTCTATTTCCGGGGGCTCAAAATGGATGATCACCCGGTCGATTTCCGGGAAATGGTCGTATATTTCTTCTTCGATCATGGTGACGAGCTGGTGGGCCTCTTCCAAGGAAGAGATATCCAACACGATTTCTGCCTCTAAAAAGCGGAAGCGCCCGGAACGTCTCCCGGTCAATCTTTTGATTTCAACCACTTCGGGGAAGGCCCGGATCAAATCCACCACTTTGGTAACGATTTCCGGCTCGAGTCCGGCGTCCAGGAGAACTTTAAGGGAATCAAGAAAGATATGGGCACCGATCCGCAGGATGAAGAGCGAAACAATGAGCGCCGCTATCCGATCCGCCCAGGGAAAACCCAAGGCCCCTCCGCCAAGCCCCAGCAAGATCACTCCCTGCGTCAAAAACTCACTTTTCATGTGAGCAGCATCCGCTGCCAGACTGGGAGAACCCGAAACGCGGGCCACCCTGGCCTCCCAGCGCGCAAAAAGCCAGGTCACCAAGCCCATCACGAAAAGACCGGCTACCGCCACCGGAACTCGGTCCGCCTTTACCTGACCGGCGTGGAAGAGGGCCATTTTTATAATCTCATAAGCGGCGCCAAAGATAAAAAGGGCCGAAATTAAGGCCGCCAGATTTTCCAGCTTGTAAAGACCATAAGGGAAGGTTTGCGTTTTGCGCTCGGCAAACTTGATACCCAGGAGCACGGAGAGCGAACCCACGACGTCGGTTAAAGAATGTAGGGCGTCAGCCGTAAGAGAAAGGCTTGCGCAAAAACGGCCTAATAAGAATTTGGTAGCAGCCAGGGTTAAATTAAGGATAACCGCCAGGGCGGCGACCTTGATTAATACCGCCCCGGCTTCTTTGGGGTTTATAGTCTGGTCTTTTTTAATCTCCACCGCCACCCCATTCTACCGGAGGGCGGCCCGGGATTCATCCGTTTAATTTTGAAACTGCCGCACCTGGGACACACCATTACCCTGCCTGTCCCGTAAGGGACCTTCCATTCGTGCCCGCAGGCAAAGCACTTAAATTCCCGGTAAACACCCATTAAGCACGCAGCTCTTCTTCTATCTCCTTAAGCCTCTCCCGCAGGGCCTTGGCCTCCTCTTCCAGGAGGGCTTTGCGGTCTTCTTCAGCCAAACCGGCCCGCCAGCGCCAGCCAAAACCACGGCCCCAACCCTGGCCGAAACGGCACCACCAACCTCGTCTGCCACGGCCAAAACCACGCCCCCATCCGAGACGTTCCCGTAAACGACGTCTAAATCCGCCACAAAGATCTAACCCTCGGCCAGTCCTGGGCCCCTCCCCAAAAGGTCCGGTACCATTGAGTCCAGGCATGATCTCCTCCTTGTTTGCTGGTTTCAATTTTAATTTTAAGTTCTTGAAACTGAGTGTCAATTACTGCTTGAAGGCGAAGCGCCTGAGAGGGGTATAGATGGCGCCTTCGGGATGCAAGGTACTTTGGTAAAGGACCAATTCTTTGATTGCTATCGTTTGGGCAGGGACAAATTCTTCTTCCCGGTATCTATCTACCGAATGCAAGAGGGCTTTTTTGTTTTTGGTTGATTTTACCCGTCCCAAGGTGAGATGGGGTACAAAGGGGCGTTTCTCCGGGGCAAAACCCAGACGGGCCAGGGCCGCTTCTAGCGCCTGTTGTAACTGAGCCAAGGCCACCAGATCACCGGTAAGACCAGCCCATACTACCCGCGGCGTCCCCCGGGGAGGAAAGGTCCCCACCCCTTTTACCCCGAGCCGAATCACCTCCGGGGCGTTTTTTTGGACCACTTCCTGCACGACCGAGACGATTTCCGGAATACGGTCTTCCGGGACGTTTCCCAAGAATTTAAGGGTGAGGTGGATGCCTTCGGGGCGTACCCAGCGTACCCCGGCCCCTGAAGCCGCCAGCTTATTTTGTAGCTCGGCCAGCTTTTCTTTAACCTCGGCAGGCAAACTGATAGCGAGGAACAAGCGTGCCATAACGTAAATAGCGTCTCAGCCAATCAAGGGCGGTCTCCGCCGCGTAAGCCTGAACCAGATGGCGATCGCCAGGAAATAAGAAACAACGGGCCACGGTGCCTTCCTTGCAGGAAAAGCCAATCCATACCGTCCCTACCGGTTTTTCCGGGCTACCTCCCGTAGGCCCTGCTATTCCGGTAACGGAAAGGCCGTAGTCGGTGCGGGCCAGCCGTCGTACCCCTTCGGCCATCGCGAGCGCCACCGGCTCACTCACTGCACCGTATTTTTGGAGTTCCTCTTCAGGGACGCCCAAAATCTCTTTTTTGGCCTGGTTGGAATAAGTCACCACCCCCCGCTCAAAATAGGCGGAGCTGCCGGGAATACGGGTAATCCGAGAGGCAATAAGCCCCCCGGTGCAGGATTCGGCTACCGCCAAAGTCTCGTGACGTTCAAGTAAGAGACGACCGATTACCGCTTCCAGGAGGTCGTCATCGTAGCCGAAAATGTAAACCCCGAACTCCCTTTCGAGGCGTTCCCGCACCAGAGAAAAGACCTCGTCTGCTTTTTGTTCGTTTTCAGCCCTGACCAGCACCGAGACGTGAATCTCTGGCAAAACCGGGTAATAGCCCAAAGAAACTTCTGGAAAGGAATCTTCGATTTCCTTAAGCTTTAAATTGATGTCTGCTTCCCGCAAACCAAAAAATTTAAAAAGCCGGTGACGTATTGCCTGCGAGGGGGGCAAAAAATCCTCAAGCAGGGGAAGGACCCTGGTCTTTAAAAGATGCCTGAATTCCTGGGGAACCCCGGGGAGACAAAAGAGGATTTTTTCGCCGATTTTGAGGTAATAACCGGCCATCGCCCGTTCGTTGGTGAGCAAAACGGCCCCTTGGGGCAACTCTGCCATCCTGAGACGTAAAGGGTTGTGAGGAATATTTTGGGCCTGCTCCCGCTCTTTGATGCGCCGCACCATCTCCTCATTGAGCTCCAGGGGACGACCAAGGGCCGCGGCCACGGCTTCGTTAGTAATGTCATCGGTGGTAGGACCCAGTCCCCCGCTTACCAGACAAAAGTCGTAAGTTTCTAAAAATTCTTTTAGTCTTTTTACAATGAGGTCTTTCTCGTCAGGAACAGTAAGTATCTCTTTTACGGAGTAGCCGCGGGCCAGCAGTTCCCTTGCCGCCCAAAAACTGGTGGTATTGAATACCTGGCCGCGAATAAGCTCGTTTCCAACGGCTAAGATGGCCCCCTGCATTAAACAAAAATTAGCACAAAACGAAAAGTTTGGTCAAATTTAGGGCCAGGACTTATTTAAGCGGCGTAGGCTGGCAGGGAAAAAACCGCCAGCGGGGCCCTCGCCGGGGAGGGGTACCACCGCCAGGCGTAAAGGTTTCTAAGCAGGGCCTTGACCGCTTTGATATGAAGACGGTGGGTGGCATAACAGGCCTCGACCTCGGCCAGCAAAGGGGCCCCTAAGAGATAAAGGTCGCCAATGAGGTCTAGCACCTTATGCCGCACGAATTCGTTAGGCTTTTTCAAGCCGTCAGGGTTGAGGACCTGTTTATCATCCAGCACCAGGGCCGACTCCAGGCTCCCTCCCTTAAGGACGCCGGCCTTGCGCAGGGGAAGTATATCTTTCAGGAAGGCAAAGGTCCGCGCAAAAGAGACCTCGGAAAGGAACCTTTCCTGAGAGAGTTCCAAAGAAAATTCCTGCTTGCCGATGGAGGGGTGCGGAAAATCGATGAGATAACGCAGTTTTAAACCCTCTGCAGGTCGCAGGCACACCCGGGCCTGACCTTCACTGACCACTATTTCTTCCTCTAGGCGGATATAACGCCTGAGGGACCATAGAGGCTTGCGCCCGGCCCGCAAAATGGCTTCGACGAAGGGTTTGGCCGAGCCGTCAAAAAGGGGAATCTCCCCGCCGAAGACCCGTATTAACAAATTATCCACCGCCAGGCCGTTTAAGGCGGCCAGGAGGTGTTCCACGTAATAGATCTCCACCCCACTTTTGACCAAAACCGAAGCCCCGGAAACGGCTTTTACGTTTTCAGGCCGCACCGGAATACGCACGGGAGAAGGAAGATCAGCCCGCTCAAAGACGATCCCGTGGTTGGGCGGGGCCGGACAAAACTCTACCCGGATCTGGGCTCCGGAAAGGACCCCTTCCCCTTCGATATCTACCTTTTTGGCAAGCGTGTGCTGAAAAAGTTCCATGACAACATTTTTCTAATGCACATTTCGTGCCAGTTGCAACCCAAGAAAAATAAGGAAAAAGACAGGAAATGAGTATGGACTAAGCGAAACACTGTTGCATAAAAGTCACACCACCGGAAACCCTACCCGACGCAAAAGCTTTTCTTCCTTGCGCCACCCTTTAAGTACCTTTACCCACAGTTCCAGGTGAACCCGCTTGCCGAAGAGAAATTCCAGTTCTTCTCGCGCTAGGGTACCCACCTTTTTGAGCATTTGTCCGCCCCGGCCGATAAGGATGCCTTTTTGTGAGTCTTTTTCCACGTAGATGGTGGCCTGGATACGGATGAGGTCTCTTTCGGGATCCTCGTGAAATTCCTCCACTACCACCGCCGTGGCATAAGGGACCTCTTGCCTGGTCAAGATAAAGATCTTTTCCCGGATAATCTCAGCGGCCAGGAGCCTTTGGGGTTGATCCGTGAGGGTTTCGGGGTCGTAATACATGGGGCCCTCGGGAAGAGTGGCCACGATTTCTTTTACCAGTTCGTCAAGCCCATCCCTTTCCAGGGCCGAAATGGGAACAATGGCCTTAAAGGGAAAAACCCGGGAAAAAAAGTCTATCATGGGCAAGAGCTCACCCTTTTTTATCAAGTCTATTTTGTTGAGGGCCAGCACCACGGGTTTGCCAGCCCGCCTTAAGATTTCCAGGATCTTTTCTTCCGCCTGAGGGTTACGGTTGGTTACGTCAACGATAAAGACGATGCTGTCGACCTCTTCAATGGCTTTTAAGGCGTGCTCTACCATTAGCTTATTGAAAAGGTCTTTGGCGTCATGTATGCCCGGGGTATCAACGAAGACAATCTGGTAGTTTTCCCCGGTCAAGACCCCTCGCACCTGAAAACGAGTGGTCTGGGGTTTCGGAGTGGCGATGGCCACCTTGTAGCCCAAAAGTTGGTTCAGCAGGGTGGACTTGCCCACGTTGGGTAGTCCGATCAGGGCCACAAAACCCGAACGAAATTTCTCTTCATCGGTTTCTGGTTTTTGGTGGTTGGTAGTCAATTTTTCCATACTTTTCCTCCAAGATTTTAAGGGCCTTACGGGCGGCTTCCTGCTCGGCTGCCTTTTTAGACCGGCCTTTGCCCCGGGCCAGCTCTTCCTTACCCAATCTTACCACGGCCCAAAAAACCTTGGCGTGTTCAGGGCCGGCCTCTTTTATGATCTCATAGACCGGGGCCTGCTTGAAAAGCCCCTGGGTGTATTCTTGGAGCACCGTCTTGTAATCAGAAATGAGGCCCTTGGGGGCGTGAGGCAAAAGGCGGCTAAAAGTCCTTTTGATGAACTTAAAGACCTGCTCATAGCCCAGGTCTAAATAAATGGCGGCCAGGAGGGCCTCTAGGGTCCCCGCTAGGATAGAAAATTTCTTGTGCCCTTGGGTACGCTTCTCTCCTTCCCCTAAAAGGATCAGTTCGGGCAGGCCCAGCTTTTCCGCCACCCGGGCCAGACGCTCCTCATTGACCAGCCAGGCCCGCATTTTAGTGAGCTCCCCTTCCCGAAATTTCTGGCCGTAGCGTTCGAAAAGAAGGTGGCTAATGACTGCCGACAAAACGGCGTCTCCCAAAAATTCTAACCGTTCGTTGTCACCATAAGGCCAATCTGGGTGATCTCCCGGAAAGGAGCGGTGGGTAAGGGCTTGAAGATAAAGGAGCTGGTTTTGGGGGCGCAAGGACAGGATCTGCGCCAACCGCTCAAGGTGGCCCTGGTAAGCCAGCAAGTAGTCCCTTTTCATATCCAAGAGGAATAATCAGCCCAAAAGGGAAAGCAACCCTTAGCGGGCCACCAAAAAGGCCTGAGGGAAAATTTTTTCGAGAGAAGCCAGCTGTTTTCTGGCTTCGTTCAGGTCTTGAGCGGCAAACACCTGGACCCGGTAATAGGTCTGACCGCCCTTTTGATAGGGTTCTATGGTGACCAACGGATAACGACGGGCCAATTCATTCTTGAGCCGAACCGCGTTGGCGTAACTCTTGAAGGCTCCTACCTGGATATAAAATTTCTCTTTACTCCAAAGGATCTTGCCTCCCTCATCTTCGGAAAGGGCGATGATGCGAACTCGGGCCGTACCCTTTCGGTGCATCCCCAAGGCCCGGGCGGCGGCGTAGGAAAGATCAATAATACGACCCTTTACAAACGGCCCCCGGTCGTTGATGCGTACCACCGTGCGGCGTCCGTTTTCGAGATTGATGACCAAGACCTTGGTCCCCATGGGCAACAGCTTATGGGCCGCCGTAAAGGCGTACATATTGTAGCGCTCGCCGCTGGCCGTTCGGCGTCCGTGAAAACCCGGGCCATACCAGGAAGCAATGCCCTCTTCTACGTAACCCCGGGCTGAAGGTAAGGGATAATAAACCTTTTTACCGACCCGGTAGGGGCGCTGAGTAGGCGGGACTTTTGGGGGATAAGTTTTCCTGATAAGCTGCGGTTGTTTGGGGGCGCACCCCCAAAGGAGAAACAAAAGACTTAAGACCAGGGTCTTTTTCTTCATGGGCAAAAATTTAACAGAAGTTAAAGAGCTCAAAAAGAAATGGCGTGAAGAGGTATGGCAAAAATTGACCGAGGCCGGGGTGGCCCGTTTCCCCGGGGCCTTCGGGAGGATCCCCAATTTTGTGGGGGCGGAAGCCGCCTCAGAACTGGCCACCCAGCAGGAAAGTTTCCAAAAGGCCCGTTTTATCAAAGTAAACCCGGACTCTCCCCAGTTTCCCTTAAGGGTAAAAGCCCTTTTGGATGGAAAAATCCTCTTTATGGCGACACCCAGGCTGAAAAGCGAAAAACCCTTCCTCAAACTGGACCCGGCAAGCCTTAAAGTCCACCCGATGAGGGCCGCAACCATTAAAGGGGCCTTCAAATATGGCACCCCGGTTTCCCCGGAAGAGATGCCCGAAATGGACCTGGTCATAACCGGCTGTGTGGCCGTAAGCCAAGAAGGTATCCGCTTGGGAAAAGGGGGCGGTTTTGCCGAGCTGGAACTGGCCATCCTGCTCGAGTACCAACGGTTGAGGCCGGAAACCCCTATCCTCACCACCGTCCATCCCTTACAGATCGTCGCTCACCTCCCTTTTGAAGAACACGACTTTTCCGTTGATATTATCGTCACCCCGGAAGAAGTTTTTCGCCCCCGGGGGCCTAAACTTCGACCCCGTGGTATCATTTGGGAAAAATTGACCGAAGAAAAACGGGAGGCGATACCCATCCTCAAAAGACTTTATGCCCAAAAATTTGAACGGTAGTTTCACGTGAAACAAAAAGTGCCAAGCCGCATCATCGCCGTCGCGAACCAGAAAGGGGGGGTGGGCAAAACTACCACCGCGGTAAATCTGGCCGCCGCCCTGGCCATTCTGGGCCAAAAGGTCCTCCTCATCGACGCTGATCCCCAGGCTAACGCGACCAGCGGCCTGGGGCTGGCTTCTGCCAAACCCACCCTTTACGACGTCCTTTTAAACGAGACCAGCCCCCAGGAGGCCCTCAAAGATACGGTTTATCCCTCTTTAAAGGTGCTCCCCTCCTCCATAGACCTTATAGGGAGTGAACTTGAGCTTGCCTCTCGTCCGGGGCGGGAGAGGCTTTTGGCCCGGATCCTTGCGGAGCTGGCCCCGGCCTTCCGTTTCGTCTTTATTGATTGCCCTCCGTCGCTAGGATTGCTTACGGTAAACGCCCTTACCGCCGCCCAGGGAGTGCTTATTCCCTTACAATGTGAGTATTACGCCCTGGAAGGCCTGAGTTTACTCATCAAGACCCTAAGACGCGTCAAAAAAAATTTTAACCCCCGGCTTTTCCTCTACGGCATCCTGCTCACCATGTATGACGCCCGCAACCGCTTGACCCGTCAAGTGGAAGCTGAAGTGCGACGCCATTTTGAGCGGGTGGTCTTTGAGACGGTCATCCCGCGCAACGTCCGCTTGAGTGAAGCCCCCAGCCATGGTAAGCCCATTTTTACTTATGATGCCTCTTCCCGGGGCGCCCGGGCCTACATGGCCCTGGCCCAGGAAATTCTGAAAAGGGAGGTCCATTTTGCCCAAAAGTAAAGAGCGTGGCCTGGGAAAGGGCCTTGAGGCCTTGCTTCCGGAAAGGTCCTGGCAGGATGAACCCCAGATCTTCTTCTGCCCCCTGGAAGCCATAAAACCTTCCCCTTTCCAACCCCGCGTGAAAAAAGACGCCGGCCTTGAAGAACTGGCAGCCTCTATCAAAGAAAAGGGGGTCCTTCAGCCCCTCATCGTGCGTGAAATCACCCCAGGGCTTTACGAACTGGTAGCCGGAGAGCGCCGGTTTCAGGCCGCCAAACTGGCCGGGGTAGAAAACGTACCGGTCATCGTTAAAGAACTTTCAGACCAGGAGGCCCTGGAACTGGCCCTTGTGGAAAACCTGCAACGGGAAGACTTGAACCCCATCGAAGAGGCCAGGGGATACGCCCGCCTTATGGAGGAGTTCGGCCTCACCCAGGAGGAAATAGCCAAGCGGGTGGGCAAAAGCCGAGCCGCCGTGGCCAATACCTTGCGTCTTTTGAAGCTCCCGGAAGAGATCCAGGAAGACCTTCTGGCAGAACGCCTTACCGCGGGACACGCCCGGGCGCTCCTGGCTCTTGTGGAACCCCACCTCATGAAACGGGTAAGAGACGAGATTATACGCCGGGGCCTTTCAGTCCGCCAAACCGAGGCCCTGGTCAAAGGTCTTAAGAAAGAAAAACCCCCCAAACCGGCTAAAGACCCGAACCTCCTGGCCTTGGAACAAGAGTTGGCCGACCTTCTGGGCACCAAAGTCCGTTTTGATTGGCGGGGGAAGCGGGGTAGATTAACCATAGAATTTTATTCGCCGGAACAATTTGAGGCCTTTCTGAACCGGCTAAGGGAAGAAAAATGGCCCTCCACCTCCTGATAGACGGCTACAACCTCCTGCACCAAATGCCAGAGTTGGCCTTCCTCATGGAGGAAGACCCGGAGGAGGCCCGCCGGGCCCTTATCGCCAAACTCCAGCAATACCAGCGCGTTAGGCGGCACCGCATCACCGTGGTCTTTGACGCCTGGAACGACCGCAAGCCCCGCCACCAGATGACCATCAAGGGAATCCAGGTGGTCTTTACCGCTCAGGGAGAGACAGCAGACGATTATCTCAAAAGACAGGCGCTCAAGGAGAAAGAAAGGGCTATCGTTATCACCTCTGACCGGGAAATAAGGAGCTACGTGGAAACTTATGGTGCCATTTCCATCACCGGGCGCGATTTCTTGGCCAGGCTGGAAAACGCTCTCTACGAAGAATTAAAAGGCGAACCCCTTGATTTACCGCTAAGGCCTACGAAAAAACTCCCTAAAAAGGCCCGCAAACGCCTGGCCAAGTTGGCCAAACTCTAAACTTTAAGGGTTACGCCACAATGACCTTGCTTTCAGACGTGGTGGTAATTCTGGGAAGTGCTTTCGTAAGCAGCCTTTTGGCCCAACGGTTGCGCATCCCGAATATCATCGGCTTTATAATCGCCGGGGCCTTAATAGGGCCCTTTGCCTTCCACCTAATAGAGGCCGGAGAAGAGGTCCATTTCTTTGCGGAATTAGGGGTAATCCTACTCCTTTTTGCCATAGGACTTGAATTTTCACCGGCCCACCTAGCCCGCCTGCGGCGGATTGCCCTCTTGGGCGGAAGCCTCCAAATCCTTCTAACCATGCTCCTGGTGAGCCTGGCTGCTTACGGGGCCTTCAAGCTATCTTTTCCCGTTTCTATCTTCGTGGGAGCCTACGTGGCTTTGAGCAGCACCGCCATCGTACTAACCCTCCTTCAGGAACGCGGGGAGCTTGAAACCCCGCACGGGCGGGCCTCTTTGGGCATCCTGCTCTTTCAGGACCTGGCCGTGGTGCCGTTGATCCTACTGGTACCCCTGCTAGCCGGAGAACTCCGACTTGACGAAGGATTATGGCTGGTGGCTGCCAAAAGCGGGCTCCTTTTGGGGGGCGCTTACGTGCTAGGCCGCTGGGTTTTGGGCTTTTTCATGGATTTCGTGGCCCGCACCAGGAACCGGGAACTCTTTCTCCTGGCCACCCTTACCTTTTGTTTTTCCGTGGCCTTGGCGGCTTATCTGGCAGGCCTTTCCCTTTCCCTGGGGGCCTTTTTGGCAGGTTTTATCCTGGCCCGTTCACCTTACCACCATCAGATCGCGGCCAATATCCTTCCTTTCAAGGACCTCCTTATTTGCGTCTTCTTCGTCTCCGTGGGCATGCTCTTTGACGTCCGGTTCTTTCTGCAAAATTTTCTCTTTATCGTGGGGGCCAGCCTCCTGGTGTTTTGCTTAAAAAGCGGGCTCATCTTTTCCCTCCTGCGCTTTCTCCTGGGCTATCCGGTACACGTGGCCTTTCTGGTGGGGGTCAGCCTCTTTCAGGTGGGTGAATTCTCGTTTGTCCTCGCCAAGGAGGCCCTGGCGCGCCAACTCATTACCGCCGGCCATTTCCAATTGCTCTCTTCCGTTTCAATTTTTACCATGCTTTTGACCCCTCTGGTCATAGAACTGGCGCGTCAGAAATTGCCCCGTAAGGTCGACGAAAAGGCCTGCCCCGTGGTGCCGGAGAACCATTTCATCATCGTGGGCCTAGGCGTCACCGGACAGGCCCTGCGTACCGCCGCCAAAAAGGTCGGTATCCCTTACGTTATCATCGAGATGAATCCCGAAACCGTACGTAGAGAAAAGGCCAAAGGGGAACCCATCGTCTTCGGTGACGCCACTTTTGATTACATCCTGCGGCAGGCGGGGCTTGAAAAGGCCCGGGCTTTGGCCATCACCATCCCGGACAGCAGGGCGGCCCAGGCCATAGTAAACGTGGCCAAAGGCATAAAACCAGACCTTTATATCCTGGCCCGGACCAAATTTGTGGCGGAAATGCCTTTGCTTTTAAAGCTCGGAGCAGACGAGGTAGTCCCAGACGAACTGGTAACCGCCCTCAGTATGTTTGCCCGCATGTTACGGCTTTACATGGTGCCGGAGGAAGAGATCCAGCGCTACCTGGAAGAATTTACCCGCCGGCACTATCAACTTTTTGTCCCGCCGGAATAGCTTCCGGAAAGGCGTAAGACAAGACGCTTCAGGAGGCCCTTCATAAGGCGCAAGGGGTTGAAGGTGATGGGGGTAAGCCTTTTAGGAAGTTTGAAGGCCGGCAAGGGCGGGATTCCTTCTGCTTTTACGTTTTCGGGAAAGGCCGCCGGGTGATTTGCCCTTTGGGCCACCCGCCACAGGGGAACGAGGGCGGGTTCTAGTCCTAAAAATTGATAGAGGGCCGTATCCATGGCTACCGGGTCTTCCGCCGCCGCAAAAAAGGAGAGCCTGACCCTCTTTCCCCCGGTAGGCCCGCGGCCCTCCATGGCCTCGACCGCGTCCATCAAATTGGCTATTACCGGGAGGGTTTGGGCCACTTCAAAGAGCATCTGGGCAAACAGGTCGTCCTTATCACCTATGGAGGCGTGAAGCCAGGGTTTTTCCAGCCCCACCACGCAGCCGAAGAGATTTTTGACCGCTAGCGTGAGGAGTAGCTGATTGTGGGCCTTGAATTTGGGAAGGTTAATTATGCCATCTACGGAAAGCGCTTCTCTGGCCAAACCCACCTTGACGCCACAGGGAAGCCTTACCTTTACCTTTTCCCGAAAGGGGACCAGAGGGACCCCCAGTTCCTGCAGGCGCGGAGCTAGGCCACAACTTTTTGCCACCTGCTTAAGAGAACCAAAGGCCGGGGAATCGCCCACTATCGGGTGGGCCCCTTTGGCCTTGAGATAAGCACAAACCGCTATGACCACGTTGGTGTTGGTGCAGGAAAGATGGGCCTGCCGGAAGGTGACCAGGTTGGGCTTAACCAGAACACGCATCCCGGGAAAAAGTCGCAAAGAAAGGGTATTAAGCAGGGCAAAGACGGCCTCCCTCACGGACGGATAGTCATAGGAAGGCACTTTTTGGCCGTAAACCTTAAAGACCTTCAAACAACCAGTTCTCTTTGCTTTATTTCTTCTTCAAGCCTCTGCTGGAGGGAAAGGAGCCTTTCGCTTAGCTCAACCGGGTAAAAAGCCACAGGCTTAGGTCTTACGCTTTTGAGTTCAGGGGGCAACTTGGCCAATTCCTGTTTAAAAGCGGCTCGTATTTCGTCAAGGCTTTTTGGAGGGGAAGTTCTATGACCAGAAGACATCTGCTTTTGGAGGAGAGGCTTTGCGTCTTTTAAGGCCTCTTCCCGGAGAGTTATCAAGTCCTTTTGCCAGCGGCCATCTTCTTCAAAGCGGAAGACCTGCTTGGCCCCGGCCAGGACCTTTTTGCCGGTAGACAATTTGGTCACCGGTTGGCCGTCATAGGCCACCAGTTTATAAGCGGCGTCAAGATAAGGGGCGTCTGCCGAGACCCCCATCTTCGTCCCCACCCCGAAGGCGTCGATAGGGGCTCCCTGGGCTAGAAGATCAGCGATCTTATATTCGTCAAGGCCTCCGCTTACGAAAATCTTTACGTAAGAAAGGCCATTTTCATCCAGGATGCGGCGCACTTCTTTGGCCAGAGAAACCAGGTCGCCACTGTCTAGGCGGACGCCTTTTAACCGTTTACCCCGGGCCTCTAATCTTTTGGCAATCTCTACCGCCTTTTGCGCCGCGGCCAGAGTATCGTAGGTATCAAGCAGGAGGACGGTGTTATCCGGAAAAAGCTCGGCAAAGGCGGAAAAGGCCTCCTTTTCCGAAGGGAAACTCTGAATAAAGGAATGGGCCATGGTCCCGGTGACGGGAATGCCGTAAAGCTTTCCTGCCAGCGTATTGCTGGTGGCGGCAAACCCGACCAGATAAGAAAGGCGCGCCACCTTTAAAGCCGCTTCTATCCCCTGGGTGCGTCTGGCGGAAAAATCCACCACGGTCCGGCCCTGGGCTGCCAAAACGCTACGGGCGGCCTTGCTGGCGATGAGGGTCCCGAAACACAGGGCGTTTATCACAAAGGTTTCGATGAGCTGGGCCTCGATGATGGGGGCGGTGATTTCAAGGAGTGGCTCCCCGGCAAAAACGATGGTGCCTTCCGGAACGGCAAAGACTTCCCCGGTAAAACGCAAATTTTCCAAAAAATCCAGGAATTTCGGTTTAAAAAGGCCGAGACCTTCCAAGTAGGCCAACTCGTCTCCTTGAAAACGGAAGTTTTCCAGGAAGGAAAGTACCTCTTCCACGCCACAGGCCACAAAAAAGCGCCAATTTTCCGGGTAACGGCGGATAAAAAAGGAAAAAGTGGCCGGGGCGAACATCTCCCGTTCGAAATAAACCGCGGCCATGGTGAGTTCATAAAGATCCGTAAAAAGGGGGCTTTTAACCAAAAGCTCGCTCATAAGAACCGGGCTTACAGGATCTTGGCCTGATAGATGCGCGCCATCCTCTTAAGGGCAAATTCATGCATCTCCGGGTCAAAGTCACCCACACAATCCTTGAAGACCTCTATCTTGAAATCGCGAAAGAAGGCGTCAGCGGCGGTATCCATTACGCAAATGCTGGTACAGACCCCTGTCAAACAGACCGTGGTAACCCCTTTTTCCCGCAGGATTTCTTCAAGAGGGGTACGGAAAAAACCGCTGAAGCGGGTCTTGGGGACGACGTCTTCCCCTTCCTGCGGGCTAAGCTCAGCGATCACCTCCGCCCCCCAGGTACCTTTTATGGCGTGGGGGACAAAGGCCGCAAATTCCTGGTCCTCAGGGTCGTGTTGATCGCAAAGATAAATAACGGGGAGTTTCTTTTTCCTAAACTCTTTCAGTTTTTCCTGTAACGGTGGAATAATTCGGCGCACCTCAGCCCCGCAAAAAAGGGCGCCCTTTGGGTCCAAAAAATCGTTTATCATGTCTATCACGAGTAAGGCCTTCATATCAGCGGAAGCTAGCCAAAAATTTTCCAGGTGACAAGAGGAGAAAGCCTAAACTTCTGCCAGTTTATTAATTCCCTGACCGGGCCGATAAGATGAAAAATCCCCATGTATCCCCTGGCCCTTTTTGCGATATTTTTGGCGGTTTTGGCCCTCATATGGTTGAGCCGGGGCGGTAAAGCCCCGTCTAAAGGAGCTACGCCACCTACCCGAAAAAAGGCCAAAAAAATTGCCTCCCTTCCGCCTTTTGTCCAGGCGAACAAACTCTATTACCAGCAACTACTGCTCAAGAGAAAAGAACTTCCCTGTTACTGTCTGGCTACCTCTGCCATCAAGACCACCCGCAACCTGAACGAAACCCAGAAGGAATTTTTGTACCAGGAGCTCAAAAAGGTCCCCCTTCCTTCCGGAGCGGCCATGCGCCTTTCCGAAATGCTGCGCGACCCTTTTGTGGATTCCAAAGAGGTAGCGGCTCTGGCTTCTTCTGATCCAGTGGTTTCAGCCAGGTTGCTCGCAGTGGTCAATTCCGCTTATTTTCGCCCGGCTTCCGGGAAAAAAGTCAACTCCATCCACCGGGCCATTTTACTCTTGGGCTTTAACCAGGTGCGCAACCTCCTCTTTCAACTAGTCCTGGAACACGCGGTTAACCGCTATTCCCCCCTTTCTAAAGAAGAAATCCGTAAGATATGGCTCCACTCCGCGGCGGTTTCCGTGGCGGCAGGGGAACTTGCTAAAAGACAGAAAGAGCACCCCGGCCTGGTACTCACCGCCGGCCTTATGCACGACATCGGAAAATTCTTCCTGCCTTTCTTCAAACTGGAAGACGAAGGGTCTTTTTTGGCCCACGAAATGGAAGAAGACACGCCTCCACTCTTGCGGGAGGAAAACCAAACCGGCTTTAACCACGCCCTGATCGGAGGGGTGCTCTGTTACGTCTGGCGTTTACCCAAAGAGATTATGCAAGCCGTAAGCTATCACCATTTCGGCCATTTTGACCGCCTGAAAAGGCTGAGCTTGCGTATGCGGCGGGTCATCACCACGGTGGCCGTGGCTGATTATATTTGCCACCTTTTGCGCTACGCTGACGAAGACCCCTACCTTTACGAAATCCCCAAAGAGGCCCTGGCAGAGTGCGGCTTCCCGGACCAAGTAGAATTCCTGATCACGCCGGAACTGGAGAAAGAAATAGAAAAGATGGTGGCACTGCTTAAGGAATATTCCTTTCAGTAGGCCGCCAGTTTCATCTCCTTGACGTAAGCGACGATGCCCCGGGCGATCCCTTCGGCTACCTGGTCCTGATACCGGGGGCTGACAAGACGCTTGGCCTCCACTGGGTGACTCAAAAAGCCAATCTCTACCAGAACTGCTGGCATCCGTGTCCCGATAAGCACCACAAAGGGGGCAGTACGCACGCCCCGGTCCTTCACCCGGCGGTAACGCCGGCGCAGGGTTTTTACTAAGTTTTTCTGGACCGCCTCGGCCAAACGACGGGATTCTTCGAGTTTGGTGTTAAGGAGAATGCCTTTCAGGAGATTCTGCAATTCACTTAACGAATGAGTAGAGGCGGCGTTTTCCACCGCCGCTACCCGCATGGCCTCCTCGTCACTGGCAAAATTGAGGTAATAGGTTTCGATTCCAGAGGCGCTACGTTTGGGGGAACTGTTTACGTGAATAGAGATAAAGAGATCTGCCCTTTTCATGTTGGCGATGGCGGTGCGTTGCTCAAGGGGAATGAAAACGTCCCTGCTCCTGGTGAGGATCACCTGGCAGCCCAGTTTGGTCCTCAGTTTTTCGGCCAGACGCTTGGCTACTTTTAGGACAATGTCTTTTTCCTTGAGGTTTCGCCGCCGGCAACCCGGGTCCTTCCCCCCATGCCCAGGGTCTATCACCACCCGCCGGATACAAAGGCCCAACTGTTGGGCAAGAGAAATCTCCCCGTTAATAATCTTGGGAGGGGAGGGGCAGGCCTTCTGCCGGGTCTCTTTCCCTATCAGATCGATGACCAGTCGGGCTGGTTCATCCAGAAAAAAGACCCGGTAGTCGGTAAGGCTTGCCAAATCAAGCACCACCCGCACCGTATTTTTACGATACTGGCCAAAACGAATCTGTTTGAGGAGCCCGTCTTTTACCGGGACGAGAGGCTTCAGGTAAGGAGAGATACGGGCGGGTTCTAAATCCACATAAAGACGGGGTGGTTTTCCTGGCAGCGGTTTTAAAACGTGGGCCTGGTAAGAGACCTTACGCGAAAGATCAAGGACCACACGGCTGTAATCCGCGCTGGACCAGTGCCTTATCTGTTTGATGGTGCCGCCTATCTTTACCGCCAGCACTTTGCCTGCTGGCCGGGGCTCTTTTGCTTTGGGGGAGGCTTTTTTAGGAGAGGGGGCCTTTTTCTTTTGGGCGGCTACAGGTTTGCCGGCAGAGGATCTTTTGAGGCGTTTTTTTAAGGCCAGCGCCTTTACCGGGTCTCTAAGCTTCCTTTCGTAAATCCTTATGGCTCGCCTTAAGGCCTGCGTGGCTTCCGGGCTGCGGGGATATTTTTCCCAGACCAGCCGGTAATATTTAAGGGCGGTCCAGAGGTCTTTTTTTCGGCCGGAATAACCGTAAAGTTCTTCGTACAACCTGGCGGTCTTGTAAAGGGCTTTGGGGGCCACCCTGCTTTCAGGAAAACGTCGGTAGACTTCTTTAAACCGGGCGATCACCCGTAGCCAGTAACGGCGGTACTTAAGCCTTCTTTTGGAGGCTGCAAAGCGTTTGAGCTCCTTTTCCGCCTGTTGGTACGCCCTTTCGGCTTCGGTGAGGGCGTGAGCAGAAGCGATTATTCCCGGTAAAATGAGAAAAACGAGGAAAAGGAAGACCTGGAAGCGGCGCCAAAAAGTCAAAAATTTGACAGAAGACATCTAGACCTTCTCCGCCAGTTTGCGCAATTCATAGAGTTTTTCCAGGGCCTCAAGTGGGGTCATCCGGTCAGGGTCAAGGCTAAGAAGGTGTCTTTTGAGGACGTCTTCGCGGTGAAAAAGGCTCTTTTGCCGGTCAGAGGGCCTCTTTTTGGGCGGAGCAGGTTTTTGTTCCAGCGACCTTAAGATCTCCTTGGCCCGTTTGATCACGGTTTTGGGCAGTCCGGCCAGCGCCGCCACTTCTATGCCGTATGATTCGCTGGCTGGGCCGGGCAGCAACCGGTAAAGAAAGATTATTTCGTCTTCGTAGGCCTTGACCGCTACGTTAAAATTTTTGGCCCCGGGGTGGGTGGCGGCAAGCTCCGTTAGTTCGTGGTAGTGAGTGGCAAAAAGGGTCATCACTTTTTTCTTTAGCAAAAACTCTGCCACGGCCCAGGCAATGGCCAGACCGTCATAGGTGCTGGTCCCCCGGCCTATTTCGTCAAGGATCACCAGGCTTTGGGGCGTGGCCTGATGCAAAATATTAGCACATTCACTCATCTCCACCATGAAGGTGCTGCGCCCGCGAGAAAGCTGATCAGAGGCCCCGACCCGGGTGAAGATACGATCACAGAGGCCGATACGGGCCGCCTCTGCCGGAACAAAAGACCCTACGTGGGCGAGCAGGACGATCAGGGCCGTTTGCCGCAAAATGGTCGATTTCCCCGCCATGTTGGGGCCGGTGATGATGAGGAGGGAGTTTTCTTGCTGGTCCAGTTTGACACTATTAGGCACAAATTCACCGGGAAGAGCCGCTTCCACCACCGGGTGCCGTCCCTCTTCGATCTCCACCCTGGGTTCGGTCAATATTTGTGGTCGCACGTAACCACGCGTCACCGCCACTTCTGCCAGGGAAAATAGGGCGTCAATAGTGGCCAGGGCCCTGGCGGTTTCGCGGATTTCCCGCCCCCTGGCAAGGACTTTTTCCCTTAAAGTAAGAAAGATTTCGGCCTCGATCTCCTTGATCCTTTCTTCCGCAGAGAGGACCTTGACCTCAAATTCTTTTAGTTCAGGGGTAACAAAACGTTCGGCCCCCACCAGGGTTTGTTTGCGGACGTAATCCTTGGGGACCTTGGCCAACTGACTTTTGGAGACCTCGATGTAATACCCGAAGACCCGGTTATACCTGATTTTCAAATTGGGAATACCGGTGCGCTGGCGTTCCTTGGCCTCCAATTCCGCCAGAAATGAGAGCCCATCTCTCTTTAGCCGGCGCAATTCATCAAGCTCGGGGTGCACCCCCTCTTTGACAAAGCCCCCTTCACGAAAGTTGCCTGCGGCCTCTTCCGCAATGGTGTCATCGATTTCCTTTACCAGTTCCGGCAGGGCGAAAAGTCTGTTTTTGAGCTGTGCAAACAGGAAAATGTCGTCTGGCAGAAGCTCGGCAACCGCGGGAATAGTCTTTAAGGAGGTGGCCAGGGCCAGCAGATCCCTGGGATTGGCCAGGCGGAGGGCCAGACGAGAAAGGAGCCTTTCCAAATCCGAGACCCTTTTGAGTTTTTCTTTGAGTCCTTTCCTGACCGCCGGTTCTTCAACCAGAAAAGCCACCGCCTGAAGCCTTTCTTCGATGCGTTGCTTATCCCTCAAGGGGTAAAGGAGCCAATCTTTAAGGAGTCTTCCTCCCATGGGGGTAAGGGTACGGTCAAGGACCCAGATCAGGCTGCCCTTAACCGTCCCGTCAAGGTTGTTGCGCAAAAGCTCTAGGTGGCGCTTGGTGGTTTCGTCTATCACCAGGAATTGGGAGAGGTGGTAAAAATGCGGGGGTGAAAGGTGGGTCAGGGCCATCTTCTGGGTCTCTTTCACGTAATCCAAAAGGAGGGCAGTGGCCTGGACCGCCTCTTGGGCCTCGGCAAAACCAAGCCCGGCCAGATCGATGATTTTAAATTCCTCTTTGATGAGTTCCGCGGCCTCCCGCAAGGAAAAAGGGGGCTGCTCCCGGTAGGAAAAAAACAGCCGGGGCAGGATCTCTTTGATCTTACTTACCAAGGGGTCTTCTTTGAGCTCCTGGGGTAAAAGCAACTCCTTGGGTTCCAACCGAAACAGCTCATTCAGCAGCTCCTCTTCACCCAGGCCTTCGGTGGCCCGGAAAAGGCCGGTAGAAAGGTCAAGATAGGCCAGGGCCCATTTTTTTCCTTTGACCAGCGTGGCCAGATACTGGTTTTCCTTGGCCTTTAGCGCCTCTTCTTCCACGTTAAGCGCCGGGGTAACAATACGTACCACCTCGCGGCGGACCAAACCTTTGGCCTGGCGCGGATCTTCCACCTGCTCGCAGATGGCCACTTTATAACCGGCTTCTACGAGGCGGTTGATATAGGGGGCCGCGTTGGCGGCAGGTACCCCGCACATGGGTACCTTTTCCTTGGAGCCCTTGTCCCGGGAGGTAAGGGTAATGTCTAAGAGGCGCGAGGCCAGCTCGGCGTCTTCAAAAAACATTTCGTAGAAATCACCCAGGCGGAAAAAGAGGATGGCGTCAGGGTGTTTCTGTTTTATCTCAAGGTATTGCCGCAACATCGGGGTCAGGCGCGCCATGCCCTAAATTGTAAACCAGCTCACGGTACTCGGCGACGCCGGGAAAAAAGAGGAGCAAGAAATTTTTAGGCTTTACCTCTCTGGTAGACCAAACGCCCAGCCACAATGGTATAAACCGCCTGCCCCCGCATCTCCCATCCGAGGAAGGGAGAGTTTTTGCTCTTGGAATGCAGGGTTTCTTCGCTGACCAGCCAGGTGGCTTCCCGGTCAAAAACCGTAACGTCAGCCCTGGCCCCTTCCTTCAAAGTTCCCCCGGGGACCTTGAGAATCCGGGCCGGGGCACAGGAGAAGAGCTCAACCAGACGGCTCAAAGAGATTACCCCTCGCCTTACCAGGTTAAGGCCCAAGGGAAGGGCGGTTTCTAGCCCCACCAGCCCGAAGGCCGCCCGCTCAAACTCACAGAACTTTTCAAGGGGACTGTGCGGGGCGTGGTCCGTGGCGATGACGTCGATCACGCCTTCGGCGATGGCCTCTTCCACGGCCTGCCGGTCTGCCTCGCTCCGCAGGGGAGGGTTTACTTTGGCGTTGGTATGATAGCCCAGGGTGGCTTCTTCGGTAAGGGTAAAATAATGGGGCGCGGTCTCAGCGGTTACCGGAAGGCCCTTTTCCTTGGCCCAGCGAATGAGCTCTACCCCCAGTTTGCTCGAAACATGGGCGATATGGACCGGAGTACGGGTTAATTCTGCCAGCATGATCTCCCGGAAAATGGCGATGGCCTCCCCTTCTACCGGAATACCCCTTAGCCCGAGTTTGGCCGAAGCCAGCCCTTCGTTTACGTGCCCTCCCCGGGCCAGGCTGAGGTCTTCGGCGTGGGAAATGACCGGAAGATCAAAATTTTTAGCGTACTCCAAGGCCAACCTCATAAGGGCGGCTTCTGGTACGGGACGCCCGTCATCTGAGACCGCCACCGCCCCGGCTTCTTTTAAATCGCCGAATTCGGTAAGACTTTCCCCTTTTTGGCCCTTGGTGATACAGGCCACCGGATAGACGTGGCAGAGGTTGGCCTCTTTGGCCTTCTTCAGGATATAGCGAGTGACTTCAGCGTTATCGTTGGGGGGCCGGGTGTTGGGCATACAGGCTACCGCGGTAAAACCGCCAGCCACGGCGGCCAGGGACCCGGTAGCGATGGTTTCTTTCCACTCTTCCCCAGGCTCTCGGAAATGAACGTGCATGTCGATAAACCCGGGAGCCACGATCAAACCGTGGCAGGAAAGGATCCTGGCCCCCTCGCCGGGAAGGTCTTTTCCCAGGGCCTTTATGCGGCCCTCTTCAATCAAAAGGTCAAGCGCGGCTTCCAAGCCCTGGGAAGGATCAATGACCAGACCGCCTTTTAAGAGGATTTTCACGCCGTACCTCCCAGCAGGAGTACCAAAAGGGCCATCCTTACCGCCACCCCGTTGGTTACCTGTTCTAGGATGACGCTACGGGGATCATTTTCGAGCTCAGGATGTAACTCAACGCCCCAGTTTACGGGACCTGGATGCATCAGCAAACAATCCGGCTTGGCCAAGGCCAGACGTTCGGCGTTAATGCCGAACTGACGCGCGTATTCTCGTAAGGAGGGAAAGAGGTCCTTTCCGTGCCGCTCTTTTTGTACCCGCAGGGCCATAACCACGTCTGCCCCCTGAAGAGCCTCCTCCAGGCGGTAACAGACCTTGGCTCCCAGGGTCTCTCTGGCGGAAGGGAGCATGGTAGCCGGCCCTGAAACGTATACTTCCGCCCCCATCTTTTTAAAGCCACAGATACCCGAATGGGCCACCCGGCTGTGACGAATATCCCCGATAATCGCCACTTTTAACCCGGCCAAAGTGCCCTTTTTTTCTTTTACCGTGAGGAGGTCTAGAAGGGCCTGGGTGGGATGGGCGTGAAAGCCGTCTCCGGCGTTGATCACCCTGGTCCCGGCTACTTGGGCGATAAAATGGGGCGCTCCGGCCATGGAGTGTCTGATGACGAAGAGATCAACCCCCATGGCCTTAAGGTTTAACACGGTATCCAGTAACGTCTCTCCCTTTTCCACGCTACTCATGCGGGCGGTAAAGTTAAAGACGTCTGCGGATAGGATCTTGGCGGCCCGTTCGAAGGACAGTCTCGTCCTGGTACTGGGCTCAAAAAAAAGGTGGGCCACCAGTTTTCCTCGCAGCGTGGGGACCTTAGGAATAGGTCTGGTAAGGATTTCTTTAAGATTGGCGGCTGTTTCAAGGATATAAGAAATATCCTCAGGGGTGAGTGCAGAAATATCCAGTATGTGGTGGTGTCGAAATTCCATGGCAGCCCCTGGCCTCGGCAAAGGGATACCAAAAGGCCAGGGACTGGTCAAGAAACTACTTAATTTCCCCGGAAAGGGCGGTGAAATCTATATTTCGGCTAGCCAACTCTCGGTCAATCATAAAGAGGGCTTCCGGGGAATCCTTCACCAGGCGCATCTGCGCCACGATGTTGCCAAAGGAATCTTCCTCCTCCACCTGCTCGGTCACGAACCACTGGAGAAAAATCTGAGAGGCGTGGTCCTTTTCGGCCTGGGCCAATTCCATGAGGTTATTGATCTTCTTGGTCACCTCTTGTTCGTGGGCCAGGGCAAATTCCATTACCGCCAGGGGTGATTCCCATTCGGTAGGAGGTTGGTCAATACTTTGTAGGGTGACCCGCCCTCCTCTCTCGTTAATGAAATTGTAAAATTTCATGGCGTGCATAGATTCCTCGATGGCCTGGGCCTTCATCCACTTAGAAAAGCCCGGCAAATTGACACTGTCAAAATAAGCCGCCATAGAGAGGTAGAGATAAGCTGAATAGAATTCCCATTTTAGCTGTTCGTTAAAGGCCTTTTCCATCTTTTCACTAAGCATTTTTGACCTCCTTTTCAGGGTAGTTTTTCAAAGCCTCTTTAAGGGCCTCATAAAGGGCGTCTATTTCCCTGTAGGCGATTATCAAGGGGGGCGTAAAACGCAAGATACGGTCTTTAATACAGGTGACCAAGATGCGTTTCTTTTCAAAGAGGTATTGGAAGACCGGCCCGGCCGGCACGCTAAGCTCCATACCCCACATAAGTCCCAAACCCCTTACTTCCTTGACCAATTCGGGGAAATCTTCCTGTAAACTTTGCAGCCGCTGGGCCAAAGAACGCCCTTTCAAGGTTACTTCTTTTAAAAAATCTTCTTTAAGAATGGTTTTTAACACCATATAGGCCGCGGTGCAACAGACCGGGTTGCCGCCGAAGGTAGAGGCGTGGGTCCCTGGCTCAAGGGCCGCCATCACCTCTGCTCGCGCGAGCAAGGCCCCTAGGGGAAGACCTCCGGCGAGCCCCTTGGCCAGGGTCATGGCATCTGGTTCTATATCAAAATGTTCATAGGCAAAGAGTTTGCCCGTACGTCCGACACCGGTCTGGATTTCGTCAAAGATGAGCAAGGCTTTGTTTTCGTCTGCCAGCCGGCGGGCGGTGGCCAAAAACTCTCGCGTAAGGGGAATCACCCCCCCTTCCCCTAAAATGGGTTCAAGGAGGATGGCACAGGTCTTTTCTGATACGGCCCCTTCAAGGGCCTTAAGGTCGTTAGGTGGTACGTGCCGAAAACCCGGCACCAAAGGCTCGAAACCCTGCCAGTAAACGGGTTGTCCCGTGGCGGAGAGGGCGCCGTACGTGCGTCCGTGAAAGGAGTTTTCAAGGGCCACGATCTCGTATTTTCCAGGACCGAAATTTTTCCAGGCGTAGCGTCGGGCAAGCTTTAAGGCCGCCTCTACCGCCTCCGCCCCGCTATTACAAAAGAACACTTTTTCTGCAAAGGAATGGGTACAGAGGAGTTGTGCGAGTTTGGCCTGAGGTTCGGTCCAGTAAAGGTTGGAAACATGGATAAGCTTTTCGGCCTGGCTACAGACGGCTTCTACCACCGGTGCCGGCGCGTGCCCCAGGGCGCAGACCGCTATCCCCGCGCAAAAATCCAGATATTCCCTTCCCTCTTCATCATAAAGCCGGGACCCCTTCCCCCTCACGAAGGCCACGGGCAGGCGTTGGTAGTTGGCAGCCAGATAAATCTCACCCAGGTCTTTTAAATAACCCATGTGCTCCCCCGAATTTTGAAAATTTAGCTTTGGTTTGACTTCGATTTAAATTTTGATTTTCTAAAAAATTCTAATATTTTCTCTGTTTCTTTCCTGTAATTGACTTTTATTTTCCCAAAAAATTTCTTTTTGCTTTACATTATTTTGCCGATGATTATAATGTCCATAGCAATAATTTTAAGGAGGATTTTTGTAACATGGTTAGAGGTAAAGTGAAGTGGTTTGACGAAAAGAAGGGGTATGGTTTCATTTCGCGTGAGGATGGCGGAGATGTCTTCGTGCATTATTCAGCCATCCAGATGGACGGATTCAAAACCTTACAGGAAGGCCAGACGGTAGAATTTGAAATCACCCGTGGCCCTAAGGGAGAACAGGCTGCCAACGTGACCGTGGTTGAATAATCACGTCTAAAAAACAGAACTAAAAGGCCCCTCTTTGGGGCCTTTTTTTATTTGGTCATCAATTCTTCCACCCTCTTTAAGTCCTCAGGGGTATCCACTTCAGGAAAATCGTATTTGGTGATGGAGACCGCGATGCGGTAACCGTATTCAAGGGCCCTTAGTTGTTCCAGTTTTTCGGCCTTTTCGAGTTCTCCTGGTTCCAAACGGACAAAGACGTCCAGGAAATCGCGTCTGTAGGCGTAAAGACCGATGTGCCGCAGATAAACGGGGCTTTCTCCGGGCGGGCGGTGGAAGGGAATTGGGGCCCGGGAAAAATAGAGGGCGAAACCCTCCCGGTCCAGGACTACTTTGACCCGGTTAGGGTCTTCCTTTTCCTCCTCCCGCTCGATGGGCACCGCCAGGGTCGCTATGGGAATCTCGCTCTTTAACAAAAGAGGCCTTACCAGTTCTTCGATTACCACCGGTTCGAGTAGGGGCTGGTCCCCCTGGATGTTTACCACGATATCGTCTTCACAAAGGCGTAACAAATCCGCCGCCTCGGCAATCCGTTCGGTCCCACAACGGTGGGAAGGGCTGGTCATTAAGCTTTCGCCCCCTATTTCTTCTACGGCCCTTTTGATCCGTTCGTCATCAGTGGCCACCACCACCTTTTCCAGGGTGGGACTTCTCTTGGCCCGGAGGTAGACGTGCTGAATCATGGGCCTTCCCTTGATCAGGGCGAGAGGTTTTCCCGGGAAGCGTTCCGAGGCGTAACGAGCCGGGATGATGGCGACAATTTTCATTACCATTCCTCCGTTGAGAAAAGGACTTTTAGATCTTATATACTCTGGCAAGGGATAAGAAAAGTTGAGAGGAGGAAGGTATGGCCTACTTTTTTAAACAGGAAGAGATAAAATTTGCACCACACCCCCGTTTTTCTGGGGTAAAATGGGCCCTGCTGATTGACTCCCAGAAGAGCAACCAGGTCAGTGTATCCCTGCTCGCCATTGATCCGGGGGCGGAAATCCCGGTCCACGTTCACGACCAACAGGTAGATTCTATTTACGTCCTGGAAGGAAAGGGCCAGGCCTATCTTAACGGAAACTGGGAAGAGATTGAGAAGGGAGATTATATTCTGGTGCCGGTAGGTGAAGAACATGGGGTCAAAAACACCGGAGAAAAACCTCTTAAGCTTTTCATTGTACATAGTCCCCCTCTTTTTTAGGCGGCGAGGAGGCTGAGATGGTAAAACCAGATTTTGAAAAGACCGGCGGTTTGGTCCCGGTTATCGCCCAAGACTGGCAAACGGGAGAAGTCTTGATGCTGGCTTACATGAACGAGGAGGCCTGGGAGAAGACCCTAGAAACAGGCAAAGTTCATTATTACAGTCGCAGCCGCCAGAAAATTTGGTTAAAAGGAGAATCTTCCGGGCACTTCCAAATCGTAAAGGAGATAAGGCTTGATTGTGACCTGGATACCTTGTTGATTAAAGTGGAACAGCTGGGAGGGGCCGCCTGTCACAAAGGTTACCGTTCCTGTTTTTTCCGGCGCTTTAAAGACGGAAATTTGGAAGTGGTAGGTGAAAAAATTTTTGATCCCGAGGTGGTCTATGGAAAAAAAACTTAAACTGGGTATCCCCAAAGGGAGTCTGGAAAAAGCCACTATCGAACTTTTTGAGAAGTCTGGCTGGCGGATAAACGTCCACCACCGCAGTTATTTCCCTGAAATTGACGACCCGGAAATAGAATGCGCCATCTGTCGAGCCCAAGAAATGAGCCGTTACGTGGAACAAGGGGTGCTTGATTGCGGTATTACCGGCAAAGATTGGATCTTAGAAAACGACTCCAAAGTGGTAACGGTGACGGACCTCATCTATTCCAAAGTGAGTAAAAGGCCCGCCAGGTGGGTTTTAGCCGTCCCTGCAGATTCCGATATAAAAGAATTGAAGGATCTGAACGGCAAAAAGATCGCCACGGAGCTGGTGAATTTTACCAAGCGCTATTTTTCCGAAAGAGGGATCCAGGTAGAAGTGGAATTTTCTTGGGGAGCTACGGAGGCCAAAGTGGTCCAGGGGCTGGCGGACGCCATTGTTGAAGTTACAGAGACGGGGACCACCATCCGGGCCCACGGCCTCAAAATAATCCACGAGCTCATGCAAACTTACCCCCAGCTGATCGCAAACGAAAAGGCCTGGCAAGACGAGTGGAAACGCAAAAAGATCGAACAGCTCGCGGTGATGCTCAAGGGGGCCCTTAGAGCAGACCGTCTCGTTGGCCTAAAGATGAACGTGGCCAAAGAAAACCTGGAAAAGATAGTCAAGATTCTACCCAGTCTTAACGCTCCCACCATTTCTCCCCTGTATCAAAGCGATTGGTTTGCCGTGGAAACCGTAGTCTCTGAAGACCAGGTAAGGGAGCTCATCCCGAAATTATTGGAAGCCGGAGCCCAGGGGATCATTGAATACGCCTTAAATAAGGTCATTTAATGCGCAAAACGCTTCTTGTCTTACTAGTCTTTTTTATCTGGGGCTGCCAGAGTGCAGAACCACCGCCACGGTTTTACCAAGAAAAGGCCGAAATTTATCTCCAGCGGGCCCTGGTCTATTACAACGAAGGCCGCCTGGCCGAGGCCTTAGCAGAAACACTAAAAGCCAAGGAGATTTATCCTAAAGACCCTGAAGTCTATAACCTTTTAGGCCTCATTTATATGGACCGGGGGGATCTTACCGAGGCCAAAGAGGCCTTCGAAGAAGCCCTAAAAATAAGACCCGATTTTCCTGAAGTCTTGAATAATTTGGGTTCACTTTATCTTATTTTGGGCCAACCCAAAAAGGCCATCGTCTATCTCAACCAGGCGCTCAAAAATCCCTTTTATGAAAATCCTTTCGTAGCGTATACCAACCTGGCCTGGGCCTATTATCAATTGGGCGAAGAAGAAAAGGCCATCTCTTATCTTAACAAAGCCCTTTCTTATAATCCCCGTTACGCCCTGGCCTACTTTTACCGGGGGCTGATGGCTTTAAAAGCGGGAGAACTCGAGATAGCCAGGAGGAATTTTCGCCGCGCCGTGAGATTCAACCGCCAGGACATGGCGGCCCGTTATTACCTGGCCCTGGTTTATTACCGATTAGGCCAAACTGAAAAGGCCAAAAAAATCTGGCGGTCTATCCTACAACTCTCACCAGAATCCCAGTGGGCTATCAAGGCCGAAGACAAACTCCTCACCCTTGAGGAATTAGAAGGAAATTAGCGCCGCGTAAATAAAGAAAGGATCAAAGTTAACAAAATACTTAGGACGATACAGGTGGCCAGAGGAAAGTAAAAGGTAAAATTCCCCCGCTTGATCACGATATCCCCTGGCAGACGGCCCAAAAAGGGGATTTTACTCCCAAAAACCAGCAAAAGACCGGTCACTATTATAAAAATGCCCAATAAAATGAGCATTTTTCCTAGGCTTTCAAAAGGATTCATCCTTTGCCTCCTTTCTCTTCTTGCGCCAGCGCTTATCGTAACGTTCCTGTTCGCTGAAAATGCAACCGCAATAAGGTTGACGGTAAATATCTAAACTTTGGGCTTCTTTTTGTCCTTCCTCCCAGCCCACCCGAAAATCACGGTAAAGAAAGGGTACTTTGTAGCGAAAAGAGAGATCTTCGGCGATTTCTTTAATAAGATTATGTCCCTGATAACGGCTGTAAAGAAGGGTGGTGGTAAAGGCTTCGGCGCGGAGGGCCAGCGCTTTTTTTACGGCTTGTTCTAATCTTAAGAGGTAACACTGTTCGCAGCGCTTATCTTCCCTAAAAACCACCCGGCGCAAAAAGCTCCTCAAGCCGTAGTCTTTTTCGTAAATCACGGGGAGTTCCTTGAGCTCGGCCACCCTTTCCAGGGCTCTGATACGTCTGCGAAATTCCTGATACGGGTGTATATTAGGATTGAAAAAATAACCCTGGATTTCTAGCCCCTCTTGTCGCAAAACCTTTAGAGGATAAAGGGTACAGGGACCACAACAGATATGGAGTAAAATTTTTTCTTTTTTCATCCTTCGTGGTAAATAAAGCTAGTTTTTCTGGTTTTAAGTTTAAACAGATTTTTGTTGAATGGGATGTTGAAAATTTGTAAAAATTTTTACCCCAAATTTTTCAACAAATATTTCAACAGGAACCAAAGCTTGAAAGGCAAAAGAGGGCGGAAAGTTTCAACAAATGAACAAGGGTTATTATTATCGTCACTATTAATTAAAAACTTTAGGAGTTAGCCATGAAGCTAATAGTAGAGAAAGACAAAATGTTAAAAGTACTGAGCCGCCTCCAGAGCATCGCGGATAAAAAGTCAAGCATGGCTATTCTTTCCACCGTCTTGTTTAAAGCTGAAGAGGGAGGGGTCCACCTTTCCGCCACGGATCTGGAACTAGGTTTGAAATCCTTTGTGGAAGCCGAAGTGGAAACGCCCGGGGAGCTTTCCGTCCCGGCCCGGAAATTTTACGAAATCATCAAGGATTTTCCTTTAGAAAGGATCCTTCTTGAAGACGAAAACGGATGGTTAAGGATTACTTCCGTAGGGGATGACGAGATCTTTTTCAGGTTGGCCTGTCTGCCAGCAGAAGATTTCCCTACTCTACCAGAAGTAGAGGACGCCGAACTCATCGAACTCGAAGGAGCCCTTTTGGTAGAAATGATAAACAAGACCATCTTTTGCGTAGCCACGGAAGAGACCCGTTTTATCCTCTCGGGGATTTACCTTGAACAACCGGAAGATACCAACTTTTTACGCTTCGTGGCCACCGATGGTCATCGTTTAGCGATGATAGACCGCGAGGTGGCCAATATAGAGGTTTTGAGGCTCAATCCTGGAATCATCTTGCCCCGTAAAGCCGCCCAGGAAATGAAAAAGATCGCCCAGGAAATACCGGTGGTCCAGTTTGGTCTAAAGGAAAACCACGCCATTTTGGCGGCGCCCAACCTCGTCTTTACCGCCCGTTTGATTGACGGCCAGTACCCTGATTACCGAGCGGTTATCCCTCAGATCGAAGAAAAACCCATTTTGGCGCCGCGGAAAAAGCTACTTGAGGCCCTAAAGCGTATTTCGGTAATTTCTGCTGAACGTTACCGCCCGGTTTCCTTTAACGTTTCGCCAAGCACTCTGGTACTGGTTTCCCAGCACCCGGACCTTGGCGAAGGCCGGGAGAAAGTGCCAATTCAATACGAAGGCGAAGAATTTGTTTTAAACTTTAACGCCAAGTATCTTATAGACGTACTTGAAGTACTCGGTTCAGAAGAAGTGGAATTTTATATGCGCGATGAGGATACCCCCTGTGTCATAAAAGGGCCCGAAGACGCAGGATTCTTGGGCCTGGTAATGCCGATGACTAGCGTATAGGAACCATGGGAGACAAATACAAGGCTTCACAAATCAAGGTTTTAGACGGCCTGGAAGGGGTACGCGTACGCCCCGCCATGTACATCGGTTCTACCGGGGTGGAGGGGTTTCACCACCTCCTGTGGGAAGTGGTGGATAACGCGGTAGATGAGGCCCTGGCAGGATACTGTACGGAAATCAAGGTCATCATCCACCAGGACAATTCCATTACGGTAGAGGATAACGGGCGCGGTATCCCTATCGATATCCACCCCACTGAAGGGATTCCTGCCCTGGAAGTAGTAATGACCAAACTCCACGCCGGGGGAAAATTTGATCACAGCGTGTATAAAGTTTCCGGTGGTCTTCACGGGGTTGGGGTCTCGGTGGTAAACGCCCTTTCAGAATGGCTGGTGGCTGAAGTCCACCGTGACGGAAAAATTTACGTACAACGGTATGAAAGGGGACGTGCGGTTACCCCGCTTGAAATAAAAGGAGAAACCAAAAAAACGGGTACTCGTATCACTTTTAAGCCGGATCCTGAAATTTTCGGGGAGCAGGAATTTCAGTACGAAATTATCGAACATCGTTTGCGGGAGCTGGCCTTTCTCAACCCCAAAGTCAAATTTATTTTGGTGGACGAAAGGGCTGGGGCCAAACAGGAATTTCATTACAGGGGCGGGATCGTAGAGTTCGTGCGGCATTTGAATCGGCGGCGGGAGGTAATAAACCCGGAACCGATTTATATTTCCGGCGAAAAGGATTTGGTTCAGGTGGAAGTGGCCTTACAATATCACACCGGTTTTAACGAAGTCTGTTATTCCTACGTAAACAACATTAATACCAAAGAAGGTGGTACTCACGTAATAGGTTTTCGGGCAGCACTCACCAAGGCCGTCAACCGCTATATCGCCACCCACGAAAATTTACCCAAGGCCTTAAGAATCAAAGTAGAAGGAGATGACGTCCGTGAGGGGCTGACTTCGGTTATTTCCATAAGGATGCCTGAGCCGCAGTTTGAAGGGCAGACCAAGACTAAATTGGGTAACAGTGAGATCAAGCCCTTGGTAGAATCCATTGTTTTTGAAGGTCTTTCCCGCTGGTTTGAGGAACATCCCAAAGAGATTCGGCAGATCTTGACTAAGATCGTGGAAGCGGCCCGGGCCAGGGAGGCTGCCAGGCGGGCCCGTGAACTGGTGCGGAAAAAAGGACAGACGCTGGATGTCATGATGGCGGGAAAACTGGCGGAATGTCAGTCCAAAAAGCCGGAAGAGCGAGAGCTTTTTATCGTTGAGGGGGATTCTGCCGGCGGTAGCGCCAAACAGGGCCGGGATCGCCGTTTTCAAGCCATCCTTCCCTTGAGGGGTAAGATTTTAAACGTAGAGAAGGCCCGCTTTGACAAGATGATTTCTTCGGAAGAAATCCGGCAATTGGTAGCGGCCCTGGGCACCGGAATAGGTCCTAGAGATTTTGATCCGGACAAATGCCGTTACGCCAAGATCATCATTATGACCGATGCGGACGTGGACGGTGCCCACATTCGGACGCTGCTTCTCACCTTTTTTTACCGCCAGATGGCACCCCTCATTGAGAGGGGATATCTCTACATTGCCCAACCTCCCCTTTACCGGGTGGTGGAAGGTAAAAAGGAAATTTATTTAAAAGACGACCAGGCCTTGGATAATTACCTTTTCGAACGCGCCGTAAAGAATATTACCCTTGAAGTAGAGGGCAAAACTCTTTCGGTCTCTGAAGCCAAGGCCTTCTTAAGGGATTTATCCTCTTTTGAAGAGGCTTTGCTTGAACTTTCGCGCAAGGGTATCTGGCAGGAAGCAGCTTTGATTTTGCTGATGGCCGGAGTAAGGCGAGCTGATCAGTTCACCGACCAAGAATTTGTAAAGAACCTGGCCTCTCTTTTCAGAGATAAGGGTTTTAAGGTGGGCATGATAAGGCTTAGCCGGAGCCGGGATGATGCCTACGAGTTCGACGTTACTTCCAAAGAATATTCCTATCTCTTTTTTACCGTAGGTCCCGAAATACCTATTTACAGGGAGTACCGCAAAGCCATTAAAAAATACGAAGCTTTAAAAGACTTTATCGGGAAGAAAATAAAGATGATTTCCCGGGGAGAAGAAAAAATATTTGATAACCTGAGAGATTTGTTGGAATTTGTCCGTAGCGAAGGGCGAAAAGGATTGCATGTGCAACGTTATAAAGGATTGGGAGAGATGAACCCTGATCAGCTCTGGCAAACCACCATGAATCCTGAAACCAGGAGACTTTTACGGGTCGACATCAGTGACGCATCTGCGGCTGACGAATTATTTACCACCTTGATGGGAGAAAAGGTTGAACCAAGACGCGATTTTATTCAGACCCACGCCCTGGAATACCGCGAACTAGACATTTAGGAGGAGGCTTATGGAGTGTCAGAAGGAGAAAAATCTTGCTCGTTGTAATTGTACCTATGAACCCTGTCCGAAGAAGGGAATTTGTTGCGAATGTTTGAAATATCATCTTTCGCGCCGTGAGCTTCCTGGTTGTTGTTTTCCCAAAGAAGCGGAGCGCACCTGGGATCGCTCCTTTGAACACTTTGCCCGCCTGGTCCAAGAAGGAAAAGTATAGCTTTTCCCCCTTTTTGCTTGAGCTTGCAGGCTCCTGGGAGGACGAAAGACCGGCCGAGGTTATAATTGAAGAGTTAAAAGTGTCTCGGAAATCGTCACGAAAATTCGAGAAGGGCTCAAATGTATCTACTTGATACGAACATAGTGATCTACGCTTTAAAAGACATTACTCCCGTCTTAGCCCATCTTGAAGCTCATCGTGATGATCCCATGGCCCTGAGTGCAGCAACTTTAATGGAACTTTATTACGGAGCCTACAAATCGCAGAAAGTGCGGGCTAATCTGGCCAGGGTCCGAGCCATAGAAAGAGGTCTTTGAAATTATTCCCGTGGGCCCTGAAATTGCCGGAACCTTTGGAGATCTTAAAGCTGGACTGAAAAGGGAAGGGTTACCCCTTGACGATTTCGATTTGATTCTGGCCGCTACTGCCCTCTGCTATAATTTAACTTTGGTTACTAATAATGTTAGTTAGTTTGGCCATATAGAGGGGTTAAAATTGGAAAATTGGGCGGAATGAAGTGTTAACAACCGAAAACAGGGCTCTCCGATTCCCTTGCCCATTCTATAGACCTTCGCCCGCAAAATATAATGCCCACTATCTGGCTTTGGCTGAACGGCTAAGGGTTGAATTCTTTACCGCTGCTAAACGTTTGGTAAGAAGCGTACAAAAAGTAATGCCGTGGGTGCGTTACTAAAGTGAAATTAAGTTTTAAGAAATTACCGGGCTTTTGCCCAGTCTTTATTTGGCTCACGGATAAAAGGGTCGGGAATTCAGAGAAGAGAAAAACAAATATGTTTTCGTAATCCTTGAAAGGAAACCGGACACGGAAAATTGGCGGCCCCACGGGGACTCGAACCCCGGTCTCTGGCGTGAGAGGCCAGTATCCTAGGCCACTAGACGATGGGGCCTTCTGTCTCAAGAAAATTAGCCAAGCTTAAAATAACTGTCAAGGAAGCTAGGCAGCCTTCTTTTCCGAGGCCTTTTTAAGATGGTAGGCCCGGATGAAAGGATCAAGGTCCCCGTCTAAGACCGCCTCTACGTTTCCGATCTCCACCCCGGTGCGATGATCCTTAATAAGACGGTAAGGGTGTAAGACGTAACTCCTTATCTGGCTGCCGAAGGCGATTTCTTTCTTCTCTCCGTAAAGTTTTTGCCTTTCTTCTTCTTTTTTGCGACGCTCAAGCTCGTAAAGACGGGCCTTTAAGATGGCTAAGGCAATGGCCTTGTTGCGGTGTTGGGAACGCTCATTTTGGCACTGCACCACTATCCCCGTGGGAAGATGCGTGATGCGGACGGCGCTTTCGGTCTTGTTGACGTGCTGGCCTCCGTGGCCGCTGGCGCGCATGGTCTCAATTTTTAAATCTTCCGGACGTATCTCGATCTGGATGTCTTCATCTATTTCCGGAATAACGGAAACCGAAGCGAAAGAAGTATGCCGTTTGCCGCTGGTGTCAAAGGGCGAAATGCGCACCAGGCGGTGGATCCCGCTTTCAGCCTTGAGATGGCCGTAAGCATAGGGGCCCTCTACGATGAAAGTCACGGATTTGATCCCTGCCTCTTCCCCTGCCAGCACGTCGATGATTTTGGTCTTATACCCCTTCTTTTCCGCCCAGCGCAGATACATGCGCAGAAGCATCTCCGCCCAATCCTGGGCCTCCGTCCCGCCTGCACCGGCGTGGATGGTAACAATGGCGTTTGAAGTATCGTGTTCCCCTGAAAGGAAAAGCTTGATTTCTTCTTCTTCGATTGAGGAAAAGAGCTTCTTGACCCGGCTGGCTACTTCTTTAAGGGTCTCTTCGTCTTCTTCCTCTAAGGCCAGGTCAAATAAGACTCTGGTATCTTCATATTCCCGTTCCAGATCTTCCCAGGAAGCAAGTAAATCCTGTAACCGCGCCCGCTCACGCAATATCTCCTTGGCTTCCGGACGTTCCCAGAAGCCCTCCTTCACCAACTCTTTCTCTAGAGTATCAAGACGGGCCCTTTTGCCTTCCGGATCAAAGACACCTCCTTAAACTTGAAATACGTTCCCCGAGCTTTTCTAGCTGGGCCCTGATTTCCGCGGGATTAAGGGCCAGGGCCTTTTCCCCGAGTTTTATTTCCAGGCGTCTTTTCTTCATAATCTTCCCCTCCTAAATATGGCTGATACGAAAACGGCTAACGTTAAACCCAGGCAGCCTAAAGAAAATAGATCTCCGTAACGGGTGTACCAGCTAAAATATGCAAGATGTTTAGCCGTTACACAAGGGGCCGCTTCTTTTTCCAGGGGCGTTTGCTTTGTGACGCGTCCGTAAGGATCAATAAGACCAGAAATCCCGGTATTGGCCACTCTTATTACGTATCGTCTGGTTTCAATGGCCCGAAAGACTGCCTGGGCAAAATGCTGATAAGGCCCGGCGGTGGCGTCAAACCAGGCGTCATTGGTGGCCACGAGAAGCACGGTGGCCCCGTCGCGAACCCTCTGACGGGCAAGGTCCGGGAAAACGCTCTCAAAACAGATCAAAGGCCCAAAGACCTGGTGCAGGGTCAACTTCAAAGGTAGGGAACGGGGCCCTGGCGCATATTCTCCCGAAGCCACCGCCAAAGTGCGCAGCCAGGGGAGGGTCTTCTCAAAGGGGACAAACTCCCCGAAGGGGACCAAACGTTGTTTATCGTAACGGCCAACGATTTTCCCATCCTGCACCAGGAAAAGGCTGTTGTAGACACGAAAACGCTGGCCTTTAAGTTCATAGTAGGGGGCCCCGAAAATAAGGGGTTTGGCCAGCTGCCGCTGCCAGCTAAGCAGCCTTTCGAGCCATTTATTCTTTTCGGAAAGATACAGGGGAAAGGCCGTTTCCGGCCATATGACCACTTCCGCCCCACATGAGATGGCCTCACGGGAAAGGTTTTGGTATTTGGCAATGGTCTCTTGCAAAAAGGCCCGGTCCCATTTGAGATCCTGGGGAACGTTTCCCTGCACCAGACCCACCCGTTGGGCCGGACCGTTAAACTGGGTTTCCAGGCGGGCGGCACCGTAGAGATAGGCCCCCAAAAGGGCCAGAAAACACAGGACAAGAAAGGACTTCTTCCTGGTATTCATAAAGGAAAAGAGTGCGTAATTGACCAGAGCCAACAGGAAAGAGACCGCAAAAACCCCCCCGAAATCTGCTATCTGAATGAGAAAAAGCTCCTGGTATTGAGACGCCCCCAAAAGCCCCCAGGGGAAAGCGTAAGGCACCCTGGCCCTTATGAATTCAAAAGAGGTAAAGAGGGCTGCAAAGAAAAAGGCTGAAAAAAGGTCCCCTTTCAGGCGGCCGGTAAAAACGAAAATTTTCACCGGCAAGGCCCAGAAAAGGGCCAGATAGGCGGCCAAAAGCCCTAGCACCCCTACCGCCGCCGGCAGGGGCAACCCCCCAAAATGTACCATTACCGGGACCAGCCAGTAGAGCAAAAACAGGAAGTAGCTAAAACCCGCCAGGAAAGAAAACAAAAAGGCCTTCTGGGGCCGCAAACGAACGGCTTCCAGGACCGGGACCAAGCTGAAGAAGGCCAGATAAGACCAAGAAACTTTAGGGTGGGCCAAAGCGGTGAGTACTCCGCCCGCTATGGCCAAAAAGTAAGGAATCATTGCTTGGCGCCCTCAACCCGTCTGAAACGTACGCGCCTGATACGCCGATTATCCGCCGAAAGGATTTCTACTTCCAAACCGTTGAAACGAAAACGTTCACCTTCCTCGGGGATCCGACCGGTGTGGGATAGAATGAAGCCAGAGAGGGTCTCGTAATTTCCCCTGGGCAAAACAAGCCCCAGAAATTTTTCTATTTCGTCGATTTTGGTGCCCCCTTCCGCGATGAACCATCCTTCTTCGTCTTTCGGAAACTCTGGCACTTCTTCACCCAGGATTTCACAGAAGATATCGGCTAAGGTCACCAGCCCAGAGATGACACCGCTTTCGTCTATTACCAGGGCAAATTGTTCGCGTCTTTTGCGAAACTCGTGTAATACTTCCCGCACTTTGATACCCTCTGGAATAATGTAAGGTTTGCGGCAGACTGCCCGCAAAGAGACCTGTTCGGTATTGGTACGGCAAAAACGCATAAGATCTTTGACGTGCACCACGCCCACCAGGTGGTCTAAATCTTTTTCGTAAACGGGATAGCGGGTATGGGGCTTTTCGTTTATGAGGGAAATGATCTGAGAAAAGGGCTTATTTACCTCAAGCCCCACGATATCTTTGCGGGGGATCATTATTTCCCGCACGGTTACGTTCCTGATTTGCAAAATGTTGATGATCATCTCCCCTTCTTCCGGGGAGATGAGCCCCTTCTCTTCCCCCTCGTCGATAAGCTCGGTTATTTCTTCGGCGAATTCCTCGGCCTCTTCTTCGGGGGATTTGGCAAAAATTTCTTTTAAGGCCTTGATCAGGGACGATTTCTCAGACACAAGCCCTCCTAAAAAACGTTTTTACTTCTGTGAAGTTCCTTTGCAAAAGAAGAAAAAAATTGTAGTTTTCCTCTATCATGGAAAGGATCCCCGAGCCCGAACTCATGTTATCGGAAGAACAGGCCCGTGCTTACGCCATGGCGGATTTTTCTGCCCCTCACCAGATGTTTGTTGATCTTTTTCGGAAACATTTTGGCCCTCACTTAACCGGTACGGTGCTTGACCTGGGCTGCGGGCCGGCGGATATCAGTGTGCGTTTCGCCAAGGCCTATCCCCAATGTATTATTCACGGGCTTGATGGTTCACCCGCTATGCTCAAATATGGTATCAAGCGGGTTGCAGCCGAAGGTCTTTCCCAGCGCATCAAACTCATTTTGGGAAAGATTCCGGCATTTCCGCTGCCTAGCCATTATTACCACGCTGTGATCGTCAATTCTCTCCTTCACCACCTACCCGAGCCCTTAATCCTCTGGGAAACCATAAAAAAGACCGCTCGTAAAGAGGCCCCGGTACTGGTCATGGACCTGATCCGCCCGCAGGACCAGCACGAAGCCCGGGAGATCGTGGAGAAGTACGCCGCCAGTGAACCCGATATCCTAAAGTGGGATTTTTATCACTCCCTGCTGGCGGCCTTCCGCCCCGAAGAGGTCAAGGAACAGCTCAAAAGGTCTGCCCTTGAACATTTCCAAATAGAGATCGTCTCGGACCGCCACTTCATCGTCTACGGCCACCTTTAATATTGCTAATTTTGTCAAAATTTGTTTAACAAAATCGACGGAAAAGATAATCCAGGCTATTATTAAGGCTATGGCCCAGGTAGACCGACCAAAGACCAGAGCGCGGGAAGTAGAAGAGCTCTCCTGCCTTTACGAAATAGCCAAGACGCTCTCAAGCTCCCTTAACATGCGTCAAGCCCTGGAGCAGATCCTGGCTATACTGGCTGAGCGCCTTGATATGCGGCGAGGCACCATCACCATTTTTAACCCCCGCACGCAGGAGATTCAGATAGAAGTAGCGCACGGGCTTACGGCTGAGGCCCGTAAAAGAGGACGTTACCGGTTGGGGGAGGGTATTACTGGTCAGGTGGTGGCCACCGGGCAGCCCATTATCGTCCCCGCCATCTCTGATGACCCACGTTTTTTGAACCGGACCCGGAGCCGCGGCACCACCGAAAAAGATAAAATTTCTTTTATTTGCGTACCGATCAAAAGCGGGGCCAAGATCCTGGGTACCCTTTCGGTGGACCGGATCTTTTTAGACCATGTATCTCTTGAGGAGGACGTCCGCTTCCTCACCATCATCTCCGGCCTCATCGCCCAGACCGTGGCCAATATCCAGGCCATCCAGGAAGAAAGGGAAAAATTACTGGAAGAAAACCGCAAACTCAAAAGGGAACTCAAGGGCAAATATAGTTTTGCCAATTTCATTGCCCTAAGCTCCCGGATGCAAGAAGTCCTTGAGATGATAGAGCGGGTGGCGCCAAGTTCGGCCACGGTCTTGTTACGGGGTGAATCCGGGACGGGCAAATCCCTGATTGCCCGTTTGATCCACTTCAACAGTCCCCGTGCCGGGGGGCCTTTTGTCACGGTGGCCTGTACGGCGCTGCCAGAAAATCTTATAGAAAGTGAACTTTTCGGCTACGAAAAAGGTGCCTTTACCGGGGCGCTTAACCGTAAGAGGGGGCTTTTTGAGGAAGCTGCGGGAGGGACTATTTTTCTGGATGAGATAGGCGACCTGCCCCTGCCCCTCCAGGCCAAATTGCTCCACGTCATTCAGGAAAAAGAATTTTATCGGGTAGGGGGGACCCGACCCATCAAGGTCGACGTACGTATCATTACCGCTACCAACCGCAACTTAGAAGAACTGGTGGAAAAGGGCCTTTTCCGGGAAGACCTTTACTACCGCCTGAACGTATTCCCCATTTATATTCCACCCCTTAGGGAACGTACGACTGACATCATTCCGCTGGCAGAATTTTTCCTGGAAAAATTTAGCCGGGAATACGGGAAAAAGATCAAAAGGCTTTCTTCCCCCGCCATAGACCTGCTGGTCCAGTACCACTGGCCTGGAAACGTACGAGAACTCGAAAACGTGATCGAAAGGGCGGTGTTGGTCTGCGACGAAGAAGTTATCCGCAGTTATCATCTCCCCCAGAGCCTTCAGACCGCCGAAAGCTCCAACACCTACGCCCGGAAAAGCCTGGCCCAAGCCGTCAAAAACCTGGAGATGGAACTCATTATCGAGGCCTTGAAAGAGGCCAAAGGTAACCAGAGTAAAGCGGCCAAAATGCTGGACACGAGTCTGCGCATTCTCAACTACAAAATCAAAAAATACGGCATCAACCCTAAATCCTTTCGCCCGGCGCGAAACTAAAGCTAAAGGCCAAAAAAGAGAGTAAACTATGGGCAAAGGTTTGGTCGTACTGCACTAGATAATGGAGAAATGTTCTTACAAGAAACCAAAGAAACTTCAGCCTTGAGGCAGGGAGAACTCTTTGACGAAGCAGAGCCGCGTCCCCTTATTATTCCACGGGCAGAGCACCCCATCTCGCGCAAACATCTCCCGCGGGAGGTCTTAAAGGTCTTATACCGCCTAAAAGACGCGGGTTATCTGGCCTATCTGGTAGGGGGCAGCGTGCGGGATATGCTCCTTGGTCTCAAACCCAAGGATTTTGACGTGGGCACAGACGCCAGGCCCGAAGAGATAAAAAAGCTCTTCCGCTGGAGTCGCATCATCGGCAAACGTTTCCGTTTAGTCCACGTCTATTTCCGGGGCGGCAAGTTTATCGAAGTGGTAACTTTCAGGGGGCCGGAGGTGGCAGAAGAAAACGGTCTGGAAGTGTTTGGCACCCCGGCTGAAGACGCCTTCCGGCGCGACCTCACCATTAATGCCCTGTTTTACAACATCGCCGACTTCACCATTATCGACTACGTAGGGGGCATGGAGGACCTAAAACGGGGCATCATCCGGGTCATCGGCCCGCCTGACCTCCGGTTCACCAGAGACCCGGTACGGATGATGCGGGCGATCCGCCACGCCGCCCGTATCGGTTTTGAAATAGAGCCCAAGACCTGGGAGGCCATTCTCCGGCACCGGAAAAAGATCATCCTCTGCGCCCCGATGCGTATCAGAGACGAATGGTTAAAAGACGTGCTGGGCGGATGGTCTGCCCCCTGGGCGCAGTTAATGCTTAAAGCCGGGCTTTTTGAGGAAATATTTCCGGCCTACGGCCAATTGATAAGGGAGTTTTCCCCCGAAGAAAGACGTTTTTTCTTTAAAATTTTGGAAAAGGCGGATAAAGGGGCCAAAAAAGGCGAATTTTCTGAAGCCCAGATTCTTGCTCTTTTTCTTTACCCCTTTATCGTTGGTGCCGGAAAGATAGACCGCCTTCCCCAAAATTCCGCCCGGCCCACGGCTCTCATTCGACAGGAGATGGAAAAGGTTTTTTATCCTTACGACTTCAAAAAGGAACTCTTTGAACAAACTCTCCAGCTTTTGGCCGCGCTGTGGCCCCTCAAATACCATCTTCTCTTTAGCAAACGTATGCCCAAAAGACTGGCTCGCAAAAGCTATTTTAAGGAAGGCCTTGCTGTCTGTGAGACCATTGTCCGGCTAGAAAAAGAGGTCTTAGGCCTTGACCTAACGCCTCCCAGAAGCAGACGCAAACGGCGCAGAAAAGGGGGACGGCATGCCTGATTACCGCACCTCTTTGGGCTTTAAATTCCTGCAGGCCACCAAACACGACCGGATGGAACTCCTCAGGCGGGAACGGGAAGAGATAGCCCCGGCCCCCTGGTTTAAGACTTATCCTGACGCCCCGAGAATCAGGCTGGCCCGGCTCGAGTTCGGGCCGCAAACCATCTGGCAGGCCCTGCTTAAACGGCGTTCCATCAGGCGCTACACCAGAGATGGGCTTTCCCTCAGGGAAATATCACTCCTTTGTTTTGCCGCCCAAGGGGTGACCGGAGAAGTGGGGCGTTATCTCCTGCGCACCGCCCCTTCCGCAGGGGCCCTTTACCCCATTGAGACTTACCTTTTCATAAACCACAGCCCGGATGTCCCGCCCGGCATTTACCACCTGGAAGTCCAAGACTTCGTACTCGAACAGTTAGCTGAGGGAAATTTCGGCGAAGCCCTGGCCGAAGCGTCTTTGTCTCAGTATCAATGCGCCCGGGCCTCTCTGGTATTCGTATGGTCGGCCATTCCGCGCAGGACTATGAGCAAATACGGCTCTCGTGGAATGCGCTACGTATTTATGGACGTGGCCCATATCTGCCAAAACGTCCTCCTGGCTGCGGCCGCCCTGGGGCTCGGGGCCTGCCCTATAGGCGCGTTTTTTGACGACGAGGTAAACGAACTGCTGGGTCTTGACGGGGCAGAAGAAAGTGTCATTTACCTCACCTCCGTTGGTTACCCGGCCGAATAGATGGTCCTTATCTGGCACGAAGGGGCCCTGGGGGACCTGTTGATCTCGCGCCTGGCCCTGGGGGCCATCAGAGAAAAACACCCTTACGAAGAGATCATCCTATTTGCCCGTTCCGAGGCAAGATATCTGCTGCTTAAGGCCGGGCTGGTGGACCGGGCCTATCCCACTTCCGTGACCGTGGCCCAGAGGTTTAAGAACGTGGCCCGGCTTTACCTTTTTGCCCAACGCCCTGAGGCTTTTTCTTTTCTAGAGTGCTTAGCCCGCACGGTGGTGTCTCTTTCTACCCGCCCGTTCCGCCATCAGCACCTGGCCCTCCAGGAACTGGAAGCCCTAGGGTTTTGGCCTTCACGTCTTGCTCTGTTTTTGCAGGAGAATAAGGCCATGGGGCGGAAGGTGATCTTGCACCCTGGAAGCGGCGGGCGCTTTAAATGTGCACCCCCTTCTGCCTGGTGCACTCTGGGTGCCTTCCTCAAAAAAGAAGGGTTTCAGATAACTTATCTTTTGGGGCCCGCGGAAAAAGACTTGCTCGAAGAATTTGCCCCTGAAGAAACCATTATTACTGAAGACTTAAAAGGGGCGGTGGAACGACTAAACAAAGCCCCCTTCTTTATAGGACACGACTCCGGTCTTAGCCACCTGGCCGCGGCTTTGGGCCTTTATACCTTCTGCCTTTTTGGACCCACGGCCTGGTGGCACTGGGCCCCTTTCGGATACACCGTGGCCATGGTTAAAAGGTGTCGGTGCTTAGAGGAGGGGCTCGATCCCCGCCACTGCCCCCACCCTTGCCTTTTTGAGATAAAGGCTGAAGAGCTGGCCCGTATCTTTATCGACTTTAGTACCACTGCCAGGTGGAACCACCAGCCGAAGGCGTCTGCCTATAACCCGGGCTTTGTTGATAATTGGGGCTCTGACCGTAGGATGGCTGGGTTGGAGGAGGCGG
>WGCA01000037.1 GCA_015494065.1 Thermodesulfobacteriaceae bacterium | reverse complement strand
TCTCTCCTTAGAGCTTGAAGCTTACGAAGAAGGGGTGTTTCTCCTCAAAAATTTTGCGCGACCCGGGGCCCGGGGGTTACCGGTAGGCAGCGGGGGCCGGGGCCTGGTCCTCTTCTCCGGAGGACCTGATTCCCTGCTTGCGGTTTGGCTCCTTTTAAAAAGAGGGCTTTCCCTCGCCTTGCTCTTCTTCTCAGACGGGGATCCGCAAAGGGAGACCCTGGTCCAAGAAGCCGCTGCTAATCTCGCCTATTTTTTCCCTGAAGGGGAGGTAACCCTCCTGACCCTGGCCTACCGGCCTTTCCTTGAAGAGCTCAAAAACACCGTTCCTGAAAGGGAGCGTTGTCTCTTCTGCAAAGCCCTCATGTTGTGTCTGGCAGAAAGGGTGCTTGAAAAAGAAGGGGCAGAGGTTTTGGCTACCGGCGATATTTTAGGGGAACAGGCCAGCCAGACCCTTGCGGCCCTTAATTTTGTGAGTCAGGGAAGGCCGGTGTTGCGTCCCGTTCTTTCCTTCGCAAAAGAGGAAATTTTTGAAACCCTCTCCGCCTTGGGGCTTAAAGAGGTGGCTACCAGGGCCCTGCCTTCTTGTCCTTTTGCTCCCAAAAGGCCGAGGACCACGCCTCGCAAAGGGCCTTTTAAGAGGGAAAAAATTTTGCGAAAATTGGTTCGTAAATCGCTTAATTTACGGCGCATGACCTTGAAAGCCAAAGGAGCTAAACCATGAAGATAGAAACCGCCGACCGCCTGGTACGCTTTTTGTGGGAGCCGGAAACGCACCGCAAAATAAACTATCCAGAAGAAGATCTCTTTTTAGAAATTTTTAAGGGTGAGGATTGTGTTCTTTCCCGTAAAGTAAGCTTTCTTGACGAAACAGAGGAATTTTTGCCGCCCGGGGCCTATCTGGCCCGTCTAGTGGCCAAAAGGCGGCTCAAATTGAAAATTCTTTCCCCCTTTCACTATACGCCCAAGGTGGTCCTGGTTTCGGAAAACGAAAGGCGGCACCATTTGACTCTGGCGGAACTCGATTGGGAAAACCTGAGGAGGGAGATAGAACTGGGCTGCGGGCTTTCTTTTGGTGAAGAGGTGGAACCCTACCTCAAGGTCTTGCGCTACCCGGACCCTGAGACGGATTTTCCCGAAGAGGAATGGCTTGAGGCCTCTTTTAAGGATTATTTTTTGCTCCTGGGCGCGCTGAAAGGGGTGGAACTCTGGCTCTGTCGCAAAAAGCCCTTTCAGCCCATAAAGCAGGCCCTCTCCCTCTACCTGGTTTCTCCGGAGACCGTGGCGGTATTGGCGGAAGAAATTTTTGAAGTACGCCCTGTTTGCGGGCTCTTTTTGGCCCGCCAGGTGGTGGAACCCGACCAGGTAAATTTGCGGGCCTGGTGGAATTTCCCGCCTTCCTTCTGGGAAGCGCTTTATGCAAAGGAGATCAGGCCAAGAGGGCTTGACTGGCAGGAGGTCGAAGTCCGGCTTGAGGTATACTGGCGCCGGGAGGAAGGGTCTTTTTCCCTTTTCAGGCCGGAAGAGCGGCGGGCTATAGGGCTGGCCAGGGATTGGGTCATTGCCAACGTCCCGGACGGGGCCACTTATCTTGCTAAGCTGGTGTTATATGATGGGCGGGCCAAAAGGCGCCTTGTAGAAATCGCCTCCTCGGCCCCTTACGGGGTCCCCAAAAAGCAGGAGAAGATCGTGCTTCTTCCCATTGATGAAAGGAGGCTCTTTGCTTACTGGCATCTTGACCGCGAAGCCGTCCGGGAAAGGCTTGGTCGTTTTGCCGCAGGCAAAAACGTGAGCGTTTTCCTCAAGGTGTTTCACGACTTTTTTGGCCAACTTTACCACCAGCCGGAAAAGGACGTTTCCGTAGATATCAGCCAAGCTGATAACTGGTATTTGTGGGTCGATCCGGACAAGGCGTACCGGGTACAACTGATAGCGGTAAGGGAAGACGGCAAGGTGCTGGAGTTGACGGGCCTTTCCAACCTGGCCCATACGGCCAGACTCGCCCCGGGGAATTTACCGGTAAGTTACGTTACCCACCCCCTGGAACGGGAACACCCCACTATCAGGCCCCTTGCCTCCCGCATGGGGGTGGCGGAACATTCCATCGGCTACCTGATCTTTCATCTCCACGCCCATTTACCTTATCTCAGGCGGAGGGTGGTTTACGGGGCCGCAGGTATCTGGCAGCCCCTAGGTTTCCCCGAGGAATGGTTCCACGAAGCCCTGGTGGATACTTACATCCCCCTGATTCGGGTTTTTGAGGACCTGGTGGCTGAGGGAGTGGATTTCAAGCTCTCTATGGATATTTCCCCCACCCTTTGCAACATGATGCGCTGTCCCCTCCTGCAGGAGGAGTTTCTCCGGTACGTGGAGGGCCTGATCAACCTGGCCCGCGCGGAGATCGAAAGGGTGCGCCGGGAAGCCCCGGCCTTTGAAGCCGCGGCCTGGATGCACCTTAAGCGTTTTGAAGAGGCCCGGGAACTCTTCTTGCGTTACGGGCGTGACTTGACCCAGGCCTTTAAAAAATTCCAGGATCTGGGCAAGCTTGAGATCTCAACCTGTGCGGCCACCCACGGGTTTTTGCCCTTTTATACCCCTTATCCCGCGGCCATAAGGGCCCAGATCGAGACGGCGGTGAGAGACTACGAAAAGGTCTTCGGCCGCCCTCCGGTGGGGATATGGTTGCCGGAGTGTGCTTACGTGCCGGGCCTTGAGAAATACCTTGAGGAATACGGCCTGCGCTATTTCTTCGCCGAAACGCATACCGTCTTAAACGGTGATAGCGCCGCGGAATTCGGGGTGCACGCCCCGGTGTTTGTCAGGGGCTCCCAAGTGGCGGTCTTTGGCCGGGACCCGGAAACGGGCAAGCAAGTCTGGAGTGCGGACGAAGGCTACCCCGGCGACCCGGATTATCTGGATTTTCATATCAAAGGCGGGCCTTTTCGTTACTGTCGGGTCACCAACCGTTATTCCCTACAGAAAGAGCCCTATAACCCGGATTGGGCCCGGGCTAAAGCCGCGCAACACGCCCAGCACTTTATGGAGAGCCGCAATTTCCGCTTTGAATATATAAAGGGCTGGTTCTGGAAAAAACCCCTTTCCGTGGCCACTTATGATGCAGAACTCTTCGGCCACCACTGGTTCGAGGGCCCTCTATTCATCTACTTTTTGCTCAAGAAACTCTACTACGACCAAAACCAGACGGAACTTATTACCCCCGCTGATTACCTCAAGCGGTACCCCACTAACCAGGAGATTTTGCCTCCGCCTTCTTCCTGGGGGGATAAGGGCAGCTTTGATAAATGGATGTATGGGTCTGTCTCCTGGATGTACCGCCACGTGCACGAAGCCATTGAGGCCCTGGTGGCGCTGACCCAAAAGACCGCTTCCGGGGACCAATTACTGGCTGAGATCTTGGCTCAGGCGGGACGCGAGGTCCTCTGGGCCATGAACAGCGATCTGGCCTTCGTTATCTCCAACGGACATTTTGTTGACAAAATGAAGGAATTTTTCTTTGAGGCCCTGGAGAGGTTCTGGCAGCTTCATGATATGGCTCAGAAAAGGCTGGCTGGAGAGCCGGTCTCCGAAGAGAGGCTGCGCCAACTCTTATTTACCCGTCCGATTTTCAGAGAACATGATTGGCGGGTCTGGCAGAAAAATGAATGAACTATTTTTCTTTTTTGGTCTTTAAGAGCTCCTGAATCTGGGCGATAAACTCGTTTACGTCCTGGAAACGACGGTAGACCGAGGCGAAACGTACGTAGGCCACTTCGTCCCATTCGTGCAGTTTTGCCATTACCTTCTCACCGATCAGGGTGGAGGGGACCTCTTTTTCCCCGGATTCCATAAGCTCGCGCTCTAGGGCATCTACAAAGGCCTCTATCTGGGCGGCGCTGATCGGTCTTTTCTGACAGGCCTTACGGATCCCCTCGATAACCTTGAGGCGGGAGAAGGGTTCCCTCCTGCCGTCTCTTTTGATGACCAGGGGGAGCTGGAGCTCCGGTTTTTCGTAAGTAGTAAAGCGGAAGCCGCAGGCCAGGCATTCTCGCCGGCGCCTGATGGCGGCCCCGTCTTTACTTACCCGGCTGTCGACGACTTTGGTCTCCGGATGTTGGCAGGAAGGACATTTCATGGGACTTCAACCCTTCTTATTTTTCCTCCTTGGTCTCCTTAGTGAGAAAAGGTTTAAAGAGATCGATGGGAAGCGGAAAAAGAGTGACGGAGTTATTTTCCGCCGCCACCTCCCGGAGAGTCTGGAGATAACGGAGCTGGATGGTGATAGGGGAGCGTTCCATCAGTTGTGCGGCCTGCAAAAGTTTTTCCGCGGCCTGGAGTTCACCTTCCGCGTTGATGATTTTGGAGCGCCGTTCCCGTTCGGCTTCGGCTTGTTTGGCCATAGCCCGTTTCATTTCGTCCGGCAGGTCTATCTCCTTAATCTCCACTTTAGAGACTTTTACGCCCCAGGGTTCGGTATCGGCATCAAGGATCTCCTGGATGCGCATGTTCAGTTTCTCCCGTTCGGAAAGTAACTCGTCAAGTTCCGCCTGCCCGCAGATGCTGCGCAGCGTGGTCTGGGCCAGCTGGCTGGTAGCGAAGTAATAGTTCTCCACCTGGACCACCGCTTTGGCCGCGTCTACTACCCGAAAATAGACCACCGCGCTTACCGAGACGGAAACGTTATCCCGGGTGATTACTTCCTGCGGGGGGACATCGAGAGTGATGGTGCGCAGGTCAACCTTTACCATTTTATCGATTAAAGGGATGATGATGATCAGACCAGGGCCCTTGACCCCGATAAGCCGGCCAAGCCTGAATACCACCGCTCTTTCGTATTCTTTGAGGATCCGGATAGCTGAGGCCAAAAATAAGGCGGCAAAAATGATGATAAAAGAAAAAGAAAAGGTCATAAGGCCTCCTTCAAGTTTTGGTTTTATATACCTTAATATCGGAAAAAATTCTAACTTTAACCCTTGATCTTTGGCCCAGAGTTAATATTGAAAGGGACATGTTGGTAAAGTTTCACAAAAGCATCCTGGCTAATGGTCTGCGGGTGGTCACCGAGGAAATAGAGGGTTTTCCCACCCTTTCGCTGGGTTTCTGGTTCAACGTGGGCAGCCGTGACGAGGACCAGGAAGTGGCAGGCATTACCCACTTTATCGAACACATGCTTTTTAAGGGGACTAAAAACCGAGGGGCCCTTGAAATCGCCAAAGAGATGGACCGTCTGGGCGGTTACGCCAACGCCTTTACAAGCAAAGAACAGACCTGTTTTTACGCCAAAGTACTGCCGGAAGATCTTCCCCGCCTACTCGACTTATTGACCGATCTCTTGCTCAACCCGCTTTTTGGGGAAGAAGACATCGAGCGCGAAAAACAGGTGGTGTTGCAGGAGATTAAGATGGTGGAAGACTCTCCTGAAGAGTTGGTGCACGAACTCTTTAGCGCCTTCCTCTGGAACAGCAGCCCCTTGGGACGACCCATTTTGGGGACCTGGGAGACGGTTTCGCGCCTTAATCGGGCCCACCTTCTGGCCCATTTTGAACGGTTTTACGGGCCGCCCAACCTCGTGGTGGCGGCAGTAGGGAAGGTCAAACACGAGGAACTCCTTGAAATACTTGAAAAATACGGCCCCAGTTTCAGGAAGGCCAAGCCTCCTCTGCGGCAAGTCTTAAGGCCTCAAGGCGGGGTCAAGGTGTACCGACGATCTCTAGAGCAGGTACACTTTGTGCTGGGGGTCTCTACCCCGGGCGCCAGGGACGAAGCCCGTTACGCCGCCCTCCTTTTCAACACCCTGCTCGGGGGGAACATGAGTTCACGGCTTTTTCAAGAGGTACGGGAGAAAAGGGGGCTGGCCTACGCCGTGTACTCCTTCCTTTCCCTTTACGAAGACCGGGGCTGCCTGGGGATTTACGCCGCAGTGGAGAAGAAAAACCTGAAAGAGACCCTCAAGATCATGGCGGACGAAATAAAGGCCCTGATGGAAGGGGAGTTCCGCCCTGACGAATTGACCGCGGCCCTAGACCACTTAAAAAGCGCCATCCTGCTTTCGTCTGATAGCCCGGACCACCGGATGAGCCGGCTGGCGCGCAACGAGCTGCTTTTTTCCCGCTATATCCCCTATGAAGAGAGCATAAACGCCATAAAGGCTCTTACCCCGGCCCAGGTGGCCTCTATGGCCCGGGAGATATTCACCCCTTTGCCGGCCCTGGTGGTACTGGGGCCAGTTACGGAGGATGAGCTTTTATTCTTTGACGAGCTCTTTGGCGATTAAAGCCAGCTGGTCCGGGAGCAGGAGATAGATCAACTCCCCCTCACCAGGGGTCAAATCGGTGTCAATCCGGCAAAGCCCTCCGAATTCGAAATGGATCTTTACCCTTTTTTCGCCTCCCAACAGGTAAGAAGCGATTTCCGCAAGAGAGGGCAGGTGCCCGGCCACAAAGACCCTTTGGGCCTCCTGGTGTTCTTTAAGGATCTTGATAGCCTCCTCCGGTGGCCCCAGGGGTTTGAACTCGGCGTACTCCTTAATCTGCTCCACGGGATAACCCGTGGCCTGGGCGACGATCTCGGCGGTTTCTTTGGCCCGGGTCTTCGTACTTGAGAGGATCAGGTCAAACTTGAGCCCCATCTTGGCTATGGCACGGGCACTCAGCTCTATCTCAGCGCGCCCTTCCGGGGAGAGGGGACGGACCGGATCTTCGGCTTCAGAAAGGGCCTTTCCGTGTTGCATGAGGTAAAGCTCCATACCTCACCTCCTCAGGCCTTTCTCTCAAAAAAATAGTCATTTTATGATACCTGCCAAATAATCCTGGACTGCCAGATCGGCCTTGGTTTTGGGAGCCACCCCTTCAATTAAGCGGACCCCTATATTGGTGAGCTTTTGTTTCAACTCTTCGGGTATTTGCGGCACTATCAGGTGGGTGACCACCTGTTCTTTAAGCCAGAGATCAAGGGGGGAATCTTCCGGCTTTTTGGCCACGTCTTTTACTTTCACCTGCCCCTTTTCGACGTCATAGAGGGCAAAAAGATCCGCACCCTCCAGGGATTCTGCCACCACCGGCCCTTCCACCGGTACGGCCAGCCGCATATAGCGCCCCTCTTCCACGTCCCGGAAGAATTCCTCAGTGGCAGCCACCACGTTTCTTACCAGTTCCTCAAAGGCTTCGGCAGTTTTAGATTCCGGGTAAGCGGCAATCACAGGCTTGCCCGCGTCTCCGGCCGCCACGATGCGCGGGTCAACCGGGATGCGGCCTAGGAACTTGATGCCCAGCTCCTCGGCCAGCCTTTCTCCTCCGCCCCGTTTAAAGAGGTCTACCTCTCTGCCGCAGTGGGGGCAGATAAAACCGCTCATGTTTTCCACCAGCCCCAGGATCCTCATTTTTACTTTGCGGCAAAAGTTATAAGACTTACGCACGTCAATAAGGGAGACCTCCTGCGGGGTGGTGACCAAAAGGGCGTAGGCGTCAGGGATAGTCTTGGCCACGGTAAGGGGCTCGTCACCGGTGCCCGGAGGGGCGTCAATGATGAGGTAGTCCAGCTTGCCCCAATCGATATCAGCGATGAATTGTCTGATCGCGGATATCTTTAACGGCCCCCGCCAAATAACCGCGGCGTCTTCCTGGGGGAGTAACGGTTCGATAGAGAGGAATTTGAGGTTCGGAGAGTAAACGATGGCCCCGATGCGACCGTCTGGCCGGCGCTGGAGCCGCCCCCGCCGCAACCCCAGCATCTTGGGAACGTTGGGGCCGTGGAGGTCGACGTCTAAAAGCCCTACCATAAAATCCTGCAAAGAAAGCCCAATGGCCAGGTTGACGGCTACCGAACTCTTCCCGACCCCTCCTTTACCTGACATGACCATGATCTTGTGGCGAATCTTGGCCAGTTGTTCCTGAAGGCGGCGTTCCTGGTGCTCAAGGACGGCGCTGCGTTCGCCTCCTTGAGCAGTAAGACCGGGGATGGTTTCAGCCATATTTTCCTCCTTTTAAACTTTTAAAGATTTAGGCCCGTACGTACCGAAATCCTTCCTCTTGCCATTCCACCAGGGCCCGGATACCGGCGGGCACGGTGAAGCAGCCTGCCGGGACCTTTTCCTTGGGTACGTCAAAGGCCTTCATGGCGTTTTCACAAAAATAGATTTCTCCTCCCAATTCCATAAAAAGTTTCCTTTTTTCGTCGGCCTGGGGATCGTCTTCCAGCAGGACCGTGATACCCTGGGCGTTTACCAGGACCCTGGCCGCCAAGCTTTCTCCTTCCTTTTTGGTCTTCAAAAAATTTATGCCCATATTCAAAGCTACCTTATAACGTGCGGCATCCGGGACGTGTAACAAGAGCTTAAGCGCCATGGCGACCTCCTTCTCCTGTGGGCTTTTCAATAGATAGCACGGCTTTACCATTCTTTCATCTTTTGTTAGGCCTGTTTTTGCGTTAGAAATTAGTTCGTGCCGGTCTTTAAACGTCCTCACTTTGAAAAGATCATCGCTTTAGCAGAAAAGGGAAGGATTGCCCCCCTCTATCTTTTTTTGGGAGACCAGCTGGTGGGGCAGGAGCTCTTGCGCCGGTTGTGGAAAAAGCTGGGGGAGCTTGGTCATCAGCTCGAAGAGCTTGATCTGGGCGAAGTTTCCTGGGAGACCGCCTGGAATCGTCTAAAGACTCCGGCCCTCATCGGGCGCAAGGTCTTCCATTTGAAAAATCCCTCCGCCGCCCTTAACCACTTCACTCCGGCTTTCTTTTCTTTTCTGGAGAAACACAAGGCGAGGCTCAGCCTCTGTTTGGTGCTTGAGGCCCTTAAGGAAAACCACCCCCTTTACCTTTTTGCCCTGGAAAAAGGGGTCCTGGTTCCTCTGCCGTCTCCCCGCAAACGGGACCTCTTAAAGACCGAGATTCCGGAGATCCTGGCGGCGTTTAACAAAAAAATGGACCGTCAGACCGCAGAAGAGCTCCTCTTCCTGGTGGGTGAAGACCTTGCGGCTCTCGAACAGGAGCTCACTAAACTTTCCCTTTACGTGGGAGACCGGGCGGTGATCACCGTGGAAGACGTGCGGGAGGTGGTGTCTCCCCACGCCGAAAGTGCGCCTTATCAACTACTTGAGGCCTTCTGGCGCGAAGGGGCTGCCGGGGCGTTAAGCGTTCTGAGAGGCCTCCTCCTTCAGGGTCTTTACCCCTTGGTCATCCTGGCCACCCTAGTGACCTACTTTAAAAGGCTTTTTCTCATCAAAGAAATCCTGGCCCGGGCGGAGGCCCTGGCCCGCAGCAGGGATTTTTCTTCTTTTAAAAACCTTTACGCCCAGGTCATGAAGGAATTATTTCCCCACCGGCCCCCAAAGGAACTTCAAAAGCTCCATCCTTACGCGGTCTACAAGATGGTCCCGCAGACCCAAAAGATCCCGGAGGGGTCCTTTCCCCTCATCTTTAAAGAGTTGCTGGCCCTGGACGCTAAACTCAAAAGGGGAGGCCTGCCAGAGGAAGAATTCTTTCTCTTTTTCTGTTTTTTGGAAAAGCTTATGCGAGCTCGGCGAGAAGGGCCGCGATTTCAGGCCATTTTTCCTTAAGTTCCGAAAGCTTTTTGACCTTGATCTCTATCTGCCAGGAATCTTTTTCAAAGGAGGGTGAGGCCTTAAGGCGTAGCCCATAAGGGGCCAGTTTGCGGGCCACCTTTTGGTAATGGGCTTCGTGGCGGGAAAGGGTAGGGTAGAGCCTTTGGCGCAGCCGCTGAAAGAGTTTTTCAACCTTCTGGGGTGGGTTAAGCCTTTCGTCCGCCACGATATCCCGGGCCTCTTTATCTATCAGGTCCTTCACGCTGCTTTCTTCTTTGCGGGCCAAATCCGCCAGGATTTCGAAAATTTCTCGCTGGCGACTAAAACTTGGTCTTAGCTGTCTTATCAGGCGGATGAAGTCTTTGCGGCTTTCTTCGTCCCATTCCAGGAGTTTGACCGCCACCTGGGGGTTTAATACTTCGGCCACTAGGAGCTCTTTGGCCTCATCCTCAAGAAACCCCAGTTGTTTCAAAAATTCCAGGTGTTGGTAACGGGGCGCCAGCCCCAGGCGGGGCAGGACATGCTGGATCACTTCCTCGTCAGGGAGATAATCGAGAAATTTCTCTACCACCAGGGCCTTTTCTACCAGATTAAATCCCCGGGTGGTGACGTTTTCTTCAAAGGAGATGGCCAGACAGGTGAGGTCGTCTACCCAGCCGGGGAGGACTTTACAGACCACCTCCTGGTGCCCCAGTTGCCGGGCTGCTTCAAGCCGCCCCCGCCCGCAGACGATCTGATACCGGTCCTCCCTCTGTCTTAACACCGGGGGGTGTATGATCCCGACCAAATCAATGGAAGGCAAGAGATTGCTGGCCCGGCAGGGATAAGATAGACAGAAGGTCTGGTCTTCAAAATCTATCTTGTTTAAGGAAAGTGTTTGGTGTACGAACTTCAAACAGGAAGATCCTTTCCTGTGATCCTTTTATAGGCTTCAAGGTATCTAGCCCTGGTTTTTTCGACGATTTCCGGGGGGAGTTCCGGGGCAGGCGGTTCCTTATTCCAGCCAATTTCCTCCAGCCAGTCCCTCAAAAACTGTTTGTCAAAACTTTTTTGGGGGCGTCCAGGTTCATATTCCTCTTTGGGCCAGAAACGGGAGGAGTCCGGGGTAAGGACTTCGTCTATGAGGAGGAGCTTTCCGTCAGCCAGCCCGAACTCGAACTTGGTATCTGCAATAATGATACCCCTTTCTTCCGCGTAAGCCGCAGCCTTTTTATAAATAGCCAATGAAAGATGGCGCACCTTTTCCGCTAGCTCGGATCCGATAAGGCGCACACACTCCTCAAAGGTAATGTTTACGTCGTGCCCCTCCTTAGCCTTGGTGGATGGGGTAAAGATGGGCTCCGGTAATTTGTCAGCCTCCCGTAAACCAGCGGGCAGTTTTATGCCACACACGGTGCCGCTTCGGCGATATTCCTTAAGCCCGGAACCGGCAAGATACCCCCTCACGATACATTCTACCGGGAGGGGTTCCGTCTTTCTGACCAGCATGCTCCTTAGGCGCAACTCTTCCCGGTAGGGCTGGCACACCGGGGGAAACTCTTCCACGTCGGCGGTGATCAGGTGGTTGGGCACCAGGTCTTTAAGAAACTCAAACCAAAAGACCGAAAGCTGGGTCAGCACCTTGCCCTTATCAGGGATGGGGGTGGGCATGACCACGTCAAAGGCGGAGATGCGGTCTGTGGCCACCATGAGTAATTGGTCCTCGACCTCGTAGAGGTCTCTTACTTTCCCGCGGTGGATCAACTTGAGTGCCGGAAAATGGGTTTCAAATACGGCTTTCATGATTAAGCCGCCATTCTGGCTAGTTTCCTAGTCCTCTTTTTAAAACGGGATGCCAGCCGGCGGTAACGTTCGTAACGCTCAAGGTCTCCTTCTTCCTTGGCTTGGGCCGCCAGTTGTTTGAACTTGGCTATCTTGGCCTTTAGTTCCCGCATGCTGCCGCCCACTTTGCGCGGCTTCTCTTCGATACCGTAGACCTTTTTCAGGGCGGAAATGAGCTCTTCTTTGTTCATGCCGTGGACACCCTGGATTTCCGGGATCTGAAGGGCTATTTCCCGCAGTTCCTTAACGGTCATCTTCTCAAGCTTCTTTTCCAGTTTGGGAAGTTCCGCCATACCTCCCTCCTAAACCTTTTGGAATCACAGCCAATGTAACAAAAAAACCGACAAGGGCAAGGACATAAAGGGCAAACTTGCGCAAAAACCCCGCCCCGGTAAATTGCCCCTTATGGAGGATATTCTGGACCTGTTTCTCAAGTTGTTGCTGGCTGCCACTTTAGGGGGAGCCATCGGGTACGAAAGAGAAAGACACGGCCAGGCCGCCGGCTTTAGGACCAATATTATCGTGGCCACCGCCGCCTGTCTTTTGATGGATCTGTCTCTCTATCTTACCAGCCAGTACCATGGTTTTTCCTCGGCTGCGGTAATCCGCCTTGATCCCTCCCGTATCCCTTCTTACACCGTAGCGGGGATGGGTTTTCTGGGGGCCGGGGCCATTATCAAAGGTAAGGGGAAAGTCAAAGGGCTTACCACCGCCGCGGGACTCTGGTTGGTGAACGCCATCGGCCTGGCCGTAGGGATGGGGGCTTACGGCGCCGCCGTCCTTACCACCTCCATCAGTTTGGTATTTCTCTATGTTTTCAGACGCCTGCTGAGGCCCTCTTTCGTGCACGATATTTACAGCATCTTGACCGTTTCTTGCCGCTGCCCCTCTGAACGGCTTGATGAGATAACCGAAATTCTGAAACGCTACCGTGCCGAAATCCAAGCCGTCAATTTTTATTACGATCTGGCCCAAAGGCGGCATACCATAAAGATCAGGCTGCGCACCACAGACGATATCCCTCAGAAAAAGATCATCGACGAAATTTTGCTTCTGGAAAACGTCGAAAGTATTTTCTGGGAAGAGGCCCCGGTCCCTTAGGCCAGCTTTTTCATTATATGACCGGCGATTTCTTCGGCGTAGCTCCTTATCTTTTCTTCATCAAGGCCTTCCACCATCACCCGGTACTTGGGTTCCGTCCCGGAGGGCCTGATCAATACCCGCCCGTCTCGGCCGAGTTCTTGCTCAATACGCTTAACCAAGGGGGAAAGGCCTTCTATTTCTTCTTCCGGCAGCTTCTTTTGGACCGAAACGTTGACCAGGACCTGGGGAAACTTTTCCAGTTTGGCCAGCTCGGAGACAGGTTTTTCCTTTTTTTTCATAATGGCCAACACCTGGAGGGCGGCCAAAATACCATCTCCAGTGGTAGCGTGTTCCAGAAAAATGATGTGCCCTGATTGTTCGCCCCCAAGGTTATAGCCTCCTTTGCGCATCATTTCCACCACAAACCGGTCGCCCACCTTTGTGCGCACCAGCTTTAAACCCAGCTCAGAGAGGGCCTTCTCCAGACCCATATTACTCATCACCGTGGCCACTACCGCGCCTCCTTTAAGCAGACCCTCTTCTTTCATCTCACGGGCACACATATAGAGGATTTGGTCCCCGTCTACGATGTTTCCACGTTCGTCAATGATAATGACCCGGTCCGCGTCGCCATCCAGGGCTATACCCAGGTTGGCCTGTTCTTTGCACACGGTTTCCCTGACCTTTTCCGGGTGAAGGGCCCCGCAGTTTAAGTTGATGTTGGTACCGTTGGGTTCCACCCCGATTTTGACCACTTCTGCCCCCAACTCTTCAAAGACCGCCGGCGCCACTTTATAGGCGGCACCGTGGGCGCAATCAAGGACGATTTTTAGCCCGTCCAGGGTAAGGTCTTTAGGGAAGGTGTGTTTTAAATGGACGATATAACGTCCCGGGGCGTCTTCTAGTCGGTAGGCCCGGCCGATATCTGCCTCTTCGGCCCGAAAGGAAGAAATGGTTTCGTTGAGGACCATTTCTTCTATTTTTGCCTCAAGTTCATCAGAGAGCTTAAAACCGTCCCGACCAAAGATCTTGATCCCGTTGTCGTAATACGGGTTGTGGGAGGCAGAGATGACAATTCCCGCGTCACAGCGCATGTTAGTGGTGAGGAAAGCGATGGCTGGGGTGGGTAAGGGCCCCACGAAAAGGGCTTCGGCCCCTACCGAGCAGAGGCCTGAGGCGATGGCGTTTTCTAAGAGGTAGCCAGAGAGCCGGGTATCCTTGCCGATCAATATCCGGTGGCGGGTTTTGTGGTTACGAAAGAGATAGCCTACGGCACGCCCTACCTGTAAGGCGATCTCCGGGATCATGGGCCACCGGTTGGCCCGGCCCCTGATGCCATCTGTGCCGAAGAGTTTCCCCATAAGGCCCTCCCTTACCTTAAGATCTGAACTTTTACCCGTTTGGGCTCCACCTTTAAAAGTTTTATGCCTGGAGGAATCTTTATTTCTACTTCCCGCCAATAACGTCCCGGTTTTAGCTTGCTTACGTCTACAAAGGCTTCTATTTTGAGATCGGAAAAGGCCCCCAGGAGGCGTTCTGGCCCTTGTAAGATTATCGTAACGGCGGTCTGAAAAAGTTTAACCTTTCTTTTCGGGCCCACCACGTGTATGGGAAGGTCTTTTATTTCCTTGGTCACGGTATGTTCAACTATTTTGACGTAAACTTCCACCTCTTTTTGGTCCGCGGTGACTAGGGCAGGGAGATTAAGCGGGACCTTTTTACGGACGTCCGCGGTGGCCCCGCTGATGTCTACCGCTTTGGTACGAACCTTTCTCAGTTTGCTCACGATGGATTTGGGGCCAGTTACGCGTACTTTTCGGGGATTCACTTTTATGCTCACTATTTTCCACCCCGGTGGAGGGCTCCCGTAAATGCTAGGCTCCACTTTCACGGTTTTGCGTGCCAGTCTTTCCAGGACGATCTCAAACTGAGGAGGGTCTATCCGGTTTACGTTTAGTCCGGCAGGAAGGTTTAGGTATTTGGGCTTGATTTTTATGACGTGTTTGCCGGGTTCATAATCCTTTAAATCAAGCTCGATCGTCAGGGGATTTTTCTCAAGGGTCCTTAAGATACTCCGGGGGCCAGTGAGGTAAACGGTCACAAAGGAAGGCGGTTTTTTGACCAAGATCAGATTTTGAGGGACATTTTTGAGCTTGATTTCCGCGGAGACCTCTTTTTCTACTTTGTCTTCCAGGACCACGAAAAACCAGAGTAAGACGGCGAAAAACAGAGAAAGCAGCTTTAGAAATAGATTTTGGCTCAAGCCACGCAGGGGGTTCATTTAAAAAGGCGCCTCCGCCACCAGCGGTTTTGTTCCTCAAAACCCAAAATATTGAGTAAAAGCCTCCTTAAAGCGGACGGTTCAATATCACGGGTAATTTTTCCTCCCAAAGCTACGGAAATAGTCCCCCTTTCTTCCGAGACCACGATGGCCACGGCGTCACTTACTTCCGAGATCCCGATCGCGGCCCGGTGTCTCGTCCCCAGCCGGCTGCTAATTTTCGGGTTAGTAGAAAGAGGAAGGATAGCTCCAGCCACCGCGACCCGTCCCTCTCTTATGATCACCGCGCCGTCGTGCAGGGGTGATTCCTTCTGAAAGATTGAGATAAGTAAGTCCCGGGTGACCTTGGCCTCAATGGGGACCCCACTTTCGATAAATTCTCTAAGCCCCGTACCCCGCTCGATAACGATAAGGGCCCCGATCTTTTTTTCCGCCAGGGTGGTCACCGCTTTAACTATCTCTTCAATAATCTGGCTGTATTCCGTGCGGGCTTTTATGAAAGGGGTCTTTCCCATCTGGATGAGCGCCCGGCGAATGTCGTCCTGAAAGACGATGATCACCACCAAAAAGATGGAGGAAAGAAAGGTGCCCAGGAGCCAGTGTAGGGTGAGAAGCTGTAGTTGCCCGGCCACGAAATACATTAAGATCAAGACCGCCAGGCCAGCCGCCATCTGGACAGCCCTGGTCCCTCGAATGAGCAGGAGGATCCGGTAAAAAAGGTAGGCAACTATGAGGATGTCAAGGATGTCTTGCCACCGAAGGAGGCTCAAATATTCGTGGACAAGAGCCTTCACTGAACCTCCTTCAAGGCCTCCATTACGGAGATAACATCTTTGGCAAAGGAGACGTTATGGACCCGAACCAGATCCACCCCCTTCAATACCGCGTAAGCGATGGTGGCGGCGGTGGCCGCGTCCCTTTCTGGCGCCTCTTTCCCGACGATCTGGCCCAGAAACGATTTCCGCGACGGGCCAAGTAAAACGGGCAGCTTTAGGTCACGAAAAAAGTCGGCATGTTTGATAATTTTTAGGTTGTCCTCAAAGCGTTTGCCAAAACCAAGCCCCGGGTCAAGGATAAGGCGCCTCCTATCAAGCCCCATCCTTTCGGCAAAGGCGATCCGTTCTTCAAAAAAGGCCTTTATTTCCGCTAGCACGTCGTCGTAATAGGGGTCAATTTGCATGGTTTGCGGGGTCCCCTTCATGTGCATGAGAATGACTGGTGCTTTGTTTTTGGCACAAACCTTAGCCATCTCCGGGTCAAACCGGAGGGCACTTACGTCGTTTACGATATCAGCCCCGGCGGCCAGGGCCTCTTCCGCTACCTTGGCCTTGTACGTATCTACCGAGATGGGAACGTCAAAATGTTTTCTAATTAGGGCTATCGTCGGTACCACCCGTCTTAGTTCTTCTTCAATAGGGACCGGCTTAGCGAAAGGGCGGGTGGATTCACCGCCTATATCGATGATGTCTGCCCCGGCTTCGATGAGCTCTTCAGCCCGCCGGAGGGCTTTTTCCGGCTTGTAATAAAGGCCCCCGTCGGAAAAGGAATCCGGGGTTACGTTCAAGACCCCCATCACGTAGGTGTGCTGGCCCCACTCAAACTCCCTTCCTCGAATAACCAGCGGTGGTAACATCAGAGGTTAAGAGACGGCCCCTTCCGCTGAGCTTTTGTGCGCAAGCCCCAAGATCTCGTCTATGGCTGGCCCGTCCAGGGTCTCTTTTTCAAGCAAGGCCTGGGCCAATTTATGGAGCAATTCTATATTGTCTTCCAGCAGTTTTTTGGCCTTCTGGTAGCAGGTGAGCACTATCTCCCGTATTTCGTTATCAATGGCCAGAGCGGTGGCCTCGCTATAATTCTTGATCTGGGAGATTTCTTTGCCAAGGAAGACGTGTTCCTGCCGGTGACCAAAGGCTACCGGGCCCAGTTTCTCGCTCATCCCCCATTCACAGACCATGCGCCTGGCAATCTCGGTGGCCCTTTCGATATCGTTACCCGCCCCGGTGGTATATTCGTTAAAAACCAGCTCTTCCGCTGCCCTTCCTCCCAGAAGGACCATCAGGCGTTTGAGCAAGTAGTCTTTGGGGTAGGTGTGCCGTTCGTCCAAAGGTAACTGCTGGGTAATACCCAGGGCCTGCCCCCGGGGGATGATGCTTACTTTGTGCACAGGATCCGTCCCCGGAAGGAGCTTGGCCACCATGGTATGGCCGGCTTCATGATACGCGGTGATGCGTTTTTCTTCCTCACTTATCACCGCCGTCTTCCGCTCCCGCCCCATTAGGATTTTGTCTTTAGCTTCTTCAAAGTCTTCCATCTCCACCTGGGTCTTTCCTTTCCGGGCGGCGATAAGCGCAGCTTCGTTAACCAGGTTTTCAAGATCCGCTCCGGTAAAACCAGGGGTTGACTTGGCCAGGACGGCCAGGTCCACGTTCGGGGCCAGGGGTACCTTTTTAGTGTGGACTTCAAGGATTTTCTCCCGACCCTTGACGTCTGGTGGAGGCACGACTACCTGGCGGTCAAACCGCCCGGGCCGCAAAAGGGCCGGGTCAAGGATGTCCGGGCGGTTGGTGGCGGCGATCACGATAATTCCCTCGTTTCCCTCAAACCCGTCCATCTCTACCAGCAGCTGGTTGAGGGTCTGCTCTCGTTCATCATGTCCCCCACCCAAACCGGCTCCACGGTGGCGCCCCACCGCGTCAATTTCGTCAATGAAAATGATGCAGGGGGCGTTCTTTTTGGCCTGGTTAAACAGATCACGTACCCGGGCCGCTCCCACGCCCACAAACATCTCCACAAAATCAGAACCACTGATGCTGAAAAAAGGTACTCCAGCCTCCCCGGCGATGGCCTTGGCCAGCAGGGTTTTACCCGTCCCCGGAGGGCCTACCAGCAGGATCCCTTTGGGGATACGGCCCCCGAGTTTGGTAAATTTCTGGGGATCTTTTAGAAATTCGATTACTTCCTGTAATTCTTCTTTGGCCTCGTCCACCCCGGCTACGTCTTTAAAGGTTACTTTGACCTGCTCCCCACTTACCATCTTGGCCCGGCTGCGCCCGAAAGAGAAGGCCCGCCCGCTTCCGGCCTGCATCTGCCGCATAAAAAATATCCACACCCCGATAAGAAGGAGCATGGGCAGCCACGAAACCAACAAAGAGAGATACCAGGGGTTTTCTTCATGCGGCTTGACGTTGATGCGCACTCCGGCCTTGCGCAGAAGGGGGATAATCTCCGTGTCTCCGTCCGGGATATAGGTATAAAATAGTTCGTGTTTATCTCCTAAAATGCCGCGTATCTCTTTGCCTTCAATGGTAACTTCTGAGATCTGCCCCTTTTCCACCATATTGATGAAATCGGTATAGGAAATCTCTGTGCCCTTATGGCGGGGGGTATTTACAAAATTGAAGAGAAAGATCATCGCTAAGGCGATAAGCAACCAAATAGTCAAGTTGCGGTAGAAGCTTCGCAAATCTCTCACCTCATGCAGAAAAATTTGAGATTTTCTTTAATTTAAAACCTGGATAATGTTTTGGCAATTATTAATTAGAATCCGCTGGCCTTCCCGGAGGTGAAAGTTCTAAGACTAGGACCTCTTCTCCCCTGGGGGCAAAATTTTCTGCTACCACCAGGTTGGCCACGGCAATCACTTCTCCATCCTTTTCTATTATCGGCCAGCTTCGCCTGGCTTCATGAGAAAGGCCCTTTTCCCAGAAGATCTTTTTGAGTTTTTTGCGCCCCCCAAGACCTGGGACCCGGATACGGTCTCCGGGCAGGGGGGAGCGTATAGTAAGGGGAAAACAGGCCTTTTGCGGGTCAAGGAGCAGGGCTGAGGTTGGGGCTTTGTCTCTTAGGCCCAGGTAAACCTTAACCGTAATCCCGGTGGGCAACTGGTAAAGACCGGGGCCCCTTATTTCTTCTCGGAAAGCCGGCGCCGAAGCCAGCCCCTTTTTGAAGACCAATCTTCCCGGTTCCCGACGGGCTATAAAGCCGCCTGGTAGAGCCACGTCTCCCCGGGTCTTTCCGGAAAGGAGGTTTTCTATCTGTTCGAGGTGAGAAAGCCTGACCCGGAAAAGGGGGACACCGATGGCTTTAAGGGCCTCAAGGTACATGCGGCGCCTCAAGGCCAAAGGGGTGTTTTTGAGCCCACGCACACCCAAATGAAAGGCGTTTTCCTGCCGCCGCCCGTATTTCTGTAACCCCTCAAGGGCCAAACACCCCAGAAATTCTTCTTCTTCTGCCACCAGCAGGGCGGTGCGTTTAAGACAATCCCTTACCCGTTTGTGGAAGTGTTTTTCAAGAAAAGGGATCAACAAATGCCTCACTTTGTTACGCAAAAAGCGGGGGTCTTTATTGCTGGGGTCTTCTACGAAAGGAATCTTTTCTTCGGCCAAGAAATTAAGAATTTCTTCCCGGGAGACCAAAAGGAGCGGCCTGATAAAAAGGCCCCCTCTTTTGACCGGGATCCCGGCTAGCCCCCGTCTTCCGGCCCCTCTTATAAAGCGCAGGAGCACTTCTTCGGCAAGGTCATCGGCCTGGTGGGCCAGGGCCACCCTGTTAAGACCATATTCCTCGGCCAGCCTTTCAAAGAAGCGGTATCTCAGTTCACGCCCAGCCGCCTCCAGCGAGAGCTTTTCCCTGCGGGCGTATTGGCGCACACTGGCCCCGGCCAAAATAAAAGGCAGGCCCAATTTTTCGGCCTCTTTCCTGACAAAACAGGCCTCATTGGCCGCCTCCTGCCGTAAACCATGGTAGTAATGGGCTACGAATAATTCTAATTCATAGGTTTCTTTGAGGCGGTAAAGGATATGAAGCAGGGCCATGGAATCAGGCCCCCCTGAGACCGCTATAAGCACCCGGTCGCCCCGGCTCAAAAGCCCGTAACGGGAAATGTCTTTCTTAACCTTACTGATGAGCCTTGACATAGGCGATCAATCTTTGGGCCCGTGGCGGGTCAAGTTGGTAGGCCTTTTTGGCCAATCTTTCAAGCTCTTTTTTGATATCTTTTGGTTCCGGAAGGCTTACTGGCGCCGGGATAAAGTTTTCCGGGGCTGGTATTTTTTCAAGGGACAGGCTCTTTTCCAGGGTGGTCACGGATTCTTCTAGCGAAGTGTGGCCCAAATCCGCCATGGCGGAGGGGGCTTCCAGGCTCTTTAAAAACTGCATAATCTCGCTTAAATCGTATTTTTCTTTGAAAAGTTCAATTTCATGGTTGATTACCTCGGCTTCCACCCGGGCCTCACGAAAGGCCTTGGCGTAATCTTCGTAAACCCGGGTGAGCAGTTCGTAAGCGGCCAGGACCAGGTTTTTGAAACGACCTTTATTGGTGAACCCCCGCAGGGGAAGGGGAACCAGAAGGCCCGGGTCTTCTCCTTTTTTTAAATAATCTTTGTAAAAAGGCGGTTTCTTAAGCCCGAGGAGGGCAGCCAGTTCTTCTGCCAGTGCCCGGTCTCCCAAGAGCAGGTAAAGCCTGAACCAGGCCTCTTTGACCTTGGGAAACAGTTTTTGTTTGATTTCTTCAAGCTGTTTAAAATATTTGGCCGTATCTTCTTCGATGAGCTTGCGGAGGCCGAAATACCGTTCGGCCAGCTCTCTTTTTACTTGGTAGGCTAAAGCCTTGGCGACGTCTTCTTCCATGCTACTATGGTGAGACCTTCAGCGAGAGACGTCAATGGGCAGTTTTGCGCCACCGTATTTGACAGTTACTTTGGCTTACCTTTTAGACCGCCTTTTGGGGGATCCGCATTTTTTCCTCCATCCCGTCCGCCTGATAGGGGAGACCGCCGAAAAACTAAGGCCTCTTTTTTATCCCTGGGGCAGGGTAGGGGGAGCCTTGACCCTTACCCTTACCGCGGCCCTTTGGGTGGGCCTTGCCTGGGTGGGGCAGAAGTTCTGGTTATTTGAGGCGGGCCTGCTTTATTTCTGGCTGGCGGAAAGGGCTTTAAGGGACGAAGTCCTAAAAGTAGCGCGTCTGCTTGAGGCCGGCCTGTTGCCGGAGGCTAGAAAGGCACTTTCCTTTCTGGTGGGGCGGGAGACTAAGGAGCTGAATCCTTCTGAGTGCGTACGCGCGGCGGTGGAAACCGCGGCGGAGAATTTCACTGACGGGTTGGTGGGCCCCCTTTTTTGGTATTTAATGGGGGGGCTGCCGGCAGCCACCGCTTACAAAGTGGTAGAAACCTTGGATTCTATGTACGGTTATAAAACGCCCCGCTGGCGGGCTTTCGGGTTCTTTCCGGCGAGACTGGACGACATCCTCAATTATTTGCCGGCCCGCTTGGCCGGCCTTTTTCTGGCGCTGGCGGCGGGAATTTCGGGTTATTCCTTCAAAATGGCCTTCGGGACCATGTGGCGGGAGGCCAGCCGGCATGATTCACCTAACGCCGGTTTTACCGAAGCCGCCATGGCCGGCGCGCTTGGAATAGAGCTGGGAGGAGAGGTGGTCTACGAAGGGAAGGTCTTTGAAAAGGGTCGTTTTGGCAAACCTCTTCGTCCCCGCCAAGTGGAGGACATCCGGCGGGCTACCAAGCTCCTTGAACGGGCGTCGCTGCTTTTTGTATTTTTTATCCTGATCTGGGAGGTCATCTTATGGAATTTCGGTTACCATCACTTGACCGCGCTGATTACGAGCGTGCTCAAAGGCGGCTAGACAGCCTTACCAAACCCCGGGGAAGCCTGGGTTATCTGGAAGAACTTGCCAAACAATACGTCTATATCACGGGTGAGCTTTTCCCCAAACTCCCATTAAAAAAGGCCGTTTACGTCTTTGCCGGTGATCACGGCGTGGTGGAAGAAGGGGTCTCGGCCTATCCCCAGGAGGTCACGCGGCAGATGATCCTTAATTTTTTGGCCGGTGGGGCGGGGATTAACGCCATTGCCCGTCAGGCCGGCGCCGACGTCTTCGTGGTGGACGTAGGGGCTGCGGGAGAAGTGGATGACCCCCGGCTCATCAAACGCAAAGTGGTGGCAGGGACCAAAAACTTTTTGAAGGAACCGGCCATGACCCGCCAAGAGGCGCAGGAAGCCCTGGCCGTCGGCTACCATTTGGCCCAGGAGGCCGCGGAGAAGGGCTACCAGCTCCTCATCCCCGGAGACATGGGAATTGGGAATACCACCGCTTCGGCGGCGGTAATCTGCGCCCTGTTAGGGGAATCCCCTGAGGAGATAGTGGGGCGCGGTACCGGGATCGACGATGAGGCCTTAGAACGCAAAAAGAAAGTGGTGGCTCAGGCCCTCAAGCGTTATTCCTTTTCTGATCCTTTAGACGTATTGGCCAAAGTGGGTGGGGCGGAAATCGCAGCCATCGCCGGATTCTTTATCGGGGGGGCCACCAAAAGGGTCCCGGTCATCATCGATGGCTTTATTTCTTTAGCCGGTTACGCGGCGGCTCAGGCCTTGGTGCCAGAGCTCAAAGAGTTTGTCTTTTGTGGCCATTGTTCTACGGAGAAGGGGGCGGCGCTAGTGATCAAACGCCTTGGGCTGCGCCCCATCGTTGACCTTGAATTACGCCTGGGAGAGGGGACCGGGGCCTGTCTGGCGAGCATCGTAGTGGAGACGGCCTTGAGAGTCCTTACGGAAATGGCCACCTTCGAAGACGCCGGGGTCACCAAAGGCCGCGAGTTTGAAACATAAAAACGGGGCCCTGATGCTGCTTGAGGAATTAAACGCCCTGGCCGTGGCTCTGTCTTTTTTTACCCGCCTTCCCTTAAGCGGTAAAAATTTTGATCTCCAAAGAGCGGTCCTTTATTTGCCGGTGGTGGGGCTGCTTTTGGGGGGAATAGCCTATTTTTCCGCCTGGTTTTTGCTCTGCCATACCTCACTGGGCGTAGATCTTATAGCCCTTTTGGTCCTGGCTTTGAGCTATTACCTGGCGGATTACTTCCATTTTGACGGTCTGCTGGACATGGTCGATGCTCTGGCCGCCGGAGGGGACCAGTCCCGCAAACTTAAGCTTTTAAAGACTCCAGAGGTAGGGGCCCTGGGGGTCCTGTTCTCCTTTTTTTTCTTGTTGGGGGAGTTTTTGTTGGTGAGAGCGCTCCTGCAGCAAAAAATGCTGACGGCCCTTTGGGCTCGTGCCCTGGTGGGTCGTGAAGCCCTGGCCTTGATGGCCCTCCTAGGATCGCCAGCCAAAAAGGAAGGACTTGGTTTTCTTTTTTTGCAGGGGGCACGTCGTAGGATCATGCTGACCCAGATAGGCTGGCTGCCCCTCATTTAC
>WGCA01000036.1 GCA_015494065.1 Thermodesulfobacteriaceae bacterium | reverse complement strand
GGTTACTGTACAAACACAGGGAAGGATGGTTCATCTCTACATCGAGCTGTCCCTCTATCATTTGGTAAAGGGACGCTCCGGGGCTCAGCTCAGCCAACCCTTCCCACTATTCCCCGTTTCATTTTTGTCGTCTCTTAAAATCATACAAGGGCCCGAAGCGATCTCCCGAAGCGATCTCAGAGATTGCTTCGCTCCGCTGCCGCTTCGCTCGCAATGACGGAAGACGACAGGGGTCGCAATGACTGAAGGAACGAGTCGCGAGCGCGCTCTTTCGGTCATCGCGAGGCGCGAACGAAGTGAGCGACGAAGCGATCTCAGATCGCCACGGCCTCTGCCAAGGCCTCGCGACAGGGATTGCTTCCCCCTGTCGTGATAATTTAACTACGACAGGGGTCGCAATGACTGAGGGGGGCGGATGTATATACGTAACTAGTAAATAACGATGTCGACTATTTGATAATCCTAATATAGAAAGGAGTAGCTTATGCGTAAAATAAAGATTGCCGGTATGAGTTGTGAACATTGTGTCAAGAGGGTGACCAAGGCCCTGGAGAGCCTGCCCGGGGTCACCAACGTAAAGGTTTCCCTGAGCACGGGAGAGGCCACCTTTGAGGCTCCTCCTGAGTTATCTTTGGAGGAAGTGGCGAAAGTTATCGCCGAGGCAGGCTATCAGGTGGTGCGTGAATGATGGCTAAGGATCCCTGCCCCACCTCCTGTCCTCTGCCGGAGGCGAGCTCCCTGCCCACACAAGAAAGTTCCGGGCCGGAGCTCTTTTTCCGGGTAGAAGGCATGAGTTGTGCGGCATGTGCGGCCCGGGTGGAAAAGGTCTTGAGGGAGACCAAGGGGGTCAAGGAGGCCCAGGTCAACTTTGCCACCGCCACCGCTCGGGTGGTCCCGGAGCCGGGGCTTGAAATTTCTTCGCTGGTAGAACGGGTCAAGGAGGAAGGGTACGAATTAAAGCCCCTTTCCGGGGGGATCGAGAAGGTAACGGTGCGCATCGGGGGCATGAGTTGTGCGGCCTGCGTGGCCCGTATCGAAAAGGCCTTAAAGAGGCTTAGCGGGGTAAAAGAGGCGCAGGTCAACCTGGCCACCGGCACGGCCACCGTGGTTTATGACACCGCTCTGGTGGGGCTGGCAGACTTGAGACAAGCCGTGGAAGAGGAGGGATACGAATTCCTGGGGCTTTTGGCCGAGGCCCTCCCGGCAGAAAGGGTTGAGGAAACCCGTCTCAAAGACCTTAAAAGAAAACTTTGGGTGGCCTGGTCCTTGGCCCCGTTGGTGTTTGTCTTTTCCATGCCCCGGCTTTTCCCCTGGGTGACCAAGCTCTCACTGGAAACCCGGCACCTGCTCCTTCTGGCCCTAAGCACCCCTGTCCAATTTTACGCCGGCGCCGAATTTTTAGGACGGGCCTTAAAGACCTTGCGCCACCGTAGTGCGGATATGAACACCTTGGTCTCTTTGGGCACCCTTTCGGCCTACCTCTATTCGGCTTCGGTGACCTTTTTCCCGAACATCTTTCGCCAGGCGGGTCTCCCCCTTCACGTTTACTTTGATTCGGCGGTGATGATCATCGCCTTCGTCCTGCTGGGGCGTTATTTGGAAGTGAAGGCTCGGGGGCGGGCGACCGAAGCGGTAAGAAAGCTCCTAAAACTTGTTCCCCCTACGGCCCGGGTCCTTAAAGACGGGGCAGAGAAGGAAATCCCCGCCGAGGCCCTCATCCCGGGAGACGTCGTGGTGGTAAGGCCTGGGGAACGCCTCCCCGCCGACGGTGTGATCTTAGAAGGAGAGACCGCCCTTGACGAATCAATGCTTACTGGAGAGAGCTTGCCGGTGGAGAAGGGGCCAGGCGACCAGGTAGTGGGTGGGACTTTGAACGCTTACGGGGTTATCAAAGTCAGGGTGGAGAAAACGGGCAAGGATACGGTCCTGGCCACCATCGCTAGGCTGGTAGAGGAGGCCCAGGGTTCCAAGGCCCGCATTCAGCGGCTGGCAGACCGGGTGGCGGCCTTCTTTGTACCGGCGGTCCTGTTAATCGCGGTTTTGACCTTTGTCATCTGGTATCTGGTAGGCCCGGAGCCCAAGTTTACCAACGCTTTGCTCTCCTTCGTCTCCGTCCTGGTGATAGCCTGCCCCTGTGCCATGGGTTTGGCCACGCCGGCCGCGGTGATGGTGGCCACCGGCCGGGCGGCGGAGGAAGGGATTCTGGTTAAAAACGCCCTGGCCTTGGAGGAAGGGGCCCGGGTGAGGGCCTGTGTCTTTGATAAGACCGGCACCCTCACCCTTGGTCGGCCTGAGGTGCAGGAGATCGTGCCTGGCCCCGGGAAAAGGCTGGAGATGGTCCTTAAGGTGGCCGGGGCCCTGGAAAAGTATTCGGAACACCCCCTTTCCCGCGCGGTTTTTGAAAAGGCCAGACACTTTGGCGTATATGAGGCGCAAAAGGTCAAGGCTCAGGTAGGCCAAGGGGTCCTCGGGGAGATAGCAGGCCGGCCCGCCGGGGTGGGGAAGAAGGAGTTGCTCAAGGCCTTTGTCTCCGAAATCCCAACGGAATTGGAACGGGCCGCCGCCCGCTTGGCCAAAAAAGGGCACACGGTAGTCTGGGTATTCTGGGGTGAGGAAGTTCTGGGCATTATTTCTTTGGCTGATATCCTGCGCCCGGAAGCCCAAGCGGTAATTAAGGAACTCAAAGAGATAGGGCTTAAGGTCTTTATGTTGACGGGAGATAACCGGGTAACCGCCGAGGCCATTGCCCGGATGTTGGCGCTGGACGGATATTGGGCAGAAGTTTTGCCCGCGGAAAAGAGCGCCAAGCTTGAGGAAATACGCCAAAAGGAAAGCAAGGTGGCCATGGTGGGGGATGGGGTAAACGACGCTCCGGCGCTGGCCGCCGCGGATCTGGGTATCGCCCTCTCTTCCGGCACGGATATCGCCTTGCACGCCGCCGACGTGGCCCTGATGCGGGAAGACCTGCGTCTGGTCCCCAAGGTGGTCCGGCTCTCCCGTAAGAGTTTGCGTATCATCAAACAGAATCTCTTTTGGGCCTTCGCTTACAACGTCCTGGCCATTCCTATTGCTGCCGGCCTCCTTTACCCCTTCTACGGCTTGAGACTTTCACCTCCGATCGCCGCCGCAGCCATGGCCTTAAGCTCGGTCTCCGTAGTGACTAACGCGTTACGGCTAAAAAATACGAAATTATAATTTTTTTAATTTTTATTGCATTTTTGGTTAGATGGGTTAACTTGAAAAGGTATCAAAGAAAAAACAGACAGGAGGCGGAAATGAAGAAAGGTTTTTTGAGTTTGGTGCTGGCAGGTGTTTTGTGTACGGGGACGGCCTTGGCCATGAAAGGCGGTGCTAAAGGAGGGGAGGGGACTTGTAAGTGCCCTTGGCAGGGCCAAATGAAATACCAGAAGATGAGTCAGGAGGAATGGGAAAAGTATCACAAAGGAATGCCCATGCCGGAAGAAATGAAAAAGGAAGGAAAAAAATATCACGAAAAAGAGATGAGCGAAGAGATGGAAAAGCACCGTAAATATCATGGCGAGATGGAAAAGGAGATGAAAAAGCACCACGAAGAGATGGAAAAAGAAGAAGGTAAGCACCACCAAGAGATAGAAGAAAAATGGCACAAAAAGTGGCATTAGGAAACTCTTTTAAATCGTTCAAAAAGGGGCCCTTCGCTAACAGAAGCGGCCCTTATTGAAATAAGCCAGAATCGCCGAGGGTTGGCCTTAAGTTCTTGAACGAGTCTCCGGGAGACCCAGTGCGAATCTTCTTCCAGGTTGTAAAAATTCGAGTCCACCCCGAAAAAGCCGTCCAGAAAATGGACCGCCACGTGTAATTCTTTGGAAAGATAGCCCTGGGGTAGGTCTTTTAAGTCCATAATCGTTTCAAAACCTTCTTCCTGTAAGATTTTAAGCCTATCTCTTAGAAAGAGCCGGTTCCTGTGGACGGCTTCTTCCAGCTTGGCCCAGAAAAGGGGATGATCAGGCTGGTAAATCTCGGGTAGGACTTCTACCTTTTCGTAAGCCACCAGCTGGTAGCGTGCAAGGAAATTTTTCACCCTCTCGATGGCTGAGGTCTGGTCGCTGGCGGCGACCAAAAAAAGGTGCTCCACCCACATGAGAAAATTTAACCAGTTCCGGCAGATCTTTTCAAAAAGATTTGTGTTAAATTATCCGCCATGGAAGGGATAAAAAAGGTTTATCTGATGGGTGTAGGAGGGGTGGGCATGGGGGCCCTGGCCGGCCTTTTAAAAGAGGCAGGCTACGAGGTCAGCGGGGTAGAGGGCGGGCCGGTTTATCCTCCCATGAGCGAGTTGTTGCAAGAGCTAAAAATAGAAGTCTTGACCGGTTACCACCGGGAAAATATCGAAAAAGTCGCGCCTGACTTAGCCATTGTCGGAAATGTCATCCGGAAGGATAACCCCGAAGCTGAAGCGCTGTTTGCAAAAGCTCTTCCCTATCTTTCTTTACCCGAGGCCCTTTACGGTTTTTTTATCAAGGGGCGTAAGAGTCTGGTGGTCTCCGGGACTCACGGTAAGACTACTACTTCTGCCCTTTTGGCTTACGCCTTGGAGCGGCTCGGGCAAGAGCCGACCTTTTTCCTGGGCGGGCTTTTGACGGACCGTAAGAGAAACTATGGCCTGGGTTCAGGGCCTTTTGTCGTACTTGAAGGAGACGAATACGACAGCGCCTTTTTTGACAAACGCCCCAAGTTTGTCCACTACGCCCCGTCAGCCCTTATTTTGACTAGTATCGAGTTCGATCACGCCGACATTTATCCCTCTTTGCAGGAACTAAAAGAGGCCTTCCGGGATCTGGTGGCCCTCCTGCCGGAAGAGGGCCACTTGGTCTATTGGGCGGACAGCGAGGCGGTAAAAGAGGTAGCCAATGAATTTAAGGGCCACAAATTGGGTTATGGCTTTGCGGGGGAATTGAAGCTCCTTTCCCGGGTGCCGACTAGAGGAAGACCAGGGCAGCACGTTCACTTTGCCTTAGCCGGCCAGGAATTCGATTTTTTTATCCCCCTTATGGGAGAACACAATGCCCTAAACGCCCTTGCGGTCTTTGGCCTGTTACTTAAGTTGGGTTTTTCTCCCGCAAGGATCAAAGAGGCCTTTAAGGACTTTTGCGGGACCAAACGCCGTCAGGAAATCCTTTCCCTCACTCCGGTGGTAATAATTGATGATTTTGCCCACCACCCCACCGCGGTAAAGGTCACTTTAAGGGCGGTGCGTGAGACCTGGCCTGAAAGGCGTCTTTTGGCCGCCTTTGAACCCCGTACCAACACCAGCCGGCGCAGGATTTTCCAAGAAGATTACGCCGAGGCCCTAAAAGAGGCCGACGTCATCTTTTTGAAACCGCCGCCTGACCTGGATAAGATACCTCCGGCCGAACGCCTCAATCTGGCTACCCTGGCTGAAAAGTTGCGCAAGCAGGGCCGGAAAGCCTATCTCTGCCAGGACAAAGGAGAACTCAAGGACCGGATATTAAAGGAGCTTAAACCCGGTGAGATATTGATCTTCCTCTCAAACGGACCTTTTGATTATTTACCTCGAGAAATCGCGGAATATTTTGGTGGCCACAAATAAGCTAGAAAAATTAAAAGAATTTCAGAAAAGGCTGGCCGAAAAGCTCGTTTTAAAACCCTTGGCAGGTGAGCCGCGGCTGGTAGCCGGGGCAGACGTTTCTTATCTTCCAACAGGAGAGGCGCTGGGGGTGGTCGTGGTTTACGACCTTGAAGAAAAAAGGGTCAAAGAAGTGGTCACGGCCAAGGAGCCGGTTACCTTCCCTTATATCCCCGGTTTTCTTTCTTTTCGGGAAGTCCCCGTACTGAAAAAGGCGGTAAAAAAACTGGTTTTAAGACCAGAGGTCATCCTGGTTGACGGCCAGGGGATCCTGCACCCCAGGGGTCTGGGTCTGGCCGCTCATTTGGGCCTGGAACTGGGGCTTCCCACGGTAGGGGTGGCCAAAAAACCCCTTTTAGGGGATTTTGAAGAGCCTCCTGACGAGGCGGGGGCCTACTCTTTAATCAGGGTGGACGGCAGGATACGGGGGGCGGTGCTGCGTACCCGCCCCGGGGTAAAACCGGTTTACGTCTCCCCTGGCCACCTCTTGGATCTTCCCTCGGCCTTAGCGGTGGTCAAACGGGCCCTTACGGGTTATCGCTTACCTGAACCCTTAAGGCAGGCCCATCTTTTGAGTCAGAGGCTTAAAAAGCCATGATCGGGGTCATCATTCCGGCAGGCGGGGTTGGTAAAAGGGTAGGTGCCCCTTTGCCCAAGCAATTTATCGAGATTGCGGGCAAACCCTTAATTTTGCATACTCTGGCTCCGTTCTTGACCCTGCCCGAAGTAAGTTTCATCGTGATTCCCTGTGTGGCATCCTGGCTTGAAAAATTAAAGAAGATGGTGAGCAGGCTGGCCAAACAGGTGGAAGTAGTCCCGGGTGGTGAGACCAGGCAGGAATCGGTGGCCCGGGGACTTGCATCCCTCCCGTCGGAAGTAGAGATCGTCCTGGTACACGACGCCGCCCGCCCCTTTGTCACCCCGGCCCTGATCCGTGAAGTCATTGCCCAAACCGTAGCCAAAGGGGCGGCCCTTCTGGCCCTCCCGGCCCGGGATACGGTAAAAGAAGTGGAGCAGGGCCGGGTGGTAAAGACCTTGCCCCGGGAACGTGTCTACCTCGCCCAGACCCCCCAGGGGGCGCGCAGGGAACTCCTCCTTAAAGCCTTCTCCTTGGCGGAAAAAAGGGGTCTTTCCGGCACAGATGAGGCCAGCCTCCTTGAAGCCCTCGGTGTGCCGGTGCACGTGGTCCCCGGCTCCTTTCTCAATTTTAAGATCACTACCCCTGAGGATTTGCACCTCGCCCGCCTCCTTCTGGAAAGGTAATTTTTTTTGGGAAAGGATCGTTTCGTTAAGGCTTGCGGGGCTACCGCTACACCTTGATTTTTCGCCTTTGGTTGCCGAGATAAAAGGTAGTTCAGAAGACATTCCCCATTGACACCCTTTTTAAGGAGAGGCATTATCATAGTTTGACACTTGACTTCGGATGGTGAGCAAAGGCAATGAAAGGAAGTTTCGAACCCATTAAACCGGCGCGCCGTACCGAAAATATCGAATACGCGGTACGGGATATCGTTTTGGTGGCCGAAGAGGCCCGTAAAAAAGGGAAAGAGTTGCTTTTCCTAAACATTGGCGACCCGATCCAGTACGATTTTCGCACCCCTTTCCCCTTGGTAGAGGCCACCTACCAGGCCATGTGCGAAAATCTAACCGGTTATTCGGCCTCAGAAGGGGTGGATGAGGCCATTGAGGCCATAAAAAAAGAAGCACGACAGAAAGGCATCGAACCTACTGACGTCTTTATCACCACCGGCGCTAGCGAAGCCATTGATTTTACCCTCACCGCCCTGGTCAACGAAGGGGAAAACGTCCTGGTACCGTACCCCGGCTACCCCCTCTACACGGCTATTTTGGCCAAACTAGGGGCGGAGCCAAACCCTTATTACCTGGACGAGGAAAATGCCTGGCAGCCTGACCTTGACGACATTGCCGCCAAGGTAAACGAAAAGACCCGGGCCATCGTTATCATCAACCCTAACAACCCAACCGGGGCGGTCTATTCAGAAGAGACTCTGCGGGGGATCGTTGAGATCGCCAAAAGGCATCAGCTGGTGATCCTTTCGGACGAAATTTACGACAAGCTGGTCTTTGACGGGCAAAAGCACATTTCCATCGCGTCCCTTGACCCCGAAGTCCCCATGGTAACCTTTAACGGTCTTTCCAAATGTTATCTGGCCCCGGGGTTTCGCATCGGTTGGGGCATTGTTTCTGGGCCGTGGGAGGTGATAAAAGATTTCGTAGAGGCGATCCATAAGCTCGCCCGTGCCCGTCTTTCCACCAGTCACCCCAAGCAATATGCCATTCCGGTAGCCCTTAACGGGAGCCAAAACCACTTGGACGAAGTCATTTCCAAGCTGCGGCGCCGTCGGGACCTGACCGTAACCATGTTGAACGACATCCCGGGGATCTCCTGTGTCAAGCCAGAAGGGGCCTTTTACGCCTTCCCTCGTATCGATATCCCCGGGGTCTCTGACCGGGACTTTGTGAAAGAGCTCATCGCCGAGACCGGGGTGGTGGTGGTACACGGCAGCGGTTTTGGGCAGAAACCGGGGACAGCCCACTTCCGAGTGGTCTTTTTACCCCCGGAAGACGTGCTTGAGCGGGCTTACGAGCGGATCAAAAAGTTTATGAAAAATTATCTGGCCCGTCGGGGTTTAAAGGCGGCGTAAACGGTAACCACCCCCAAAGTTAGCGGGAAGGAATAGACGCCTTCAAAACCGGTCTCTTCGAGGAGTCTTTCTACTTCTTGAGGGGCCAGAAAGGTCGCGATGGAGCGGGCCAGGTACTCGTAGGCCTCCCGGTCCCCGGTAAGCTTTCCTCCCAGAAGGGGCATGAATTTGGAAAGATAGACGCGGTAGGCCGGGGCGAAAAGCGGGTTCTTGGGCCGCGAAAACTCAAGGATAACGAATTTGCCCCCGGGTTTTAAAACCCGGCAGACCTCACGCAGTCCCTCTTCTAAATGGGCCAGGTTTCTTATCCCAAAGGCCACGGTGGCTGCGTAAAAAGAGGCGTCCCGAAAGGGGAGTCGCTCCGCGTCCCCCTGGACACAAAAAATAAAGGGGCAGGCCGGGTGCCTTTTCAGGCGGTAGGCGCCAAAAGAGAGCATTTCGTAAGTGAGGTCCAGGGCCATTACTATCCTCGGGCGCTGACGTACAATCTCCTGGGTCAGGGTCAAGGTACCTGCACACAGGTCCAGGATGGGACCGGGGTATCTTTTGAGTTCTCTTGCCGTGCGCCAGCGCCAAAAGTGGTCCAGCCCCAGGCTGCCCAGGGTGTTTACCAGGTCGTAACGCCTGGTAACCCGGGAAAATTTTTCTCTTACGTAATGTTTCTTTTGGCTTACATCCGGTAACATAAGAGCAAAACTAGTGGAGTTCCGCCTTGATGACAAGGACAGACCGCCTGGCTGAAGCCCTTTTAGGGGTTGCCATCGGAGACGCCCTGGGTTTCCCTTTCGAAGGCAAGCCCCGGGAGAGATTGGCTGCAGTTGATCTATCTAACCTTCCTGCCGGACGGTTTCCCCCTGGGACGTGGTCTGATGATACGGCGCTTACCTTTATCACCGCCGAGAGTCTTTACCTTTCAGGGGGCCTGGAGTTGCAAGACCTTGCCAGACGCTTTTTGCGCTGGCTAAAAGAGGGGTACTTTACCCCTTTGGGCCAGGCCTTGGGCATCGGAAGGGCTACCCGGGAGGCCCTTTTGCGCCTTGAAAAAGGCGTTTCCCCGGAAAAGGCCGGCGGAAAAGGGGAAAGGGATAACGGAAACGGGGGCCTCATGCGCCTCTTGCCCGTGGCCCTCTGGTACGCCAAAGGCCCACTTGAGGAGGCCCTCGCCTGCCTTCACAAAGCCTCCTCTCTGACCCACGCCCACCCCCGTTCCCTGGTAGCCTGTGGCCTTTTTGGTTTGCTGGTGAGAAAAATAGTGGCCGGAAAGCCCTTGAAGACCGCCCTTTTAGAAACCGCTAAAGAGGGCCCTCATCTTTACGCCTCCTCCCCCTTTCGGGAAGAACTAGTCCATTACGCCCCGCTTTTTGAAGGAAAGATCTTCCTTGAGAAGGAAGAGGAGATAATCAGCTCGGGCTACGTGGTACACACTCTCTTCGCCGCCTTTTGGATCCTTTACCACACGGAGGATTTCGCCGCTGGGGTCAAACTGGCGGTGAGGCTTGGGGGAGATACAGATACCCTGGCGGCGGTGGTGGGTGGGGTGGCGGGGCTGTATTACGGCCTTGCTTCGGCCCCTAAATCCTGGCTTAATGGGCTACAAAAGCGGGGGCTTTTGGAGCAAACCGCCCACGAGTTTGCCCGGATACTTAGGGAAAGATGGAGAGATTTAAACCAGCGGTAACCAAAAGGTGGCTTTATTTTGTCCTGGGAGTCCTTTGGGGTGGAGTCGGCCTCTTTCTGTGCCTGCGGGCCTACCTGTGGCTTAGGCCCTCTGGTTTAAAAGGGCATTTGATTTTTGTGGTGGCCCTGTTTTTGTCTTTTGTGGTGGGCCGTTACGGTCTTTCCCGTATCGCTTTCCGGAACCTCAAGCGGCTTGACGAGAAACCGGAAAAGATCTGTTGTTTTGCCTTCCAGCCCTGGCGGAGTTACCTCCTGGTGGCGTTGATGATTTTTTTGGGGGTAAGCCTCAGGCGTTCCAACCTGCCCCGGCCCCTGCTTGCCTTTCTTTACGCGGTGATGGGGGGCGGGCTTATTACGGCAAGCTTTCACTATTTTCACGGGGGGTTGCTTAGGCTTAAAAACCGTTAGGGCTTGAGCTTTTCGTAATATTTGGGGTGCATATAAGCCACTTCTTCTCGGTCTTTGTAGCCAGAGATCATGCTCCTTAAGGCCCCCTTAACCGCCAATAGAGACATATAGAGGTGGATCAAGAATAGCCCGAAGACCGCCAGCCCTAAAGAGAGGTGAATGACTAAATACTGGCGCAGCACTGAAACCGGTGCTTTGAACTGATAAAGGGTATAGCCGGTATAGAACATCACTATCCCGCCCACGGTACCCAGCCAAAACCAGAGCTTCTGTCCGGCGTTAAATTTCCCCGCCGGCACCGGGCGTTGTCGGCGCCAGAGATAGCCACCCAGGACCAGAAACCATTTGAGGTCGTAGGGGGCCGGTAACATATCTTTCAGGAGGAGCAAAAAGAGAAGGACGCCGAAGGGGACAAAAGAAAAGGCCGCTCCCACGTGGACCGCCCGCAGCTTAAGGACCAGGGCCCCTCCCCCCAGGAATTTGGCAAAGACTACCGCCAGCCCCGAAAGGACCAGTAGGCTCATGGTAAGGGCCGCCCCCCAGTGAACTAGGCGCAGGAAGGCCCCGTAGTAAAAGACCTTCTCCCCGCTTTCCGGAAATTTTTTGGGGCCAAAGACTACGTAATGGACCAGAAAGACTAGAGGAAGCCCCGCCAGTAAGATTCCGTAATAATTTTTGAAGGAATTAACCTTGGTTATAAACTCTCGGCCTTCCCGGGCCCAGGCGTCGGTGATGACAGGATTAAAAGTCCGAAAAATTTCCGTGGTAGAGACGGTAGCCGGTATCCGCAAAAGCCCGGCCGCCAGGACCGCGGCCGGGACGATTATTAACAAAAGGGAAAAGGCCAGCTTTTTCATGACCAACCCCTAATCCTTATAGGCCCTAGACCAGCCCCAGGCCACACCGCTTCCCCTTTTGGCCACCCGGGCCCGGAAAATATCCGCAATCACTGCCCCGTCTCCGGCTAGCAGGGCCTTGGTGGAACACATGCCTGCGCAGAGGGGGACTTTTCCTTCCGCGATGCGGTTTTGGCCGTAAAGGCGCCTTTCTTTTTCGGAAAAGGTTGGGGCCGGCCCGCCCGCGCAAAAAGTACATTTGTCCATGGCTCCCCGGGCCCCGAAGGCGTTGCCCCTGGGGAACTGAGGGGCGCCGAAGGGACAGGCCATAAAACAATACCCGCAACCGATACAGACGTCTTTACTTACCAGCACGATACCGTCTTCGCGCTGATAAAGGGCCCCGGTGGGGCAGACGGCGATACAGGGGGCGTCTGAACAGTGCATGCAGGCAATGGAAATACTGTGTTCTCCTGGTCTGCCTTCGTTAATGATTATTACCCGGCGCCGGTAAATACCGGTGGGTAACTGATGCCCCTCTTTGCAAGCCACGACGCAACCGTTACAGGCGATACACCGTTCGATATCACAAAGGAATTTCATCCGGGCCATAATTTCCTCCTTTCAGCCGGCGGCCCAAGCCGCCGGCCTTCTTACTATGCCTTTTTCAAACGACAAAGCCCTTCCTTGGTGGCCTGAATCTGGGTGATGATATCGTACCCGTAGTTGGTTACGATGTTGGCCGGCTCACCCAGGGCGTACGGCTGGTGTCCTTCGGGATAATTGGCGGCGTAGGACCGGCCCATGAAGAAGCCACCAAAGTGGAAGGGCAAAAAGATGGTCCGCTCATCCACCCGGTCGGTAACCTTCACTTTGACTTTGATACGACCGCCTTCCGGCGATTCGATCCAGACGTAATCACCTTCCCGCAACCCGTAATCATTGGCCACCTTAACGTTGATCTCCGCGTACATTTCCGGGGCCAGTTCCGCCAGGTACTTATTGCTGCGGGTTTCAGCCCCACCTCCCATATGTTCCACCATGCGCCCGGTGATGAGGACCAGGGGATACTCCTTCACCAGCTCTGGTTTTTGTTCACTAGCAAAGCGGGTGTAAACCCGGTAATGGTCCGGTTTGTCCGGATAAGTCGGATATTTTTTGATGAGGTCCGCTCGTGGTGAGTGTAACGGCTCGCGGTGTATCGGTACCGGGTCGGGAAAGTTCCAGCAGTAACAACGGGCCCGGGCGTTGCCAAAAGGCGCCATACCGCGTCTTAGCGCTTCCTTGATGACGTTTGGGTCCGTCTTCCAGCCCGGAAATTCCGGATATCCTCCTTTTATTTCGCTGCCCGGATTGGCTACCCCGGGAGCCGCGAGCAGGTTTTCCTTACGCCCGTCTGGATAGGTGTATTCCGTACCGAAACGGGCCCGGAAGGGTAGCCCACCCTTGGCTACGGGTTTAGAGATGTCGTAGAGGATCGGGGTGCCGGGATGGGTTTCCGTCCAGCAAGGCCAAGGAAGCCCGTAATATTCACCGTCACAGGGGCCGCCCTTGGCCTGGAGGGTGTCGATATCAAAGGTGTGCCAGTTATCGGTGTGTTTCTTGATCCGCTCCGGCAACCACCCGCAAAGCCCGATGGTAAGGGCCCCACGGGCGATTTCCCGGGTGACATCTTCCGGTATTTGCTTGATGTTTTTGTAAAATTTATCCGCAAAGCCGAACCGCTTTACGAATTCGTACATAATTTCGTAATCCGTCTTGGCCTCGTAGATGGGGTCCACCACCTTGTAACGCCACTGGGCCTGACGTGAAGAACTAGTTACGCTGCCTTCGGTTTCGTACTGGCTGGTGGATGGCAGGAGATAGACGTTGTCCTTCTCACACATGGCGGCGGTGGTGGTGGGGAAGGGATCGATAATGACTACCAGGTCCAGCTTATCGAGCGCCTTTTTCAGCTTGTGGTATTGCGACTGGGAATTGGAGGCGCAACCCCAGAAGACCACCGCCCTGATCGGAGTGTATTGGGTGATCTTGTCTTCCTGGATGACCCCTTCGTACCACCGGGCCAGGGTAAAGCCCTTCTTGTGCATGTATTCCTTGCTGTGGAAACGGCTCTTGATCCACTCGTAATCCACGCCCCAGACCTTGCACCAGTGCTTCCAGGAACCCTCTTTAAGACCATAATAGGCGGGAAGAGAGTGGGAGAGCACGCACACGTCGGTAGCCCCTTGAACGTTATCGTGCCCGCGGAAGATGTTGGTCCCGCCTCCGGAAACCCCCATGTTCCCCAGGACCAGTTGGAGGATGCAGCAGGCCCGGGTGTTGCTTGAGCCGATGTGGTGCTGGGTAATGCCCATGCACCAGATCACCGTCCCAGGCCGGTTAGTGGCTAGTAATTTGGCCACGCGGGCCAACTGCTCTTTGGGTACCCCGGTTATGTCTTCCACTACCTCCGGGGTGTAATGGGCCGCCACCTTGCGCATTTCCTCAAAGCCCGCCACCCGGGTGCGGATAAACTCTTTGTCGTGCCAGTCGTTTTGGATGATGTAATTAATGAGGCCCATGAGAAAGGCCGTGTCTGTGCCTGGCCTTATGCGTACGTATTCCGTCGCCTTGGCCGCCAGCTTGGTAAACCGCGGGTCTACCACGATCAGTGGGGCCCCGTTTACCTCTTTGGCATAAAGGATGTGTTGCATGGCCACCGGGTGGGCCTCGGCAGCGTTGGATCCGATCATAAAAATGCACTTGGAGTGACGAATATCATTCATGCTGTTGGTCATAGCCCCGTATCCCCACGTGTTGGCGACACCTGCCACCGTGGTGGAATGTCAGATACGGGCCTGGTGATCGATATTGTTGGTGCCCCAAAAGGCGGCCAGTTTGCGTTGGAGATAGGCCATCTCGGTAGAGACCTTGGCGCTCCCGTTCCAGTGAACGGCGTCTGGGCCGTATTTTTCACGGATCTCAAGCAGTTTGGAGCAGACTTCGTCTAAGGCCTGCTCCCAGGAGATCCTTTTCCACCGGCCTCCTTCCCTCTTAAGCGGATATTTGAGACGCTTTTCGCTCCGGACCATATCGATGGCGCTGGCGCCTTTGCAGCAGTGTCCCCCGCGGGAGATGGGGTGGTCCTGGGCGATTTCCTGTCTCACCCACACCCCGTTTTGTACTTCTGCGTAAACTCCGCACCCCACCGCGCAGTGGGTACAGATGGTGCGGACGATCTTGGAGCCAGGATAAGGGATCTTGGCCTCTTTGGCCTGGGCTTTACGGACTAGCCTTCCCGAAAACGCAAGCCCCCCTAAACCAGCCGCCGCGGTAGCGATTTTAAGGAAGGTCCGTCTGGCCAGTTTGGGGTTAAGGGTTACGGGCTTTCCGGCCGGGGTGGCCGGGGTGGTGAAGATCTTCTTGGCGCCCATCGCTCCCTCCTTATCTTCTCAGAGATTCGTAATAGACCCGGAAGGCCTCGGTTTCCCGGTAAAGGACCTCATCCGAGGCCGGCTTGGGTTTGGCCTGGGCCTTTTTTCGGCCGCTCAGCACCAAAATGGTGCCTGCGGTCAACAAGGCCTTTTTGATGAAAGACCGTTTTTCTTGGTCTACCTTAGCCATAAGCCCCTCCTAACTTTCTTTGAAATAACGCTCTTCAAGCCTTAAAAAGGCTTCACATAACCGTCCCAGCGGGCCGTAGACCCGCGTTTTCTCCCCGGCCAACCGTTTGAGCACACCCTGCGCACATGGCCTAAGAAAGTTATAGAATAATTTTTGCTGGGAAAGCAAATCTTTTTCGCTCCGGATAAGGGCGGCCATAAAGGCCAGGAGGAGGGCCAGGTGGTCTTCCGGCTCGGGGATTTCTTCCTCTTTAAACAAGCCTTCTTGGGCCAGAAAGGCCCTTAACTCTGCCAACGCCGGGCCAAAGGCCTTGCCGTCCAGGTAATAAGAGGCCTCAAGGGGGATGTGGGGGCCTTCAAAGGGTTCGATAAAGAGGTATTCATATTCGGCGATGATTTCCTCAGGCGAAACCGCCTTTAGGCTCTCCTTAACCGCGGCCAGCGCCTGGTCAAAGGAGTCTTCCCCGGTGGAAGGAAGCCTGGCAGGCAGCTCCTTGAGAAAGCCCACTTCTTCTCGCGTGGGCCGGAAGAGGAGGGAAAAATAATCGTATAGCAAAGCCCGGGCCTCGTCGGCGTCCATCTTTTAAACCTCGCGTTCAAAGAGTTCTTTGACCCGACATTCGTCACAAAAATCAAGGAGATCAAGTATTTCTGAGAAACGTCCGGTGGCCGCCAGGACCTCTTTTACCTTTTCCTTACTTTTCTGGGTTCCGAAAACCTTGCCGCAGCGCTTACACACCAGGGGTTCGTCCTGGGCCAGAACGGTGCGTTCAAAAAAGGATTCTTCAAGAAAAAGCCCTCCCTCAAGCGTTAAGGCCCCTTCCGGGCAAATCTTCACGCACAAACCGCAGGCCACGCACAAAGAGGGTTCATAGGTGAGGGCGTAAGCGGAAGGGTCTGCCGCCAGGGCCCCTGTCCGACACTCGTTAAGGCAGGCCAGGCAGAGGGTGCATCTTTCAGGGTTTATCTTTAGCTTGCCAAACCCTTCCGTTTTAAAGGATACCTTGGGTTTGCCCGCCGCCTGCCAGAAAGACTTTAAGAGGGCGACCAGCCAGGGCCGGCGCCCGTGGTAAGCGGGGAGGGCAAAGGGTTTTAAGCTTAAGGACTCTTCGGGTTTGGCGGGCGGGATCACGGAAGAGACCAGCACCGGTCTTACCCTGAAGAGGGCCTCAAGGAGGTCGTTTGTAAGAGACACCACTTGGGGTCCTTTTTCCAAAAAGATGAGGCGCTGGGCCCCTTTCGCAAAAAAGGCAATCATCTTTTCCAGGCTGAAGGCCTTGGGGGCCTCGTGGGCCAAAAAGAAAAAGTCTCCCCCTTCCGGGAAATTAGGGCTCCAGAAAAGCCTTTTCAGGGCGCTTTCCCGCCCGATGACCACCGTGCGCCCGGAAAGGTCAGGGAGATGGTTGAGGTAGGAATAAAAGCCCCGGTCGTCTAAAGGGGTATACTCCAGGGCCCCGGTAGGACAAGCGGAAATACAGCGGCCACAGTCTTTACACAAGAAATGCCTTACCACCAATTCTTCTTCCGCAAAGGAGATGGCTTCCCGGGGACACCGTGAGAGGCAGAGACGGCAACCACTTGCAAAACGGGGGGCGTACTGACACTTGCCCTGGTTAATACCCACGGACTCGACAAGTTCAAAAGTCCCCAGGCTGGCCAAAAAGGCATCAAGCTCTTCACCGGTAAAGACCAGGCCGGGTCTCTTAGGCACTTCTGGGGGAACCTTTTCCAGGAAGAGGAGAAACCTCACCTCTTCGTTTATCTCTTCGTAACGGTCAAGGTTAAGGGCCCCTTCCGGGCAGCCCTCCTCGCAGGCCCTGCAGAAATTACAGCGCCTAAAGTCAATAGTCCGTTCAGGGAGGATGGCCCCCTCCGGGCAGAGACGGGCGCAGCGGGCGCAGAGATGGCATTTTTCTTCGTCAAAAGGGGCGAGCTGCAGGTAGGAGAGCCGAAAGCCCTCTCTGGTTTCTGAAATATTGAGGTCTTCTACTACCGGAAAACGGGAATCCCTTTTCAGACAGAAGGGTTTGGCCTGAAAGAGGCCTCCGTAAGCCTGGATGAACCGGTGAAGACGATCCGGATCCTGGCTGAAGACCGCGGTAACCTCCTGGCGAGTGTCAAGGAGATAGGACTTATAGACGTTTTCTTCAAAACGGGCCTTCTCCGCCAGGGCTATTTGGTAGAGCCCTTCCTCTCCAAAAAAGGGGGCGTTTAAGAGGAGGGTAGGGGAGGGTAAGGCCTCGGTCTTTAGTTTTTTGGTCTCCGTCCCAAAAACCCCGGCCAGGAGGGCGTTTGGGGGTAAATCCGGCCAGTTACTCCAGGTCAGCGCCAGGCCGTTGGGGTTGCGCACCAGGGCTACTATTTTTCGCCTCATCCCTTTAGCTATACCTAAAAGAAGGGGCCAAGGAAAGATTTTCTGCAAGCGCTTTCCGTCTTGGAGACCGAGGATTTGGTAGTTAAGCTTGAGGGGTCATGAAGGATTGGGCCAGGGTCTGGGAAAATATCATCGCCAAAGTGAGGCGTCCTTCCCGGTATGTGGGTCGGGAAGTAAACGCCCGCTCTTCCACCTCCTTTGAGGAAGCTTCCCTAAAGATCTGTCTGGTCTTCCCCGACCTTTACGAGATCGGCATGTCTCATATCGGCTTACACCTCCTCTACCTGATCCTTAAGGAAAGGCCCGGTTATTTCGTGGACCGGGCCTACGCCCCGGCCCGGGACCTTGAGGCGGTTTTGCGTCAGGAGAGGGTGCCGTTGCTCTCGCTTGAGGCCAAAAGGCCGCTCAAAGACTTTGACCTGCTGGGCATAAGTTACCCTTATGAGCTTTGCGCCACCAACATCGTCAACATCCTTGACCTTGCGGGGCTTCCCGCCCTGGCCAAAGACCGGCCTGCCCCCTTCCCGTTGATTCTGGGGGGAGGGTCTGCGGTGGCCAACCCCGAACCCGTGGCCCCTTTTTACGACGCCATTATCATCGGTGAGGCGGAAGAAGCCATTTTGGAAATAGCAGAAACCGTAAGACAGGCTAAAGAAGGGGGAGCCACCAAGGAAGAATTGCTGGAGGCCCTTTCGGCGATCGAAGGAGTTTACGTCCCCTCCTTTTTTGAGCCTATTTATCAGGGAGAAACCTTCGTCGGGTTAAAACCCCTAAAGCCGGGGTATGAAAAAATAAAGAGGCGCATCCTCCCCCAGCTCGACCAGGTAGCGTACCCTTACCGGCCCCCGGTGCCTTGGGCGGAAATTACCCACGACCGGCTGGCAGTCGAGATTTCCCGGGGCTGTACCCGGGGTTGCCGTTTCTGCCAGGCAAGCAGCATTTATCGGCCTGTGCGGGAGCGTTCCATCGAACGGATACTGGCCCTGGCTGAGGAGGGGCTGGCCGCCACGGGCTGGGACGAGGTCTCCTTTCTTTCCCTTTCCGCCGGGGATTATAGCTGCCTTACCGAGCTCATCGTGGCCTTTAACCGGCGCTTTTTACCGGAAAAGGTGGCCCTTTCCCTGCCGTCCCTGCGGGTGGGAAGCCTTAACCAGACCATTATCGAAGAGATCAAAAAAGTCCGTAAGACCGGTTTCACCCTAGCCCCCGAAGCGGGGACGGAGCGTCTGCGCCGGGTGATCAACAAAGACATCTCCGAAGAGGCCCTTTGGGAGACCGCCCGGCTGGCCTTTGAAGCCGGTTGGCGCCACCTAAAACTCTATTTCATGATCGGTCTCCCCACCGAGACCCCGGAGGACCTGGAAGGCATCGTCTCTCTGGCGCGCCGGCTAACCCGTATCAAAGGAAAGATGGGCCCCCAGGTCAACGTCTCGGTGTCGACTTTTGTCCCCAAACCCCACACGGCGTTTCAGTGGGAAGAACAAATAAACCTGGCAGAAACTGAGGCCAGGTTGTCTTTCTTGCGGACCAAGCTTAAGGGGCGGAAGCTCCGCTTTAAGTGGCACAAGCCGGAACAGAGCTTTTTGGAAGGGGTCTTTTCCCGGGGGGACCGACGCTTGGCCGGTCTCATCTATCTTGCTTTCCAGCTGGGGGCCCGTCTTGACGGCTGGAGTGATGAATTGCGTTTTGATCTCTGGCGTGCGGCAGCCAAAAAGTTGGGTCTTGATCTGGAACGCTATTTAAGCGCCAGGGCCCCTTCGGCCCCCCTTCCCTGGGACCATATCGACCTGGGGGTCACCAAAGAATTCCTGCTGCAGGAACGGGAAAAGGCCCTGGGCCAGGAAGTCACTCCTGACTGCCGTTGGGCCAGGTGTTTGAAGTGCGGGGTGTGTGATTTTAAACGGGTCAAAAACCAACTGGTCAAGGAGTGCAAGATCCCCCCAATTTTGTCTGTCAGCCGGGAAGAAGAGGAAGGCCGCTTTACCTACCGTTTGGTTTACCAGAAGATAGGCTGGGCGCGCTTTTTGTCCCAACTCGAAGTGATGCGCGCTTTCCACCGGGCGGTACGCCGGGCCCGCCTACCGGTCTCCTTCTCCGAAGGGTTTCATCCCTTACCCAGGCTCTCCTTTGCCCGGGCCCTCCCCGTAGGGGTTGAAAGTCACTACGAGGTGGCGGCCCTTGAGCTTCGGCGAAGACTTACACCCGAGGAGGTAAAGGAACGTCTGAACGGGGCTCTGGTCCGGGAGCTGGCCGTCAAGGAGGTCCGTTTCTCCTCCCCGGAGGCCGCCCTTAAGCTGCCAGAGGAGGTAACGTACGAAATCATCCTGCCGGGGCCTGTGGCGCAGGAGCAGGTAGCCGCGTTCCTGGCCCAAAGGAGTGTGACCTTGGTGGTCAGGCGGGGCAAGAAGGAAAAGGAAATAGAAATCAGGCCTTATGTTGTTTCCCTCACCCTCAAGGAACCGCAGGTCCTGGAACTGGTCCTTTTCGAACCCCCCCAGGGAGGGGTGCGGGCCGAGGAGGTGGTGGCTGCCCTTTTGGGTACCACCGAGGGGGTAAGAATTATCAAACAAGCCCCCTCTTTAGAGCCTCTCGAGCAGCCCTTCGAGGGTCTTGCGCACGAGCTTTAGACCGTAAAGTTCCTCAGGGGGAAGCGGGCTTTCGCACTCCAGGCTAAGCAGCAGGGCCGGGGTCTTTTTAAATTTTATGGGGATATAAATCCGGTTTCCGGCAAAGGTGATCTCGTCTTTCTCCAGCAAGGCCTCAAGCCCTTCAGGCGGGTTATCTTCTTTAATCGCAAAAATTTTTGGCCCCTCCCGGTAAAAGAGCTTTCCTTCAGCCCCGGTCTCCTCACAGAGGGTGGCCAGGACCTTTTGGGCCAAACGGAGGGCCTCTTCGGGCAGGAAAGGTCCCACCTCAAAGGAATCTTCTTCTTTTTCTTCCCGGATTTTGGAAGGCCAATATTTCTTAAGGGCCACCGGCAGGCAAGGGGCCCGGTCAAGGGTCTTCAAAACCTGTTTCACTTCCGCAAAAGAAGTAAAAAGGTTCTGCCAGCCTAAAGGGCCCTTCCCCGTCACCAGGCCGGCGGCCAGAAGGTCAGCGTACAGACAGAGGTGCGCCATCCTTTTGGGGCGCAGGTGAATTTCCCGTCCTTCCAGGCACTGGATGATATTTTCCGGCAGGTTCCACTGTTTGGCTAAACGTTCGCCAACCAGGTAAAAGACCTCTTTTTTGCGCCGCGGGTCAAGTCCTTTGGCCTTTTCATAATACCCAGGCGCAAAGAGCAAAAGGACCAGGCGGCCAAGCCTCCTGAAGAGGGCCGCGAGATAGGTCTCCTCCGCGTTCAGGTTTCGCTTGCTCGCGGCTTTACCGGCCAGATGGGCTGCTACCAAAGAGATGGTAAGTTCCTGGGCCAGGTTTGGGTCTTCCAGCTGTTCTTCTTGGAAGACCGGCGCCCCTTCCGCTAAAAAACGCAGGTGTTGCAGGCCCATGATTACTACGGCCCGCGAAATCGTCTTTAAAGGGTAGCCGTAAGGGTTGTAAAAGACCGAATTGCCGGCCCTCAATATCTGACAACAAAGCCCCGGGTCAAAAAGGACGATGCGTACCAGCCGGTCCGCGGTGGCCTCTTCTTCGGTCCGCAAAGAGCGCAGGGTCTTAACCGTTTCGGCAAAGACCGGAAAATTGGCTATCCGCTTGAGCCTGTTGATTAAACGTAAGACTTCGGCCTTCATTTACTTTTCTAATCGGCCATCTCCGGCCAGGGCCTCAAGGATCTCCCAGAAAGTGGCCAGATCCGGCGCCTTCAAAAGGGCGGGGGTGAACTTGCGGCGGCCGGAAATCCCTTTGAAGAACTTGGGGGCAAAGGTTTTCAAGACCCGCAAACAGTCTTTGGGAGAGCGGTAAGAGAGGAGGTAACGCTCAAGCCGTTTGAGGAGTGCCACCCGTTGGGCCAAAGAGAGTTCCCTTTCCTCCCTGGTTTTGCATTCCTTAAAGATCCAGGGGCGGGAGAGGGCGGCCCTGCCGATCAAGACGCCATGGGCGCCGGTGCACGCGAAAAAGGCCTTGACGTCTGCCAGGGATTTGACGTCACCGCTGCCGAACACCCGGGCCTCATCCCCGACCATCCTTACCAGATCTCTTATCCTTTCCCACCGGGCCTGGCCCCGAAAGCCCTCTTTGGCGGTGCGGGGGTGCAGGACCAGGAGGTCAACCCCTGCGCCCAGCAGGGCCTCGGTCAACCTCTCTAGCTCATCCTGGGCAAAACCCAGGCGAAATTTTACCGAAAAATCTACTCCGTAGGCGTGAGCTAGCTCCGCCAGGGTCCTGGCCAGCCGGGCCAATTTCTTTGGGGTGGCTAAAAGGGCTGCCCCGGCCCCAGCCTTTACGATCTTGCGGGCGGGACAGCCCGCGTTTAGATCAAGCCCTTC
>WGCA01000035.1 GCA_015494065.1 Thermodesulfobacteriaceae bacterium | reverse complement strand
CTCCTGGGGCGGGTCCTTGACGCCCTGGGAGAACCCCTTGACGGCAAACCCCTCCCTCGCCTCTCTACCTATTATCCCCTTTATGCCGAACCGCTAAAACCCTTTGAACGGGCCCGGATCTCAACCCCTCTAGACGTGGGGGTTAGAGCCATAAACGCCCTTTTAACCGTGGGCAAAGGACAGCGGGTGGCCATCATGGCTGGTTCCGGAGTAGGCAAGTCCACCCTCCTCGGGATGATGGCCCGGCACACCCAGGCAGACGTCAACGTTATTGCCTTGATAGGGGAACGGGGCCGGGAGGTACGCGAGTTCCTGGAGAGGGATCTCGGGCCGGAAGGGCTGGCCCGTTCGGTGGTGGTGGTGGCCACTTCCGATCAGCCACCCCCTTTGCGGATCCGTGGCGCCTATCTGGCTATGGCAATTGCAGAATATTTTCGGGATCAGGGGGCAGACGTCCTGGTCATGATGGATTCTCTGACCCGCTTCTGTATGGCGGGTCGGGAAATTGGTTTAGCGGTGGGAGAGCCCCCTACCGCACGGGGATATACCCCTTCGGTCTTTGCCACTTTGCCCAAATTACTCGAAAGAGCTGGGCCCAAAGTGGAAGGAGGCAGTATTACCGGGTTTTATACCGTACTGGTGGAGGGGGACGATTTTAACGAGCCGGTGGCAGACGCCGTACGCTCTATCGTTGACGGCCATATAGTACTAACCCGAGAGCTGGCCCATCAGGGCCATTACCCCGCTATTGACGTATTACAAAGTGTCAGCCGGGTGATGGTCGATATCGTTTCTGAGGAACACAGGGAGGCTGCTAAAAAATTGATAAACACGCTCGCGGTCTACCGTCGGGCCGAAGACCTCATCAACATAGGGGCTTATGTGCGTGGCAGTAACCCGGAAATCGACCAGGCCCTAGCCAAGATCAAGGACATAAAGGCCTTTTTGAGGCAGGATATCAAAGAAAAGGCCACCTTGGAAAAAAGTATAGAAGAGCTCCTTAAAGTAAGCGCATGAAAAAACCACCAGAGGTCTTAAAAACCCTCCTATGGGTTAACGAGTTACGGGAAACAAAGGCCCGGGAAGAATTTCAGCGGGCTAAAAGGGCCCTTAGCGAGCTCAAAGAGATGCTGGCCGAGGTATCTGCCAGACCGAAAAGACTCTATGACGAATTGGGCCAGGAGCCGGTTAGCGGGGCCGAATTGCGGCTTTTCGCCCAACAAATAGATCGTCTTTTGGAAGAGAAGGAAAAGGCGGAAAAAATCATGCGTAGCAAAGAAAAAGAAGTAGAACGGTTGAGGCAGGAAGCGGTAAGGCTCCACCAACGCCGACGCATGGCCGAAACCCTCTGGGAGAAGGCCCGGACCTACTATTTGCGCGAAAGGCAAAAAGAAGAGTTCAAAAACATGGAAGATCTGCTCTTGATGAGGAGAAACCAGGATGAAAACCTTTAAGTGGTTGCCTCTTTTATTGGTGGTCGCTCTTTTGAAATTTTTGGTCACCGGTCTTTATTTCTGGGGCTGTAAACACGGAGGCCTTAAGTGGGGCGTTCAAGAAGCAGAAGCCGCTCCCAACCAGCCTTCAAAAGAGACCTTCCCCTCTTGCCCCGAAGCCCTTTTTGAAGCCCTCAAAGCGGAAAGAGAAAAGCTGGCCCAAGAAAGGAAGGCCCTTGAAGAAAGAAAGAAAAACCTGGCCCTCCTTGAAGAACAGATCAAAAGACGCTTGGCCACCTTGAAGACCCTGGAAGAGGAGCTGGACAAAAAATTAACCGAGTTACGCACCATCAAGAACAAAAGGTTTAAACTCCTGGTAGGGGCTTACGGGAACATGAAACCCTCAAAGGCCGCCAAACTTATCGAGGCCATGGAGCCGGAGATGGCCATCAAGATCCTCTCCGCCCTAAAGACCGAACAGGTGGCCCGCATCCTTTCCGCTATGCCCCCGGAAAAGGCCGCTTCTTTGGCCGAGTCCTTGTCAGGGTTACCTCCCCGTGAGATGTGACTTGAAACCTCGGGCCCATAATGCTTAGAATGATTTAAAAACGCAGAGGAGGGTCTTATGGGGCTCCAACAGCTAATTACCAAGTACGTTCCCCAGGGAGTCTTTGTGGTCACGGTACGTGACGGAGAAAAAATAAACGGTATGACCGCGGCCTGGGTCAGTCAGGTTTCTTTCCGGCCCCGCCTCCTTTCGGTAGCTATCGCCCCGCAGCGCTACACTTACGAATTGCTCAAAAATTCCGGGGTATTTTGTCTTAACGTTCTAGGTGAAGGGCAGGTAGAGTTGGCCAAACATTTCGGTTTCAAAAGCGGGCGGGAGGTCAACAAGTTTGAAGGTATTGAATATTCTACCGCCCTAAAAGGGTCCCCGGTCTTGAAAGACGCCATCGCCTATTTTGAATGCGAAGTGGTTTCCACCTGCGAAGCAGGGGACCACGTGCTCTTTATCGGAGACGTGGTCGACCACGGGGTCTTAAAAGAAGGGGTTGAACCTTTAATCTTCCGCTGGGATGACTATTTCGGGGGCAAATAATGGCTAAGAAAAAAGAGGTGGCACCCGAAGAGGAGATTTTAGTCCTCCACGAGAAATGGGTCAGGGCCGCCCGCGAGCACCTGCGCGAAATCATAATCGTTTCGCTGGTCCTGATCTTCCTGGCTTCCCTTTGGGCCTTTTACAATTATTACAGGCAAAAAAGGTTAGATGAGGCCTCTTTGCTCTACGCCCGCGCCCTCATGGTACAGGACGTTAAACAGAAAAGGATGCTTCTAGCCGAGGTGGTCCGGAAATACGGGAATACCAGTGCCG
>WGCA01000034.1 GCA_015494065.1 Thermodesulfobacteriaceae bacterium | reverse complement strand
CGGCACTGGTATTCCCGTATTTCCGGACCACCTCGGCTAGAAGCATCCTTTTCTGTTTAACGTCCTGTACCATGAGGGCGCGGGCGTAGAGCAAAGAGGCCTCATCTAACCTTTTTTGCCTGTAATAATTGTAAAAGGCCCAAAGGGAAGCGAAGTTGGGCGGGAGTTAAACGTCAACCTCCTTACCCTTAGCGAAATATTGGAGATTAGCGGGGAGCCTGGTGATTTTCGGATACGCATACGCAAACATCCCCGCTACGTGGACGAAGATAAATGTATTGCCTGTGGACAATGTGCGGCCAAATGTCCTAAGCAGGTGCCTAACGAATTTGACCGGGGCCTTTCCAAGCGCAAGGCCATCTACCTCCTCTACCCCCAGGCCGTCCCCCTCAAATACGCCATTGATCCGCGGCACTGTATCTGGCTAAAAAAGCCAGGGCGGTGTGGTTTCTGTGCCAAGGTCTGCCCGGCCGGAGCCATCAACTTTGAGCAAAAACCTGAAGAATTTGAACTGAAAGTGGGGGCGGTGGTGCTGGCCCCCGGTTTTGACACCTTTGATCCCTCGGGTCTTGATAATTTTGGTTACCGCCGCCTACCCTACGTAATGACCGCACACGAATTTGAGCGTTTGCTTTCGGCCTCAGGCCCTACCAAAGGAGAGTTAATAAGGCCTTCTGACGGGCGAGTCCCCCGCAAGGTGGCCTGGATCCAGTGTGTGGGCTCCCGGGACATCAACCGGGCCAAAGTACCCTACTGTTCCTCGGTCTGCTGTATGTACGCCTTAAAACAGGCCGTCATCGCTAAGGAACACGTCAAGGGCGATTTCAGCGCCTCTATCTTCTATATGGACATGCGCACCATGGGCAAAGGCTTTGAGGCCTATCTGGAACGGGCCAAGCGGTTGGGGGTGAAATTGGTCCGGGCCCGAGTGCATACCGTGCTTCCCAACGAAGACAAGCTGATTTTGCATTACGTGGACGAGGACGGGAGCCTAAGAGACGAGCCCTTTGATCTGGTAGTCCTTTCGGTAGGACTAAGGCCTCATCCCTCTCTTGAGACCCTGTCTTCCCGCGTGAGGGCAGAAAGGGATGATTTTGGCTTTCTCAAAAGCTCCCTTTTGGAAAACCGGCCCGGAGTTTTTGTGTGCGGGGCCGGGGCTGGGCCCAAGGACATTCCGGAGACGGTGACCGAGGCCAGTGCCGCGGCGGCCAAGGCCGAAATCTTACTGGCTGAGGCCAGGAATACGGAGACCAAAGAGAAAACGTATCCCCCTGAGCGTTTTGTCTTTCCGGAAGAACCCAGGATCGGGGTCTTTGTCTGTCACTGCGGGATCAACATCGCCAGCGTGGTAGACGTAGAAGAAGTCACGGAGTTTGCCCGCACCCTTCCTGACGTGGTTTATGCCGGGCACAACCTCTTTACCTGCGCCCAGGACACCATAAACCGTATCGTCCGCATCATCGAGGAAAAGAGGCTTAACCGGGTAGTGGTAGCGGCCTGTACCCCGCGCACCCACGAACCCCTTTTTCAGGAAACCTTGAGAACCGCGGGGATTAATCCCTTTCTCTTCGAGATGGCCAACATCCGGGACCAGGACTCATGGGTTCACCCTGATGACCCTGCCAGGGCCACCGAAAAGGCCAAAGAATTGGTGTGTATGGCGGTAAACCGGGTACGCCTTAAACGCCCTGTTCCTCAAGCCTCTATTAAGGTTAAGCGGGCCGTGCTGGTAATTGGGGCGGGGCTTTCCGGTATGCAGGCCGCCCTTGCCCTGGCAGATCAGGGTTTTGACGTGGCCCTGATAGAAAGGACCGGGGAGCTTGGGGGGTTTGCCAGGCGCTTAAACCGCGAGGTGGGGGGAAAGCATATCCGTACTCTGGTCAAAGAGCTGGCCCAAAAGGTTTCCTCCCATCCCAAAATTGATTTGCGCCTCAACGTGAGTGTCAAAGAAGTTGAGGGGGTAGTGGGTGACTTCAAGACCACCCTTTCAGACGGCAACGTGATCGAACACGGGGTGGTCATCATCGCCACCGGGGCCAAGCCTTACGTCCCGCAAGGCCGCTTTGCCTTCGGCTACGGGACACACCCTGCGGTCAAAACCTCTCTCGAATTAGACGAACTCCTGGTGCGTCAGGCCCTTCCCGAACCGAAACAGGTGGTCTTTATCCAGTGTGTGGGTTCACGTAACGAAGAGCACCCTTATTGCAGCCGGGTCTGTTGTTCTCACACCATGGAACAGATCATCGAACTAAAAAAACACTTTCCCGAACTCGAAGTTTTTGTTCTCTACCGGGATATCCGTACTTTTGGGACCAAGGAGCTCCTTTACCAGAAGGCCCGGGAGCTGGGGGCCGTTTTTATTCGCTACGATTTGGAGGACCTGCCCGAGGTGGACACGGAAGGAGGCCTGAAAGTCAAGGTCAAGGACCACGTCCTCAAGGAGGACATCATCTTAGAACCCGATCTCCTGGTCTTGGCCACGGGGATAGTGCCGGATGATTCTTCCCGGGAACTGGCCAAGTTTTACAAATGCGCCCTTACCGCTGAGGGCTTTATGCTTGAGGCCCACCTCAAGCTTAGGCCAGTTGATTTTGCTACCGACGGGATATTCATGGCCGGCCTGTGCCATTACCCCAAATTTGCCGAGGAAAGTATTACCCAGGCCTTGGCCGCCGCGGCCAGGGCGGCCACCATTTTGGCGCGGGAAGAACTGCCAGCCGAGAGCCTGGTGGCCGAAGTTGATCCCAGGAAGTGTACGGCCTGTGGGCAGTGTGTGGCCCTCTGTCCCTATCAGGCCCCGCGGCTTGAGGAGGTTAAGCCCTTCGGGCTGGTCTCGGTAATCAGTCCCTCTTTGTGTAAAGGGTGCGGTAATTGTGCCGCCGCCTGCCGGTGCGGCGCGATTCAGGTGAAAAATCTAGGGGAAGAACCTATTATCGCCGCGGTGGAAGCGGCTTTTGGTAGGGTGTGGTATTAAGGAGAAAGCCATGTCCTGGGAACCCAAAATAATAGCGTTTCTGTGTAACTGGTGTAGTTACGCCGGGGCTGATCTGGCCGGGGTCTCAAGGCTCCGTTATCCGCCAAGCATTAGGGTGGTAAGGGTGCCCTGTTCCAGCCGGGTCTCTCCGGCGATGATCCTTGATGCGCTAAAGTCCGGGGCCGACGGGGTGCTGGTTTCCGGCTGTCATCCTGGGGATTGTCATTATCTCACGGGGAACCTTTACGCCCGCAGGCGTTTTTACCTGCTCAAAAAGCTCCTTGAATTCGTAGGTCTTGATCCGGAGCGGGTCCAGTTCGCCTGGGTTTCAGCCTCGGAAGGAGACGTTTTCGCCAAAGTGGTAACGGACGTCACAGACCGCATCAAGGCCCTGGGTCCGAACACCAAATTCAGAAAAGTCCTAAGGGTTGAGGGGAAATCATGAGCACGCTCACGGAAAAAATCAGGGAGGCTGCCCAAAAAGTCCTGGCAGAAGGCCTGGCCGAAGTGGTCTTGGGCTATACCCACGGCTCCCTTCCCTATCGGAACAGAGTGACCGTGGTAAATACCCCGGAGGAGATCTCAAGGCTCATCTGGCCAAGCATTGGAGTGCTTAATCCGGCCAATGTCCTCCACAAGCTCAAGGGAAAAAAAGTAGCCCTGATTTCTCCTGGTTGTGTCAGCCGGGCGGTGGTGGTCCTCTGTCAGGAAGGCCAGGTCAAGCGCGGTGAGGTCTATCTCCTTGGAGTTCCTTGCCCTGGCATGCTTGATCCGAGCAAGGTAAGGGCCTTGGGGAAAAAGATCTTACGCTTGGAAGACGATTTTAAGGAAAAAGTCCTGGTCGTTACTTCGGAAGGGGAAAAAATCGTTGGGCGCGAGGAGCTTTTGCGGCAAAACTGCCTTGAGTGTCGTCATCCAACCCCACTGGTTTACGACCAACTCCTTGAGGGAGAAGCTAGAAAGCCCTCACCTTCCCCCTATCAAAAAGTCGAAGAGATTGAGGCCCGGGAGGTCTCGGCCCGTTGGCAGTGGTTTCAGGAAGCCGTGGTCTCTCGCTGCATTCGGTGTTACGCCTGCCGCAACGCCTGCCCACTTTGTTATTGCCCCACCTGTTTTGCGGATGATTCTCGGCCCCAATGGGTGGGTAAGACCAGGGACCCGGTGGATACTGCCCTCTACCACCTGGTAAGGGCTTACCACCTGGCTGGCCGCTGTGTGGACTGTGGTTCCTGTGAGGCGGCCTGTCCCATGGATATTCCGCTAAGACTCCTTACCAAGAAACTTGAAAAAGAGGCCCTTTCTGCCTTTTCGTTTGAATCAGGTCTTGACCCAGAGGCTCCATTACTCCTGACCACTTTTCGAGAGGAAGACCCCGAAGACTTTATGATCACTCAGGAGCTCAAGGCGCTCGGAAAGATCTAGGGGGCGAAGATGTATTACATCCTTAAAAGAGAAGACCTTAAACCTTGGCTTGAGGCCATAAACAATAAGTATACCCTTTTTGTACCTCGAACTCGCGACGGATTCGGACCCTACGAAGGGGGGCTTTACCTTGAGGGGAAGACCAAGCTCTCAGCCAAGGAGTTTTTTTTACCCTGGAGGGAACCCCTTTTGGTTTATGAGGCTCGTCCCGGGTCTCTCCCCAAAGTGGTCGAGGGGCCCGAGGAGAAGCGGGTGGTTTTCGGCGTGCGCCCGTGTGATGCCAGGGGCGTGATCTTGATCGAAAAGGTCTTTTCCTCTGATCCCTTTTGGCAGAAACGGCGGGAAACAACTTCCTTGATCGGGCTGGTCTGCGAAGAACCTGGGACGGAGTGTTTCGGCTGGGCCATGGGAGTCAACCCCTACAGTGGTGAAGGGCTTGATCTCGTCCTTGTCCCCCACGAGGAGGTTTATCTCGTTAAGGTGATTACGGAAGCCGGAAAAAAACTCCTTTCCCTTTCCCGGGCTGAAGAAGGTGGAGAAGAGGAATTCCTTTCCCGTGAAAAGGAATTCAAGGCCAAAT
>WGCA01000033.1 GCA_015494065.1 Thermodesulfobacteriaceae bacterium | reverse complement strand
TCTTTCTGTTGTCTCAAGATTTTTTGAATTTCACCTAAAGTTTTCATCTATCTCATCTTCCACTAGATTTGTAGTAATATTTTTAATTTAATTCTTTTTCTTGGATTTCTTCGAAAACTCTTTCGATTTTCTCCTTTAATTCAGGAAGTCTTTCTTTAATGACTTTCCAAACTATTTCATAATCAACGCCAAAATAAAAATGGATAATCTTATCTCGCATTCTGGCCATATCTTTCCAGGGAATTTCTGGATATTTCTCTCGAATAAAATCTGGAATATTTTTACTAGCCTCACCTATAATTTCAAGCTTTCTAATAACCGCGCTATTTACCAGATCATTTTCTTTAAACTGTTTATAATCCATATCGCCAACAAACTCTTGTATCTTATTGATACAATCCAAAATATCTTTAACAAAAAGACTGTAATGTCGCTTCATATTGTCTGTAGTTCTTGTAATACTTGCTCATATATTTCTTTTCTTAGCGCTGGTTTTCGAACAAGGTCTACTTTAATACCCAACAATTCTTCCAAAACCCTCTCTATTTCAAGAAAAGTAAGAAAATCTGGTGTTTCATAAAAATCAACCAAAATATCTATGTCACTAGTATATGTTTGTTCTCCTCGCACAAAAGATCCAAAAATACCTATTTCTTTGATTTTGTATTTCTCTTTCAAAAATTCTTTCTGTTGTCTCAAGATTTTTTGAATTTCACCTAAAGTTTTCATGTTTCATAAAATCTTTTTGTCCCTGTCCTTTATTTCTTTGAAGTTTCGTCCGCACATTTTTTGACTTTTTTGTCAAAGGACATAACTTGATACTTGGTAGCATAAGCACAAAGGCTTCTGCTTCTTTGTAGAACCCTTCATGGTCCCTGAGGAGATATCTTAACACGACGTTAGTATCAATAATCGTCATCTTTCTTGAAAAATCAATTTTTTGCTACCTTTTCTTCCATTTTCATTACTTCCTCTATGCTTTTATCCTTTATAGCGTATTTTTTTAAAGCTCCCCCGGGCTTTCTAATAGGTCTTATTATTTCGTCGCCCACCATATCCACTTCTACGAGGTCACTCTTAAGCCTTTTTCTTAAGCCCGCGGGTATCGTAATTTGCCCCTTGGAAGTAATCTTCGCCGTAAACATATTACATCCTCCCGTTGCATTACCCTAATAAGGTAGTTAAGAAATTGGGCCAATGAAGTCAACGAGGGACAGGAAAAATTTTGTGTAAGGGTAAATTTGAAAACAAAAACCAGGCTTCTCGTACGATCCCGAAAACCGATTCAGCTTTCGGCTTCAGATTTATAGGATAAACGGCCCACTCAAGACCTTGCCAGACAAGATGTTTGAAAAACTCGGCCCCGCGTGAGCCTTCTTCATCAACCACATCAAAGATGGCTACCTTTTGGGAAAAAGGGACTCAAGACCCAAAATTGACATTTAGATCCCCCAAGTTTAGCTTTGGTTTAAGCAATAGCCGCTTACCTGAAGCAATCTCATATACCGCCTCTTTTGGCAACGGGAAAAGAGAGGTCCAGCCATGAAAAACAAGGAAGTGGCGGAAATCTTCCGCAAGGTTGCCGCCCTGCTGGAGATCAAGGGGGACAACCCTTACCGTATCAGGGCCTACCAGCGGGCGGCTCAGAATATCGAGGCCTTGACCGTGGACGTGGAAGAGCTGGCGGCCAAGGGAAAACTGGAACGTATCCCTGGCATCGGTAAAGACCTCGCCCAAAAAATAAAGGAGATTCTTGAGACCGGCACCCTGCAAAAATACGAAGAACTAAAACGGGAGATCCCTCCAGAACTTCTAAAATTTCTTGAAATACCCGGTTTCGGGCCCAAAAAAGCCAAAATCGTTTACGAGAAGCTGGGCATCAAGACCATTGAAGAGCTGGAAAAGGCCTGCCTTGAACACCGTCTGGCAAGGCTCCCCGGCTTCGGTCCAAAAACCGAAGAAAACATCCTTAAGGGGATCAAATTGCTCAAACAAAAAAGGGGCCGCCTGCCTTTGGGTTTGGTACTCCCCTGGGCGGAGGAGCTGGTCTCCTTGCTCAAAAAGAAAAGCCCGGTGGACCGCATCGATATCGCGGGCAGTATCCGCCGCCGGAGAGAGACGGTAAAAGACATTGATATTCTAGTTACCTCCAAAAACCCCCTTAAGGTCATGGAAATCTTCGTCTCGCTGCCCATGGTGGAAGAGGTCCTCTTACAGGGAGAGACGAAAACCAGCGTGCGCTTAAAGCAGGGGATCCAGGTGGACCTCAGGGTGGTGGACCCGGAATGTTACGGGGCGGCCCTGGCCTATTTTACTGGCTCCAAGGCCCACAACATCCGCATCCGGGAGCTTGGTGTGCAACGGGGGCTTAAAATCAACGAATACGGCATTTTTCGGGGGCAGAATCGCATCGGGGGACGCGAAGAAGAAGAGGTCTTTGCTGCCGTAGGGCTCCCCTGGATCCCCCCGGAACTCAGGGAAGACCGGGGCGAAATTGAAGCAGCCCAGGCCGGAACCCTGCCCCGGCTGGTGGGTTACGACGAGGTCCTAGGGGACGCCCACGTCCATTCCAAATTCAGCGACGGAAGCGCATCCATAGAGGAAATTGCCGCTTACGCCCGCAAGCTGGGCCTCAAATGGGTGGGAATTTGTGACCATTCCCAGGGTCTAAAGGTGGCTGGCGGCGTTCCGATTGAAAAAATAATGGAGAAAAAAAAGGCCATCGAGGCCTTTAACAAACGCTCAAAAGACGTAAAACTACTCTGTGGTACCGAAGTCGATATTTTGGCAGACGGAAAACTCGATTATCCTGACGAAATCTTAAAGGATTTTGATCTGGTGATCGCCTCTATCCACACCGGCTTCAAACAGGGGGAAGAAAACCTCACCCAGCGCATAGTGGCGGCCATGAAAAACCCCTTCGTCCACTGTATCGGGCACCCCACCGGACGCCTGTTGGGGGAGAGGGAACCCTATCCGCTGGACATGGAACGGATAATCTCTACCGCCAAAGAGACCAAAACGGCGCTAGAGATAAACGCCTATTACAAAAGACTGGATCTAAACGATATCCACGCGCGGGCCGCCAAGGAGGCCGGGGTAAAACTCCTGATCGGCACCGACGCCCATATTACCGACCAGATGAGTTATCTCCACCTGGGTGTGGCGGTGGCCCGGCGGGGGTGGTGCGAAAAAGACGATATCTTAAACACTCTCGATTACCGCCGATTTAAAAAATATCTCAAAGACATCGTCTCATGGAAGCTCAAACAAAGGTCTTAGCCTTTAAAAAAGACTACTTGGCCGCCCTCCTGGTCTTTTTCTTTGCGCTAACCCTGCTCTATTTCCCGGTCTTAAAAGGGCTGGTTTATGACTGGTGGCACGACCCGAACTATTCCCACGGTTTTCTCCTCCCCCTTTTTTCGGGCTATCTCATCTGGGTCAAAAAAGAAGAACTTTCGGCCCTTCCCTTCCGGGGCAGCTGGTGGGGGATACTGGTCGTAGCCGCTGGCCTTTTTCTCCTGCTGCTAGGGTGGGTGGCCGGGGAACAATTTACCCAGCGGTTTTCTTTTTTGGTGGTCCTGTACGGAGGGCTTATTTTTCTGCTGGGGTGGCCGATAGCTCGCAGACTCTTCTTTCCTGTCTGGCTGCTTACCTTGGCTATCCCCATCCCTTACGTCATTTACAATAGCCTCACCTTTCCCCTTAAGCTCTTTGCCTCCAAGGTGGCCACTTCCCTCCTACAGCTTATCGGCCTTTCTGTTTACCGAGACGGCAACATCATCATCCTGCCCAATATGGTCTTAGAAGTGGTGGACGCCTGCAGCGGCATCCGCTCATTAATCTCGCTCCTGGCCATCAGCGCTATTTTGGCCTACTTTACCCGTTCCAACCTCTGGAAGGCCGTCCTCATCCTGGCCTCCATCCCCGTGGCCATCGGGGTCAACGTATTGCGCGTCTTTATCACCGGAATTCTTTCCTACCATATGGGCCCCAGGGCTGCTGAAGGCTTTTTCCATACCTTTTCCGGCTTTCTGGTCTTTGGCCTGTCGCTCTTTCTCATCTTTGTAATACACCGGATGGTGGCTAAGAGATGATCAAAAGGTCCCTTTTTTTGGCCGTTGTTTTCTTCGCGTTCATGGGGCTGCTGCGGGAGGTGAGCACCCAGCACCCGGTCCCCATCAAGAGGTCTTTAAAGGAATTTCCTGCCCGCATCGACGGCTTTTCTCTCACCAGCACGGACCGCATGGACCCCAAGGTCGAAAAAATACTAGGGGTCGACGAATACCTTATGGGCAAGTACTGCCGGGGCCGACAATGCATAGACCTCTACGTCGGTTTCTTTGAAGAACAGCAGGAAGGAGCCATGATCCATTCCCCGAAACACTGTATGCCAGGTGGGGGGTGGTTACCCATAGAAGACCGCATAATTTCCCTCAAGACTCCCCGGGGAGAGATCCCCATCAACCGGTTTGTCTTACAGAAAGGGGAGCAAAAACTCCTGGTCTACTACTGGTACCAGGGCCGGGGGCGGGTGGTGGCCAGCGAGTTCAAAGACCGACTCTACCTTCTTTGGGACCGAATCTTGAGACGCCGTTCAGATGGGGCCCTGGTCCGCCTCATTACCCCTTACCAGGAAGGGGCTGAAGCGGCCCTGGCTGATTTCACCAAGGCCCTCCTGCCATTATTGGAGCAATATCTCCCCTCTTAAGGCCACTTAACTAGCATCTGTTGGGCTATCTCCCGGGCCTTTTCTTCTCCCGCCAGGATTTCCAGCAATTTAAAGGCAAAAGGAAGCGCCGTTCCCGGCCCCTGACTGGTGATCACTTCTCCGTCCACCACCACCGGGGCCTCCTCGATCTGGGCCCCCTTTAATTCTTCTTTAAGGCTAGGATAGATGGTGGCCCTCTTCCCTTCCAATACCCCGAAAGCCGCCAGCGCCCCCGGGGCCGCGCAAATGGCCGCGCATTTCTTCCCTTTGGCCCGTACCTCTTCGATAAGTTTTCTTACCCGGGGATCCTTCTTGAGGTTCTCCACCCCCGGCAACCCTCCGGGCAAGATGACCAGATCCAGCTCATCGGCTGAAAGCTTATCAATACCGACGTCTGGCACTATCTTTACCCCGCGGGCGCTGGGGATGGGGGCCTCTTCCAAACCCGCGATCACGACCTCCACCCCGCCCCGGCGCAGGACGTCGATGACGGTTACGGCTTCCAGTTCTTCGAAACCCGGCGCCAAAAGGATAGCTACTTTGGCCATCTCTTCCCCCCTGACCTGATCTAATTCTCGTTAAAGAAAATTAAGTTAAGCACCGCGATTTGGCAAACTGCCGCACACTTTGGCCTACCAAGCAAACTCTATCGCAAGGCCTGAGTGGAGGCTGGGGCGCGCGGGCCCCAGAAACCTGGGCCGTTCACATTGGAAAGACAAATCTATGGTTAGTTTCACCGGCCCCCTTGTCTTCCGTCGCCAAAGGGGCTAAAGGTTTAGGCCAGCGGTAAGGCAGGGGGAACGACATGGAAAAGATGGATCTTTTGGGAGATTGGAAACGGACTCACCACTGCGGGGAATTAAGAACCACCCACCTGGGCCAAGAGGTTACCCTGATGGGCTGGGTATTGAGACGGCGGGACCACGGAGGAGTGATCTTTATCGACCTGAGGGACCGGGAAGGTATCACCCAGGTAGTCTTTGAACCGGAAATCAACCCGCAGACCCACCAACACGCCCACCGTCTCCGGGCCGAATATTGTATCGCCGTCAAGGGCCGGGTACGGCGGCGACCGGAAGGCATGGAAAACCCCAAAATCCCCACCGGGGAAATAGAAGTCGAAGCCTACGAGCTGCGTATCTTAAACGCTTCCAAAACCCCCCCTTTTCCCTTGGACGAAGAAATCGAAGTGGCAGAGGTCCATCGCCTCAAATACCGCTACCTTGACCTGAGACGCCCCAAAATGCTTGAAGCCATCAGGTTCAGACACCGGGTAGCCCAGGCCGCACGTTCTTTTCTTGACCAGAAGGGCTTTATCGAAATAGAAACCCCCTTCCTTACCAAGAGCACCCCTGAAGGGGCCCGGGACTATCTCGTCCCCAGCCGGCTTTATCCCGGCAAGTTCTACGCCTTGCCGCAGTCTCCCCAGCTCTTCAAACAGATCCTCATGATCGCGGGTTTTGACCGCTACTATCAGATTGTACGCTGTTTCCGGGACGAAGACCTGCGGGCAGACCGCCAACCAGAATTCACCCAACTGGACCTCGAAATGTCCTTTGTCACCGAAAAGGACGTGATGGACGTCCTGGAAGAGCTGGTTTGTTACGTCTTTAAAAACACCCTGGGGGTAGAGCTTAAAAGACCTTTTCCTGTACTTACTTACCAGGAAGCTCTTGAAAAATATGGCACCGACCGGCCTGACCTGCGTTTTGGGCTGGAACTGGTAACCCTTTCTGAGATCTTTGCCCAGACCAAATTTCGGGTCTTTGCCGAGGTGCTCCAAAAGGGGGGACTGATCAAAGGGATTTGTGTCCCCCATGACTTTTCCCGCAAGGAATTAGACGATCTCACCTCCCTGGCCAATGAGCTGGGAGCCAAAGGGCTTGCCTGGATAAAGGTCAGAGAAGGAAACGAATTACAGTCTCCCATCGTAAAATTTTTCAGTGAGGAAGAAATCAAAGGGCTCTTAGAGGCCTTTAAACCTGAGGCCGGCAGCACCATCTTCTTTGTGGCCGACCAGCCGGGGGTGGTCAATGAAGTTCTCTCGGAGTTGCGGGTCGTACTGGCGGAAAAGATCGGCCTCATCCCGGAAAAAGAATTCAAATTCTGCTGGGTGGTAGATTTCCCCCTGCTGGAATGGGACGATGAGGAAGAACGGTTCGTGGCCATGCACCACCCCTTCACCTCCCCCAAAGAAGAAGACCTGCCCCTCCTGGAAGAGGCGCCAGAAAGGGTACGGTCACGGGCTTATGATCTGGTACTTAACGGTGTGGAAGTAGGTGGGGGCAGCATCCGTATCCACCGACCGGACATCCAGGAACGGGTCTTTCGTCTCCTAAAGATCGGCCCGGAAGAGGCCCGGGAAAAATTCGGTTTTCTGCTAGAGGCCCTGGAATACGGGGCCCCGCCCCACGGGGGATTTGCCTTTGGTTTTGACCGCTTGGTCATGCTCATGTTGGGCCGGCGGAGTATCCGCGAGGTAATCGCCTTCCCCAAGACCCAGCGCGCCCAGTGTTTACTTACAGGAGCACCTGCTCCGGTAACCATGACGCAGCTTACCGAACTTCATCTCCTGCCTGGCTGGGAACTGGAAAAATCAGAAAAAAAGCAATGATTTTTGTCCGATAAATACTTTTAAAGCTAGTTAACTGAAGTTATCTGTCTTTACGTGATTCATTTTCCTACGGTCTGGGCTGGTCCTTTTGATGTTCCCCGAGAAGAACTATTAGAAACCCTTAAAATTGAAGCTGAAAAAATATTAGAAGAAGCCGTCAAAAAATTTGAGGAAGCTGGGGTAAAAGTACAAAAACTTGTACGTGAAGGCTCTCCTGCCAGTGAAATTATTAAGGCTGCTTCGGAAGAAGACGTTGACCTCATTGTTATGTCGAGTCACGGTACCCATAGCTGTTATTGCTAAGCAATTTTGTCACCCCTAACTGCTAAGCAAAAATGTCACCCCCTCCTGTTAAAACCATAGGCCCAAATCCTCAACTCGGAGGTCAGGCCTATGGAAAGTCGTTTAAAGGAGGGGTGGATCGTGAAGTACGTTCAGCGCTATTCAATCCTTAAATTGGCTACCGAAGGCTTCATTTCCTCCAAAGAAGGCGCCAATGCCCTCAAAATCTCGGAAAGACACTTCAAACGTCTCAAGAAAAACTTCCGAAAATTTGGCCCAAAAGCCCTAATTCACGGAAATCGCGGCCGTAAACCTCCTAATGCTTACCCAGAAGAAATTAAACAAAAAGTCCTTCGCCTCTTTCGCTCCCAATACCACAATTTCAACCTCTCACATTTCACCGATATCCTAAAAGAAGAACATGGAATCAAAGTCTCTAGAGAAACTGTAAGATCCTGGCTCATAAAGGCCGGCCTCCTTGAACCTAAACCCCTTAAACAAAAACGAAGAAAAAGACGCCCTCGCTCAAAAAAAGAAGGACAGCTCGTTTTCCTGGATGGATCCCTACATGTGTGGTTCGGTAAAAAACAATTTACCCTTCTTCTGGCCCTGGATGACGCTACCGGAAAGGCCCTTGGTGGCCTTTTCGCCCCCAGAGAAACTGTCCTGGGCTACTTCCGTCTCTGCTATGAGGTCTTTTCCGGTTATGGCCTTCCACGAGATTTCTACCTGGATCGCCATTCCATTTTCATTACCACTAGACACGAAGGGGTTCATGTTAAGCAGTCGACCCAAAAGCCCACTGCCTTTCAAGTGGCCATGGCTGAGTTAGGGATAGGCCTCATCTATGCTCGTAGTCCCCAGGCCAGAGGTCGGATAGAACGCTCTTTTAGGACCTTTCAGGATCGTCTGGTAAAAGAGTTGGCTCTCAAAGGGATAAATGACCCAGAAGAAGCTAACCGTTATCTTCGAGAGGTTTTTATTCCTCGGTATAACCGGAAATTTGCCGTAGAGGCGGAAGACCCGGAGAAGGCTTGGCGGAAACCCCCGGAAAACCTCAAGGAAATCTTAAGCCGCAGGCTTAAGAGAAAGGTCAAAGGAGATTTTACGATTTCGGTAGAAGGTAAAACCTTACAGCTTAAACCACCCAGTTTACCATCAGGCTTTCTGGAGTGAAGGTAGAGGTAAGGGAGCTTTTTGACGGGAGTTTTCGAATTTACCATCCTTCGGGGGAGGTCATTCCTTATGAGGAATTTGGTAAGGCCGAGAAAGGTTGCCAAAAGATAAAACTTCGACTTAAAACACAAACTCAGGGGCGGGGTGACATTTTCCCCTTGCAATGAGGGTGACATTTTCGCTCTGCAGTAACAGTTGTCGACGTGCCTCTGTGTCATTGCTAAGCGAATTTGTCATCCTCAATTGCAAAGTGAAACCTTTATAACAAAACCTCCCGATACACCCGAAGCGTCCGTTCGGCTATACGGTCCCAGTTGTATTCCTGCCGCAGGAGGTCAAGATATCTTAGGCGCTCCTCAGGCGAGATGCCCCGCTTAAAAAGATCAAGCATGGCCCTGGCAAGACGCTCTACATCTCCTTTTGGAAAATACCGAAATTCCGGCAGGGGAAGCTCCCTATTTCTTCTTTGACCGTCCCCGGCGCTTTCTGAAATATCCCATGCTTTCACAAAACGCTTGATCCCCTACCGGCCAGCTCTTTCTAGCTGTTTCCTTCAAGAATTCAAGCAATTCCGGTGGCTCCGGCACTGCGCACCATTGTTTATAAACCATTAACTGTTCTAAAGTAAAAGGAAGCGGATCCAAAAATTGGGAACAGATCCCATTTTTTGAAGCTGAAGAAAAGGGATATCCTTCCGGATCTTGAGTGAGGCCCGCACGGACAGGGTTGCGTTCAATATAGCGCAATACTTGCCATAAATAACTTTCCTGATCGACAATAGAAGAAAAATATCTTGACCTCCAAAGCTGACCTTCGGTTTGGTACTTATCGTTGTAATATTGAGTATAGGCTACAAGAAGCCCTTGCATGTATTTGATCATGTCTTCTCGATTTTTGGGAACGATCAGCAAATGGACATGATTGGACATAAGACAAAACGCCCATAATTTTAACTCTCGGCGTTTTTTGAGAGTGGTCATTATGGCCAAGAACCGGAGAAAATCTTCGTTATCGTGAAAGACCGTTACCCCACGGTTAGCTCTGGCTACCACGTGATGAGGAAAATTAGGTGCTATAAGACGTGGACGACTCGGCATAAATTAGAACAGATCCCCTTTTTCTTTTTATCGGCTTATCGGCGAGGAGAGTCTCGGTCGTAAAATG
>WGCA01000032.1 GCA_015494065.1 Thermodesulfobacteriaceae bacterium | reverse complement strand
GGAGGGGCCACACCCGTTCCCATTCCGAACACGGTCGTTAAGCCCTCCAGGGCCGATGGTACTGCCGGGTTACCCCGGTGGGAGAGTAGGTCGGTGCCCGGGTTAAAAGCTTGAAGGCCCGGTTGGCAACCCCAACCGGGCCTTTTTTGTTCTTTTAGGATATTCTTGAGACACTCTGCTACGCTTAAATTCTCCGCAGAGCTTTAAATTTTTTCGTAATCATAAATTTGACTAAATTTTTCCTTAAAATTTGCTTTTTTCTTTCTCATAATCGAAATTTTCTTTGACAAACCTATATTTTTTGTAGTATTCAAAAATTAAAAGGTTGAGCCGAGCAGGAGCGGGGTTGGTGGTTTTATTTATAGGATTGTTAATATTTTGGGTTCTGATGGCCGGTGGGGTCGAAGCCAAAATCCTTTCCCCTGCTCACCAAGATATCCCCTGTTCTACCTGTCATTATCTCCAGGGAAAGCCCAAATTAAAGACCAAAAGCCCCAAACTTTGTCTTCCCTGTCACCCTGAAAGTAATCTTCATCCTACCGAAGTTCCTTTATTGCCCCAAATGCGTGGGCCGGTGGTTAGTATTTTGCCTTTTGATGAGGGAGAAAGGGTCGTTTGTATTACTTGTCACTATATCCATCCAGAAGACGTAATACAAAAGAACCCCTTTCTTCTTAGGGGAGAGAGCGGGGATACAGAAGGCCCCCTTTCTAACCTCTGTTTGTTTTGCCATTTTTACGATGGCCTTGATACCCACAATCCCCACGTCAAAAGGAGAAAATGTGTGTATTGTCACATGGCTCCTCCTGAAAAGGCGGCTGAATCACGCAGGATAAGGAATTTCTTGGGAAGACATGCGTGTGAACCCTGCCACAACGCAGCATCCACTTACCCGGCCGATTTTAAGCGCTGCGTTACGGAATTTAACCCTTTTAAAGATCCGGAAGTGGCAAAGATGCGCAAATCTTTGGGGATATATCGTTCTCGTCTTATCTGTTCTGACTGCCATAACGTACACGGTGTTTTTGACCCGCAAGGTCCTCCTGCGCAAAGATTTCTCTTAAGATTAGATTATTTGGCCGCAGCCTCCCGTTCGCGGAGTATTAATCCCCATTGGACAGGGGTTTTCTGTCTAGCTTGTCACCAAAAAAGACCAGAAAAAGGGAAAAAATATCTCCTGTTTCAGGACATCAATAAAGTGTGTCAGAGATGCCATGACAACAAATTTGCTAAAGCGGATATCCATCCGGTAGGAGTTAAACCTTCCCCTTATGTCCATATTCCTCCTGATTTCCCTTTGCAGGACGGAAAATTGACTTGTGAGACGTGTCATGTTGCTTCTCTTCAAATATGTTATCCAGGCCAAAAAATATCCCGCGAAAAAAGTAATATCAATTTTCTGAGGGTGCCCAACCTAAAAAGAGAAGAATTCTGTTTACTCTGTCACAGGATAGATTATTATCGGCGTTTAAATCCCCATAAAGATCAAATTGTTAACGGAAAAATAAACAAAAAAGCCTGTTTATTTTGTCATTCTTCTGTGCCCGATGTTCAAGAAATGGGTAGTAAAAAAGTAAAATTCGTAGTTGATAATCCTAATAAAATCTGTCTTATCTGCCATCCAGGCATGGACAAAGGTCACCCTGCCGGGGTAAATCATTTGAGGCGTCCTTCAGGAAAGATTCTTCAAGCAATTAAGACCAGTGTTGAAAGAATTGGTATAGAGTTGCCCCTTTATAATGGGAAAATTATATGTGCTACTTGCCATAATCCTCATCAGCCAGGAGTTTTAAAAGTGCCGGCAGCTTCTAAGGGAGCAGGTAAGCCAGAGAGGTTGCGCTTGAGAACAGATAAATCTATTTGTATCGCCTGCCATGTAGACAAGCAATAAATTATTGTAAATCGCCCCGGGTTTTTCGGAGACCTGTTTTTGTGAGTCTCAGGCTGCCTTCCTAAGCCGCTGCCTTACGTAAAATCTCGTTTGCTTGCTTAAGCTCCCTATTCTCCCGCTCAGGCTGCTCATCCTATTGTATCCTAATCAGTAATTTTCCGATTTTAAAATTTCTTTTATTTTTTGTCGAATTTCAAAGTTTTTCAGGAGTAAATTTTCCCATACGTCCTGGATTTTTCTTACAATTTCCTGGTAACGGTTAATTGAAGGTTTCTCTTTTTCAATTTCGGCATTTAATTCTTGGGTTAGTTTTTTTAAGTTTTCCTGAGCCTTTAACATTTCCTTTTCTAAAGCGCTCTCAAGCCCTTTTAATGTGCTTTTTTCACTCGGACTTAAGCCTTCAGCTTCGGCTCTGGCGAGATGTATCCTGATCTCTCTAAGGGTTTGGACGAGTTGAGTTCTTAGATCTAAGAAAGTGAGATCCCTTCTGAACCACACATGAAGGGATCTTTTGTGTTTTAGACGGGAATAATGCATTTTGGGAGCGTATGCGAGGCTCTGGGAAGAGAATAAGAGACCTAAAATCAGAACTAAGTATTTAAGTTTCATCATCTACTCCCTTTAAAGCCACAAAGCCTTCCTGAGTGAGTATGGGTACTACCTGGTAAAGATCTTCTTGGGTACAAAAGCTTACGTCTTCTTTAAACCCTAAGCGTATCAAATTGCGGGCGTGATGAGAGGAAAACATCTCTCGGGAAACCTCTTTGACGTTATCAGCATACTTTCTGGCTACTATGGCAGCATCGTTGGCAGAGGTATAACTTTCAAGCTTGAGAGCCAACTTACCCGCGAAAAGAAAATCCTCCAAGGCAAGTTCCCCTTCAGTGCCAGCACACAGGATCAAGACCTCATTGAAACGCTGGGCAAATTTGCTCACGGCTGAGATATTAAGAAAACTTCCGGCACAAACCGCCTTGGCCCTTTTTATAAACCCTAGGGCCCTGGTGCCATTAGTGGTGGTCAAGACCACTTTGGCCCTGACCATACGGTAGGCCTCACGTGGACTGTTTCCAAGATCAAAACCTTCCGGCGGGAGACCTCCTCTCTCTCCGGCTACCAAAAATCCCTTTTCTTTATAGAGCAAGGCTTCATCCACTGAGGCTACGGGTTTTACGAGGGCGGCCTCTTCAGCTAACGCAGCTACGATGGTGGAAGTGGCCCGTAAAATATCTACCAAGATCACCAGCCCTTCTGTTTCTACGGGAGACGGGATGGGGAAGACTTTTACAGTTTTCACTGGATCACCTCTTTTAGGGCCTTAAGGAGGGCTTGGTTTTCCTCTTTTGTTCGCAAAGAGAAACGTAGATAATGTTCGTTTAAGCACTCAAAGTTTGAGGCGTTCCTCACCAGGATCCGATATTTTAACAGCAGTTCTCTCCAGACTTCGTGGCTTTTCCTCCTTAAAAGTTTGACCAAAAAGAAGTGAACATGGCCTTTAAAGATTTTGAGCCCTTCTACATTTTTTAGTTCCTCCAAAATCAGTTTTCTTTCTTCTTGGACGAAATTTTGAACCTTTTTGACGTGTCCCTTTTGGCCTAAGAGCCAAGGGCCGGCAATCTGAGCCAGCCTATTCACCGACCAAGGAAGATAATGACGCCAAAGGAGACGGACAAACCTCTCCCCAGCCACCGCCAGACCTAGCCTTAGCCCCGGAATTTTAAAGATCTTCGAGAAGGAACGAAGGATTACGACGTTGGGAAGACGTTCGCCGAGATCAAGAAGGGATGTTTTTCCTGGCAAAAAATCGGCGTAGGACTCGTCTATCACGAAATAACTTTTGGGGTTTTCGCGGGCCAGGGCCGAGATTTTTTCTGGCGAGATGAAACTTCCCGTGGGGTTGTTGGGATTACAGATAAAGACTAGGTCATCTTCCTTGAGATTTTGGGCAAGTTCTTCAAGAGGTGGCCTAAAATCTTCTTCCTCTCGGGCCATAAAGAAAAAAACAGGTACTTTAGAGGTCTTGGCGGCGTCAGCGTAGTCGCTATATGTGGGGCCTAGGATGAGAACTCTTTGGGGCTCAAGGACCCGAGGGAGGGCAAATATCCACTCCGTGGTTCCGGAAGAAGGCAAAATTTCTTCGGGAAAAAGGTGAGGGTATTCTTGGGTAAAGCGCTCTCTCAGAGAAAAACTGTCCACTTCAGGGAGGTTCTCTATCTCCGGTAAAGAATTTTTCAGCAATTCATAAAGGCCTTCAGGCGGGGGAAGCGGGGAGAGATTGCTGCTATGGTCTTTTATCTCCCAGGGGTCTAACCCCAACTCCCGGGCCCAAGCATATATTTCACCACCGTGCCCTTTTAGCATCTACCACTTGCCGGTCTCTAAATGTTTTTCAATGCGTTCGGTGAGGTCATAAGGGCCGGGAAGGGGCTTCCCTTGGGCATCATAAAGCTGCTTTCCTTCCAGTTTTACTTCTCCTTCAGCAAAGGCCTTGATAGTGTAGACGATCAGAGGGAGCTCTCTTTTTACCCCTTCTTGACGGATAAGGGCAAAAAGTGGCTCCTTTTCCCCCTCTTCAGCGATTATTCTATCAAGGCCCTTTTGTCGTAATTTTTGCTCCCATCTTTCCCAAAGGGGCTCAAATTTCTCCCCTTTTATAGAGAAGTGACAAAAAGTCACCGCCGGCCCCCGGTCAAGTTCGGGGGTTACCAGGTGCATCATGACCCCGGTTTCAGAGGCCTTTTCTTTCAGTAATTGCCAGATTACTTCTTGCCAGGTCCCTTTGGGGCCTCCGGGAAGGGCGGGGTGTAAATTTATCATGGGGAGTTTTTGACATAGCTCCGCAGAGACCACCCACATATAGCCTGCCAGGACAATCAGGTCTATTGGTTCGTCTTTTATGAGTTCGTAAACTTTTTCGTGGTATAAAGTCCGCCACCTTTCCCGGTCTTTTGCCCTGAGTTCAGGGGCAAATTCTTTGGCAGACAGCGTGTAAGTTTTAAGGCCCAGTTCCCTACAAAGCTTTAAAAAGGCGTCACTCTGGGGGTTTTCTCCTGGTGCGCGGGAGAGGAAGACGTAAGTAATCTCTGCCGGAATAAATCCCTCTTTGATTCGAGAATAAACTACCTTGAGGAGGTCGCTAGCCGCTTCATCTCTTCCCGTAGAAAACCAACCTAAGCGAAACATAAGGGCTCCGTTTTTTTCTAATCATAGAGAATGCGTCCTAAGAGAGCAAGTAATTGTTGCCATAATCCTAAAAATAGGATAAAAGGGATCCACAAAGTTAAGATTTAAGGGCTATGAAGATCAATCGAGCCACGGATTATGGTGTCCGGTTGATGGTCTATTTGGCCGGCCGTCCCGAAAAGGTCGTTTCTCGGGCAGAAGCGGCCCAGAGGCTGGCCATTCCTGCCGAATTCTTGGCCAAAATTGCCCAAACGCTGGCCAGAGCTGGTTTTATTGAGATCCGCCAGGGAAGGACCGGGGGTTACCGTTTAACGAAAGACCCGGCCAAGGTAACCCTGCTTGAAGTGGTGGAGGTGTTGGAAGGAGATCTTCTTTTAAACGTATGCGTAACCAGGCCTGAAGCCTGTCAGTTTAGTGCGCGCTGTAAGGTTCATCTGGTCTGGGAAGCCGCCCGCAAAGGGTTGAGAGATCTTTTAGGCAGTATTTATTTGACAGATTTGGTTCTAGAGAGCGAAAATAAAACCGAAAAGTAAATTAAATCTGTCAGGAGGTGGGGAAATGTTAGACGTGGTTTTGTTATCACGGCTCCAGTTTGCCGTGGCTTCGTTATTTCATTTCCTTTTTGTGCCTCTTACGTTAGGGCTTTCTATCCTTACCGCTATTTTTGAGACGTTATATGTCAAAACAGGAGACGAAGACTATTTAAGGGCCGCCAAGTTTTGGGGCAAATTATTCCTCATCAATTTCGCCTTAGGGGTGGTTACGGGGATAACCCTGGAGTTTCAGTTTGGTACCAACTGGTCTAAATATTCTATGTACGTAGGCGATATTTTTGGCTCTCTGTTAGCTATCGAGGCAACTTTGGCCTTCTTTCTCGAGTCTACTTTCATTGCAGTTTGGCACTTCGGGTGGAATAGGCTTTCTCCCAAACTCCACGCTTTAAGTATCTGGCTAGTGGCTATCGCCTCCAATATTTCGGCCCTTTGGATTCTGTTAGCCAACGGGTGGATGCAACATCCCGTGGGTTATACCATCAGGAATGGCCGGGCTGAGTTAACAAACTTTTTAGAGGTAGTTACCAACCCTTTCGGCTGGATGGAATTTATGCACACCGTTTCAGGAGCTTATATCCTGGCCGGTTTTTTTGTGCTGGGGATTTCGGCCTGGCATTTAAGGCGCAAACGCGAAGTAACCTTTTTCAAAAAATGCTTCAAGGTTGCGGCGGTCTGGACCCTTGTTTTTGCCCTCTTTGAAGTTTTCAACGGTCACCTGCACGGCAGCGAAGTAGCCAAGGCCCAACCCACCAAACTGGCCGCCATGGAATCCCTCTGGGAAACTAAACAGGGTGCTCCCATGTACCTTTTGGTAATCCCTGACGAAGAACATGAGCGAAACAAACTGGAACTTTTCCCCATCCCGGGCATGCTAAGCCTGCTGGCTTACCATGACCCCGGGGCCACCGTTAAGGGGCTTAAAGAATGGCCGGAAGAGGAGAGGCCCCCTGTGGCCCTTACCTTTTGGTCCTTTCGTCTGATGGTGGGGCTTGGCTTTTTATTTGCCGCCTTAAGCCTCTGGGTCTTCTGGAAACGAAATAACCCGGAAGAAGCTCCTTGGCTTCTTAGAATCTTGCCCTGGGTTATTCCGCTGCCTTATTTGGCCTGTGAGCTTGGCTGGATGGTGGCGGAAGTGGGGCGGCAGCCGTGGATCGTCTACGGACTCATGAAAACCAGCAAGGCGGTCTCGCCTATTGCCCCGGCTCAGGTGGGGATTTCGCTCCTGGCCTTTATTTTGGTATACACCCTGCTTGGTCTGGTTGATTTTTATCTCCTTTTCAAATTCGCCCGCAAAGGGCCAAGTGCGAAAAAGACCTTGGCGGCACCGTCAAGTATTAATGCTTAGATAAGGAGGGAGAAAGATGGAACAAAACATCTTTCAGATAATCTGGTTCATCCTCTGGGGAGTCCTTTGGGCTGTCTATTTTACGTTGGACGGTTTTGATTTCGGCCTTGGCATGTTGTTGCCTTTTATCGCCAAAAATGACGTGGACCGACGTGTTATTTACAACGCCGCCGGTCCCTTTTGGGATGGGAACGAAGTCTGGCTGATCACCGCCGGGGGAGCCACTTTCGCGGCCTTTCCCAAAACGTATGCGGTCATGTTCAGCGCTCTTTACACTCCGCTTCTCCTTATCCTTTTTGCCTTAATTTTGCGGGGGGTGGCCTTTGAGTTTCGGGCCAAGGAAGAGAGTCCGGTCTGGAAGGGCATCTGGGATCTGTGTTTGGTGGTGGGCAGTTTTTTGCCAGCGCTCCTTTTCGGGGTGGCTTTTGCCAACTTTTTCCAGGGGTTACCCATTGATTGGCAGGGCATTATGCACGGCAACACCTTATCTTTGCTTAACCCTTACGGCCTTTTGGGAGGCCTGCTTTTCGTGATGATGTTCATCGTGCACGGGGCCCTCTGGTTAACGATCAAGAGTAACGGGGCGCTTAAAAGGCGGGCCAAAAAGGTGGCGGAGAGTTTCTGGGTCATCGAGATGCTTCTTGTCATCATCTTTCTTGTCGCGACCGGCTTTTTCACTGACCTCTGGGTCAACTTTTTCCGTTACAAATGGCTCCTGATCATTCCGGCTTTGGCCTTGTTGGGTTTTGTGGCCATTCCTGGCTTTCTGGCCTATGGTTCCTACTGGAAGGCCTGGTTTTCCTCAGCGCTTGCTATCCTTATGACCACAGCCTTTGGGGTGGCAGGGCTTTTTCCGCGCCTCATCCCCTCAAGCCTGAATCCAGACTGGAGTCTTACCATCTATAATTCTTCCTCAAGTCCCCTCACCCTCAAGATCATGACGGCGGTGGCCCTGATCTTTGTGCCCATCGTGATCCTCTATCAATGCTGGACTTACAAGACGTTTTCTGAAAAAGTAAAACCGGAATTTTTGGAGACCGAAGAGGCTTATTAGTTGGTTTTAACGGGTGGCCCTTTAGGGCCACCTAAAACAATCTTTCTAGCCGGTTTAAGAAGGTTTTGAAGGCTTTTTCCTGTGCAATAGCGGCCAACTTTTTTTGTAAGTAGCCCACAAAGGAGGTTTTTGGCCTTGGCGGAAGCCCGAATTTTTCCCGTGCAAAATTGAGGAAGGCGTGCCGAAAATCGTCATGATAAAAGAGGCCGTGGAGGTAGGTCCCCCAGAGATGGGCGTCTCCTAAGAAATTTATTTCCTCCCCGGCCCAAAAACTCCTCCCATAACGGATTTCAAACCCTGAGAGTTCTCCTACAAAAAAGGGAAGTTTGATCCGGGCTCTGCTGGCAGTGGCAATCTTTTCGGGAAAAAATACGGTTTCGTGGGGCAGGAGGGAGAGGGCTTCTTCGCCGGGACTCTGGTTTTCCACCCCGTCGTCGCGGATGACCCTCCCCAACAGTTGAAAACCTCCGCAAATACCAACAATTATCTTCTGGTTGGCCAACTGGCGGATGGTCTGAAAGAGATTTTCCCTTTTAAGAAACTCTAATGAGGCCAGGGTGTTTTTGCTCCCGGGTAAAAAGATGACGTGAGCCTTTTGGAGCTCTTCTTTTTCCGTGGTATAAATCAGTTCCACTTCCTCCGGGCGGAAGGGATCAAAATCCAGGTAATTTGAAAGGTGAGGGTAATAAACCACGGCCAGGCGCAATTTCCCTTCGGATAAAAAGCGGCCTTTCGGGGCCCCCAAAGAGGCGCTATCTTCTTCAAAGACGCTCTCCTGTAAGTGCGGAAGGACCCCCAGGCAGGGTTTTTGGGTGCGCTCTTCCAGTATTTTAACGCCCTCTTCGAAAAGACTCGGGGCGCCTCGGAATTTGTTGACCACAAAACCCAGTGAATAATCTTTGATATCAGGGACCAGCTCGTAAGTTCCCCAAATTTGGGCGAAAATGCCTCCCCGGTCGATATCTCCTATCAGGAGATAAGGGATCTGGTAGCGTTTTATGATCTCATAGTTTACGAAATCGTCTTTTAGAAGGTTGAGTTCCGCTAGAGAACCGGCGCCCTCAACCACTACCAGTTCGTTTTCCGCCAGGACCTTTTCAAACACCTCAAATACCCTCTCCTTGTAATGGGCTTTGAAGCGCCGAAATTCCGCCGAAGATAGTTTGCCTTCGGACTGGCCGAGGAAGATGATCTCTGAAGTCAGGTTGCCCAAGGGCTTCAGAAGCAGGGGGTTCATTTCTACGGTGGGTTTGCGCCCTGCCGCCCAGGCCTGGAAGACCTGGGCGTAAGCCATCTCCCCTTCTTCGGTGGCAAAGGCGTTAAGGGACATATTCTGGGCCTTAAAAGGGAAGACCTTAAGGCCCGCTTGGGCAAAATGGTGGGCAATGACCGCGGTTAACAGGCTCTTGCCCACCGAGGACATGGTACCGACTACGGCCAAGATTTTTGCCATTCGTCAGAGAGGTTGGTCTTACTTTTTCTTTTCCTGAGGGGGGTTTACCGGTCCAGCGATGTAGCTTTTGACTACTTTTACCTGGACGTTGGGGGCGACCTCCAGGGTGACGATTTGGTCGTCCACCCGGGATACCCTTCCGATAAGACCACCTGAGGTAAAGACCTGGTCACCCCGTTTGAGGTTTTCCAAGAATTTTTGGTGTTCCTTAGCGCGTTTCTGTTGCGGTCTGATAAGCAGAAAATAAAAGATCACAAAGATGAGAATGAGCGGGAGAAACGCTACCAAGGGGTTGCCGCCGCCCTGTTGTGGTTGTCCTGCCATAGCCCATGCCAGAGTTAACATTCGTCTTCCTCCTTTCTTTTGGCGTAAAAATTTTGGCGGAATTCCTTCAGCCTTCCGCCCCTTATGGCTTCCCTTAGCTCCTCCATAAAACGGAGATAAAAATACAAATTGTGCAGGGTAAGTAAGCGGTATACTAACAGTTCACCGGCAAGAAACAAATGCCTAAGATAGGCCCGGGTGTAATTTCGGCAAGTATAACAGGAACATTGGGGGTCCAGGGGGCGGTCGTCTTTCTTGAACTTGGCCTGTTTGATGGCCAGTTTTCCGCAAGAGGTAAAAAGGGTTCCCCGGCGGGCGTTGCGGGTGGGAAGTACGCAGTCAAACATATCCACCCCGCGCCAAACCGCCTCCAGGATATCCTCCGGCGTCCCTACTCCCATCAAGTAGCGGGGGCTTTCGGCGGGCAGCTTTTCCACCGTGACCTCGATCATCTCAAGCATCAATTCCCTGGGTTCCCCCACACTTAACCCGCCAAGGGCATAGCCATCAAAGCCCAAGGCCACGATCTCTTCGGCACAACGACGTCTGAGCTCCGCATACATGCCACCTTGAACAATGCCAAAAAGGAGCGAGCCGCGGTGGTTCCTCAACCAGGCCTTCTTTGACCGCTCTTCCCAACGTAGGGTAAGGGCCGTCAGGCGGGCCGCCTCTTCGTATGAACAGGGGTAGGGCAGGCAGGTATCTAGGGTCATGCGGATGTCGGCGTCAAGCTTGGCCTGAATGTCGAGGGAAAGTTCAGGGGTTAGGAGATAACGGTTACCGTCGAGGTGCGATTGAAAAAGGGCCCCTTCCTCCTCGATGCGGCAGAATTGAGCCAGGCTAAAGACCTGAAAACCTCCGCTGTCAGTAAGGATCGCGCGGCGCCAATTCATGAATTGGTGAAGCCCGCCAAGCTCAGCAATCAGGTCCGGCCCCGGCCGGAGAAAGAGATGATAGGTGTTGGCCAGAATGATCCGGGCCCCCAGCGCCGCTACTTCTTCCGGCGCCAGTGCTTTTACGGTGGCCTGGGTACCTACCGGCATAAAGACCGGGGTCTCGATAACCCCCCTTCTGGTGAAAAGAAAACCGGTGCGGGCGGCAGAATCAGGGCAGCTTTTTTCGACCTGGAAGACGGGCTTTTTCATAGGATATTCAGACGGTTGCTGAGACTGAACCCGGATAGCTTGATCTCAAGGGGCAAGTCCCGCCCCTGGACTAACACCCAGTGACTCATACCCAAGCCCTGGGGAAGGAGCAACAGTTTTAAGGCCTCTACGTCGCGGGGGGTATTCCGGCCGATCCGGGCAAGCAATTTTTCCACCCCTAGCCCCACCAGAAAAGCGGCCTGGGTGGTAAAACCTACAGGATAGAGGCCCAGTTTTTCTCCTTCTTCTTTTAGAGCCGTAAAATCTACGTGGGCGGTGAGGTCACAGCCCCCGGGCAGGAGATAAGGGTTGTCAAAAACCCGGTGTTCTTTGAAGCAAAGCAAGGTGCCCTGGCGGCGGTCCGGGTGATAAAGATCGGCCCGGCCGTAACCGTAGTCAAAAGTGATTAAAGCCCCCCGGCAGAGTTTCTTGGCCACCTCTTTCAAAAAGGGCCGATAGGCCAGACATACCTCGGTCCGGTAACCCTCTGGCCAATAGTTGGCGTAAGGGAGGACCCTGGCGAGGATCTCCGGTTTAGAAAGGCCGTTTAGCTCCTCCCGGAGATGATCTCCTTCCTTTATGACGTAAACTTCTTTGAGATCGTGGTCAGGGGTCTTTTCGATGAGGTGGACCGGGAAGGCGTCGAACAATTCGTTGGAAAGAAAGACCCCTACGAAAGGAGGTATCTCGTTCCAGCTCTTAAACCAGCTGACCCCGGGATGATCTTTTAGCTTGATCTGCTGCTGTTTACGGTTCGCCTCAAAGGGCTCAAGGATAAAGTAAGAGAAACCAAGCCCTTCTATAAAGAGATAGTTTAAGACGTCAAGGGCCAGATAGCCTTCTCCGGCTCCGGCTTCGAGGATGACGAAGTCTTTGGGACTCCCTAACAACTTCCAGATTTCTATGATCTGTTTGGCCACGGCCGCACCAAACACCGGGTGGATGGTAGGGGCGGTAAAATAGTCTCCCTTTTTGCCGATCTTGGGGGCCCGGGCGTAGTAACCGAAAGTCGGATGATAAAGGCAAAGTTCCATATATCTGGCAAAGGTCATGGGGGATTCCTGGGCCAGGATCTGGCTAAATTCCGGCGCTAGGACTTTAGGCGTCATGGTTTCCGTGCTCAGGCGCAAGGAGTTTTTTCAACTCTTCCCCTTCTATGGTTTCTTTTTCGAGCAGGGTTTGGGCCAGGAGTTCCAGGCGTTTGCGGTTCTTGGAGAGAATCTCTTGGGCCCGCGCGTGGGCCTCTTTGATGATGGTGGCCACTTCTTGATCGATCAACCTGGCGGTCTCTTCGCTAATGTCTTCCCGGTGGCGCCACATGGGTTCCAGGAAAAGGCTTTCCCTCTTGCGGAAGGTTTGGGGGCCAAGCTTCTCACTCATCCCGTAGTCCATCACCATGGCCCGGGCTATCTCGGTGGCCTGTTCCAGATCGTTTTGGGCCCCGGTGGAGACCTCGCCGTAGACGATTTCTTCGGCCGCCCGGCCGCCCAGCAAGACCGAGAGCCGGTCCAGGAGTTCGGCCCGGGTCAAGAGGTAGCGGTCTTCGGTGGGGAGCTGGAGGGTGTAGCCTAGAGCGGCTACCCCCCGGGGGACGATGGAGATACGGTGTACCGGGTCGGCGTTGGGTAAGGCCGAGGCTACCAGGGCGTGTCCGGCTTCGTGGTATGCCACCCTTTCTTTTTCCCGCCGGGAAATGTAGCGATTTTTCTTCTGCAGACCAGCTATCACCCGGTCCACTGCTTCTTCGAAATCTTCCATTTCTACCCAATGTTTCCCCTTTCGGGCCGCCAGGAGGGCCGCCTCATTCACTACGTTGGCGAGGTCTGCCCCCACCATGCCCGGGGTCCTAGCGGCTATGACCCGCAAATCCACGTCTGGAGCCAGTTTGACCTTGCGCGTGTGGACTTTCAGGATGGCTTCCCGCCCTTTAAGATCCGGCCGGTCCACCACGATATGGCGGTCAAACCGACCCGGGCGCAGCAGGGCCGGGTCCAGGATTTCGGGCCGGTTGGTGGCCGCCATGATAATGACCCCTTTTTTGGAATCAAACCCGTCCATCTCCGTCAGGAGTTGGGCCAGGGTTTGTTCCCTTTCGTCCACTCCTGATATCGGGGCCACCCCCCGTACCTTGCCCAGGGCGTCTATTTCGTCGATGAAGATGATACAGGGGGCCTTCTCTTCCGCCTGTTTAAAGAGATCCCTTACCCGAGCGGCCCCTACACCTACGAAGAGTTCCACAAAGGAAGAGCCGGAGATGGAGATAAAGGGGACCCCGGCCTCACCCGCTACCGCTTTGGCCAGTAGGGTTTTCCCCGTCCCTGGAGGCCCGACCAGGAGGACCCCTTTGGGGATTTTCCCCCCGAGGGCCGTGAACTTCTGGGGGTTTTTGAGGAATTCTATTATCTGGCGCAATTCTTCAACCGCTTCGTCTACCCCGGCCACGTCTTTGAAGGTGACGTCTATTTCGTCCTGTACGTAGATGCGGGCCTTACTTTTGGCCACCCCCATCAGGCCCCCTTCCGGAGGACCGAATCTTTTCATTAACAGGAACCAGAGACCCAAGAAGAAGAGGAGTGGAAGGACCCAGGATAAGACTTCCTTGAGCCAGGAGGCCTCTTTGGCCGCCTTATAAGCGAGACCCTGGCGGTCAAGCAGGGGTACAAGTTCCGGATCCTCTAAACGTAAAGTAAAAAAACGATCGCTTTTTAATTTGACCGGGCTTTTCCTTTCCCGGGCCAGGATTTCTGAGGCCCCTTCTTTCAACTTTCCTTCAATAAACCTGTTTCCGATGATGAGGTCGTCGACCTTCTTGGCCTTGACCAGGGCCTTGAATTCGCTGTAAGAGATTTCAACCCGGGGCTCAAGCCGGGCCAGTTGTAAAAAGAAAAATACTACGACCACAAAGACGAGAAAGATCCACCAGTGGCGGTTAGAGAAGCGGGAAGGAAGTTTAATCTTTTTCTCTCTGCCCTCCAAGGACACTCCCTATCTTTTGGTTGCGGCTTTTAGCTCTACCACGAAATCTCTGACGGCCTTAACCAGGGAAGCGGGTTTTTTGAGGTGAGCGGCGATGATTTTGACAATGGCGCTTCCCACCACGATGGCGTCTGCGAAGTTGGCGAGGTGCGCCACCTGTTCCGGGCGAGAAATACCAAATCCTACGCCTACGGGTACCGGCGAAAGTTCCCGGGCCAGGTCTAATTTCAGGGCCAGGTCTTCCGGAAGCTTATTTCTTGCCCCGGTTATCCCGGTAACGGAGACGTAATAGAGGAAACCGCTGCTGTTTTGGGCAATCCTGGCCAACCTTTCTGGCGGGGTGGTAGGGGCGGCCAGCATCACCGCCGCTAATTGATAACGGTGAGCGATTTTTAGCCAGGGTTTGGCTTCCTCTAAGGGGAGATCGGGGATGATGGCCCCGTTTAGGCCGGCTTTTTGCGCCTGTTTAGCGAAATTTTCCAGCCCAAAACGATAAAAGGGGTTAAGGTAGCCCATAATTACGATGGGGGTCTTGAAGCCTTTTCGGCGCAGGTTTTCCACCATGGCCAAAAAATCGGATAAAGTGGGTCTATTTTTCAGCGCCCGCTGGGCGGCTTCCTGAATGGTGGGGCCGTCTGCCAGGGGGTCAGAGAAGGGGAACCCCAGTTCTATTACGTCCGCCCCGGCCTCTTCCAGGGCCCAAAGGAGCTCCGCGGTGACTTCCAGGGAAGGGTCAGCCCCTTCGATAAAAGGGATAAGGGCGGCCTCCCCCCGTTCATTGGCCTTTCTTATGGCTTCTTCTACCGCTTGCGCGCCGTTACGCATCGCCCTTTCCTTTCAGATATTCACGAACCGCGGCCACGTCTTTATCCCCTCGCCCCGAAAGATTAACCACCACGATGGTGTTAGGGGGTAGTTTGGGGGCGATTTTCACGAGATAGGCCACGGCGTGGGCGCTTTCTAGGGCAGGAATAATGCCTTCAGTTTCTGAAAGCAGGCGGAAGGCCGCAAGGGCTTCCTGATCATCCACGGCGACGTAAGTGGCCCGCCCGGTTTCTTTGAAAAAGGCGTGCTCCGGCCCCACGCCTGGATAATCAAGCCCTGGGGCCACGGAATGGGCCCCTTTTATCTGGCCCACCTGATCCTGCAGGAGATAGGTGAGCATGCCGTGTAAGACGCCCGGTTCTCCCACGGTGAGGGTGGCTGAATGTTTATCCGTATCAAGCCCTGCGCCTGCTGCCTCCACCCCGATCATTTGCACCGACTGGTCGTTTACGAAGGGAAAGAAAAAGCCCATGGCGTTTGAGCCTCCTCCCACGCAGGCGATGAGTATGTCTGGCAGGCGGCCTTCGCTCTTTAAGATCTGGCGTCTGGTTTCCCGCCCGATAACGCTTTGAAAATCACGCACCATCATGGGGTAAGGGTGGGGCCCTACCACCGAACCGATGACGTAATGGGTGGTTTCCACGTTGGTGACCCAGTCCCTTATCGCTTCGTTGATGGCGTCCTTGAGGGTCTGAGTGCCTGAATAGACCGGGACCACTTTGGCTCCCAGAAGCTCCATGCGAAAGACGTTCATCTCCTGGCGCACCGTGTCTTTGGCCCCCATGTATACTACACATTCCAGGCCCACCAGGGCGGCGGCGGTGGCCGTAGCCACCCCGTGTTGGCCGGCGCCGGTCTCCGCGATGATCCGTTTTTTACCCATCTTTTGGGCCAGCAAGACCTGCCCCAAGGTGTTGTTTATCTTGTGGGCCCCGGTGTGGGTGAGGTCTTCCCTCTTGAGGTAGATCTTTAAGTGGCCTCCCAAGGTGGCGGCCAGTTTCCGGGCGGGATAAAGGGGAGTGGGACGGCCAACATAGGTCTTTAAGTAGAAATCCAGTTCCTTTTTGAAAGTTCTGTCCCGTTTGAACCGGCGGTAGGCCTCTTCCAATTCAAAAAGGGCAGGCATTAAGGTCTCAGGCACATACCGCCCACCAAAGGGGCCGAAATGTCCACGTTTGTCAGGCAATGCCAAGGGCAGGCCTCCTTTTTGTCTCCAAATTACTCAGGTGCTTCTTCTTCGTCAAACAGGGGTTCCCCTTCACTCAAAATTTCTCGCATAAACTCTTTTTCTACCAAAAGGATGACCAGCTCCCCTAGTTCGTTTAAGTGCTCTTCGAAGGAATCTAACTTAACGGTAAAAAAATTGTACGCCATGCTGGCGGGGATGGCGGCGAAAAGGCCAAGGGCGGTGGCTATGAGGGCCTCGGCTATCCCAGGGGCCACCGTGGCCAGGGTGGCGCTTCCTTTGAGCCCGATCTGCTGGAAGGCCGACATAATGCCCCACACCGTCCCAAAAAGCCCAATAAAGGGGGCGCTGTTTCCCACGATGGCCAAAAAAGGGAGCCCTTCTTTCAATGGGTGGAGTTCGCGGCTGCGGCCCACTGCGAGCTGGCGGTTGAGACGCTTGATAAACATTTCTAGCCAGAGGGCAAAGAGTTCCTTACGGGTAGGTAAGGCCCCTTCGGTGCGCAGACGGGCCACTTCCCCCAAGAGTAGGCGGGTAACTTTCCAGGCGGGGCTGAATTTGTAGCGTTTTATTTTGTGGGCAAAATCGGCCAGATCAAGGCCTTTTTCTGCCAGGGAAGAGAGCTCTCTAAGGCCCTTCTCGGCGGTTTTAAACTGGCGCCATTTAACAAAGATCACCGTCCAGGTGGCCACCGAAAAGACTATCAGAATGAGCAGGACGATTTTGGCTACCGGCCCTGCGGTTAGAATGAGGTGTAATAGGTTCAAACGGCCTCCCCGTCAAAGAGAAATTTTGGGGGTAGATCTTCTAAAAGACCACGGTTCTGGCACCATTTCAAAAAGATTTCTACGGCTTTCCGTCCCTGCTCTCCCAGATCGTACGTATAACGGTTAACAAATGTCTCCAGGTGTTTGTCTATGACTTCAGGGTCCAATTCCTGGGCGTTTTCCCTGATGAAATCCCAGAGCGCCGCCTTGTTTTTCCGGGCCAGGTTCAGACTTTCTCGCAGGTCTGCCAAAATGGCCTTTTTGATCTCGTAAGGGAGGTCCCTCTTGATAAAGACGCCCCCGAGGGGTAGGGGGAGCTTGGTCTCTTTTTCCCACCATTTTCCCAGATCAACCAGGGCGGTCAGGCCGTATTGCTGGTAGACGAAACGGCCTTCATGAATAAGGAGCCCGGCTTCGACTTCACCCTTCACCACGGCGGGGATAATCTTTTCGTAACGTAAGGTGACCACTTGTCTGAGCTCAGGGAGATAAAATCGCAAAAGGAGATAGGCGGTGGTGTGCAGGCCGGGTACGGCGATACGGATACGGGCCAGATCATTAAACTTTTTTTGGGCCACCAGAAGGGGCCCGCAGCCGAACCCGAGCGCCGCCCCCACCGGCAGGAGCTCATAGGTGGAAATTACGGCCGGGAAAACCCCAAAAGAAAGCTTGGTTAGAGGAAGTTTCCCCTCAAGGGCGAGCTCATTTAAGGTTTCTACGTCCTGGATAAACGTTTCGTATTTGAGGCGTGTCGGAAAAAGTCTTTTAGCTAGGGCACCAAAAATAAAGGTGTCATTAGGGCAAGGTGAGAATCCCACCTTTAGAGTTTCTGGATAAGACATTTGAGAGCCTGGCCTAACTTCCACAGTGCCCCTTCTATTTCCCAAGCGAGGTCTGGTTCGGAGATGAGGTTACTAACGGCGCGCAGTTCGATCAAGGGGAGGGAGAACCTTTGGGCGGCTAAGGCCACCGCGAAACCCTCCATATTTTCGATAAGGGCCCCCTGGTGACGCAGGGCCAGGATTTCGCCCCTTTGCGGGTCCCGGGTGGCGCAACATACCGTAACAAAAGGGCCGCATTCCACGGCAAACCCTTCCTCTTCTAATAGGATAGCCGCCTTTTCGACAAGGGGGTGTTCCAGCGAACACTCCTTGAGGGCCGGCAGCGTCTGGGCAAAGTCTTTTTGGATCAGATAATGGCAGACCCCCAGGTCACCAAAATACTCGAAGGTAGCCAGGGCCAGGTCTCCGATATTTAAACCACTTCCAGGATAGGCCCCGCCTATACCGGCCAGTATTACCGGCCCTTCCATCTCTTGGGCCAGTATCTCATAAGCCCCTAGGGCCGCTTCCACTGGCCCCATCCCGATTATTTCAGGCTCAAGCCCCAGTTCTTTAAGTGTCCGGGCCTCGGTCTCGGTGGGGACCAGAAGCTTCACTTTCCTATCCTTTGGCGATCATGGCCCGCATTAGGTCTGCGGCGTTTTCACTGTGGCCCGAAATATCACAGATAAATTCCGTAAGCTTTAAGAGATAATAGACGGAGAGGGCGTCCAGTTCCGAGGCAAAAATGTTGCGTTTGAGCTCGGTGGCCACTACGTCACTTTCGTGTTCCCGGGTCCTAATGGTGCGGACCACCTTTTTGGCCTCTTCTCGGGCCTCTTCGTTGGCGGTGGAAAGATAAGCCCTAGCCTTTTCGATTAGGGGAATCAGAAACTGAGAGGTTTCGGCATTGTGCCGGGCCAGCGCGAGCATCTGCTCGGCGATCTCCTCTTTAGGACGGACCTGCCGGAAGGTAAGCCATTTAAGGATGTCTTCCGCCGCGTCTGCTACGGCGTCCTGTTCTTTGAGGTAGAGAAAAAGTTCAAATTTATCCACGGGCATGATGATGCCCGGAGGAAGGTGCCCCCTGATGTTTTGTTTGATACGGTCAGCTTCCCGTTCGATGCGGACGATTTCGTCTGAGATCTGTTGGCACCTTTCGTAGTCCCCCTCGAAATAGGCCTCAAGGGCGCTTGGTAAAAGTTCTGTACAGGCCAGCACGTGGCGGGCGTGGTTTTCCAAACACTCAAAGAGTTCTCTTTTCGGAGGGCGTTTAGGGGGTTCAACGGGGATTTCTTCTTTTTCTTCCCGCAGGCGTTCTTCACAAAAATCCTGGTGCCGGACGATGCGCCCTTCCACGAGATAAATCACCTCTTCGGCGATATTGGTGGCCAAATCGGCTACCCTTTCCAGGTTTTGGGCCACAATGATGTAATCCACGCCCACGCGGATATTTTGAGCCTTTTTTTCAAGACATTGGATTATCTTTTCGATGACGATTTTTTTGTAGTTGTCTACTTTTTCGTCCCGCAAACAGATTTCACAGGCCTTGTCCGTGTCGTGGGTAACAAAGGCGTCAATGGCCCCGTCAAGCATGGCCAAGGCTTCCCGGGCCATATCAGCCAGATCTACCGGGCAGGTAAAAAAATGGACCTGGGCCATGTCCTGGACCCGCTCGGCGATGTTCACCGCCTGGTCCCCCAATCTTTCAAGGTCTCTGATCATGCTCATGGCCGAGGTGATAAAACGTAGATCACTGGCCAGGGGGTGATGGAGGGCCAGGGTCTTTAAACAAAAGAGGAGGATTTCGTTTTCGATGGCGTCTATCTTCTCGTCCTGTTTGATAACCAGCTCTGCCAATTCTTTGTCCCGGTCTTCGAAGGCCTTGACCGCCGTACGCACCGATTCGGTGACCAAACGGCACATTTCTAAGAGGTAACGTTTAATTTCTTGAAGATCTTTTTGCAAAAGTACGTTCATAGGGATTCCTCCGCCTTTTTAGCTAAATTTACCAGTTAAATATTCTTCTGTCCGCGGGTCTTTGGGGTTAGTGAAGACTTCCGCGGTGGGGCCAAATTCGATGAGCTCCCCCAAGTAGAAAAAGGCGGTGTAGTCCGAAATGCGACCAGCCTGAGGCATATTATGGGTCACGATGATAATGGTCACCGTCTGTTTGAGTTCTACGATGAGGTTTTCGATCTGAAGAGTGGCCTTAGGGTCGAGGGCCGAGGTGGGTTCATCCATTAGAAGTACTTCTGGTTTTACCGCCAGGGCCCTGGCGATACAAAGTCTCTGTTGCTGTCCTCCTGAAAGGAAGGTCCCCCGCCGGTGGAGAACATCTTTCACTTCGTCCCAGAGGGCCGCTTTCTTTAAGGCTTCTTCTACGATCCGGTCCGCCTCCTTTTTGGGTAACCTGATCCCCAAGAGCTTATAACCAGCCAGCACGTTTTCGTAGATGGTCATGGTGGGGAAGGGGTTGGGCCGTTGAAAGACCATGCCTACCTTACGCCGTACGATGATGGGGTCCATCTGAAGGATGTCCTGGTCCCTAAGGAAGATCTTGCCAGTGATACGGGCCCCGGGGGTTAATTCGTGCAGGCGGTTAAGACACCGGATAAAGGTGGTTTTCCCGCAGCCCGAAGGGCCCATGACGGCGGTGACTTGCTTTTCGGGGATCTTTACGGTCACGTGCTTTATCGCCATGAAATCGCCGTAGTAGGCGCAGAGGTCTTCGGTGGTAAAAATAGGGTTTTTTATCTTCATGATTCTCCCCTATCTTTCTCCGGCAATACGACGAGCCAAAAGGCGCGAAAGGATATTAAGCCCCAGTACCATTAGTACCAGAACGATGGAGGCCCCCCAGGCCTGCTGCCACCAATCTTCGTATGGGCTGGTGGCGTAGTTAAAAATGACCAGTGGTAAGGCGTTCATCGGCTCAAGGGGATTTAAAGTCATAAACTGATTACCAAAGGCCGTAAAGAGCAGAGGAGCAGTCTCGCCGGCGATGCGGGCTACGGCGATAAGGATACCCGTGGTGACCCCCACCATGCCGGTGGGAAGGACCACCTTTAACACCGTGCGCCAGTACGGCACCCCCAACGCCAAAGAGGCCTCTCGCAAAATATCCGGTACCAGCCTTAGGACTTCTTCGGTGGTGCGTACTACTACCGGGATCATCATGAGGGCCAGGGCCACGGAGCCGGAAAGAGCCGAGAAGTGGCCCATGGGTCTTACCACCCAGGCGTAGGCCACGATGCCGATGACGATCGAAGGCACCCCCTGCAGCACGTCTGCACAAACCCGTACCGCTTCGGCAAACTTAGTGTCCTTACCGTATTCGGAAAGATAAATTCCGGCCAGGATGGAAATCGGTACCCCTATTAAAGTGGCCAGCCCCACGATGATAAAGGTGCCTACGATGGCGTTGGCAATACCGCCCCCGCTTTCCCCAGGTGGGGCCGGCAGATGGATGAAGAAATCAAGACTCAAACTGGAAATTCCTTTGTGGAAGAGCTGAAAAAGGATCAAAAATAGCGGAAGAGCTGGGATAAGGGCCAGGACGGTGATGGCCGCCAGAATGAACCGGTTTTTGAAGCGACGCCATCTCTCCCGGGCAGGGTAAGCGTGGTTCATCTTACCTTTGTCTTGACAATGAAGATGCGGGCCACCAGGTTTACCACCACCGTGATCACAAAAAGGAGCAGCCCTATTTCCACCAAAGCCGCCAGGTGTACATCTTCCGTGGCCTCAGTAAATTCGTTGGCGATAACGCTGGCCATGGTATTGGCCAGGTCCCAAATACTTTGGGGCATCGCCGAACGGTTGCCTATGACCATGGTTACGGCCATGGTTTCGCCGAGAGCCCGCCCCAGCGCCAAAACGATACCAGCCAGGATCCCGGAGCGGGCGTAAGGCAAAACGATGTGCCTTATGGTTTCCCACCGGGTAGCCCCAAGCCCGTAGGCGGCCTCTTTTAAGTCCTGGGGGACGAGTTTTATAACGTCCCGGGCCACCGATAGGGCGTAGGGTAGAATCATGATGGCCAGGACTAGAGAAGCCGTAAACAGACCAAGCCCGTAGGGAGGGGCCCCGATCTTCAATTCAAAAGCCCTCACCAGAGGCACCAGGTAAAAAAGGGCCCAGAGACCGTAAATCACTGAGGGGATACCGGCCAAAAGTTCCATAACGAAAGAGACAGGGTTTGCGATTTTGGGAGGAGCAAGTTCTCCCAGAAAGATGGCCCCTGCCAGCGCAAAGGGGGTGGCGATTAGCAGAGCCAGAAAAGAGGTGATCAAAGTGCCCACCAAAAAGGGAAGCGCCCCAAATTCCAAAGAGACCGGGTCCCAGGTCGTGTTCCAGAGAAAACGCAAACCAAAGGCCTTTATAGCGGGCCAGGATTCGTAAACTAAGGTGAAAAAGGTGGCCACCACTAGGAAGATGACCAACGCCCCCATGCTGGTGGCCAATTTGCGAAAGAGGAGATCGTACTTAATTTGACGGTAAAGGTTTTTGGGCTCAAACATCGCTAAAATTGTATAAAATTTTTGATCTCAAGTTGTTACAAAACTATGACAATAAAAGGAGGCGGGGATGGCGGCCAAGGTCTATCTGGTGGACTTCAGGGTTGAGAACAAAAAGAGTCTTCTTGAAAAACTTGATAAGCTTTTGGCCCCTTTTGATCTCGCGCGTAAATTCCGTAAAGACGCCCTGGTGGCCTTAAAGATCCATTTTGGGGAGCGTGGCAACCTGGCTTACCTGAGACCTCAGTGGGTCAAGCGGCTGGTGGAGCTCCTGCGCAGGATCCCGGTAAAGCCTTTTTTGACGGACACCAACACCCTTTATAAAGGTTCGAGGTCAGACGCGGTGGTGCATCTCGAGACTGCCATCGTAAACGGTTTTGATTACGCGGTGGTAAACGCCCCCCTCATCATCGCGGACGGTTTAAGGGGTAATTCTTACGAGCGGCTGGAACTTGATCTTCCTGTTTTGAAAGAGTTTTTCGTGGCCAAGGAAATTTACCGGGCCGACGGTCTGGTCGTACTCACCCATTTTAAGGGTCATGAACTATCAGGTTTTGGTGGGGCCATCAAAAATTTGGGCATGGGGGGTGCTGCCCGTAAAGGAAAGCTCCAGCAACATTCAACCATCGCCCCCAAAGTCAACAAAAAACAGTGTGTGGGGTGTGGGACCTGTCTGGCGTATTGTCCGGTAGGGGCCCCTGAGTGGGTGGAAGGGGCCAAAAAAAAGAGGATGCGTATCAACGAGCGTAAGTGTATCGGCTGCGGGGAGTGTATCGCCGTCTGCCCGGAAGGGGCCATAAAGGTCCAGTGGAACGAACAGGCGGTGCCTTTTATGAAAAAGATGGCAGAATACGCTTACGCCGTATTAACGAATAAAAAAGGAAAGTCCCTCTTTATCACCTTTGTCAAAGACATCTCCCCCGCCTGTGACTGTTATCACTTTAACGACTACCCCATCGTGCGGGACATCGGGATCTTGGCGGCCGAGGATCCGGTGGCTATCGACCAGGCAGCGGTTGACCTGGTAAACGCCGAACCTGCGCTGCCGGGGGCCAAAATTGCCGCCGGTCCTGGGGAAGATAAATTTAAGGCACTCTATCCTCAGGTTGACTGGGAGGTCCAACTGAAACACGCAGAAGAGATCGGTTTGGGGACTAGGGAATATGAGTTGGTGCGCTTATGAAGGGTAAAAGACTGGCGGGTGATAGGACCGTCGGCCGGTTGGTCAAATGGCTGCGCATGTTAGGGATCCCTTGCACCCTTTTGGCGGTCAAAACCCCGGGCGATGTTCCTGAAGACCTCCTTTTGCTTACCCGGGCCACTTCTCTGGCCGGCCCGCGCACCCTCTTGATTCCTTACGAAAAACCGGCTGATCAGCTACGTTTCGTCTTTGAAAAACTGCCTTATCTCTGGGAAGAGATCAGGCCCTTTACCCTCTGCCTTTTGTGTAACGAAAGGCTCCCAGAAATAGCCAAAGAAGACGTTTTTGGCTTGGTCCCGGAACACGTCTTCAGGACTCAGGATAAATTTCGGCGCTGTCCGCGTTGCGGGCGTATTTACTGGCCTGGCAGCCACCATAAACTCATGCGAAAACGGCTGGAACAGGTACTGGGGTGTTCCCTTACTGCCGGTCAAGGTGGGTCGGCAAAAAGATCTTAACGGTGGTGCCCTGGTTGGGTTTGCTCTCGATTTCGATTTTCCCCCGGTGTTCGGTAATGATCTGTTTTACGTAAGGGAGGCCCAAACCGGTCCGTCTTCCTTTCTTGGTAGTAAAAAAGGGTTCGAATATATAGGGTAAGATTTCTTGCGGGATACCCGGGCCCGTGTCCTTTATGATGACAAAATTGTAGCCTTCTTTAAGCCCGGTCTTTATTTTGATCACGTCTTCAGGGCCGCAGGCTTCAATGGCGTTACGTAAGAGGTGTACTATGGCCACTTTTATTAATTGGGCGTGACCCCTGAAAAGGAGGGGCCCCTTGGTTAATTCGGTCTCCAGTCTGATTTGCTTCTGGGCGGCTTCTGGTGCTACCAAATTGACGGCTGATTCAACGATCTGGTTCAGGTCTTCGATACGAAAGTATTCTACCTGTTTTTCCATTAGGGTTTCGAATTCCTGGACCAATTTTTCCAAACGTTTTACTTGTTCCAGGACTTTTTGGATCTTCTTTTCCAACTTTTTTCCCTGGATCTGACTGCATTCCCTGGCCAGACGTTTGATAAGACCCCCGATGATCATTACCGGGTTGCGTATTTGGTGGGCGATGCGCAGGGCAAGCTCGGTGGCGGTCCTTTCCGAAACAATTTGTTCCATATCACGGTTAAGTTCCAGGATTTCTTTGCTCATCTTTTCAAGCTTTTTCCGTTCTTCGTTGAGTTGGAGACAAATATTTTCCACGTCCCGCATAAAGAGGGTGACCCCGGTGATTATCATGAAGGAAAGGGTGTTTAGGGCACCGAAAAAGGGGGCTAAATGATGCCAGGCAGGATCCTGTCCCGTAGCGAGCAGCAAATGTTTAAGGATATGACCACCGGCCCTGAATATCGCAAAAGCCATAAGGGTTCCGGTTACCCAGCATAAATAGCTATAACGGGGGTTGGTAGGGTCTAATCGATGGGTTTTTAAGGCCTTTAGGAAGGCCAGGATGCCAAAGAGGATCATGCCTAGAGAGCCCACGATATCGATTACACAGATGGGCCAAAGGGGTAGAACCAGGTTCATGTTTCTCCCCTGAGCAGGGACTCCATCCGGCTAAGGGCGCGGTAGATGAAATAAAAAGCCGGCAAAGTAAAGAGATTGTCGTTTTTCAACAAATAATAGAAAAGTTCCCAATAATTTTTTATCGAAAACCTTTGACGACAGAAGTGTTCGTGTTTTTCGGGAGCAAGGAAGGCTTCTTTCGGGATTTGGAGGGCCACCAAATGGCCTGCAAAGGCCCAAAGATTCCAGATAACTAGTAAAATTGCAGCGTAAAAAAGGTAACGCCAATGTGGCCTCATAAGAAGATCCATCTTTTTGATGCGGTGGGCGAAAAACCCCATGGCAAAGGCATAAAAGAGATGGGCTATGAGGTGGGCAATCAGGCCTTCGGGGTGAGGGTGGACCTGGAGGGCAAACGCCGGGTAGGGGTTAAATAAAACGCTAAATAAAACCAAAACGGGCAATATTAGCCATCTTTTCATTTCGTTTCGATTATAGGAAAAAAAAGAAGGCGGGAGCAAGTTTGAAAAAGCAGGCTATTTCGGGTCAGCCTGCACCCAAGGGGCGTTTTCTGGTGGGTTATAGGGCGGAAAGACGTAAAGCCAGAGGGAAGCCCTCAAAAAGAGGGGAAAGGCCAGACCACCGATTTTATAGTTTCCGTAAGGGACGCGGGCGGAGATAAGCCACCAGCCGCTCTTGTTAAAACTAACGGTAAAATAGCCCAGTTCGTCAGTCACGACCTGGTGGTACATCCGTGCGTTTTCCCTCTGGCCCCACGCGTTTTTAGGCAATATGTCCGGTGCCAGGTAGCGGCCGTGGTAAGTGACTATTTGGATCATGGTGTGGGGTAGGGGCTTTCCCTCTAAAAGGAGCCGGCCGCAAAAGACAGCCTCGGCCTCCAGTCCATAAGGCTGAGTTAACGGGACGATTTCCACTTTGAGCCCCAGGTCTTTCCTCCAGTTTTGCCCCGGGGTTACGTGGAGGGGGACTTTGACCCATTCCTGCCATACTTCCCCAAGGCCAGGGACCAGGGTGGGTTCGGTCTCAAAGACGAGGAAATAATCTCCCGTGCGGTCCGGCAGGAAGAAGGTGCGCCACGCGTAGCGTTTCTGCCCCCGGAGGTGGTCAAAGACCTTGGTCCTCCTCAGGGGAAGGGTTTTTACATCCCCGCTTGGGGAAAACACTTTGGCTTTGGGGGCCTTTAAATCATAGATTACCCCAGCAAAGGGTTCGCTCCTAAAGATAAGCCAACTTAATTCCTCACCCCTTTTCCCGAAGCCCTGCCCGGTTTCTTGGATTACGGTAAGAAAGAAGGCCTGCGCCGGTGCGACCAACGCGAAAGAAAAAAGCCATAGCAGGGGGATTAGCCTTTTCATGTTAATTTTTTACGGCCAAAAGCCCCAGTTCCTTAAACAGGAGGTCGTGGAGGGCCGGACGAAAGGCCTTTAGTTTATTGGGTTCCCGGCGGGGGTGTACCCGGTTGGTCAAAAGGACCACGATAAACCTCTTCTCCGGTTCAAGCCAGAAGGAAGTCCCGGTAAAGCCAAGGTGCCCTAAGGCCTTTTTAGAGAAGAAACGTCCGGCACTTGAGTTTTCTCCACTGGGACGGTCAAAACCCAGGGCCCGGCCCCCTTCCTGGCCCCAATCCCAAAAGGTGCGGACCACCTCCCTGGTGAGAAACCCTTTTTCTTCTTCACCGTGGTAGGCCAAAAGCAGTTTGATCAAAAGGGCCAAGACCCCTTGGGCGTTACCGAAAAGCCCCGCGTGTCCCGCCACCCCGCCCAAAACCCAAGCGTTTTCGTCGTGCACCTCCCCTTTTATCAATTTACCTCGCCAGGGACAAAGCTCGGTGGCCGCGATTTTATCAGCCGGGATCGAATGCTCCTTGGGGGTAAAGAGTAAGTCCTTGGGGTTTAAGTCGAGCAGACGGAGGGTTTCTGCAAAATAAGTGTCAAGCTCCTGGCCGCTTACCTGTTTGACGATCTCTCCGAGCAAAATGAAACCCAGGTCGCTATACCTGGTTTTGAGTCCCGGAGGATAGGCCAGGGGTTCTTTAAGGATCCAGGTAGTTATCAATTTTTTCCGCGCTTCAAAAGGGTAAGTAATAAGGCGGGCAAAATAGGGGCGATGAGGGACCAAACCCGCCTGATGGCTCAAGAGCTGGGCCAGGGTTATCGGGGCAAGCCAGTGGGGGACCAGGAAAAAGTGAGCCAGGGTATCTTCCAAGGCGATTTTTCCTTCTGCAACCAGGCGCATGAGGCACAAAGTGGTGGCCAAGGGTTTGGTAAGGGAGGCCAGGTCGTAATAGGTATCAATTTCTGCCCGGCAGGGGCGGGGAAGGTATTCCTGCCAGCCAAAGGCCTCAAGATAAAGCTCCCCGTCCCGAAAGAGGGCCAAAACGCCCCCCGGAAATACCCTCTCGCGCACCCCGCGTGCCATCATCTCTTTGACCGGGGGACTCAAAGGTTTAGGCATCGAGTTCGCGTCGGCGCTTTATTTCTATTTGGGCCAGCAGGCCTTCGAGCTCTTCCGGGGTAAAGAGGTACTTTTCCCCACAGAAATCGCAGGTGATCTGGGCCGGTTCCCCTTTGGCAATCAGGGCTTTTATCTCTTCCGGCCCCAGCGCCACCAAGGCCCTTTCTACCCGTTCTCTGGAGCAACGGCACCGGTAGGCCAGGGGACGTTTCTCCAGGATTTCTACCTCCTCCGGACCAAAGATCCGTTTGAGGATCTCTTCCGGGCTCAGGCCTTCCCGCAGGAGGGTGGTGATGGGAGGGAGTTTTTGCAAAACCCTTTCGGTGGCTTCGATAATTTCGTCACTGGCGGCGGGAAGCCGCTGGATCAGAAACCCGCCCGCCGCCTGCACGCTGTTGTCGGTGTCCACGAAGACTCCAAGCGCCACCGCCGAGGGGATCTGTTCCGAAACGGTGAGATAATAACTCAGGTCTTCGGCTATCTCCCCGGAAATGAGTTTGACCGCCCCTTGGTAAGGTTCTTTGAGCCCCAGATCTCTGGTCACCGAGAGAAAACCATCTTTTCCCACCGCCTGACCCACCAACAGTTTTCCCTTTTGGGGAGTGAGATGAATATTGGGTCGCTGGACCAGCCCCCTTACGTTCCCCTCGGCGTCGGCTTCAGCCAGGATCTCCCCCAGTGGGCCGCCACCGTTTATCTGGATCATGACCCGGCCGGTCTTAAGGTCAAGACTTAAGAGGGCCGCCGCGGTCAAGGCCCTGCCCAGGGCCGCCGTGGCGGTAGGCGTAGTGCGGTGGCGCTTGCGGGCCTCTTCGACCAGGTCTTTGGTGTCCGTGGCAAATATCCGGAAGGCACCGTTTTTGGTGATGCCTCTTACCGCGTAGCTCATTTAGCGACCTCCTCCAGTACTTTGGTGGTAAGTTCCTGGGACCGTCTGGTGGCAGCTTCCACCGCTTCCATCACGCTTCCGGAAAAACCCTTTTCTGCCAGGGCCTTAAGGCCACAGATGGTGGTCCCTCCGGGGGAGGTGACCATGGCCTTTAATTGATAGGGGTCTTTGCCGGTTTCTTTTATCAGTTTGGCGGTGCCGAAAATGGTTTGCAGGGCCAGTTTTTCGGCTACTTCCCGGGCAAGCCCTACCTTGACCCCCCCGTCTACCAGGGCTTCGTAAAAAGCGGCCACAAAGGCCGGGCCACTGCCGGAGAGGCCGGTCACCGCGTCAAACTGGTTTTCAGGGAGTAAGATACTCTCCCCAAAGGCCTGCAAGAACTCTTCCGCCAAGCCCAGGTCTTCAGGGGTGGTGTACCGCCCCCCGGTAAAGGCCGATACGCCCTCAAGGACCAGGGCTGGGGTGTTGGGCATGACCCGGATGACCCGGGTTTTTTCAGGCAAGAAGTGTTCAATGAAGGAAGTAGGGATGCCGGCGGCGATGGAAAGGACCAGGTGTCTTTCGGGGTCGATGGCAAGGGTTATTTCTTTGAGTACCGTTGGCATCACCTGGGGTTTGACCGCCAGGACGATGAAATCGACCTCTTTTACCAGGGCGCAATTGTCAAAGATGATCTTCAGGTCCGGAAAGGTCTTGGCCAGATATTCTCTCCGGGGCGGAGAAGGTTCTGAGACCAGGATCTTTGCGGGCTCTACTACTCTTGCCTTTAAGAGGCCCCGGATGAGGGCTTCGGCCATCTGTCCTCCACCGATGAAACCGATCTTGAGTTCTTTAAGGGCCATAGGACCTCCTCTAATTTTGTGTTAATGCTTAGGCAAAACTTTATACCTGAAGTTAAGGTGTTTTGGACAGGGAGGAAAGATGGCCCAAAAGCCCTGGGGTGGCCGTTTTAGCGAAGCCACGGATAAGCTGGTGGAGGAATTTACCCAGTCGGTCCATTTTGATAAGCGCCTGGCCCCGTATGATATCCGGGCCAGCATCGCCCACGCCCGCATGTTGGCGAAACAAAAGATAATCTCGGCCGAAGAAGCGGAGAAAATTATCGCCGGGCTAGAAGAGATCGCCCGGGAAATCGAAGAGGGACGTTTTCGCTGGCGGCCGGAACTCGAAGACGTGCACATGAATATCGAGGCCGCCTTGTACGAAAAGATAGGTCCGGTGGCGGGGAAGTTACACACCGCGCGCAGCCGCAACGACCAGGTGGCCACCGACGTGCGTCTCTTCCTGCGGGACGTGGTGGACGAAGCGGTAAGACGGCTAAGAGAACTCAGGCAGAGTCTGGTCAACAAGGCCAGGGAAAATTTGGAGGTGATCCTACCCGGTTTTACTCATCTCCAGCACGCCCAGCCCGTCCTTCTGGCCCATCATCTGATGGCCTATTATGAAATGTTTCGCCGGGATGCCCTGCGTTTGGTTGCTGTCCGCCGGGAAATAAACGTCTGTCCTTTGGGAAGCGCTGCGCTGGCAGGGACTCCTTTCCCCATAGATCGGGAAATGGTGGCCAAAGAGCTCGGTTTTGAAGCCCTTTCCCGCAACAGTATGGACGCCGTCTCAGACCGGGATTTCATTATTTCTTTCCTGGCAGCGGCGGCCACTTGTTTGGCCCATCTTTCCCGGCTGGCGGAAGAGATCATCCTCTGGATGAGTCCTGAATTCGGGTTTATCGATCTGCCGGACAAGCTGTGTACCGGAAGCTCCATCATGCCCCAGAAGAAGAACCCGGACGTCGCCGAGCTTATCCGGGGCAAAAGCGGCCGCGTCTTCGGCAACCTCCTGGCCCTCCTTACCGTGGTCAAGGGCTTGCCCTTGACTTACAACCGCGATCTCCAGGAGGACAAGGAGCCCCTTTTTGACACCTGTGATACCCTCCTCCCGGCCCTGCGTTTGGCCACCCTTTTGGTGGAGGGGCTGGTTCCCAGGAAGGAAAATATGCGGGCGGCTTGCGAAGAGGGCCATTTGACCGCCACAGACCTGGCTGATTATCTGGTAATTAAAGGCCTTCCCTTCAGAGAAGCCCACCATCTGGTGGGTCAGATAGTGGCCTTTTGTGAGGAGAGAGGGCTCCGGCTCTGGGAGGTCTCCTTGGAAGAATTCCAGAAGTTTTCGCCCTTAATCGAGGAGGACGTTTACGAATGGCTAACCCTTGAGGGTTCAGTCAAGCGTCGTAAGGTTTTCGGGGGAACGGCTCCTGAGAGGGTAAGCGAGGCTATCAGGGCCGCGGAAGAGGAATTGGCCAAGGAGGCAGAGGCATGATCAAGGCTGTTAGGGGATTTAAGGACATTCTTCCTGGAGAGAGCGAAAAGTGGGTCTACCTGGAAAATCTGGCCCGTAAGTTTTTTCTCTCCTATGGTTTTCGGGAGATCAGGTTGCCCATCCTGGAAAAGACCGAGCTTTTCGCCCGCAGCCTTGGCGAGGCTACGGATATCGTCGAAAAGGAAATGTACACTTTTATTGACCGCCAGAAAGAGAGCCTTACCCTGCGGCCAGAAGCCACGGCGGGTATCTGTCGGGCGGTGATTGAAAACGGTCTTTACGCCCAGGGAAAGATCCTAAAGCTTTTCACCATTGGCCCCATGTTCCGCCACGAACGTCCTCAGCGAGGTAGGCTGCGCCAATTCCACCAACTAAACGCCGAGGTCTTCGGGAGTAACGCCCCGGGAACGGACGCCGAACTAATTGCCCTAGCCCTGGATATTTTGGACGCGGGTGGAGCCCGGGGACTGCGGCTTGAAATAAATTCCCTGGGTTGCCCGGCTTGTCGGCCGGCTTTTAGGGAGGCTTTGAAGGAGTTTCTGACTGGTGTCCGAGAAAAACTCTGTGAGGATTGTCAGCGCAGGGTCGAACGCAACCCCCTCCGGGTGCTCGACTGTAAGAGGCAGGAGTGCCAGTCCCTTTACGTAGACGCACCCAAACTTGAGGATTTTCTGTGTCCGGCGTGTAAGGAACATTATCTCTCGGTGCTTAAGGATCTTGAGACCCTGAACATCGCCTACGTCAAAAATCCCTGTCTGGTAAGGGGGCTTGACTATTACGTCCGGACCACCTTTGAAATAAAGGCCCCGGATCTGGGAGCCCAGGACACGGTGGCGGCTGGTGGACGGTATGACGGTCTCATAAAGGCCCTGGGGGGGCCGGATATTCCGGGGGTAGGTTTTGCCATCGGCCTTGAAAGGTTCCTCCTGATAGCCGAGCTCCCGGAAGATTTAAGTCCACCCTTTGATCTTTTCGTGGTCGCTCTGGGAGAGGAGGCCAGGCGTTTAGTGTTACCCCTGGTAAGGAATCTACGGCGTCACGGCCTTGTGGTGGACCTTGACCACGAGGGCCGCAGCCTCAAGGCCCAGCTCAAACAGGCCAACCGTTTGCGGGCCCGCTTTGCCCTCATCATCGGGGAGAAGGAGCTCCAAGAAGGGAAGGTCCTTTTGCGCGATATGACCACCGGCACCCAGGAGCCGCTGGCCCTGGCTGAATTGGAAACCGCCCTCTTGAAGCGGCTCGTGGCGTGAAGATCTTTCCTTTGGTCGTTTTTTTGTTGGCCTCATTTGTCCATGGTTTGGCCGGTTTCGCCTTTGCTTTATTGGCGGTTCCACTCCTTTCTCTGGTCTGGCCGCTTAAGAAGATCGTACCCCTTATGGCCCTCTTGGGCGGGACCATAAACGGCCTCCTGCTGTTAAGCCTGAGAAGACATTTCTATGGGCGACGGGTCCTTACCCTGTTTTTAGGGGCCATCCCTGGGGTGGGGGTGG
>WGCA01000031.1 GCA_015494065.1 Thermodesulfobacteriaceae bacterium | reverse complement strand
CATCAGCCCCAGCCCCCCCTGAAGAGGCCAAGGCTCTTCCCGAACCATCTTTTGCCGAAGAGGCCCTTACGCCCAGGAGCGAGGCCTGGGTGGAGGAACACCGTTCCGAGTTGTTGATTTACGGGCGGAGCACGCCCCCGCTTAAGGCCATCTTCTTTGATTTTGATTCCTACCAGATACGGGACGACATGAAGGAGAGATTGCGGGAGGCAGCGGAATATCTTTTCGCGCACCCTGAGGTGAGACTTGAACTCCAGGGTAATTGTGATGAGCGTGGGTCAAGCGAGTATAACCTGGCTTTGGGGGAAAAACGTGCGTTAGCCGTCAAGCGTTATCTGGTAAATCTTGGGGTCTCTCCAGAAAGGCTTGAGACGGTAAGTTTCGGTGAGGAAAGGCCCCTTGACCCTGGCCATAATGAAAAGGCCTGGGCCTTAAACCGGCGGGTGGACTTAGTCATCATCAAGTAAAGGAGGTTTTGGATGAAGAGACTCAGTTGGGTGTTAGTATTAGCCTTTTTATTGGTAAGTGTAGGGGTACAAGCGGCGGAAATCAAGATTGCCGTTATAGACTTGCAGCTTGTGGTGCGTAAGTCTGAAGCCGGGCAGAAGGCCTTGAAAGAGCTCCAGGCCAAATTTGAGGTCTTAAAGAAAAAACTCCAGGCCAAAGAAGAAGAACTGCGCAAATTTAAAGAGGACTTGGAGAAAAAGGCTCCGCTCCTTTCCCCTGACGTGCGTCAGGAAAAAGAAAGACAGTACCAGAAAATGCTCCGGGAATACCAGGCCCAGCGGGAAGACGCCCAGTATGAGATGAAACAGGCCGAAGAGAAGGCCCTGCAACCCATTATGAAAGACCTGGAAAAGGTCGTTAAAGAAATGGCCCAAAAAGAGAGTTACGACCTCATTCTAGAAAAGCGCATCCCCGGTGTTTATTGGACTTCCAAACGCATCGACATCACCGACCACGTGGTCGAGCTCTATAACCAATATTATCGCAGCAAAGAGAAAAAATAATGTTGCTGGCCGGGGATCTGGGTGGGACCAAGACTTTACTGGCCCTTTACCCCCTTAAAGGCCCCACCCGGCCGCAAAAATTAAAAGAATACCCCACCCGGCAATTCAGGTCCCCCACCGCCTTGATTAAGACCTATCTGGCGGAGACCGGGGTAAAACCCCAGCGCATCTCACTGGCGGTAGCTGGCCCCGTCCTGCGGGGCCGGGTAGATATGGTAAACGTGGGCTGGCGTTTTTCAGCCAGCGCCTTGGCCCGGGCCCTAGCGGTAGATGAGGTCCTTCTCCTGAACGATCTGGAGGCCTTGGCGTACACCGTGCCCCACCTGGACAAAAAATATCTTTATCCGCTTAAGCCCGGGCGCCGGGACCCGCAGGGTAACGTGGCGGTGCTGGCGGCGGGTACTGGGCTTGGCCGTTCTTTTCTTATCAAACGCCACCTCTCTTCCTTTGTACCCGTGGCCACCGAGGGCGGGCACGTTGATTTTGCCCCCTGGGACGAGCTTACCTGGGAGCTTCACCAATTTTTGGCCCGCCGTTTCGGCCACGTGAGCGTGGAAAGGGTGGTCTCAGGTCCGGGGCTGGAAAATATCTACGAATTCTTGTGTCAGCAGGAAGGGATTACTCCCCGTTTTTCCTCAGCCAAAGAGATCGGCCCGGCTGGTCTTTCAGGGGAAGATCCCCTCGCCCGCAAGGCCCTTGAGATCTTTGTCTACGCTTACGGCAAAGAGGCAGGGAACTGGGCCCTTTCCTGCCTGGCCACCGGTGGGGTAATGCTCGGGGGAGGCATAGCTCCCAAGCTCCTTCCTCTCATTGCCGAAAGACCTTTTCAGGAGGGCTTTTTGGCCAAGGGACGGTTTAAGGATTTTCTGGCCCAGATTCCCGTCTTTTTGATCAAACACCCCTATCCCGTCCTTTACGGGGCCGCCCTTTTCGGCAAAAGCTACCCTTCTTCAGGCTAAGATAACGGCGATAATACCGGTGAGAAAGATGCCGTCAAAGGTACCGGCCCCCCCTATGGAAGCCACCGGGGCCTTGAGGCGGTTGACGTCGCGTAAGTGCAAGAGATCGGCCCCTATCAGCGTACCCATGGTCCCGGAGATATAGGCCACCACCGGGGCCTTTTCCGGCGCGATCAAAAGGGCTACCAGGGCAGCCAGAAGTGGGGGAATGAACATGGGGATGGCGATCCCCACCCCTGGCACAGCGCGGGCTAGCTTATAACACACTGCCGCGACGATGGCCGTGGCGAGGAGGGGGGTCAAGAAGAGGCCATTGTGGACCATGAGATAGAAGGAGACCAGCACCGGGATAAGACAGCCCCCTACGTTTACGGCGATCACGGTGTAGCGGGGCTCTTTCGGCCTGGGGACTACGTAACGCATGCCAAAGAAGGTGATTACAGTCTGTTCCGGGTAAAGTTCGACCTCTCGGCGGATGCGTTTTACCGGAATATTAATGTGGCTGCCGATAAGGGAACCCAGGAGGAAGAGGAGGATCTGGTCTCCACTAAGCCCGAGCTTTCCCGCCGCGATGGTGATAAGGCCGATGTGGATAAAGACGAAGAGGAAAATAAGCAGAAAAAAGAAAAAGATGAAGAAAATCAGGGCAAAAGGGCTAAAGATCATGGGAAACCTCGATTTTTATTTTACGTTTTTCAGGGGCTAATACCTCAAGATAAACCTTTATTTCCCGCCTCCCCAGGGAAAAGGGGAGCTTTTCCGGCCACTCGATGGCCACCACCCCCTTATCCGCCAGTTCTTCAAGCCCCAAATCATAAGTCTCCTCGGGCTCCAGGCGGTACAGGTCAACGTGGTAGAGGGGCACCCGCCCGGGGTATTCGTTAATGAGGGCAAAGGTGGGGCTTTGTACGTAGCAATCCTCTGGCACCCCAAGCCCCTTGGCCAGACCTTTGACGAAGGAAGTCTTCCCAGCCCCCAGCTCGCCAAAGAGCAGGACCACGTCTCCAGGTTTGAGTTTGGCACCAAGCTTGGCCGCCAGGGCCTGGGTTTGGTCTTCAGAGGTGGTCACGGTCTCCAAAGAAGTTCCTCCGCAGGGTAATTTCTTTGAGGGCGGCGGGGATATGTTCCGCCACTTCCTTGGCCAGGTAACCGTAGGGCCCTTTTCTCTGGGCCAGGATATCGGCCGCCAGACCATGGATGAAGACCCCCAAACAGGCGGCGACGAAGGCTTCGTAACCCTGGGCCAGGAGGGCCCCGATGAGGCCGGTTAGTACGTCTCCACTTCCGCCGCTGGCAAGCCCCGGGTTCCCTGAAGAGTTTACCGCTTCCCGGCCGTCAGGGGCGGCGATGACCGTAGCGGCCCCTTTGAGCACCACCACCGCCCCGGTTTCCTGCGCAGTATACCGGGCGGCGGCCAGACGGTCTTTTTGGATCTCATCTTTGTTAACGGCCAAAAACCTGGCCAATTCCCCAGGATGGGGGGTAATGACCCGGGGGGCCGGGGCCCGCTTCAGGTGAAAGGGCTCGCCAGCCAGGGCGCTTATCCCGTCGGCATCCACCACCATGGGAAGATCAAGGGTGGCAACCAGTTTTTGTGAGAGGGCCAGGGTGTCCGGGTGCAGGCCAAAACCCGGCCCTAGGGCCACGGCCTTTTTCCTTTCGCAAAAGAGGAGGATGTTCTGATAAGCCTCCTGGGCCAGACTGGCGTGAGCGGTCTCCTGGGGGAGAGGATAGGTCATAGCCTCGGTAAGCGTGGTTTCAAAGACCGGGTTAAGACTCTGGGGACAAACCAGGGTGACCAGTCCGGCTCCTCCCCTAAGCGCTCCCTGGCAGGTAAGGATAGCAGCCCCGGTTTTTCCCCGGGAGCCTGCCAGGACGACTAGGTGGCCGTAAGTACCTTTATGGGTGTCGGGCTTTCGCGGTTTAAGCGCGCCGGCGGCCCAGTTCTCCTGTAGCCAGAACCGGGGCGGAGCCAGCTGCGCGATGACCTTGGCCGGCATAGAAATGTCGACTATTTCAAGCTCACCCACTAATTCCCTTCCCGGATATATCACCTGGCCTACCTTGGGCAGGGCCATGGTGGCGGTAAGGGCAGCTTTAATGGCCTGACCTAAAGGTCTTCCCGTGTCAGCGGAGAGCCCTGAAGGGATATCCACCGCCACCACGGGCTTGCCCGCCTGGTTGATCATCTCTATGGCCCCGGCAAAACGCCCTTCCACCTGACGGGTAAGCCCGGTCCCGAAAATGGCGTCTACCACCAGGGCACACTCTTTAAGGGCCTCTTCCAGGAGGGAGAGGTCTTTTTCTTCTAATATGAAGCCGGCTATCAGGCCCATCTCAGCGGCGATTTGGAAATTGACGGCGGCGTCCCCCCTGAATTTTTCCTGAGGAGCCAAAGAGAGTACTTTTACCGGGAAACCCCGCTGAAAGAGGTGGCGGGCGATGACGAAGCCATCACCCCCGTTGTTGCCGGGGCCACAGACCACCAGGACCCCGCGCTGGGCTTCCGGGGCAAAGCGGCTGATAATGAGCTCGGCGGTACCGCGCCCGGCGTTTTCCATCAAGATGATCCCGGGGATACCGAAATCTTCTATGGTGTAGCGGTCAAGGGCCTGCATCTCTTTGCCGTAAACCAACCTCATAGGCACGCTCCTTCGATAATGACTACCGCTAAAGCATAGTTTTTTTCGTGGGAGAGGGAAAGGTAAATATTTTGGCCCCCAAGGGCCAAAAATTTTTGAAGGGCCTTACCCCTGAGTTTGAGCCCTGGTTTGCCCGAAGGTTCGTGATAGACTACCATCTCCTGCCAGGAGAGGCCGCGCAGCCCCGTGCCTAAGGCCTTAGAACAGGCTTCCTTGGCGGCAAAAAGGGCCGCTACTCGCTCCGGGGTAAAGCGTTTTTCTTCAAGCCAGGAAAGCTCTTCGGCGGAAAAGATCTTCTGGGCAAAGCGTTGAGGATAACGGTCAAGGATCTTTTGGATACGGTTTATTTCTACCAAATCAACCCCTATGCCCAAGATCATGGCCCTTTTTTACCCCGGCTGGGGAAAATTGGCACCTAAAAATTGCTTTTTCCCTTTCTTAACCTTAACTTCTGGGAAGAAAAGCCCACAAGGAGGGCCCTTATGGAGCTCAAATCTTTGGTTCAGATAAACGACTACGAATGGGAAATCCCGAAACGTGGGGCCATGAGGGTCCCGGGGCGCATTTTTGCCAGCCGGAAATTGCTTGAAGAGATGGACGAAAAGGTACGGGAACAGGTCACCAACGTGGCCTGTCTGCCGGGGATCGTTAAGGCCTCCATCGCCATGCCAGACGCGCATTGGGGCTACGGCTTCCCTATCGGTGGGGTGGCGGCCTTTGACCCGGAAGAAGGCGGGGTCATCTCTGTAGGAGGCGTGGGCTACGACATCTCTTGTGGGGTCCGTTGCCTGAAGACGGGCCTTAAGAAGGAAGAGGTGGCCCCAGTCATAGAGGAACTGATAGACGAGCTCTTTCACACCATCCCTGCCGGCGTGGGCTCTGAAGGGAAAATAAGGCTTTCGGTTAACCAGCTTGACGAAGTGCTGGTAGGCGGGGCCCGGTGGGCGGTGGCCAAGGGTTACGGGGAACCCGAAGACCTGGAATATATCGAGGAAAAGGGCTGTCTGCCCGGGGCGGACCCCGCCTGCGTTTCCCTTGAGGCCAAAAAGAGACAGCACCGACAGGTGGGCACCCTCGGTTCGGGTAACCATTATCTAGAAATTCAGTATGTCGCCGAAATCTACGATCCGGAAGCGGCGGAGGCCTTCGGCCTGGCACTGGGAGACGTGGTGGTCTCCATCCATTGCGGCTCAAGGGCCTTGGGCCACCAGATCGCTACCGATTATCTCAAGGTGCTGGCCAAGGCCTCTCAAAAATACGGTATCCCCATCAGGGAAAAAGAGCTGGTCTGCGCCCCTATCCGTTCTCCGGAAGGAGAGCGCTATTACCGGGCTATGGCCTGCGGGGTCAACTGTGCGCTGGCTAACCGCCAGGTGATCACCCACCTAGTGCGAGAGGTATTTGCGCGGGTCATCCCCGAGGCCCGGATTACCGTGCTCTATGACATAAGCCACAACACGTGCAAGGTTGAAAAACATGAGGTGGACGGTCGTCTCAAAGAGCTTTACGTGCACCGGAAAGGGGCCACCAGGGCCTGGGGGCCCGGGCGCCCTGAGCTTCCTGCCCGTTACCAAAAGGTGGGGCAGCCGGTGATTATTGGTGGCAGCATGGGTACCGCCTCCTATATCCTGGTGGGCACCAAAGAGGGTGAAGAGAAGGCCTTCGGTTCGGCCTGCCACGGGGCTGGGCGTACCATGAGCCGGCACCAGGCCCTCAAACGCTGGCGGGCGGACCAGATCATCGAGGCCTTGAGGAAAAAGGGGATCGTGGTAAGGGCTAAATCCAAAAGGGGGCTGGTGGAAGAGGCCCCGGAGGCGTATAAAGACGTAAGTCAGGTAGTGGAAGTGGCCCACAAGGCGGGGCTTGCCCGCAAAGTAGCTAAGGTGCTCCCCATGGGGTGTATTAAGGGCTAAAAAAGAAAAAAGGAGGTGTTTTATGGGGCAGGATTGTATCTTCTGTAAGATCATAAACGGTGAGATTCCGGCAGATTTCGTCTATAAAGGGGAAAATATCGTGGCCTTTAAGGACATCAACCCGCAGGCCCCCATTCATATCCTCATTGTCCCCAAAAAACATATCCGTAGTATCAACGATCTCACCGAGGAAGACGCTCCCCTGGTAGCGGAGATGATCATGGTGGCCAAGAAGCTGGCCAAGGAACTGGGTACGGCCGAAAGTGGCTACCGTCTCTTCTTTAACGTAGAAAAAGGCGGCGGCCAGTTGATCTTTCACCTGCACCTCCACCTTATCGGGGGCTGGAAATAAATTTAGGGGGTCTTTTTATGATCAAAACCATCACGGTCAAAACCAACCGTCAGACGGAACTGGTAGACATTACCCCGGAGGTAGCCAAGGCGGTGGCCGGGGTTACCTCCGGGATCTGTTATCTTTACTGTCCCCATACCACCGCGGGCCTCATTATTAACGAGGGGGCTGACCCGGCGGTGGCCGAAGACGTAATTTCCGTCTTAAACCATTTCGTGCCGTGGAAGTTCAATTACCGACACCTGGAAGGCAATTCTCCCGCCCACGTGAAGGCCTCTTTGACGGGCCCGGGGACCTTTGTCTTCGTCGAAGAGGGCAAGCTCAATCTGGGGACTTGGCAGCGCATCTTCCTGGCGGAATACGACGGCCCCCGGACCCGTAAGGTTTACGTGAAGGTGGTGTCGGATTAAGTTTTTTAAAAATTCTTTTGAAAGGATGTGGGCTTGTTATGAGCGTGAATAAGGTTATTTTGATCGGCCGGCTGGGGGCAGACCCGGAAATACGCTACACCGCAGACGGTCAGCCCGTGGCCACCTTCCGTATCGCTACCTCGGAACGCTGGACGGACAAAAACGGCCAACGCCAGGAACGCACCGAATGGCACCGGATCGTGGCCTTTGGGCGCCTGGCGGAAATCTGTGGTGAATATCTATCCAAAGGGCGGCAGGTCTATATTGAAGGTCGGCTTCAGACCCGGTCCTATGAAGACCGAGACGGGGTCAAACGCTACGTTACCGAGATCGTGGCCCAGAATATGCAAATGCTTGGGCGCCGGGAAGAAGTGGGGCCGGCCACTGGCCCAGCCTCTGGTCCGGACGACTTTATAGACGAACCACCCCCCGAAGAAGACCTCCCGTTCTAGCCCCCTCCACCGATCCAAAACGGTGGAGGGGAGGGCCTTTACCCGCAACCGCAGGTGAGTTTCCGCACGGGAATGTGTTTGCGTTCCTTAAATTCCTGTTGTTTACCCTTGTTCCAGTTTTGGACCGGGCGGAAATACCCCACCACCCTGGAGTAAACTTCCACCGGAACGGCCTTTACCTTGACCTTGGGGATTTCAATTTTTTTCTTCATAAAGCCTCCTTTTGCTTAATTTTTCTAGACTTTGCGGTAAGCCTTTTCGGATAAAGTGGCCAGGTCAAACTCCGGGATTTCGATTTCCTGCCCGTAACGGGCCAATTCCTCTTCCGTATGAGGATAAGGGCAGACCGTGTGTTTGCCGGGGAGATAGCCGTGTACCGGACAAATGGAGAAAGTAGGGGTGATGGAAAAATAGGGCAGGCGGAAACGGCTCACAATGGCCCGGACGAGCTCTTTTACCATCTGGGTGTTCGGTATTTCTTCCCCGATGAAGAGGTGGACCACCGTCCCCCCAGTGAAGAGGCACTGAAGCTCGTCCTGGTGGCTTAAGATCTCGAAGACGTCGTCGGTGTAGTGCACCGGCAGATGCACGGAATTGGTGTAATAAGGGGTATCTTCCGTGCCGGCGGTAAGGATGCGGTAAAACTTCTTTTTGTCGATACGGGCCAGGCGGTAACTGGCCCCTTCCGCGGGAGTGGCTTCGAGGTTATAGAGGTTTCCGGTTTCCTCCTGGAATTCGGCGATCTTATCCCGCATGAAAAGGAGTACCTTTTTGGCCCATTCTTTGCCGGCGCTGGTATAGATGGGCTCCCCCAGGAAGTTTAAGCAGGCCTCGTTCATTCCCAGGATGCCGATGGTGGCAAAGTGGTTGGTCCAATAGGCCCCGGTCTTTTCCTTGACTCCAGAGAGATATACCCGGGAGTAAGGGTAGAGTCCCTTTTCGGTAAAGTCCTCGATAACTTTGCGCTTGATCTCAAGGGAGATTTTGGCAAGTTCCATGAGATGGGCCAAGCGGTCAAAGAAATCTTCCTCACAGGTGGCCAGATATGCAATCCGGGGAAGATTTAAGGTCACCACGCCGATGGAGCCGGTAAGGGGCGCCGAACCGAAGAGCCCTCCCTGGCGCTTACGCAACTCCCGGTTATCGAGCCTCAGGCGGCAACACATGGAACGGGCGTCGTTGGGGTCCATGTCCGAGTTTACGAAGTTGGCAAAATAAGGGATGCCGTATTTGCGGGTCATTTCCCAGAGGGGCTCAAGGGCCGGGTTTTCCCAATCGAAGTCCTTGGTGATGTTGTAGGTGGGGATGGGGAAGGTGAAGATGCGGCCTTTGGCGTCGCCGGCCATCATGAGTTCGCAAAAGGCCCGGTTGATCATGTCCATCTCTTTTTGGAATTCCGCGTAAGTCTCGGCCCGAGTCTTTCCCCCTACCACCACCGCCATCTCCCGGAAGCTTTCAGGCACCTTGAGGTCCATGGTGAGGTTGGTAAACGGCGTTTGGAAACCCACCCTGGTGGGGACGTTTACGTTAAAGAGGAACTCCTGAAGCGCCTGTTTTACTTCGGTATAAGAGAGCTTGTCGTAACGGATGAAGGGGGCCAGCAGGGTGTCAAAATTGGAGAAGGCCTGGGCCCCCGCGGCTTCCCCCTGCAGGGTGTAGAAGAAGTTTACGATCTGGCCCAGGGCGGTGCGGAAGTGCTTGGCCGGAGTAGATTCTACCTTCCCCGGCACTCCGCCGAAGCCGCGTAGCAAGAGGTCGTAAAGGTCCCAGCCCACACAATAGGGCCCGAGGATCCCCAGGTCGTGGATATGAAAGTCGCCTTCCCGGTGGGCCTCCCCGATTTCGGCGGGATAAAGCTTGGTGAGCCAATAGCGGGCGATTACCGAAGAGGAGATGTGAAAATTGAGCCCCTGGAGGGAATAATTCATATTGGAATTTTCCTGGACCCGCCAGTCTTCCCGGGTGAGGTAATCTTCGATGAGGTTGATGCCGTCAACGATGGCCTTGCCTATTTCCCGGGCCTGTTTGCGCTTTTCCCGGTAGAGGATGTAGGCCTTGGCCACTTCACTTAATCCGTGGGCGATGAGGGTCTCTTCGATAATGTCCTGGATCTGTTCCACGTGGGGGACGTTGCCGAATTTAAAGAAGGTCCGGTAGAGCTTAAGGGCCACTTCGTCAGCAATGGCCTCGGCAATTTTGCGGTCCGTCTGGCCTACCGCTTTTATGGCTTTGAAGACGGCGTTTACGATACGGCGGCGGTCAAAGGGCACAAATTTCCCGTCACGTTTACGTACCAAGGGCTCCATCTCAACCTCCCGGGAAAGACTTTAAAGACCTAATAACCCATTTTATTGGGGTAGTCAACCAGAAAAAACACAAGATGTTGTGTTAAATCCAATTTTGCGTGTTTCAATGGAGACTTAGGTATCAAATTAAAAGTTTTTTAAGAACAGTGTTTTTAAAGATGAAAAATTTAAAAGTTTTTGGAGAGATACCGAATAGAACAAGGAAGATGGGATACAGATCGTGTAAATTAATCCGATTTTTATTGAATTTGAGTCTGTTTTGGAAAGTTGGTTTTGTTATCGCCATCTGCGTTGCCATCAATACCCTCATAGCCTTTTATTTTCACGCTCAATTGCACAAACTCAAAGATCATCTCGAGAGGGCGCCCATTTACGCCTACAAATCCCTGGCCCAGGAAGGACTTTATCTTTTGGAAAGGCTGGAAGAGGCAAATGCCGAGGAAAAGGAGCGAATAAAAAATGCCATTCGTAAATTGGCCTACGTTGGTCTTCAAGGAGGAATTTACGAAAAGGGAAACAAGAAAATTATTCGGATTGTTAGCTCTGTTAAAGATCCTTATTTAAAGGATATTTTGACCCGCCTTGTCAAGGCTAATTCTTACCAGGAAATGCGAAAAGAATTTCAAAAGATCCTTGATTGGTCATTAAAAGAAGAGGAAATGTTGCAAAAAGAATTAGGGGCCCTTTCCGAAAATGCCTCTTCTTTTTATTTACTCATTTTTGGTATCTTGATTTTATGTCTTTTCTGGGGTGGTTTGGCTTTTTTCTTTATGGTTAAAAGACCCCTTGATATTATTACTAAAAAAATTGACAATTTATTTGTTGAGGGAGAACATTACTGTCTGGAAGATCCTGAATATTGTGAGTGGAAACACGAGGCCAAAGACGAAATCGGAAAACTCTCAGAAGCAGTAAAAAATTTATTACGTAATTATACTGAACTTGCTATTTTTAAACATACTATTGAGGAGGATCAAACTGTAAAAGACGTATATGAACGATTGGCTCAAGTGTTTAAAGAAAAGCTTGGCATAGAGATCTTTGCACTATATGAAGTATCAAATTCGCAAAATACAATGACGGTGGTTCATGTTTCTCCACCAGATCTGGAGGTTAATCATGAAAAACTTTTTAATGCCAATTTTTGTCGTGCTAAAAGAACCGGCCACGTAATCAATTCTATTATTCAACCAAGAATATGTTCTCTCTTTTTATGGAAAGATGAAGCAGAACACTATTGTGTGCCTTTTATGAGTGGTGGCCAGTGTATAGGAGTAGCTCAAATTATTCTGCCAAAGACACCCGAAAACAGGCGTTCTAAAAGAATTAAAGAAAAATTAAGAATTGCAGAAAGATATATCCGAGAAGCCGTTCCAGTAATCGAAGCAAAGAGATATGCCGAATCTTTAAAAGACCAGACTTTAAAAGACCCTCTTACCGGACTTTATAATCGCCGCTTTCTAGAAGAAGCTATCGATAATTTAATAGCAGGTGTTCTTCGACGGAAAACAGTCTTGGGTGTTCTTATGGCGGATCTTGATTATTTTAAGTCTATAAATGATCGATATGGTCATGATATAGGAGACAAGATTTTAAAAGAGACGGCTAATCTTCTTAAAAAACACGTAAGAGCTTCTGATTTAGTAGTAAGATTTGGAGGAGAAGAGTTTTTGATTCTTCTAGTAGACGTAAAAGAAGGTGATAGTCTAAAGATAGCTGAGAAGTTAAGGAGTATAGTAGAAGCTCAAGAGTTTGAGACCCCAAAAGGGGTGATTAAGAGGACTATTTCTATAGGCGTCAGCGAATTCCCAATTGACGCTAAAGGAATATGGGAAGCTATTAAATATGCAGACGTGGCTTTGTACAAAGCCAAAGAAGGAGGGCGGAATAAAGTGGTTCGTTTTACCCGAGACATGTGGTCCTCTAAAGAATATTAGATTATGAGCCTTTAGTTGACTATTTTAAGGGCTTGACCTTGCGTGCGACGTTTGGGAAGAGGGAAAGGTCCGTGTGAGGGAGAAAAAGGGCTCCCGTTAGGAGTTGCATAAACTCGGGGCGCACGTTCATCTCAAGATAGGTAAGGTTGGCCAGAATTTGTTTCAGTTCAGAGAAAGCCTCCCGGTTTTTTAAAAATTCTATCGTACCCTTACCGGCGGCGTTTCCCAAGGGGACGAAACGCTCAAGGGGTACGTCTGGTAACATACCGATTAAGACGGCCATTTCGGGGTCAATATAATTGCCGAAGCTTCCCGCGATGTAAAAGCGGTGGATGTCTTTGAAATCAAGGCCTATGCTCTGGCAGAGGACCGTCAAGATGGTGTACATGGCCCCTTTGGAACGGATAATACTTTTTACTTCCCCCTGGGTGACGTAAATGGGCTTTCCCGTGGCTGATTCTTCGGCAGGCACCAGGATAAAGGCGAGCTCCCCGTTTATGGTACAAAACCTTTCCGGCCATCTCTCTGGAAGAAATTTTCCTCGCTGATCAATAAGGCCGGCCAGAAACATCTGAGCCAGGAGGTCAATCACCCCTGAGCCGCAAAGCCCGCGCGGTTTTTCGTCATCTATGGTTTTGAGTTCTATATTTAAAGTCTCCGGGTCAATCCTTACCCTTTCGATGGCCCCGGGGGCGGCTTGCATCCCGCAGGCCAGGATACCCCCTTCTAGAGCCGGGCCGGCAGCCCCGGCGGTGGCGAGCAGAAATTCTTTGTTTCCCAACACCACTTCCGCGTTGGTCCCCACGTCTATGAGGATACTTATTTCCTCGCGGCGGTGAAGACCTGCGGCCAGGATGCCGGCCAGGAGGTCTCCGCCGAAGTAACTCCCCCGGTTGGGAAAGACGAAGACCAACCCCTCTTCGTGACCAGGGAGAGCAAACTCTTTCAACTTTAAAGTGTCGATCCAGCTTGCTGCCGGGATGTAAGGTTCCCGGTAAAGGTAGCGGGTCTCAAGATTTAGGAAGAAGTGGCTCATGGTGGTGTTGCCGCAAAGGGCCACGTAGGCCAGGGCCTCCTCCGGAAAGTCAGAAAGGATCTTTCTGATCTCTTCTCTCAGCGCTTTTAAAGTGACTTCATGGATCTCTTTGCGCCTTTGCGGGCGGTCGGCGTAGTGCAGGCGGTTTAAGATGTCCTCCCCGAAAGGAATCTGGGGGTTTTTGAAGGAACGTTTCCTGATGGTTTTTTCTTCCAAAAAGTCATAAAGATAAAGGACCACCCCGGTGCTCCCCAAGTCCACCCCAAGGCCCAAAAGGGGTGTCTTGTCCTGGGGAGGGAGGACGTCAAATACTACGAAATCCTTGCCGTCGTAAGCCACCCGGGCCTTTATTTTGAATTTTGAGTCGCGCAAAAGGGTGGGGAGTTTTCTCAAGACCGAAAGAGTGATACGGGGTTCCTGGCCTTCCAATTTCTCTGTTAACGCCTGGCGCAGACGGGCTTCATCCGCCCGCTGGTCGTCAAGGGAGGGAGGGGACAGGGAAAGTAGAAATTCCTGTACTACGGGTTTGGTCGCCATGCCCTAAAGAGAAAGCACGGCTTAGGAGAAGAGGCAACCCCTATACGTCTACCACGCATTGGGCCACCCAGAAGCCGTTAACTTTTTCTACTTTGAGCATGGTATAGGTAGCCCCTTTCACTTCCTCTCCCAGCTCGTGTTTTTCTTCGTTGATGGGTTCTCCGGCTGCCCAGCCGGAGAGGGAAAGGTCCTTGATGTGGCAGCCGAATTCAGAAAAGACCAGGTTTTCCATCCCGGCCAGAGAAAGTAATCTGTTTAGCCACTCCAAAAAGAGTTCTTCTAGGTTTTCACCTTCGACTTCTAAAGTTACCTTCCTTTCAGGCTTTACCTCTTCAAGGTTTAAGACCATGAGGCTGAAGAGGGCCTTGGCCGCGTTGATGAAAGCCTCTTCTAAGGTCCGGCCGATACCCCTTATCCCGATATCAGCTCCGTGTTCAAAGGTCTCAAAACCCGGCTTCATAGGCACCTCCCTGGAGTTAATATGTGGTTATTGAGACCGCAGGGCAAGGGGTCTGCACCCCACTTTTACCAAAGGCCACAAGCTGCGCCAGAGGAGGGGATATTTGCGGCGTGCTTTTTCGGTACAAAGATAGACTTCTTCCGAGTCGGACCAGACGAGGCTTATGGCCCCGAAATTTTTGGTGCCAAGGTGCGGAAGGCCAAGGCTCTTTAGTCTGGTAAGTGTTTCTCGGGCGGGATGTCCGGCCCGCCTGCTTGAAGAAAACACCAGGGCCGGGGAGACCTTTTTCAAAAAAGGGTAACTGGCGGAGTTTCTGGCCCCGTGGTGGGGCAGGACCAGGAGGTCTGCGGAAATGTCCTGGGACACCAGTTCTCTCTCCCTTTTTCTTCCGATATCTCCAGGAAAGAGGATCTTAAGCCCCGCAAGGGATAATTTAGTTACAAGAGAGTTTTCGTTCTGGTTAGAAAACCTGCGGGCGGAATAGAAAGTAAGCGCAAAACCCGGCCCACGACGCTCCTCGGGCCTATGGGAAGGGCTAATTTCTTCCAGGTTAGGCCAGATCTCTTTAAGACTCTTAAGACCTCCGGCGTGGTCGCTTTCCAGGTGAGAAATTACGGCCAGATGGGGAGTAAGCCCGAGCTTTCTTAAGGTAGGGGCGATTATGAACTCTCCGGCGTCAAAATGGCCCAGACGCGGCCCTGTATCAAAGAGGATGGCCTTGCGGTAACCAGAGATTTTGACCAGGCCGGCGCTACCCTCGCCTACGTCAAGGAGGATAAACAGGTTTAAGCTCCAGTATGCCTGGTAGGCCCAAAAGGCAAGTAGAAAGACCAAAACAAGACCTAAAATCCTGATTTTCCCTTTGGTCCAAAAGATCACCCCGCACGCAAGGGCAAGTAGAAGGACGAATATACCCACCGGTAGCGGTGGCGTGAGCTGGGGTAGAGTAAGCCGGGGCAAGGGGAGGACGCGGGGTGCAAGCTCTGCCAGCTTGACGGCTACCGAAGGTTGCCCAAAAGAAAGGAAGGTTGCGAGCAAGCACAAGGGCAGCACCAAGAAGGCAAAGACCGGGGTAGCAACCAGGTTGCTCACCGGGGCCCAAGGTGAAAAGCTCCCTTTTAAGACCAAAAGCCAGGGGGCGGTAGCCAACGTGGCCACCAAGGAAAAATAAAGACTTGCCAGGGGATAGTGCCAGATTTTCTTTTCTGGCCACGGCAAGAGCTTGCGACCTTCGTTGGCCAAAATGAGGGCCAGGACCGCGCAAACCGAAAGCCTGAAAGAGAAATTTCCCACCGCCTGGGGCTGAAAAAGGAGGATCACCCAGACCGCAAGAGCCAATAGGTCAAGACCTTTAAGAGGGCGCAGCCCCAGAAGGGCCAGGCCAAAGACCAGATACATCACCAGAGCCCTCAGCGCCGAAGGGGAAGGGCCAGTGATCAGGGCGTAAAAAAAGAGCAGAGGGGTGGCGCAGAGAAAAAGCCATTGCCGGTCAGTCAAAATGAGAAGGGGGCTTGGCCAGAAGAAAAACAAGGCCTTGAGAATAAGGTAACACATCCCCAGCAGGAGGCCGAAATGAAGTCCTGAAACCGCCAGGAAATGAAAGAGCCCTAGGTTTTCGAAGGAGTGCCTTAAAGAAGCGGGTAGATGGCTTTTCTCCCCCAGGATGAGGGCCTCAAAAAGCCCCCGGGCAGCCGGGGAAAGACCTTCGGCAAAAGCAAAGAGTCTATGCCGGATCTTTTCTATTAAATAGCCCCTTTCTTGTCTTATGACGCGGGGTGTCCTTGCTCTGCCCACCGCCACGATCCCGTAAGCGGCCCTTTGCCTGGCAAAATCCGGCGCAAAGGGGTTCCAAAAACTGCGAGGGTTTTTGAGCGTCATCCTGGTCTCGAAGACGTCTCCAGGGACGAGCCTGGTGTCTTTAGGAAAGTAGAATAGGGCCCTTTTTTCGTGTCCCGCTGGCTCAAAGACCGTGGCGACCCCCTTTTGGAAGAATTCCTGCTCAACCAAGGCTTTTTCAACCTTTGCTATCCCGGTTATTTGCTTGCGCCAGGTATCAAGGCTTGGGGGAGGGAAAGAGAGATAGCCGTAAAAGAAAGCGAGGATTGACAATAAGATTAGGCCGTATTTACGGCGTAAGAAAAGAAAGGCCAGCAATAGCCCCCAGAGGAAAAAGCCCCTTTCCCAGACGAGAAAGAGGCTTCCGGCCCAAACCAGGGCCGAAACAAACAGGGGGCTTTTATTTTTAAGCAGGCAGTCCCTTTGAGGTATCAATTTGCTGGCGCAACATGGCCAGCTCCTCTTCCAGGGAAGCGATGCGGTCGAGCAACTGGAGGATGATATCAATACCCGCCAGGTTTACGCCCAGGTCGTCCCGCAGTCTTCTTATTAGCAGGAGTCTTTTAAGGTCGTCTTCGTCAAAGAGATAGCGCCTTCCTTCCCGCCGAGGAGCAATTAGCCCTTCTTCAATCCATACGCGTAAAGTCTTGGGCGAGAGCCCGACTTTTTCGCAAATGACCTTCATTTCATAATATATCGCCATTTTGTTCCTCCAATTTGAATTCGCTTTTAAAAAATTAATTTTGGCGTTCTAAAACGCAAAGGTTTTTATTGGGGTCTGGGGCCGAAGAGGGCGGTTCCCACCCGGATAATGGTTGCCCCTTCTTCTACGGCTATTTCGAAATCGTGGCTCATGCCCATGGATAATTCTTTGAGGGGAGCTTCAGGGAATTTCTGCTGCATTTTGGCCAGTAACTCCCTTAACTTAGCGAAATAAGGTCTTACCTCTTCGGGTTTGGGACGGAAGGGCGGGATCGTCATAAGACCATGTAGTTCTAAATTGGCCAGGGCCAGAATTTCCTCACAGAGGGCTTCCAACCCCTCAGGTTCTACTCCGGCCTTGGTCTCTTCTCCTCCCACGTTTACCTCTACCAAGACGGGTAGTCTGCGCCCTATCTTGGTGGCCCGCTTGGCCAGTTCTCGGGCGATCGCAGGGCGGTCTACCGTTTCGATGAGGTCAAAAATTTTTACCGCGTGGCGGGCCTTATTCGTCTGCAGGGCCCCGATTAAATGCCACTCAAGGGGAAGGTCGGCCAGGAGTTCTTTTTTCTTTTGGGCTTCCTGAACGTAATTCTCTCCGATGAGGGTAAGTCCAGCGGCAAAGGCCTCCCTTATTTTTTCCACAGGTTGTTTTTTGGCAGCCCCGAGGATTCTTACTTCTTCGGGTTTACGGCCCGCCCGCAAACAGGCCTCAAATACCCGTTCTTTTATGTTTTCAAGCCGTTCTTTTATGCTCATTTGGCCAGCCTTAACCAAAGATCCCAGAAGATAGCCGCTAAAGAACACAGGAAGATTACCGTGTAGTTCCAACGTTCTTTGGAGACTTTCAAACTGGCTACTAGGTAATGAAGGGCTGCCAGATCTTTGGGGCTTAGTGGTTCATGCTGGGCCAGTTTTTCCAGAAGGCGTAATTCCTCGATGGTGCGGCGCCGTCGCTGGCTAACGTAGAAACGAAACAGAAAAAAGAGCATGTTGCCGCAAACCCCTATGTACCAGAAGAGGGTGATCAACTCTGGACGGTAGGCCTTGGCAATGAGGATTAACCTTAAGGAGATGGCCCCGGTCAGGCCTACTGCAAAAGCGAGCCACGTAACCCAGGCGGGAAACCGATGTGGAACATGAAATTCGTTTTTCATGGAGGGATATTTTACCAGTGCTGAGGGCAAAATCCAAAAGCTCTTCCTCCCAGGGAGGAGCGGGTTCGGTTTCCATTCCTCTTAGTTAGGCTGCAAACCCCCCTGCCCTTTTAAAGGGCGCTTTATATTGTGTAGCAAGGGATTGGGAGGATGAAGAAAACCCTTTATTTTTGCAAAAAGTTGGTGATTTTTTAAAAAATTAGGTACTTTTAAAAAGTATACCCCAAAAAAATGGGAACGGATCCCAATTTAGTAGGTCGGCTACAGTGCCACCAGTTCACGCAGTTCTTCGTTTGAGAGTTCGGTAATCCACTTTTCACCGGAGGAGATGATCCCTGCGGCCAGGCTCTTTTTCTTCTCCAGGAGTTCGTTGATCTTTTCCTCCAGGGTGCCCCTGGTGAGAAGGCGGTGGACCAGGACGCGGTGTCTCTGTCCGATCCGGTAGGCCCGATCCGTGGCCTGAGCCTCCACCGCCGGGTTCCACCAGAGATCGTAGTGTACCACGTGGGTGGCTGAGACGAGGTTCAAGCCCGTACCCCCGGCCTTAAGGGAAAGGATGAAGACGAAGGGCGCGGTTTCGGTCTCGAACTTCTGGACGAGTTCTTCTCTCTTTTTCCGCGGGACACCTCCGTGGATGAAAAAAGGTGTTTCGCCGAAACGCTCGGCTATCACACCCTTCAAGATCTCTCCCATGCCTTTGAACTGGGAGAATATGAGGACCTTTTCCTTTCCTGCCCTGATCTCCTCGAGCAACTCCATGAGGCGCAGGAGTTTGCCGGAATCTTCGATCCGGCCCGTGCGGTGTTTGGTGTAAAGGGCGGGGTGGGCACAGATCTGCTTGAGAAAGAGAAGCAACTTGAGGACGAGGCCCTTACGCTTTATACCTTCAGTTTCTTCAATCAGGCGGAGGCTTTCCTTAACCACCTGTTGATAAAGTACAGCCTGACGGGGAGAAAGCAGGCACCATTCGTCTTTTTCGATCTTTTCCGGGAGATCCCGGATGACCTGCGGGTCGGTCTTTTCCCGACGCAGGATGAAGGGCGCCACCGCCCGCCTCAGGCGCTCCCGGGCCTTCTCGTCCCCCCAGAATTCTATGGGGCGGGCAAATTCTTCAAGGAACCGCTTGCGGCTGCCGAGAAGCCCCGGGTTTAGAAAGCGAAAGATGCTCCAGAGTTCCAGCAGTCGATTTTCCACCGGGGTGCCGGAAAGAGCCACCCGGAAGGGGGCCTCGGCCAGCCGGTAGACAGCCCTGGTCTGGGCGGCTTCGGGGTTTTTGATGTTCTGGGCTTCATCCAGCACCACCAGGTCAAAGCCCGCCTCGGAGAGGACCTCCTGGTCGCTGCGAAGCGTCCCATAAGAGGTAATGAGCACCGGATGCGGGGTAAGGGTGCGGTTCGGGCCGTGATATATGGCCGTTTCCACTTCCGGGGCAAAACGGACGAATTCCTGCTGCCAATTGCCGAGAAGGGTGGTGGGGGCCACGATAAGGGCCCTTTTTATCTTTTCTGTCTCAAGCAGGTGGACTATGAGGCAGATGGTCTGAAGGGTCTTTCCCAGGCCCATGTCGTCCGCGAGACAGGCGCCAAAGCCAGCCCTCAAAGTACTCACCAACCAGCGGAAGCCGGTTAGCTGATAAGGGCGGAGCCTGGCCTTTACTTTCCGGGGCGGAAGGAGTCTTGAGACCTCGCTTCTGATCCGGTCAAAAAAATGCTTGATCTCCGGCGGGGGCTCGAAGGGAAAGCTTTCACCGGAGACCTCTACCTCTTCGGTCAGGGCGGCAAGGAGGGCCCTTGAGCCGGAAAGACTTTCTTCGGAAAGGAGCTTTTTGAGCCGGGAGAGTTCCTCCGGAGAGAGGAGCACGAATTCGTCCCTAAGCCTGAGAAGGGGTGTCTCCTCCTTGAGCAAATCCTTTAGTTCCGTAAGGGTGAGTTCCTTCTCTCCCAGGACCACCCGCAGGTCGAAGTTCAAGAGATCGTTAAGGGTGAGAAACTCTTTTTCCGCAGGGGTTGAAGAGCGAGTTTTACCTTTGAGCTTTATCCTTTCAAGAAGACGGAGCTTTCCCTTCACCGCCACCGGGATATCGAGGGCCTCGAGCATCTTACGCCCAGACCCAAGGATCCCGATGAGGTCTTCGGGGCTAAGTCTTACCTTTTCTTTGAGCCCATCCCGCCCTTCAAGGCCTCCGAGGGCGGGGAAGGCCCGGCTCAAAAGCCCGAAGGTATCGAGGAATTCCTTTCTTTCTTCAGGGGAAAGGAGGTCAAGCCCCTTGAAAGGCCTGTTCTTGACCAGGAAGGAAAGATACCAGTACTTGCGGGCCTGGCTTAAGAGGAGGGAGAGCTCCAGGCGGTTTTCCCTTTCCGGGGCCTCAAGTGGGGCGAGCCAGGCCGAAATGGCCTCCCAGAAGGCGCGTTCCACCGGGTCTCTGGGCTTGATTTTTTCCGCGCGCAGAAGAGAGAGCTGGCCGAAATGGGAGGCCAGGTGCCGCAGGAGGCAGGTCAATCCTTCGGAGAGGAAAGCGAAAAAGACGTCTTCAGGAGGAAGGAAAAATTCGTCCTCCCATTGCAGGAAGGAGGAAAGAGGCGCCGTCTCCGCAAGCTCCCTGAAGAGCTTCTTCACCTCCCGAAAGGCAAGGTAGGGCCGAAAGACAAGGGAATAGGCACCATTTTCCCTTTTTACCTGGGGGATGAAGTGGCCTTTTATGATGAGCCCCCAGAGGAGGTGGGCGAGATAGACGTAAGTCTTGAAGGCCGGGGAAAGCTCCTCTTCTAGCGATAGGCCAAGGAGGAAGCCAAGGGCCTCTTCTGTCTTGAGGAGATAACCTGAAAGGCGCCTTCGCCGAAGCGCGTTTCCCTTGGGTCGGGGAAGGATGAGGCGATGGCCCGTGGGTTCGGGGTGAGAGAGGAAGAGCCTTTTCTTGGCAGGCAAAAAGACGGCCTCTGCCTCCTTGCCCCAGGGCCTTTCAAAGGGTGTGCAAAAGTCCTCTACTTTCTGGGCGGAGAGGAATTCGTAGAAATCGCAAAGCTCCTTTTTGAGATCTCCTTCCGGGTAAAAGACGGGCCTTTCCTGGAGCAGGGAAAAGATGAGCTCCCGTGCCCCATCGGGGAGACGGATGGGTGGGAAACTTTCTTTCCCTCTCAGGGAATGAAACCTGGTGAAGTCTTCTTCTTTTGGGGTGAAATGGCGAACGGCCCGCCTTTTTTCTTTTTTGAGTTCAAGGGAGGCCAAGATCTCTTTTTTAGTGATTCCCCTTAAGAGAAAAAGGTTGAACGGGTCGCGGTCTATGGCCTCGGTGATGACGTAGAAGACCGCCGCAATGTGTTTGCAGGGGTTGGCCCAGTCCGGGCAGGAGCATTTAGCCTCGAATTCTTCGGGTCTTGTCGGCAGAAGCTCAAGCCCTTCTTCCTCAAGGGTTTCAAGTATCTCAGCCGGGACTTTAAGCTGCAACAGGGAAGCGGCAAGAAGGGGCCTTCTTTTGAGGACATCGAGGAAGCGTTCCTTTTCCTCGGGAGAGAAGGGCCTCACCCTTATGGAAACCCGGTAAGGAGTGGCCCTGGTGCCCTTAACTTTGGCGGCTATTTGGGCCGGGAAAAGATCTAAGCTCACCACCGCCCCGGAGCGGGCGTACCTTCTGCCGCGGGGAAGCCTATTGGGCCAGTAACTCCCGAGTTCGTCGAGAACCTCAAGCCACTTCTCCCCCCACCAGGTTTGGGCAAAAGACTTTCTCTTTCTGGGCATAGTGTCTGTTGGCTCTGGGGCTTTTTGTCAGGAGATTAAAGCACACGAACTAAAATTTAAAAGAAGTTCAACCAGAGATTTTGGGGACCTTTTCTTCTTTTGCACAGGGGGGTCCGAAGTAATGAGCTTCATTCTCTACGTTTTAACACGCGTAAAGGGCGCCATGGCTGAGGGCTAACGCATCCACAATGATAAATGGAGACTTCGCCTATTTGCTGACCTTAAAAATAGAAAACCAGGGGAGGGAATCTTTTCGTGAGAAGTCCCTCCCCCGAACATGAAATCTTAGGGTGTAAAACCAAGGTTCATTACTTTATGCCAGGTTTTTACGAAATCTTCGATGAATTTTTCTACTTCGCTTGCGTAAACTTCCGCTACCGCCCTAAGTTCTGAGTGGTGTCCAAAGAGTAAATCCACCCGGGTGGCAGTCCATTTTACTTCGCCCGTATAGCGGTCATAACCTTCAAAAAGGGTTTCTTTCTCATCTACCGGACGCCAAGCATATCTCATGTCCAGTAAATTGACGAAAAAATCATTCGATAATACCCCGGGAGAATCGGTCAATACCCCGTGGGATGATTGGTCCCAGTTAATAGCTAACACCCGCAAACCTCCCAATAAGGCGGTCATTTCAGGCACAGTCAGGGAAAGGAGTTGGGCTTTATCGACTAGCAGGATTTCTGGTTCTAAAGGTGTCCCTTCTTTCCAGTAGTTTCTAAAACCGTCTGCCAGAGGTTCCATGTAACTCCAGCTGGCTGAGTCCATTTGTTCCGGTAACGCGTCTAACCGTCCCGGGACAAAAGGAACGTTTATTTCAAAACCTGCCTTACGGGCGGCTTTTTCTAGGGCTGCGCTACCGCCCAACACTATAAGGTCGGCTAAAGAAATTCTCTTAGTCCCGGTTTGGGCCTGGTTAAAATCTTGCTGGATTTTTTCTAGGACTTCCAGGACTTTTTTAAGAAGAGGAGGGTTGTTTACCGGCCATTGGTTTAAAGGGGCCAACCGGAGGCGGGCGCCGTTGGTCCCACCTCGAAAATCGCTGTTTCTAAAGGTGGCCGCAGACGCCCAGGCGACGAAGACTAGTTCGGAAACAGAAAGACCGCTTTGGAGGATTTTTTCTTTTAAAAGCTTGACGTCGTCTTCGTCAACCAGCTCAAAGTCTCTTGCAGGCAGGGGATCCTGCCAGGGATAAACCTCTTCAGGGACCTCGGGGCCTAAATACCTGTCTCGTGGGCCAAGGTCCCGGTGGGTGAGCTTAAACCAGGCACGGGCGAAAGCCCTTTCAAACTCTTCAGGGTTTTCCAGAAAATGACGGGCTATCTTTTCATAGATAGGGTCGTAACGCAGGGCAAGATCAGTGGTCAACATGAAGGGTTTATGTTTTTTGTTAGGATCGTAGGCGTCAGGGATGATCTCCGGGGCGTCTTTGGCCACCCATTGCTTTTTACCTGCCGGGCTCTTAGTAAGTTCCCATTCGTATTTAAAGAGGTTGTGCAAAAAGTTTATGCCAAAACGGGTAGGGGTGACCGTCCATGCCCCTTCAAAGCCGCTGGTAAAGGTGTCTGGGCCTTTTCCCGTTCGATAGTGGAATTTCCAGCCAAGTCCCTGTTCTTCAAGCCCTGCTTCTTCTGGCTCAGGCCCCAGGTATTTCTCTTCGGCGGCTCCGTGACATTTTCCAAAAGAATGGCCCCCGGCGATGAGGGCTACCGTCTCTTCGTCGTTCATTCCCATCCGGGCAAATACCGCCCGAATCTCTTTGGCGGCAGCTAAAGGGTCGGGGTTGCCATCTGGGCCTTCCGGATTTACGTAAATCAACCCCATCTGAGAGGCGGCTAAGGGATCTTTCCCTCTCTTCCGGTCTTCTTCGGCCTCAAGCCAGGTACTTTCTTTCCCCCAATAAGTGATTTCATCGTGCTCCCAACTATCTTCCCTTCCTCCGGCAAAACCAAGGAGCTTAACACCCATACTCTCTAAAGCGACGTTGCCGGCCAGGATCAATAGATCGGCCCAAGAGAGTTGGCGTCCGTATTTCTTTTTTATAGGCCATAAGAGGCGCATAGCCTTATCGAGGTTAATGTTGTCAGGCCAGCTATTTCTAGGGGCAAGACGCATGTAAGCGCCCACAGCTCCGCCCCGGCCGTCAAAAAGCCGGTATGAGCCGGCGCTATGCCAGGCCAGACGTACAAAAAGTCCCCCGTAATGACCAAAATCAGCCGGCCACCACTCTTGGGAATCCGTCATGAGGGCACGCAGTTCCTGTTTTACCGCCTCTAAATCGAGCTTTTTGAACTCCTCTCTGTAGTCATAATCGGGGCCGTAGGGATTAGAAGTTGCCGGGCTCCAGCGCAAGGGGTTCAGGTTTACCCGGTACGTCCACCAGCTTTCTTTTCTCCTCCCCCCGCTGGTCAAAGGGGGCTTAAGGGGGTGTTTTGGTTTCATTTCATTCTCCTTATTTTGATTTGCCTTTTGATCCTAATTTAAAATAATTATTTGTCAATATTTTATTAGCAAAAATTTTATTCACTGACTTTAACCATCCGGCATGGCCATTAAGGGAAGCCAAGATCGTCCTTTTGCCATGGCGTCCCTCTGCTCTTATCGTGAGGATTTTTAAGGTTATCTTTTTTCTCTTTTGGGACGATTCACTATATGATGAAAGTATCTGAAGCTATATTCGTGGCTCGCCAGCCTATATTTGACCGCAAATCCAGAGTATTTGGCTATGAATTGCTATTTCGTACCCGTGATACTTTGCACGCTAGCGAGATAATTGATCAAGAAAGGGCTTCTTTAGAAGTTTTAACTAATAGTTTCCTTATTATTGGTTTAGAGCGTTTGACTCACGGCCGTAAAGCTTTTATTAATTTTTCTGAAGATCTAATATTAAAAGAAATACCGTTATTAGTTTCACCCAGAATTTTAGTAATAGAACTATTAGAAAGTGTAAAGCCAAGTGACGAATTAATTGAAAAATGTTTTCTATTTAAGAAAATGGGTTATTTGATAGCTTTAGATGATTTTGTTATAAATAGTGAAGCTGAAAACTTTTTATCTTTTGCTGATATTGTTAAAATAGATTTTTTGGCTTATGAACCAGAGATTTTAAAAGAAATTCCCCAAATGTATTCTGGATTTAAGATCAAATTTTTGGCTGAGAAGGTCGAGAACAGAGAAGATTATTATCTTGCTTTGGAAAGCGATTATGATTTTTTTCAGGGCTATTTTTTCTGTAAACCTTCAATTTTTTATGATAAACCAGTGTATAGTTTAAAACAAAATATTTTGCATGTTTTTCATATAGTATCAAATGATAATTTTGATTACAAAGATGTTGAAAATGCTATTAAAAGAGACCCTGAGTTAACTTTTAAGCTTTTAAAATATATAAATTCTGCCTATTTTTGTCTTCCAACAAAAATTTCTTCTATCAGACAAGCAATAGTGTTACTTGGTAGGTATGGTATTAAAAAATGGATATCTTTGGTTCTTGTTTCTTCTTTAATTAAAGATAAACCAAGTGAGCTTCTTTTGCTTTCTCTTTTTAGAGCTAGGTTTTTAGAGCTTCTCGCTTTGAATTCCAAATATGCTAGTAAATCTCATACTTTTTTTCTTGCTGGTTTAGTTTCATTATTTCATATCCTTTCTGGTAAACCTATGAAAGATATTGTTAACTCTTTGCCCTTGATAGACGACTTGAAAGACGCTCTTCTAGGAAAAAGAAATTATCTTTTTAACGCCTTAGCGTTATGTATCTCTTATGAAAGAGGAAAGTGGCAGAAAGTTATAAGGTATTCTAAATATTTTAAAATTGATCTTCAAAAATTAGGTGATATTTATTTAGAATCTTTGTCCTGGGCTGAAAATACTTTAAAGGCTATTTAATGTATTTTTTAGATATACAAAATATTTCCTAAAATATTGGAAATTATTGATAACAATCTGAAAATTTCAGGTGACCATTTAGGGGCGGGGGTGACTTGCCCTAAAATGATTAACCCCCGCCATTTTCCTTTTCTCATAATGGGTATTAAGGTTAAATTTGACATTTTTAATTTATTTAAAATCTTTTTTTCTTTTTCCGTCCATACTATTTTATGTCTTCTTAATTTTTCTTGCCATTCTTGAGGGAACAATTTTGTCAATATTATTTCTTCGTCTTTTGTTTTTAATGTCTGATTTATTTCTTGTGCTATCCAGATTAGATCTACGTTTAATCTTTTCTTTAATAGTTTGCTTACTTCTTTTAGACCGTCCTTTTTGTTTTTCTGGTTTAATAAATGTGCAACTATGGTTATAATTTTTAAAGCTTCTTCTTTTTCGATGGTAATCATTTATTTTTCCTTTAAATTTTATATTTATTGGTCATTTCTTTTAAAGTTGTTGCCAAGTTGTTCATATCTTCTGCGGCTTGCTTTATGCCCATAATGGATGATTCTGCTTCTTCGGTTCTTTCTTTTAGATGTTTGCCCATTTCGTTAATGTTAATGATTTCTTGGGCAATCTGGTCGGTATTATGGTTGATTTCTTTAGTTACGGCAGTTTGTTCTTCAATGGCGGAGGCTATACTTCCTGCTCGTTCGACAGTTTTTTGCATGGTTTCTTTTAATTGTTTGCTGGTCTCTTTGAGTTTTAATCCTTTGTTTACTAAATTTTCTACCCATACCCTGATTTGTTCAGTAGATTTGGCGGTTTCTCTAGATAACTCTTTTACTTCTCCCGCTACTACTGCAAAACCCTTTCCGGCTTCACCTGCTCTGGCTGCTTCGATGGTCGCATTTAAGGCCAATAGATTAGTTTGGTCCGCGATATTTTGGATTATGTCAGCTGCGTTTTTAATATGTTCTATTTCTTTGATTAAACTTTCGATAATATCGTCGTTTTTGTGGGCTTGATCGCTACTTTCCTGGGTTTCATTGGTGGTCTCCACGGTATTTTTTGCTATCTCATTTATTGCGGCACTAAGTTCCTGGATACTGTTCGTTGCTAGATTCAATTGTTCATTTAATTGTTCCGTATATTCTGTTAAATTTTTAATGTCTTTAAATGTTTCTAGTGTGTGTTGTGTAATTTGTTCTGATATTACTGAAAACTCTTCTGAACTCGATGCTATTTGTTCTATTCCTTCTTTTATTTCCTTTAATACATCCCTTGCGTTTTCCAGAGAAATATTGAAATATTTAGCTATAATATGGATTTCGTTTTTGCTATTTTCTATTTCCTTTGCCTTTTCGCTAAAATCTTTCTCTGAAACTTTTTTCATTACTCTTATTAGTTCCTTAGCGTCATTTTCTAGAGTATTGCCGGCGTACATACCAAATGAGACACTACCCAGACTTGCTACTACAAAAGCAGCTAAGGAGTAAATTAAGGCTTCCTTTTCTGTTTTTAAATGAAGGGCCTGTGTAATAATACTTAGTAACCATAATAAACAGACAAAACCCACGGATAATAGGATGATGTTTTTGGTTTTTAGGTACTTGATGCTTAACATTTGATGAACCTCCTTTAATTTTTTATCTTGCTTTTATTTTCGGAAACATTTTGGGTTACTAAAGCAAAAAGAATAAAAAATTCTTTTTTTGTTTGCGTCATGAAATAAAATTATGTATAAAAAATGTTGCTAAGTTCTATATTTTGAATTGCTATATTTTGCTTGCCAGACTATTTGGTTCGTCGTATATGCTGCACCTTATTGAAAATAAAGTTTCAGTTTTTTATAATGGATCCGAAATTAAGAGAAATATATTCTAGTTATTGGGGAGGGACGGATGCCCACCAAACATCCTCGCCTTTGTGTGGTCCTGGACCAGGAGCTTTACGAGAGAATCAAATTGCTCGCCAAGCTCAAAAACACTTCTATGTCCTCCATGGTGTGTAAACTGATCAAGGAAGCCCTTGAGACTGAAGAAGATCTCCTTTTGGCAAAACACCTCAAAAATGTCGAAGAGGGACAGGAAGGAGGGACAAAGATAAAGGTAGCATGGGAGAAGAAAAGAAATTCCGTTTAAAATTTCACGAAAAGGTCCTGACGCAAGACCTGCCCAGCCTCAAACCCACGGTTAAAGACGCCCTGCTCCATTTTCTAAACGAGAAACTGGCCAAAAAGCCTTTTTCCTACGCCCGCCCCTTAAGGGGCAATACCGATGGGTACTGGAAGGTCCAGATCGGAAATTATCTATTGGGCTTCAAGATCGTAGGGGATTTGCTCTTGATTTTATCCATCATCCCCTATTATAAACTCTATGACCAGATAATTTCAGCACCCAAAAAAATGCACTAGAAGGGAAGCCCAAGATGGTCCTTTTTGAAAAGGCGGGCAAACAAAATACCGAGGCAGCTCTTAAGGTGGCTTACGAGGCCTATAAAAAGCGGGGCCTCAAACACGTGGTAGTGGCCTCTACTTTTGGGGACACAGGCCTTAAGGCCTGCGATATCTTTGAAAAAGAGGAAGTAAATCTCGTAATTGTGACCCATAACGTGGGTTTTCGTGAGCCGGGGAAACTTGAGCTCACCCCTGAACGCCGCCAAGCATTGGAAAGCCGGGGGGCCAAGGTTTATACCGGTACCATGGTCTTCCGCAATATCGGGACGGCTATTCGTGAACTTCAACACTATTCCCAGCAGGACCTGATTGCCAACACTTTAAGGCTTTTTGGGCAGGGGATTAAAGTCTGTGTAGAAATCGTCCTTATGGCCTGTGACGCGGGTCTTATCCCTCCCGAAGACGTGATCGCGGTGGCTGGTACGGCCCGGGGCGCTGATACCGTAGCCATCATCAAGGCCATGCCCTCTAACAAACTCTTCAGCCTTAAGGTGCGGGAAATATTGGCCAAACCCTGGGATTGGTAGTTTTTGCTTTCCCTCCCTGGGCTATTTTGCTAATCTTTCCAAAAAGTTTCAGAAGGAGGAACCTATGGGGGGTACTTACGCCGGTTGTATCTTGCGGGTAAACCTCACCACTGGTGAAATCAAAAAAGAAAAGCCTGATCCCGCCCTTTTGCGCAAATATATAGGGGGCCGCGGGCTTGCTTCTTATTATTTAAACCAATTGATGGATCCGGCGGCCGAACCGCTTTCACCTGAAAACGTACTTATCTTTGCCACCGGCCCTTTAACGGGTACTTCGGCGCCGGCAGGTGGGCGCTATATGGTCGTGTGTAAGAGTCCGCTCACCGGCCTTATTGCCTCTTCCAATTCAGGGGGCCACTTCGGGGCAGAGCTTAAGGCCGCAGGCTACGACATGATCATTTTAGAAGGGGCCGCTAAAGAGCCAGTCTACCTGGCCATTAAAGACGAAGCAGTTGAGCTTAGGCCGGCTGCGGAACTCTGGGGGCTTGAGACAGACGTGGTCACCGACCAGCTCCGGGAAGAGTTTGGGGACGAAAAAGCCAAAGTAGCCTGTATCGGCCCGGCAGGGGAGAACCTGGTGCGCTTTGCCTGTGTGATCAACGACAAACACCGGGCGGCGGGTCGCTCCGGGGTAGGGGCCGTGATGGGGGCCAAAAAACTGAAGGCGATCATAGTGCGGGGACGCAAAAGACCTGTAGCCCCTGACGAAGAAGTTTTTAAAAATTTCGTGCGGGAAAAGACTGAAATCTTGCGTACCAACCCGGTGACGGGAGAGGGTCTGCCCAAGCTGGGTACCAAGGTGTTAGACAACATCATTAACGAAAACGGGCTTTACCCCACCAGGAATTTCCAGACCGGGGTCTTTGAAGGGACGGAAGAGGTTTGTGGAGAGGCCCTGGTGGAAAAGGGCTATCTTAAAAAGAACCGTGGCTGTTACGCTTGCCCCATTAAGTGTGCGCGGGTAACGGCGCTGCCTACGGGAAGCCGGGGAGAAGGGCCGGAGTATGAGAGCGGCTGGGCCTACGGAGCGTGTTGTGGGGTCAAGGACCTCATCGCCGTAACTGAGGCCAATTTTCTTTGCAACCGCCTGGGGATAGACACCATTTCCTGTGGGGTAACCATAGCCTGCGCCATGGAGCTCTTTGAACGGGGTTATCTCCCGAAAGAGGACCTTGGTCCGGGTCCGGCTTTGAATTTCGGAAGCTCAGAGGCCATCGTTTACTACACTCACGCGGTGGCCTACCGCAAAGGCTTCGGGGATAAGCTGGCCGAAGGGGCAGCCCGGCTGGCCCAGGCTTACGGGCACCCGGAGCTAGCCATGACCGTCAAAAAACAGGAACTTCCCGCTTACGACCCCCGTGGGGCTCAGGCCCAGGGGCTGGCTTACGCCACCTCTAACAGAGGGGGATGCCACGTGCGGGCCTATCTTATCGCCCCAGAAATCCTAGGTATTCCCGAAAAGCTTGATCCCTCTTCCACCGAGGGCAAAGCCCAGTGGGTCAAGGCCTTCCAGGACCTTACTGCCGTGATAGATTCCCTGGGGATCTGCCTCTTTACCTCCTTTGCCCTTTCGGCCGAGGATTACCGGGATCTCCTAGCTGCAGCCACCGGCTTTGATTATACCCTCGAGGAGATGATGCGCTGCGGAGAGCGCATCTGGAATCTAGAAAGGGTGTTTAATCTAAAAGCCGGGCTTGATCCTAAAGAAGACACCCTGCCCAAACGTCTCTTAACCGAAGCCATGCCTGAGGGGCCAAATAAGGGGCAGGTGGTGCGTCTTTCCGAGATGTTGCCCGAGTACTATAAGGTGCGCGGTTGGGAAGAGGGAAGGCCTACCCCTGAAAAACTACGGGAACTAGACCTGGCCTAAGGATTCTTAGTCATTGCGAGCAAGACGTAAGCGCGAAGCTATTTCAAGGACAGCAAGGGCGGCCCAAAGGGCCGCCTGGGAAATCTTGGCCGTCAAACCGGAGATTAAAGAGGTTTAATAAGGCTTTGAGATGGTTATCTCCTCGTAGGCGATCTCTTTGACCAGCCAGGAAGGAAGGCGGCTTCGGTCAAAGACCAGGGCGATTTCATTTTCTTCAAACAGGCCCTGTTCAGCCAGTTGATGTTCAAGCCTTTCTTTGAGCTCCAATAAAGAGGGGGCCGTAACGTATATGCCCTCCCCCTGAGCGATCCAGCTTTCTTCATAAAATAGGGTGATTATCATTTTCATCCTTCTCCTCCACCCTCAAGGAGTTTTTGGTATGAAAGGAGCGCTTCCCGTAAAAACTCTTCTTTTAACTTACCGTGGGGGGAGAGGGTTTCCAAAATCCTTCTGGGTATTTTGAGCTGGGTGAGGGCGAATCCCCGCTTTTTTTTGAAGAAATATTTGCGTTTAAGGATCTTTTCGCCCACCAGGGGTAGATCCTTTTCATCATAATCGAAACCGCAAATTCTAAAGACCTTGGCCAGGGTCTCGTAATTATAGACACTGCGGCCAAAAAAGCAGCACACCGCCGAAGACAAAATCTGACGATAGGTTTCCTCGGCGTAAAGCTTTTGGGCGAGGAGTGTGGGGGAGATTTCTTCGGGTTTAAGTTTCTGATCATAGCTGTAGCCCGCAGAATCTAAGTGGCTGTGGCGGGCGCCGGTAAGGAAAGTAAGGTGGGCCCCGTAGCCGGTGTGATAACCGGGCATCTCGTTCCCCCCGAAAGCCAGGGCAAAATCCTCCCCGCCATACCGGGCAGAGGCAAAGGCCACGCCTTTGGCCAGGGCGGCGTAAAAATCATTGCGCTGCTGGGCGATCAGGGGGAGCATCTTGAGATAGGTCTCCACGTCTCCAAACCGGGGCTTGAGGCCAAGGGTGTCTTCCGTGGTGACGAGCCCTTTTTCAAAGGCTTCGGTGGCCCAGGCCAGCACCACTCCGGTGCTCATGGCGTCAAGACCAAGGTTATCAATCAGGTCCAGGATTTTTAAGATGCCTTCGGCCGAGTCGATCCCCAGCATGCTGCCGTTGGCGTAAATGGGTTCGTAATCGTAAGAGATAAAGGTGGTCTTATAAAAATAAGGTTCGTCTTCGTAGGGCGTGCGCAAAGCAGCCAGGTGGATGCAGGCCATGGGGCAATGGGCACAGGCCAGCCTCCGGCCCAGCAGCCTTTCGGCAAAATACTCCCCGCTTATCTTTTCGGCTCCCTCAAAGCGGGCCTGTTGTAAATTCCTGGTGGGCAGAGCCCCCAACTTGTTAAGAGGGAGCACGTTTACCGCAGTGCCGATATCGTGGTATTTACGCAGAGAAGGGGTGTTTTTGAGCCTTTCCAGCAATTCGTCGTAGGTTTCCCGGAAAAGCTTGCGGTCTGTTACCGGCAGCGCCCTTTTGCCCGTGATCAGGATGGCCTTAAGTTTTTTGTAGCCAAAAAGGGCCCCCAGCCCCAAACGTCCGAAATGACGGTAGGTTTCCGTGACCACGCAGGCGAAGGTGCACCCGTTTTCCCCCGCAGGACCGATGCGCAGAATGCTTCTAAGGCCACTTCCGCCCTCCCTTTCCCGGAGAAAGCGGCCGGTTTCTGAAACGGTGAGCCCCCAGAGCCCGCGGGCGTCCCGGAATTTGGCCCCTTGGGGATCGATCACCAGGTAAACCGGGCTCTGGCTCTTTCCCCTGATCACCACCGCACCGTAACCAGCCAGCCTTAAGGCCAGGGCGCTGCGGCCCCCGGCGTGGCTTTCCCCTAAAAATTTGTTGTGCGGGGAAAGGAACATGGCCACGGTCTTGGAAGCGATGGGAAAGAGCCCGTTGGCCGGACCTACGGCCAAAATGATGGGGTTGCGGGCATCAGTAGGGTCAATATCCGGGGGGCATTCCTCTTCTAGGAGCTTACTGGCCACCCCTGTCCCTCCGATGTTTTCGGCAAAAAGCTCCGGGCGTTCTTCCACCCAGAAGCGTTTGCTACTCAGGTCGACGTAAAGCACCCGTTTTAGGGGATCGTTAGGCAGCACTTTGTTCCTCCTCTATTTTTAAGACGTGGTGAGGGCAATACGCGGCACAATAACCACAATGCATACAAATGACTGGTTTTTGGGTCTCTTCGTTCCAGAAAATGGCCTGAAGGGGACAGGCCTGTACACAAAAGCCGCAACCCAGACACTTTTTGGGTGAGAGGACCACCCCGCCGCCCCGTCTTTTGAGCAAGGCCCCGGTGGGGCATACCGTAAGGCAAGGAGGGTCTTCACAGGCACGACACACAATTACCGTAAGACCCCGGGAAAGCCCGCCGCGAGACCTTACGTGAATGGCGCATTCTGAAAGCCCTCCGGTCCCGGTACGGCGTTGGCAGGCAAACATGCACAGCTGACAGCCCACACAACGGTCAACGTCCAATACTTTGAGTCTGGCCATGGAACCTCCTCAACGTGAAAGCCCTGAAGAGAAAGTAATATCCCTTAGTCTTTTCGTAAAGAATTGCTAAGCGTTTTTCAAAGACTAAGATAGGATTATGGCCCGTTACCTTTTGGTAGGCCACCTCACCAGAGACCTTTACAACGGGGCCTTTTACTACGGAGGGGCGGTCCTTTACGCGGGCCTTCTGGCCAGGCGGCTGGGTTTTGAGGTGCGCGCAATCACTTCTTCGGCGGAAAAGGGGCTTGATTATTTCTTCCCCGAAATTTCTTTTTATCATTTTGGGGCCCGTAAGACCACCACCTTCAGAAACTTATCCACCCCAGAAGGGCGGCGGCAGTGGGTCTACGCCAAGGCACGTCCCCTGTCTTTAAAAGATGTGCCTCCTTCCTGGCGCCAGGCCGAAGTCGTCCACCTGGCCCCGGTCCTTGACGAGATAGCCCCGGAAGAAGCCCGGTTTTTGGAGACGTCTTTTTTGGTAGCCAATCCCCAGGGCTGGTTTCGGGCCGTGGCAGAAGACGGAAGGGTGGTTCCCAAAACCCCTGATTTTTCAAGCTGGCCCCGTTTCAAGGCCCTGGTCTTAAGCGCCGAAGACGTAGTGGGGCTTAAAGACCTTAGCCCGTTAAAGGAAAAGGCGGAATATCTTGTGCTTACCCAGGGGGCCCGGGGCGCTACCCTTTATTTCCAGGGAGGAGAATTTTTTCACCCGGCCTATCCGGCCCCCAGGGTCAAAGATACCACCGGGGCCGGAGACATCTTTGCAGCGGCCTTCTTTGCCATGCTTTATGCCCTGGAGAAACCTTTGGTAGCCCTGAAATTTGCCCTGTGTCTGGCGGCTTTTTCGGTTACCAGGACTACGCTGGCAGCGGTGCCCACCTTAGAAGAGATAACCAGTTGTCTGGAAAGAGAAGGACCGCGTTTCAGGGAAAACTAATTTGTGCTATTAACACCTTGCAAGACCCAATTTTTCTAAGGAGGAAGGCCATGAAAATTTACTATGAGCAGGATGCTGATCTCTCCTACCTCGAAAATCAGACCATCTGCGTTTTGGGCTACGGGAGTCAGGGCCACGCGCACGCCCTGAATTTGAGAGACAGTGGTCTCAAGGTCATCGTGGGGTTGCGCCCAGGCGGGCCCAGTTATGAAAAGGCCAAGGCCGACGGGTTTGAGCCTCTTCCCCCGGAGGAGGCCTGCGCGGCGGCGGACGTGATCATGGTCCTGGTTCCGGACCAGATTCAACCAGCCCTCTACCAAGAGGCCATTAAGCCCAACCTTTCGGCGGGCAAGATGCTCATGTTTGCCCACGGCTTTAACATCCATTTTGGGCAGATCGTCCCCCCACCGGACGTAGACGTGACCATGGTGGCGCCGAAAGGTCCGGGGCATTTGGTGCGCCGGGAATACGAAAGGGGGGCCGGGGTCCCGTGTCTGGTAGCGGTGGAGCAGGACGCCACGGGCAAGGCCTTAAAGAGGGCCCTGGCCTACGCCAAAGGTATCGGTGGCACAAGGGCAGGGGTGCTGGAAACCACCTTTAAAGAGGAGACGGAAACGGACCTTTTCGGCGAACAGTGCGTCCTCTGCGGCGGGGTAGCGGCCCTGATAAAGGCCGGTTTTGAGACCCTGGTCGAAGCCGGTTATCAGCCAGAGATCGCTTATTTTGAGTGTTGCCATGAACTCAAGCTCATCGTGGACCTGATTTATGAAGGTGGTTTGGCATTTATGCGTTATTCCATCAGCGACACCGCTGAATACGGAGATCTTACCCGTGGCCCGCGGGTGATCGACGAAAAGGTAAAACAGGAGATGAAACGCATCTTGGAAGAGATTCAGTCAGGCCGTTTCGCCCGGGAATGGATCCTGGAGAACCAGGCTGGCCGTCCGGTAATGAACGCCCTGCGCCGCCGGGAGGCCGAGCACCCCATCGAGGAAGTGGGGGCAAGGCTGCGGGCCATGATGCCCTGGCTGAAAAAGAGATAAAATACGGGCCGGCGTAATGCCGGCCCGAAATAATCCTTAAGCCACCGCCGCAAAGGCCTCGCGGGCCGCTTCGATGGTATGGTCGATTTCCTCTTCGGTATGGGCCAGGGAAACAAAGGCTGCTTCAAACTGGGAAGGCGCCAGATACACCCCCCGGGCCAGCATTTCCCGCCAAAACCGGCCGTAACGCTCCGTATCCGAGGCGGCGGCGTCGGCAAAATTTTCTACCTTTCCCTCGCGGAAAAAGCAGGTCATCATGGAACCTACCCGGTTAAAGGTTACCTTGGCTCCGGCGGCCTCAGCGGCCTCTGCCAGTCCCCTGGCCAAACGTGCGGAAAGTTCTTCGAGTCTTTCGTAAACTCCGGGGCGCTTTAATACTTTTAGCGTAGCCAGGCCTGCGGCAACGGCGATCGGGTTGCCGGAAAGGGTGCCGGCCTGGTAGACCGGACCTTCCGGGGCAACGTGGGCCATAATATCGGCCCGGCCCCCGTAAGCCCCCACCGGCAGCCCCCCGCCGATGATCTTGCCAAGACAGGTAAGGTCTGGTTCTACGCCGTAAAGCCCCTGGGCCCCGGAGAGGCTGACTCGGAAACCTGTGATGACTTCATCAAAAATGAGAAGGGCCCCGTGTTTTTGGGTGATCTCCCTAAGGCCCTCAAGGAAGCCTTCTTTGGGAGGCACCACCCCCATGTTCCCCGCGATGGGTTCCACGATCACCGCCGCGATATCCTCACCCATCTTGGCAAAGGCCTCTTCCACCCCGGAAAGGTCGTTAAAGGGAAGGGAGATGGTGTTTTTGACGATTTCTTCGGGCACACCAGGGCTTCCCGGAATGCCCAAGGTGGCCACCCCTGAGCCAGCCTTCACCAGGAAAGAATCCGCGTGGCCGTGGTAACACCCGTCAAATTTGATGATCTTGCGCCGGCCGGTGTAGCCCCGGGCCAGCCGTACTGCGCTCATGGTGGCCTCAGTCCCGGAATTAACGAGCCTTACCTTTTCAATGGAGGGGAAGATCTCACAAATGAGCTGAGCCAGTTCCACTTCGGCCCAAGTAGGGGCCCCGAAACTGGTGCCTGCCTCTGCTGCCGCTTGTACGGCGGAAATTACTTCCGGGTGGGCGTGGCCCAGGATGAGAGGCCCCCAGGAAGCGACGTAATCAATATATTCTTTGCCGTCTACGTCGATGAGGTAGGGGCCAGCCCCGGCGGCGAAAAACACTGGTTCAGCGCCTACGGCTTGACAGGCCCGCACCGGGCTGTTCACCCCTCCAGGGATATACTTTTGGGCCTCCTTAAAAAAGATCTTGGACAAAGTCCCTGCCATTTCTCCCTCCTTTAGATTTCGTCTTCAAAATAACGGCGCATACGGCGCATGATTTCTTTTTCGGTAAAGAGGAGTTCATAGTCGGAAAGCCCCAGTTCACGGGCCAGTTCTTCCACCAGTATTCGGCATTCTTTTTCGTCCGGGGCGTGAAGCATGGTGTAGAAATTATAAGGCCAATCAGGAGCCGTCTTCCTAACGTAACAATGGGTAATGAAGGGTTTTTGGGCGCAAAGCTGGCCTACTTCCTCAAGACGGTCTGGCGGGACGAGCCAGGCTACCATGACGTTTCCCTTGACTCCAGCCAGATCGTGGCGGAGGGTGCCTCCGAATCGGCGTATGATCTTCTTCTCTATTAACCGGGAGATGGTTTCCCTAATTTCTTCCTCCGAGACCCCAAACCTTTCTGCCAGGAGTTGATACGGGCGTTCCACCAGAGGAAGCCCAGCGCTAAGGGCGGCGATGAGTTTTTTTTCAAGCTTCGTAAGGGTCATAACTTGCCCCATAGCATGGCCAGACCAAGGAGGATAAAAAGCCCGCCTCCTATGAGCCTCACGTAACGGACAGGAAGGTGCTCCCCCAAGATCTTTCCCGCCAATACCCCTAAGGCGCTGGCCAGGACCAGGGCGGTGGCGGCGCCCAGGAATACCAGGAAGCGATGTTGACTTTTGCTTGCCAAAATGAGGGTGGCGAGCTGGGTCTTGTCTCCCAGTTCAGCCAGAAAGATCGCCAGAAAGGTTGCCCAAAAATATTTCATTTTTGCTTTATTTTTAAGACCAGCCAGGCCGCCAACATGCCGGCCCCAAAAAGGGTCAGTCTCCTTAGCATCCTGAGGGAGCGGCTTTTCTCAAGGGCCTCTCTCAAACGTTTCATCCTCCATACCCTACCAAAGCTTAGGGAGGAGACAAGGCTTTATTGAACCGACTTTTTATTGACTAAGCCCCGGGGACTACTAATCTTCTAAGTGCAAAATTTTTTAGGAGGGGGGCCCGATGGGGGAGGAAATAAAAAGCACCCTTGAGATAGTGCTGGAAAAGGTAGAAAAGCTGGGCAAGGCTTCAAAAGAAGAGTTGAGAAGGGAAGAACTCATAAAGGAAGGCCGGAGGCTGGCCGCTAAATTCCTTAATGAAAAGGATTTCAGCCTCGTAAAAGCCCTGGCGGCCGTCAAACCGGAAGATAAACCCCTGATACTCCGGGGGGTGGTGGATACCCTGGTGCGCAATATCGTCTTCCCCAGGGATGAGCACGCCATCGCGGAGATTGAAAGGGCCTTGCTGGGGCTTGAACAGGTCTTTGCCTCTTTTCCCCAGGTCAAACAACTGACCGCCGAAATCAAAAAGCTCCTTCTTCTCTTTTATCAACAGCAAAAACAAATTTACGAACAGTTTAAACAGCAATTTAAGGCCCAGTTTTCTGAGGTAGAAGAGGCCCTTAAAGAACAGTACGGCGAACAGATCAAGGTAGATATCGAAATGCAGCCCAAATTTCAGGAGGAATGGCGTAAGATAAAAGGCCAACTCGAAGAACAATACCGGCAACAACTGGATTATTTAAAAGGCCTTTTCTATAAGATGCTTCCGGCATGAAGAAAATAAGAGAAATCCTGGAGAAGGTGGCCCGGGGGGAGCTTTCCCCCGCCGAGGCCGAAGAGGAACTGAGTTTTTTGCCCTTTGAGGACCTGGGTTTTGCCCGCCTGGACCACCACCGGGCCTTGCGTAAACATTTTCCTGAGGTCATCTACGGCCCGGGTAAGACTTACGAGCAGCTGGAAGGTATTTTACGTTCGTTTCTGGCCCAAAAGGCTCCGGTTTTGGTGACCAGGCTGGCGCCGGAGACGGGAAAGCGCCTGGTTGAGGCCTATCCCAAGGCCCGCTATTACGAAAAGGCAAGGCTTCTTTTCATCTCTCCCGAAGAAGAAAGGGAAAGACGCGGCCTTATCCTCATCTTAAGTGGTGGGACGGCGGATCTTCCCGTGGTGGAAGAGGCCAGGCTTTGTGCCGAATTTTTGGGAAACCGGGTGGAAGTCCTGGCAGACGTCGGGGTGGCGGGGGTGCACCGGCTCTTGGCTGAACTTGAAAAGTTAAAAGCTGCCCGGGTTATCATTTGTGTAGCAGGTATGGAAGGGGCGCTCGCCAGTCTAGTGGCTGGGCTGGTGGACGTTCCGGTAATCGCGGTACCCACCAGTGCCGGCTACGGGGCGCATTTTAAGGGCCTGGCTCCTTTGCTTGCCATGCTTAACAGCTGCGCCCCGGGGGTCGGGGTGGTCAACATCGACAACGGGTTTGGGGCCGCTTATCTGGCAAGCCTCATCAATCAGCTTCCGGAAAGAATAGCCCATGCATAAACCGGCGGTAATGAATCGTATCTGGTTTTATCTCATCCTGGCGGCGGTGGTGTGTGCCGTCTTTTCCGGAAACCTGGCCGAGACCACCAAGAGTTCCTTTGAATCCGCTAAGCTGGCCGTCAACCTGGCCCTTGGGCTGATAGGGGCCATGACCCTGTGGCTTGGCCTGGTCAAAGTGGCGGAGGAAGGCGGGCTTTTGGTCCTTATCGCCCGGGCGGTACGCGGCGTCTTGGTAAAGCTTTTCCCTAACGTGCCCCCAGAACACCCGGCGATGAGCGCCATGGTGCTTAACCTTTCGGCTAACGCCCTGGGGCTTGGTAACGCGGCTACCCCTCTGGGAATCAAGGCCATGATAGAGCTGCAGAAACTAAACCCCCATCCGCACCGGGCCACCGACGCCATGTGTCTTTTTCTGGCCATTAACACTTCCAACGTGACGCTTCTGCCGCTTGGGGTTATTGCGGTCCGGGCGGCGGCCGGGGCTTCTGAGCCTGCGGCTATCATCCTGCCCACCCTTTTTGCCACGACCTGTTCCACCGTTGCGGCAGTGGCGGCGGCCAAGTTTTTGGCCCGCCTCTACGGCCCGGAACCCGCTCCCGTGTGCCTCGAAGCTTTGGCGGAAAAAAAAGAAACCCCTCAAGAAACCCTCTCCCTGACCTACCAGCTCCCTTCCTGGGAAAAGGCGGTGATCCTGGGAAGCGTTTTGCTCCTATTGTTTGGTTTTGGAAAGATGTTCTGGCAAACCCCTTCCACTCAAACTTTAAAAGAAGCCGTCTCCTTCGGGATAGTGCCCTTGCTCATGATATTCCTCCTGGCTTTTGGGTATTGGCGCGGGGTCCCGGTCTACGAGGCCGCCTGTGAAGGGGGCAAAGAAGGCTTTAAGGTAGCGGTGCGTATCATCCCCTTTCTGGTCATGATCCTGGTGGCGGTGGGCCTGTTTCGGGCCTCGGGGGCCTTTGAGGTTTTGGCATCCCTGCTGAAGCCCGTTACCGAGCCCATAGGTTTTCCCGCCGAGGTCTTGCCGGTGGCGCTTCTAAGGCCCCTTTCGGGCTCTGGGGCCTTTGGTCTGATGAGCGAGCTGGTGGCCCGAGCCCCGGATAGTTTTGCGGCCTACCTGGCCTCCACCATTCAGGGTTCAACCGAGACCACCTTTTACGTGCTGGCGGTATATTTTGGGGCGGTGGGTATAAAAGACCCCCGTTACGCGGTATGGGCCGCCCTTTTTGCCGATTTCGTAGGGGTAGTAGCAGCCTTCTTCATCTGCCGCCTGACCTATTAATCTTTCTTGGTAACTCCTTCCATTAATTCAACGCTTAAAAAAAATGATCTTAACGTTGCCATTTTAAGCTACAATTCGACAAAATGACTAGGAAATATTTAGCAAGTTAGTCGCTTAAAATCCCTTTAAAGCGATATTAAATCTTTGAATATCAGATAATCAGATTCTTAATCCTGAAACCTTTTCTTTTGGTTCCTTTGATTTTTTATATTGTTTTGAGTTTTTTCTTTTTTTCTTCTCTAAAAGAAGCCGATGAATTAAGTGGTGAAAAGATTTTTACGGTATTTGAAGCCAAAAACGCTTTATATGAAGCCTCCATGGCGGTAAACGATTATCTTATCGGATGGGAGTCTGACGAACGTCAGATGTTTCAGCAACAAATCCAAAAACTAAGGGAAAAGCTTGCCCATCTCAAAAAACTGACTGAATATGGCCTAGAAAGCCAAAAATTAGCTGCGATAGAAGAACAAATTGATAAAATGCTGAGTAAGGCTGATTTAGTATTTGCCCTTCGCAAAGGAGATACGCGCGCTTATGAATTTATTTTTTCATCTTTACCCACCTTGGGCGTTTCTATTCGCAGATCGCCAACTTTTTGAGTGAGGTTCAAAAAAGGGAAGATTTTTCGGCAAGGCCCAATTTTGTCACCCTCTTTCGGGAAGAAAAGAGCATTCAACAATGCAAAACGCTATCGGTGAAATCTCCCAAAATACTTCCCAATCAGATCAAATTGTCCGCGAAGCAGAACAAGAAATTCAGCAAGTCCAACGTATGACCCACGACCTTGGTCAACGCACGCTTGAAATCGGTGAGGTAGTGAATCTTATT
>WGCA01000030.1 GCA_015494065.1 Thermodesulfobacteriaceae bacterium | reverse complement strand
GTGGGGGTGGGCCCGGAAAGGCTGGCCCACGTAGAGGCCCTCTTGAAGGTGGGCTGTGACGTTATCGTCATCGATTCGGCCCACGGTCATTCCAAAAACGTCATCGAAGCCATAAAAGACATCAAGGCCCATTTCCCCGACTGCCAACTCATCGCAGGCAACATCGCCACGGCCGAAGGGGCTGAAGCCCTGATAAAGGCCGGGGCCGACGGTATCAAGGTTGGGGTGGGGCCAGGTTCCATCTGTACCACTCGAATCGTAGCCGGGGTGGGGGTGCCCCAACTTTCAGCCATCCATAACAGCGCGGTGGTGGCCAATAGATACGACATCCCGGTGATCGCCGACGGGGGCATCAAGTTTTCCGGCGACATCACCAAGGCCATCGGCGCCGGGGCCCACGCCGTAATGATAGGCTCCCTCTTTGCCGGTACAGACGAAGCCCCTGGGGAGATGATCCTCTACGAAGGCCGAACCTATAAAGTTTACCGGGGCATGGGTTCCTTAGGGGCGATGGCTAAGGGCGGTGCGGAAAGATATTTCCAGAAGGGGACTTCTCCGGCCAAATTCGTCCCGGAAGGAGTGGAAGGGCGAGTCCCTTACCGCGGTCCAGTCTCCAATATGATCTTTCAGCTTATTGGCGGTCTGCGCTCAGGCATGGGCTATTGCGGGTGTCGCAACATTGAAGAGTTGCGCCGCAAGGCCCGTTTCGTACGTATTACCCCGGCGGGCCTCAGAGAAAGCCACGTGCACGACGTCATTATCACCAAAGAAGCCCCTAACTACTGGATCGGCCGTTAAAGAAAATAAACTTCCCCTTCTAAAGGACCGAATATTTATAAAAAACAGAAGGGGAAGTTTTATGCCGGTATACGAATGGGTGGGGAAAACCCTCTCCGGGGACACGGTAAAAGGGACGCTTGAGGCCAGCGATGAAAGAATCGTTCGCATCAAATTAAGGCGCCAAAAAATAATCCCGGTCCAGATAAAACCAAAGGGAAGCGGGCTCCTGGCCCGGCTTTCCACCCCTAAAAAGGTAAAGGCCAAAGAAGTAGTGGTTTTTACCCGGCAACTGGCAGCCATGCTAGAGGCCGGCCTTCCCCTGGTACAGGCCCTGGATTCCCTGGCCAACCAGCAAAAAAACCCTTATTTCAAAGAGATAATCTTCAAAATCAAGCAAAACGTGGAGGAAGGGACCCCTTTTGCCGAAGCCCTGAAGCAGTATCCCAAAATCTTTGACCGGTTTTATTACCACATGGTCAGCGCCGGTGAAGCCAGCGGAAACCTGGACGCTACCCTTAAGAGGTTGGCCCTTTATATGGAAAAATCTCTGGCCCTCAAAGGAAAAGTCAAAAAGGCCATGATTTACCCGGCCATCGTCCTGACCGTCACCACCATCGTGTTGGCCATCATTATGGTCTTTGTGGTGCCGACCTTCGAAAAGATGTTCGGAGAAATGGGCCAGGCCCTGCCCCTCCCCACCCAAATGGTTATCGAAATGAGCCGGCTCACCAAAAAATATTTTCCGTTTTTCCTGGTAGGCACCGTGATCTTCGTCTTTTTGTTAAAGCGCTATTACCGAACGGAAAAGGGGCGCCTCCAAATAGACGCCTTGCTCCTCAAGCTCCCCCTCTTCGGCAACCTCTTGCGTAAAGTGGCGGTAGCCCGCTTTTCCCGCACCTTAAGTACCCTGATTTCAAGCGGAGTTTCCATCATTGACGCCTTAACCATCGCCGCCAAAACCGCCGGCAACGTGGTGGTGGAACGGGCCATTTACCAGGTAAGACAAGGGGTCAAAGAAGGGCAATCCATCGCTGATCCCTTGGCCAAAAGTGGCATTTTCCCCTATATGGTGATCCAGATGGTCTCGGTGGGGGAGTCTACCGGGGTGCTGGAGAAAATGCTCGACAAAATTGCCGACTTCTTTGAAGAAGAGGTGGACATGACGGTGGACGCCCTCTCCCAGATGATTGAACCAGTCATGATAGTCTTTCTGGGCGGGGTTATCGGGGGCATCATCGTAGCCCTTTATCTGCCCATCTTCAAGCTGGGTTCCGTGGTCGGTTAATGGCCTAGTTCCCTGAGCCGTTTAAAGATCTTCTCCTCATCTTTGGTCAAGGTCTCCGGTTTGGGAACGCGGATCTGGATCTCCACCAGCTGATCCCCTTTGCGGCCGTCTTTGCCCGGAAGCCCCAGACCTTTAAGACGTAATTTGGCCCCGCCCTTGGTCCCGGGAGGCACTTTCACCTTGAGCTTTTTACCGTAGAGGGTAAGGACCTCAACGGTGGTCCCAAAGACGGCCTCGCTGATAGAGATTTCCTTCTTGCAGAGCACGTCCTGGCCCTGGCGCTCAAAAATCGGGTGTTCCTCTATCTTGATCTGAAGTAAGAGGTCACCCCGACGCCCGTCGGGACGATAGGCCCCCTGGGCCCTGATGCGGAGCTTCTGGCCTTCCTCGATTCCCGGAGGAATTTTTACCCGGAGGCGTTCTGGTTTCCCTGTGGGGGCCACCGAGATGATCTTTTCCGCCCCTTGGGCCACTTCCTCCAGAGAGACCGGCAATTCCAGCACCACGTCGCCGGTAGCAGAAAAATCCTGATACTCCCGGCGACGGCTCTTAACCCTCTCCTCTCCAAACCAATCCTCTTCAGGAGAGGTGCCAAACACCTGGCTGAAGAGGTCTCCCAGGTCGAAATGAAAGCTGCGGCCCCGCCGGGCCCCGCCCTTAAAACCGAAAAAGCTGCCCAGGTCAAAACCTATGCCCAGATCTCTAAAAATGCGCTCGAAGTCAAAGTCCTTAAAAATGTCTTCCTGGGTGTAACGGCGGTGAAACTCGGTGGAACCAAACTGATCGTACTGCCGCCTTTTTTCCGGATCAGAAAGGACGGCGTAAGCCTCGTTGATTTCTTTAAATTTTTCCTCGGCCTCTTTATTGCCCTTGTTGCGGTCAGGATGATACTTAAGGGCCAACCGCCGGTAAGCCTTTTTAATCTCTTCTTGGGTTGCGTTCCTTGGGACCCCCAAAATCTTGTAATAATCCTTGGCCATTCTCGCCCACCCTTTAAGGTTTCACGGAAAAAAGTAATGTCGTTTAAAGCATCGTCAAGAAAGACCAAACCTAGATCCCTTGCTTTGCCTATTAGAAAGGCTATTTTATTGAACATGAGCGACAAAATCCTTGATGAACTCCTTTCTTCGTGGCGAGAAAAAGAAGAAGTTAAGGCCGCGTATCTCCTGCCCACTTCTACGACGGAAAAGAAAGATATCCTTTTGTTGATAACAACAAGCCCCCTTTCTTATTTCGACCGTTTGGATCTTTATTATCCACCTGCAAAAAGGTCAGATGATATTCGCGTCTATCCCATCACCTGTGAGGAATTAAATAATTGGCCCAAACAGGTGAAAGAACAGGTCAAAAAGACCTTAAACCGGGCCAAGGTACTCTTTAGCCAAAACGGCCATGTTTGTTAAATGGTATGGTCCCATCGCCTTTCTGGTCTTGCTCGCCTCAGAGATCCTTCTCTTTACCGGCTACAGTTTTATCGGCAAGTGGTTTTACTGCTTTGCGTGGTGGCCTTACATCTTCTTGGTAGACTGGCTGGTCAAAAGGAAGACCGGGAATTCCCTTATCGTTGACCGCACAAGGGAATTCCTAATCCTGATCCCCTGGTCTACCTTCCTCTGGCTGATATTTGAATGGTTCAACCTGTTTCTTAAAAACTGGCATTACGTAAACATTATCTCTTCGACCCCGGCGCGCTGGTTCGGTTATTTCATTTCTTACGGAACGGTCCTCCCCGGTCTTTTTGAAACCTATGAGTTGCTGCTCGCCTACCGTATTTTGGAAAGCGGTTCCGCAAAACCCCTAAAAGAGCCCCGTAAACTCTATCCATTATTATCACTCCTAGGCATTTTGTCTTTGGCCCTTCCCCTAGCTTACCCAAAATACTTTTTCCCTCTGGTCTGGGGCTGCTTCATCTTCCTGCTTGAGCCCATAAACCACGCCCTAAAGGCCCCTTCCCTCCTGAACGACTGGCAGAAGGGTTCTTTGAGGAAGTTTTATTTGCTCCTCCTATCAGGGCTTATTTGCGGCTTTCTCTGGGAATTCTGGAATTTCTGGGCTACCAGCAAATGGGTCTACACCGTCCCCTGGGTGGGGCGCGTAAAACTCTTTGAGATGCCGGTGCTCGGGTTCCTTGGGTTTCCTCCCTTTGCGGTGGAATGCTACGTAATGATGAATTTTATCAACATTTTTCGGGGCGGCCGAACCTGGGAAAAGGAAGCTTCCCCGCCGGAAATCTCCTTTAAAATACCGGGCTGGTGCTGGCTTCTCCTGCACCTGGCCTTTTACGCCTTTGTCTTCCACCAGATAGACCTTCATACGGTAAAATCCTACCTCCCATGAAGGGCTTGATCCTCTGGATAACGGAAGAAGGCCGCCTTTTGGCCGAAAAATTGGTCGCCGCAGGGTTAGGGGAAAAAAGACCCTTCGACAGGGAGGAAGTAAAAAGGGCCTTTGCCGAAAGGATCCCGCTCATTTTTATCGGGGCCTGCGGTATTGCGGTAAGAACGGTGGCCCCTTACCTGCGACACAAAAGCGTGGACCCACCGGTCCTGGTGATAGACGAGCAAGGAAACTTCGTCATAAGTCTCCTCTCAGGGCACCTTGGTGGCGCCAACGCCTGGGCCCAGGAGGTGGCGGAAAAGATCGGGGCCATCCCCGTAATAACCACCGCCTCGGACCAGCACCACCTCCCCGCCCTTGATTCATGGCTTTCCTCCTGCGGGGCCCTCATAAAAGACTGGCAGATCCTTAAAAAATTACAAAGCAAATTCCTAAAAGAAAAAAGTTTAAAGGTCTTTTGCGTCCCGCCCCTTAAGCGTACACCCCCCTCCCCTATGCGCCTGGCCTCCTGTCCGGAAGAAGCAGACCTCATTCTGACCTACCAGAATCTAACTTACAAAAAACCCCATTTGGTGGTGAAGGCCCTTTACCTGGGCCTCGGTTTCCACGACAAAGAGAAGGATTTGACCTCTAAAGTGCTAAAATTTTTGAAGGAAAGAAAAATCTCCCCAGAGGCCGTAAGATCCATTGCTACCCTTAAGAAGAGACAAAAAAACCCGGCCGTCTGGAAACTGGCCGAAAAATTGGGCGCAGAAGTCAAATTCTTTTCAGAAGAGGCCTTGCGAAAAACCAACCCCCCTTCCCCTTCTTGTGCCCGGAAGGCCTTAAACGTCCCCGGCGTTGCGGAACCCTGTGCCCTCCTTTCTTCAGAAGGGGGCACACTCCTCATTCCCAAAACCGTTTACGCCGGGATCACCATCGCCGCCGCCTTAAAATAGAAGGGCCCTCCTGTGGGCCAAATTGAGGGATGGAGGTGGGTATCTGGTCGTCTGAGGGTGGAGACTGAGGGGGTGGGCCCACAGGAGAAGCCAAATTTTAGCCACCCCGTTTAATGCAATTTTGACTCGATAACTATACGGATTTGCGTGCTTTGTCAAGAGCTTTAACGCAAAAAATGCCTGGGTGCACCCCTGAAAAAGGCCTATTTTTATTCTTCACCCTGGTTTGTTAACACTTTTTTAAGAAGTTTAACATATTTCGCAGATATATTTTTATTTTTTTGGTACAAAATAGCAGCCTTTTTTTGTAAGGGACAAAGGTGTTCCAAAACATACCTCCAGGAACGGGCCAATTCCTCCTGGCTTGCCACCTCTAATAACACCCCTTCCTTTTTCAGCGACTGGGCGATATCCACCACACTTTCAAGATACGGCCCCACCAGGATGGGGCGCCCCCAGGCCAGGGGTTCCAGAAGATTGTGTCCGCCAACAGGGACCAGGGTTCCCCCTACAAAGGCCAGATCAGCCAGCGCGTAAAGGGCCTTTAATTCGCCAAGCGTATCCACCACCATCACCTCTGCTGGTTGGGGACTGGTGCGCAGACAGACCCTCAACCCTTCCCTCTCGACCAGGGTCTTTACGGCTTTGGCCCGTTCCGGGTGGCGGGGGCAAAGGATGAGACTGCCTTTTTTTAGTTCTTTATAGGCCGCCAGAATGACCTCTTCCTCACCGGCGTGGGTGGAGCCGGCTATCAGAACGGGTCTTTTGAGGAAGGGTTCCAGTTCCTTTTTAAGGGAAGCAACTTTTTGGTCTGAGGGGCGCGGCACCTCGCATTTTAGGTTCCCGAAATAGCTAATTTTTTCAGGCGGCAAAAAGGCGGCCAGCCGCTGGGCGTCTCCCTTACTGGCGGCGGCCACGTAATCAAAGGGGCCAAGGAGAAAGGGAGCCAGAAATTTGAGCTTTTTCAGCCTCCGGGCCGAGTGGGAAGAAAAGGCGGCGTTAGCCCAGATGAGGGGGACCCCTTTTCTTTTAAGGCTCCAAAGGAGGCCGGGCCAGAGATCAGATTCTACCAGGATAAAAGCTTGGGGATGAAAGGCCCTGAGATAGCGGCGCACCACCGGCCACCAGTCAAGCGGTCCTGGCCAGAGCAGATCCACCAAGGAAGCCCTCTTTTGCGCGTGGTTAAAACCTGCCGCCGTGGTCACGGTAAACAACAAAAAATAATCTGGTAGCCCCTTTTTTAAGGCCTTAAGCAAGGGAAGCGCAGCCTCTACCTCTCCCACCGACAAGGTATGCACCCAGATGACCTTGGGGTGGACAATAGAGGGTGGCGCAAATCTGGCTCGTAAAAGACGCCACCTGCGCCTTTTAAGCTGAGAGCCTAAAAGAAGGGGTGTGGTCAGAACCTGGCTCAACCAGTAAAGTTGCAAAAGTCTATCTGCCACTTGATGGACACCTCACGCAGATCAAACTATTATAGCCCATACCATCCACGAAAGGAGGAAGCGATGGCCCAATACGACGCCCAGATCGAACACCTTTTAAAAAGGGACTTCAAATTTGACCCCCCATCCAACGTGGTGGAAAAGGCCTTCATCAAAGACTATGATTCCGTCTACGCTTATTCTATCAGGGATCCCGAAGGTTTCTGGGGGCAGATTGCCAACGAACTCCTCTGGGTTGAACCTTGGCAAAAGGTGCGCGAAATCAATCTTCCCTACCACCGCTGGTTTGTAGGAGGAAAGACCAACATCACCCTAAACGCCCTTGACCGCCACGCCGACTCCTGGCGGCGCAATAAAGTGGCCATCATCTGGCTCTCGGAAGAAGGGGAAGAACAGGTAGGCACCTACGGCCAGCTCAGGGACCGGGTAAACCAGTTTGCCAACGGCCTTAAGTCCCTAGGAATCAAAAAGGGAGACCGGGTAGTCATTTACATGCCGCTCACCATTGAGGGTATTATCGCCATGCTGGCCTGCGCCCGCATCGGAGCCATCCACTCCGTGGTCTACGCCGGGATGGGGGCTGGGGCCTTGAAATCTCGCATAGAAGACTGCCAGGCCAAATTGGTTGTCTGTTCCGACGTCACTTACCGCCGTGGAAAAGTAGTCCGGCTCAAAGCGGTGGTGGACGAAGCCTTGGAAGGGCTTGATTTTGTGGAAAAGGTTATCGTGCACCGCAGAACCACCCCGCCCATTGAACTTGAGGAATGGGAAGTAGATTTCTGGGAACTGTTACGGGCCCATTCACACCGTTGTCCTCCCGAAATAATGGATGCCGAAGACCCCCTCTTCATCCTTTACACCTCCGGGACCACCGGTAAACCCAAAGGAGTGGTACATGTGCACGGGGGCTACATGGTAGGTACTTATTATCTAACCAAGGCCTTTTATGACATTAAAGACCAGGATGTGTATTGGTCCACCTCTGACATCGGCTGGATTGTGGGACACTCCTTCATCGTTTACGGTCCCCTTTGCGCCGGCGCCACGGTGCTCATAAGAGAAGGGGCCCCGGATTATCCCCACCCCGGGGTGATATGGGAAAAGGTCCAGAAATACGGGGTTTCGGTGATGTTTACCGCTCCGACGGCGCTGCGTATGTTTATGCGGTTTGGAGAGGAACACATCAAAAAGTACGACCGTTCCACTTTACGGATCCTGGCCTGCGCTGGAGAACCCTTAAACCCAGAGGCCTGGAGCTTTGCCCAGGAGGTAATCTTGGAAAACAAAGGTTACTGTATCGATAACTTCTGGCAGACCGAAGTGGCTGGTCCGGTCCTCGGCACTATGCCGGTCCTGCCCACCAAACCGGGTTTTGCCGGAAAGCCCCTGCCCGGAGTGGTTGCCGACGTGGTCGACGCACAGGGCAACCCGTTGCCAGCAGGCCAAGGAGGCTACCTGGTTTTACGTCAGCCCCTGCCCTACATGATGCGCACCGTCTATAACAATCCGGAACGCTACGAATCATACTGGAACGAAATACCCGGTTGCTACAAAACGGGAGATATCGCGGTATGCGACGAAGACGGCTATTTTGCCGTGCTCGGGCGGGCTGATGACGTTTTAAACGTGGCCGGGCATCGGATCGGCACCGCGGACCTCGAATCGGCCCTGGTCTCCCACCCGGCGGTGGCGGAAGCGGCTGCTATCGGGCTACCTGACGAGATCAAAGGAGAACGAATCAAGGTCTTTGTGGTCCTGCGCGCCGGAAAGGAACCCACCGAGGGCCTGCGCAAAAGCATCGTCCAACACGTGCGCAAAGAACTAGGGCCCATCGCCACCCCTTCCGAAGTAGCTTTCGTGGACAAGCTGCCCAAGACCCGGAGCGGGAAAATCATGCGCCGCTTACTCCGTGCCCGGGAATTAGGGCTTCCTGAGGGGGACACTTCCACCTTGGAAGATTAGACACAAGAGCCCTTCCGGGCGTGCTTGTGTTTTGGGGCCTTTTGCGCTAAGAGCCTTTCAAAAGGCATCAAAGGAGGCTTGAGCATGGACTGGCGCAAAAAAGATTATCTTCCCCGGGAAGAGATCGAAGCACTCCAGTTAAGAAGACTGCGCGATACCGTTGAGCGGGTTTACCATTTAGTCCCTTTTTACCGTAAAAAATTCGACGAGCTGGGCCTAAAACCAGCCCACATCAAGAGCCTTTCGGACCTCAAAGAACTGCCTTTCACCGTAAAGCAAGACCTAAGGGACCATTATCCCTTCGGTCTCTTTGCCGTCCCCCTAAGCCAGATCGTAAGAATACATTCTTCTTCCGGCACCACCGGTAAACCTACGGTGGTGGGTTATACGGAAAACGATATGCGGGTGTGGACCGAGGTCATGTGCCGCACCTACAAGATGGCGGAGGTAGGCCCGGGAGACGTGGTCCACAACGCCTATGGCTACGGCCTCTTTACTGGGGGGCTTGGCTTCCATTACGGGGCTGAGGCCGTGGGAGCGGCGGTGGTTCCATCCAGTGTCGGCTTTACCAAACGCCAGCTCATGTTGCTCAAAGACTTTGGGGCCACCATCCTCTGCTGCACCCCTTCCTACGCCTTACACCTGGCGGAAGTGGCCCAGGAAGAGGGATTTGACCCCCAGAAGGACTTTCTCTTGCGTGCCGGCTTTTTCGGGGCGGAGCCGGCTTCAGAGGGTCTGCGCAAGGCGGTGGCCGAAGCCTGGGGGCTCAAATATTTTGAGGCTTACGGCCTTTCGGAAATAATCGGTCCGGGGGTAGCAGCCAGTTGCCCCGAAGGTGAACTCCACATCTTTGAGGACCATTTTTTGCCTGAAATCATTGACCCGGAAACCGGCCAGCCACTCCCTGAAGGAGAAGAAGGAGAACTGGTCTTTACCACCCTCACCAAACAGGGTCTTCCCCTTATCCGTTACCGCACCAAAGATATCGCCAGCCTTTATAAGGCCCCTTGCAAATGCGGACGTACCATCATCCGGATGGGGCGCGTGGTGGGACGCAGCGACGATATGCTCATCGTCTCCGGCGTAAACGTCTTCCCCTCCCAGGTAGAACACGTGCTCACCCAGGTAGAAGGCTTGACCCCCAACTACGTGATCGTAGTGGATAAACGAGGGGTCCTGGACGTGCTTGAAGTCTGGGTGGAAGTGGACGAACGGGTCTTTACCGGAGACATTGGTGCCCTGGAAAATCTTAAACGCAAGCTCGAAGAGGAACTGGCCAACGCGCTGTTTTTGCGGGCGCGGGTCAAACTGGTAGAACCCAAAACCCTTGAGCGCTCCATGGGTAAGGCCAAACGGGTGGTGGATCGCCGAGAATTAAAAGACATCTCTTAAGGAGGCCTTGGTTATGCGTGCCAAATACGCTATCAAACAACTCTCTATCTTTTTGGAAAACCGCAAGGGCAGACTCAAGGAGGTAACCCAGGTCCTGGCCGAAGCCAAGGTCAATATTAGGGCCCTGGCGCTGGCCGAAAGCGCAGAATTCGGCATTTTACGGCTGGTAGTGGACAACCCCGAAAAGGCCCGTTCGGTACTTTCCGCCTCCGGCTTTACCGTTAAAGAACAGGACGTCTTTGCCGTGGAAGTCCCGGACCAACCAGGCGGCTTTTACCAGGTGGTCAAACTCCTTACCGAGGCGGATATCAATATCGATTACACATACGCCTTCGTAGGGGGTAGAGACTCGGCGATCCTGATTTTCAAAGTGCCGGATGAACTCTTTGAAAAGGCCTTAGAAGCGGTGGCTGAAGGCGGAGTAAAACTGGTGGAACCCATATTTTTCTATGGGTCTTAAGGGCGGGCCCCAAACGGGCCCGGCCTTTATTTTTCCCCTATCATCTTGAGAAACTCGTCTTCGTTTATGATCTTGAGGCCCAGCCGCTGGGCCCGCTGGAATTTGGAACCAGGTTTTTCGCCCACCACCACGTAATCCACGTTACGGGAGACGTCTGAGGCCACCCGCCCCCCAAGGGCCATGACTTTCTTCTTGGCTTCGTCCCGGGTCATGCTCTTGAGCGCCCCGGTAAAGACGAAGGTAAGCCCTTTAAGAGGTTTTTCCTTGGCTTCCTCTTTTACGTCTTCAAATTCGATACCGGCTTTAAGCAACTTTTCGATGGTCTTGCGGTTTCTTTCGTTGCGGAAAAACTCCACTACGCTGCGCGCCACTTCCGGGCCGATCCCGGGGATGGCCATGAGATCAGCCATGGAGGCGTTCATGAGTTTATCAAGGCTCTTGAAGTGTTCGGCCAGGATCTGGGCCACCACTTCACCCACGTGCCGGATACCGAGGGCGTAAAGAAAACGGGCCAGCGTGGTCTTCTTGCTGCGCTGAATAGCTTCGTAGAGATTTTTGGCCTTCTTTAAGGCAAAACCCGGTAGCTGAAGCAGGTCTTCCACGGTGAGGTAATAGAGATCCCCTACGTCCCGTACCAGACCGGCATCCACCAGGGCCTTGGCCACCTGCTCTCCCAGGCCCTCGATGTCCATAGCGTTTCGGCTGGCAAAGTGTTGCAGGTGCCGTACCAGCTGGGCGTAACAATTCTTGTTGGGACACCGCCACACTGCCTCCCCAGGTTTGCGCACCAAGGGGCTGCCGCACACCGGGCAGGTCTTGGGCATGACAAAAGGTTTTTCCTTGCCCGTGCGCCGCTCCTTAATGGACATCACCACTTCCGGGATCACGTCTCCCGCCCGCTGCACCAGTACCCAATCTCCGATCCGGATGTCCTTGCGCCGGATCTCATCTTCGTTATGCAGGGTAGCCCGGGAAACGATTACCCCTCCTACCTTGACCGGCTTTAGTACCGCTACCGGTGTGACCGCCCCGGTCCGCCCCACCTGGAGTACGATGTCAAGGACCTGGGTGGTCACCTGGGTGGGCTCAAACTTGTAGGCCAGGGCGTAACGAGGACTCCGGGCCTTGGTACCAAGCTTTTCCCAAAGGGAAAGGTCATTGACCTTGATGACTATGCCGTCTATCTCGTAGGGAAGCTCCTCCCTTTTCTTCTCCATCTCATGGTGGTAAGAAATGGCCTCCTCGATCCCCTTCACCAAACGGCAATGAGGGTTGGTCTTAAGGCCCCATTTGGGCAGCGTGGTCAAAATTTCCCATTGGGTCTTAAATTCATGGCCCTCCACCTTACCGACCCCGTAAAAGAAGATGTCTAGCGGGCGTTGAGCGGTAACGTTGGGGTCCAGCTGGCGCAGGGAACCGGCGGCGGCGTTACGGGGGTTGGCAAAGGGAGGCTCGCCCCGCCGCAACCGTTCTTCGTTTAGCTGTTTAAACTTTTCCTTTTCCATGTAAACCTCACCGCGGGCGTCAAGACGTTTGGGGACCGGAGGAGCGTCTTCGGTAAGGGGCCGCAGGCGCAGGGGAATGGACTTGATGGTCTTTAAATTGTTGGTTACGTCTTCCCCCACATAGCCATCTCCCCGGGTAGAACCCACGGTGAAGACACCGTTTTCGTAAACCAGCTCCACCGCCAGACCGTCCATCTTGGGCTCGACGGTGTATTCTATTTTGGCGTCCTCAGGCAGACCAAGGAGGCGTTTTACCCTTTTGTCAAATTCCCGCACCTCTTCTTCGCTGAAGGCGTCATCCAGAGAAAGCATGGGTTCGGCGTGTTCTACCTGACGGAACTCCTTGGCCGGAGGGTAACCCACGCGCTGGGTGGGAGAATCCGGGGTGATAAGTTCAGGGTACTTGGCCTCCAGTTCCTTAAGTTCCCGCATGAGGGCGTCATATTCGGCGTCAGAGATCACCGGGGAATCCAGGACGTAATAGCGGTAGTTGTGGTATTCGATCTCTTCCCTGAGCTTCTTTACCCGCTCAATTACTTCAGGTGGGATCTCCCGTTTTGAGGCCTTTTGGGGCTTGGTTTCCTGGCCTTTCTCCTCCTGGACTTTTTCTGCCTGGGCTTTTTCTGCCTGGGCCTTGGGCGCCTGGGTGGTCTTTTTGCGTGCCGCCATTTTTGCCTCCCTCTTTACCTTCTGGCCATAACTTAAGACTTTTTGGCCTCCTTTTCCAGGAACGGCGACGTTGATAAAGATCAACCGCCCGTTCGTGTTCCGCCAAAGTGCGAGAAAAGTGGTGGCTACCGTCTCCTTTGGCCACAAAATAGAGATATTTGGTCTTAGCAGGGTATAAAACCGCCCTTAAAGAATCCCGGCCGGGGTTACAAATGGGCCCCGGAGGAAGGCCCCGATAAAGGTAGGTATTGTAAGGGTTTCGCACCCGCAAATCCCTCTTGCGTAAACGTCGGTAAAACTTTTTGGTGGCGTAGCGTACCGTGGGATCCGCCTGAAGGGGCATCCCTTTTTTTAAGCGGTTCCAGAAGACCCCGGCTATCAGGGGTCTTTCCCTAGGCAAAACGGCCTCCTTTTCCACGATGGAAGCCAGCGTCACCACGTCTTTAACGCTTAAACCCAGCTCTTGGGCCCGAGGGGCGAATTCTCGCCACACCTCCCAGAAACGTTTCACCATGGTGGCGATGATGGCCTGGCAGCTAAGCCCTTTACTAAAGGCGTAGGTGTCGGGAAAGAGGAAACCCTCGGCGGTTGGTCCGGGCAAATTAAGTCTGGCAAGAAATTTTTTATCTTTTACCAGGCGTAAAAACTCATCCCGGTGACAAAGGCCGGCTTTATCCAGCAACCGTGCTATCTCGTACACGTTATAGCCCTCGGGGACGGTAACGAAGTAAGTTACCACGCGTCCTTCGGCCAGAGTGCGCAGGATCTCTGCCGGGGGATCGTCGGGATCAAGTTCGTATTCGCCGGCCTTAAGGCTTCCGACCACCCCCAAGCGGTACGCTTCTAAAGTGAAACCGATCTTGCTTCTGATGATCCCTTCTTGCTTGAGAAGATTGGCCACGTCTTTAAAGGAGGTCCCGGAGGGAATAAAGACCAACTTGGGCTCGGCCTGCCCGGTAAGGCTTGCCGGCAGCGTGAGTTCAAAATACCAGGCCAGGGCATAAAGAAAGAGCCAGCCGATAACGGAAATGAGTAAAATTCGACAGCGCATGGCTAAATTTTAGCCGCTAAACTTGTCTTGCGAACCATCCTCAAAATGCTAGATTTTAGCTCACCCAGGAGGCTGACATGATAGATGAACAAAAGCTTGCTATTTTGGAAAAAGAAGTCAAGGAAAACCCCAAATCGATCTTTGCCCACCACCGCCTGGCCATCGGTTACTGGCAGGCGGGGAAACTAAAAGAGGCCATCGAGACGTTTGTCCGCCTGCTTGAGCTTGACCCGCCCAATTTCGAAGCACGTATCAATTTCGGCACCCTTTTGGCCCAGATGGGCCGGCTGGAAGAGGCCAAAAAGCAGTTTGAAATAGCCCTTAAAACCTACCCCTCCTCACCGGAGGCCCTGGTAAACCTGGGGCTGATTCACTTTCATCTGGGCGAGCTGGAAGAGGCCAAAAAGTATTATCAGAAGGCCCTTGAAATAAAACCTGACTGGCCCCCGGTGTTGGTCAATCTCTCCACGGTCTGCGTGGAAGAAGGAAACTTTGATGAGGCAATCAAATATTGCCAAAAGGCCCTGGAGATAGACCCCAAATTTTCTATGGCCTATAACAATTTAGCGGTGGCCTACTACCAGGCCGGAAACATAGAAGAGGCCGCCGAGGCCCTGAAAAAGGCCGAAGAGCTGGGCTATCCGGTGGAAGAAAGCCTCAAAAAAATGATCCAGGAAGCCCTGCATGCAAAAAGCTAAGCCTGCTACCTGCCCGTTTTGCGGGCGACTCATTGCCCCGCCGGAAAACTTGGGTTTTCAATTCGCCGATTTTGACGCCGGTTTTTGTGAATGCGGCGCGGTTTACGTAAGCGACGTAACCGGCCATAACCAAGGGGCCGCCTTTATGGAAGCCCTGATACTGGCCTGCGGCGGTAACTGGGAACTGGCCTGGGAATTGACCCCGGAAGAAGATTATCAGGAATACGTAGTCGAACATTACGATCAGAAAAGCCACCAAATAATCCAAGAAACAGGAGAGCGGTCTCCCTACCGCGGGGTGCTCTACTTTTTACGCCTGGCAGACGAGCTCCAGGGCCTGTCCGCCGAAAAGATCGCCAAACTCAAGGCTGAAAGGGGCCGCCAGCCAGAAGGCCCTCCCCCGGGATTTACCCCTAAACGTTTTAGCCGGCTTGAGGCCGAAAGGTTACTCCGGGAAGGGAAGACCGAAGAGCTTGTCCTCCATTGCCGCTACCAGCCCCTTAACCTGCGCACCTACCAGAAACTCCTTTACCACGCCGACCCGCAATTGCGCTGGCAGGCGGTGCTCCTTCTGGGACGAGCGGCCAGCGAAGTCCTCAAAACTCGTCCGGAAATGATAGCAGACCTGGTAAAAAGGTTGATTTACGCCAGCGCGGATTCCGCGGCTTCGGCCTGGGGGGCCCTTGAGACCGTGGGAGAAATCATCCGGGCCCATCCGGAACGTTTCGGTCTTTTCGTCAAAAACCTCTTTGCCTTCTTGAAATATCCAGAATACCGCCCGGCGGCCCTATGGGCCCTGGCCCGTATCGGGGAAAAGGAAGCGGCCCTGATCAGGAGAGAACCGGCCCTGTTGCTGCTCCGGTTCTTGGAAGACGAAGATCCCCAGACCCGGGCCATGGCGGTTTACGCCTGCGGTTTGATCGGTCTAAAAGAGGCCCTCCCGAGACTTGAAAAATTACGTACTGACCCCACCCCCGTGGCCTTTTTTGACCCGGAAAACCAGGAATTAAAAGAAGTCACCGTCGCTTCTCTGGCACAGGAGGCCATTTCCAAACTCTCATAAGGAGCCTTTATGTCTGAAGCCAAGGAAAAAAGCCAGGAAAAAAAACCCGCCTTGAGCCCGGAAGAACAAGAAATTCTTGAGGCCCGAAAGTGGTACCAGGAGGCCCAGATCATGTGGGCCCAGGGCCGAAGCCTCGATGCCCTTTCACGTTACGAAGAGGCCTTAAAGATCTTTCTTAAACATAAACTTTATAAAGAAGCAGCCAATGCCGTAGAAAAAGTGGGCGACATACATTTCTGGCGTGGCAACTTCAAAAAGGCGCTTAAACCCTACAAAATGGCCCTTGACATCTGTGAAGAATTCGGAGACGAAATCGGGACCGCGGTGATGGCCGAAAAGATCATCTACACCTACAAAAAAATGAACGAATACGAAAAGGCCCTCCCTTATCTCTACCGGGTCCTTGAGCTGGCGGAAAAATTCGGGGACGCCCACCGGGCGGCCCGCATGTTAGCGGGAATCGGAGACGTCAAGCTCTTACAGGGAGAAAAAGAGACCGCGCTTGAGGCTTATCAATTGGCAGCCAAGATTTACCGCGGCCTGGGGTCTTTAGAACAGGCCAAGATGGTGGAAGAGGCCTTAGCCCGCCTCCAGGACGAACTGGGCTCCGGGGAAACGACCCCTTAGCGCCGCCGGCAGCGGCACCCGAACCTTGCCTCCCTCCGGGGCAATTTTGTCAGAAAGCTCAGCAAGCCTGGTCAGAACTTTTTCAAAAATGACCGTGGGATAGGTCTTCCCGGGTTCAAAACCGGAAAAACCGCAGACAAAGGTTTCCCCTTCAATTTGCACAGGGATTCCGTAAAGGCGACAGGTAGCCGGCCTGGCCGTATAGAGATCACAGAGGTCCCGGTCGTTCAGGAGCGGACAACGGATTTTAATGGTGGAGAGGACAAAAGGGGTAATCAGGGGTGGTTTTTGCCGTTGCCATGCTTTTTCGTACTTTTCAACCCGTCTGAGAATCGCCCGCCGCAGGGCGCGGGGCTGACGGTGAAATTCGTGGAAGAGGAGAGCGGCTTCTGCGAGAGAAAGGTCAAAAAGGGCGTAACAACAATCGGTACATTTGGGTCTGCAGCGCACCTCCTTGGGGTAGCTCTTTTTGGTCTGCCGGAAGGCCTGCTCTATCTCCTGAAATATCTCGTTTAAACCCGCCCAGATGGCCTTCATTAGCGTGAATACCCCGGCAAATTAATGTGGCTGCAGGTCCCCGTCTCACATTTGTGGCTCTCAACCGAGGGTTTAGCAGAGCCGCCGCCTTCGGTAATAATGGCCCCCGTGGCGCTCATGAGCCGCTTGAGCCGCGGGCTATTGCACTTAGGACAACGTAAATCGTCTACTTCCTCCCGGTTTCGCACCAGGGCCTCAAACTCGTGTTCGCAATCTTCACAGACGAATTCGTAGATGGGCATAGGGCCTTCTCCTTGGTATTTTGAAGATGATAATTAAAATGAAACCAATAAAAGTCAACAAGGAGCTACCATGCCCGGTAATTCCTTCGGGAAACTCTTTCGGATCACCACCTTTGGCGAGTCTCACGGCAAGGCGCTCGGGGTCGTAATAGACGGATGTCCCCCAGGGCTTGATTTAAACGAGGAAGATATCCAAAGAGAGCTTGAAAAAAGAAGGCCTGGCAAAGGAGTGGGAGAGAGCCCGCGGAAAGAACCGGACCAGGTAATCATCCTTTCCGGGGTCTTTGAGGGTAAAACCACGGGCACCCCGGTCACCTTGCTCATTTACAACAAAGACGCCCGGCCCGGGGCTTACGAGTCTTTAAAGGACCTTTTTCGCCCTGGCCACGGGGACTGTACTTATCTCTGGAAATATGGTCTGCGGGATTGGCGCGGGGGAGGCCGGGCCAGCGGAAGAGAAACGGTGGCCCGGGTGGCGGCCGGGGCCGTGGCCCAGAAGGTACTTGAAAAGTGGAAGATTGAAGTATTGGCCTACACGGTGGCTCTGGGTGGGGTCAGGGCAGAGAAACGGGACCTTTCAGCCATATTCAAAAACAGATTCTTCTGCCCGGACGAGGAAGCAGCCGAAAAGATGGAAGAGAGGATCAGAGAAGTGCGGGCCCGGGGGGACTCGGTGGGGGGTGTGGTAGAAGTCCTGGCCCGGGGGGTGCCGGCCGGTCTGGGAGAGCCGGTTTTTGATAAGCTGGACGCGGATCTGGCCAAAGCCCTGATGAGTATCGGGGCGGTCAAAGGGGTAGAAATAGGGGCTGGCTTTGAGGCAGCAGAAAGGCTGGGGTCTGAAAACAACGACGAAATAACCCCGGAAGGCTTTAAAAGTAACCACGCCGGTGGCATTTTGGCCGGTATCTCAAACGGAGACGATATTATTTGCCGGGTGGCGGTGAAACCCATCCCAAGCATTAGCAAGGAACAGGAGACCATTACCGTGGACGGCAAACCCAGCAAAATAAAGGTCGGTGGGCGACATGACGCCTCAGCTATCCCCCGGATCGTACCGGTCTGCCAGGCGATGGTACGCCTGGTTTTGGCAGACCACCTCTTAAGGCAGTTAAGTATTGCTGAATTTGGCCGCTGGCTTCCCTACCCTTTTAGCCAAAAATGAGAAGATATCTAGTTATTGCCATCTCAATCGTCATCCTGTTCGTAGTGTCTCTTTTTGTCTTTAGAAAACACGGAAAGAACATCTGGCTTAAAATTGCTGGCAGGAGAAATGAAGTCCCTTCTATGCTTTCGGCCCTGCCCTTTGAAAAAGAAAATACTCCTCAAGGCCGCCATAAAATCTTGGTAAGCCGTTTAAGGCCCAATCAAATCTATCTAGCCGAAATCTTCTTCACCCCCCAACATACACCCCGTGGAGCTTACGTTTCTTTATCCTTGGTGGTGGAGTTTGCAGACCCGCACACCGCCCAAAAATTCAAAAAGAAAAAGGACCTCTTTGCCAACCTTCTAGTAGAATATTCTTCCAGGTGGGATTATCTTGATTTTAAAAATGCAGATGGTTTAGCCCTCATAAAAGAAGACATATTTTCCCTCTTAAAAAAGAAGGTTAGCCCGAAGATTACCAAAGTTTATTTGATCGAATATAAATTTTACCGGCAAAAGAGGTTGTGATGAAAGAATTGATCTTAATAGAAAGGCCTGAGCAATGGGAAAAAGCTATTGGATACGCGGCCCAGCGTATTAAAGAAGCAGACGAAGTCAGCCTCCTGATCCATAAAGACGGGGTGGAACGTTGTGTCAGGTGTGAACCCCAGCTCTTTAAAATACTGCATCAGTTCATTTTGGACGGAGGTAAAGCCTACCTTTGCCTCAAATCTTTAAAGGAACGAAATATTCCCCCCGCCCGTCCCCCTGAGATATTTATACGCGTTGATGACGGCGAAGAATTGGCAAAAGAGTTAAAAAGAAAAGGCTTTCTTTTGAAGGAACTATAGAAATAAAGTCGGGGAAGGGGCAAATATCGCTTAATGGTGGGCACCTACCACCAAATTTCTGATCTTATCTGAGAGTTTTCGGGTAACCGGGTGTTTTTTGATGGCGTCAGGACAGGTCACGCCGTTTACGTTGATAATAACCATCCGCCCATAACCTTTGCCATAGGCATTAATAAAGTCATAAACAGCGCCTACCACCACTAATTCTCCTTTCTTCACCAGATCATGGTAAAAAGAAAGGGCCTGGGCTACCTGCCAGTCCACGTTGCGTTCCACGTTTTTCAACCAGCGGCTTTCAAAATCTCCTTCTCCTTTGTCAGCTGATAAAGGCAGATGAAGGTGGTCTAGTTCGTTCCGAATAGCCTCGGTCTCTTTGCGGTAATCACCCATGGCCGCTTTAACAGCGCCGCAGTGGGTGTGTCCTAAAATAAGCAAAATAGGGGTATGTAGATGAAGTACCCCGTAATCGATGGAACCATGGGAAACGACCAGTTGATTACCTATGTTACGAATAACGAACATTTTGTCGATAGGATCTTTAAGAAGGGCCGTCATATGGACCCGGGCGTCTGAACAGGTAATGAGGGTGACAAAAGGATGTTGCGAGGTCTGGTAGGGTTCAAAATAGCTGGGATCATGAGACGAGACAAATTCGTTATTACCTTCAACCAGTTTTTTTAAAGCTTCAGAAGGGCTAACATGAGCTCCTTTACCAGAAGCCCAGACTTGGCTGGTAAAAAACAGGATAGCTACTAGTAAAAACCACACCTTCTTCATCTTTTTTCCTCCTTAAAATAGAGTTTGTGTATAGTTGTGCCCCTTCCCCGATGAGCACTCTTTAAATAGCCTGTAATTTTTATTTCAAATTTAAAAAGTTGTGCATAAGGGAAAATTGTAACAATTTAAAAACCTATTGTTCTACTTTTTTGCATATTTCGTTAATTTTATTTTTACAAAGCTTTATTTTGCCGAGCTGCCTTTATATTGGAACTGCGATTATTGCCTTTTTTAGGTGATTATCTTTTAATTAGCGGTTATATTTTCATTTATCGTAAAAGATTCGAAAATTTGGTTTAATATTTTAAGTTTTTGCTAACATTTAGCAATCTTAAAAACAAAGCCTCGTTAATTAATGGTCACCAGCACACGCTAAAAATAGACTTAGCCAGGGCCAAGTTGCTATCCTAAGATAAAGACGGAAGAGCGGGACAACATGGAAAAAGCAGATCTTTTTTGGACGTTAAGAGATCAATACGAAGGGGAGCTTTTATTAGACCCCCGGGGCACCATGGACAAACTCGTCCTCGCTTTTAAGCACTGTCTGCACCGTGGCCAGCAGGAAGAGGCCCTCCTGCTCTGGCCTATTCTCATAAAAGCCATCATTCTAAGCTGGGACAACTTTTACCAGCTCGACGAATACCTGCGCTGGTACGAAAGCATCCAGGTCCCGGAGATCTTCTTGCTGATCCCTGAAGTTCGGGCCTCGATACTCAGCGCCTATTTTGTGGCTTTGGTTTTCCGGAAGCCAGAAGCCGACAAATTACCCTTCCTTGAGGGGGAGCTTTTTAACACTTTAAGAGAGTGCCAGCGGGAAAATATCCGGGCAGAGGGCCTCTTTTCCCTTGCGTTACGGGCCTTTTGGCAGGGTCGATTTACTTATCTTGACCAGTTGATAGAAACCTTTGGGCAAAAAGCCCCAAAAAATTATCCTTACGGGTCCTTGATTAACAGCCTGATCCAGGCGGCCAAGCATATCTGGGTCTATTTTGACTTGAAAAAGGCCAGGAAGGATCTCAACCAGGCCCTGGAGCTGGCAGAAAAAGAGCGTTTCTTGCTAGGGAACCATATTGCCTGGGCCATGAAGACGGTATGTGCTTTGGTGGGAGAAGATTACTGGAAAGCGTCTCGTTACCTGGCAAAAATGGAATCTTTTTTGGAACAAACGGGGCGTTACGCCCGTTCTCGTTTTTTTCATCTGGCCGCCTGGATGGCCTTTATGCGCAAAGATTTTAATAAGGCCGAACTTGCTATAAGAAAGGCTCTCCAGTTGGCTTGGGAAACCGGCTATCAATATCCCTGTTACCTGCTTTATTTCGCCCTGGCTCAAATCCTTTTCAAAAAGGGCGCCCTCCCTGAGGCCCTAAGGGCGCTGAAGAAATGTGAAGCCTTTGCCCAGAAAACCAAGAGCCAGATGCTTCTTTTTATCTGCCTCCTCTTCAGGGCTTATTTGGCTTATCTTTGCGGTGAGCGTCTTTTTGGCAGGCACTTTTTACGTCGGGCTCTCCGCTTGGGGAACCGCGAAAATTATTTTCTTTTTGCCTGGTGGTGGAACCGAGAAATGGTGGCCTATCTTTGCGCCCGGGCGCTGGAGGAGGGATTTTACGAAAATTACGTGCGCCAGCTCATTCTTAAACACCACCTAGCTCCGCCTTCTGACTTCAGGCCGACCCAAAAGTGGTCTTACCCGATAAGGATACACACCCTTGGCGAACTTCAGATCGCGGTAGACGAAGTCCCTGTTAGTCTTTCCCAAAAGAGGGCTACCCGCCCAATATCCCTTTTGATGGCTTTGATCGTAGCTGGTGGAGAATTAAGCAAAGGGAGAATCCTTGACCTATTTTGGGCTGAACAAGAAGCCGACACCGCCTATCACGCCCTAGAAAGCACCCTTTACCGCTTACGCAAAATACTCAAGAAAGACGTCTTTTATAGCAAAGGGCGTAAAGTTTCCTTAAAAAAGGAAATGTTCTACGTGGATCTGTGGGATTTAAAAAATAAATTGAACCGTTTAGATGCGGCTCTTGCCTCCCGTAAGACTTCCCAGAGCTTCTTTTTAGCCGAGGACGTTTTGCTCCTTTATAAAGAATTTTTGCCCGGCTTTGACCATCCCTTTGTCCTTTTCGAACAGAAATGGCTTAAGACACGTACCGTCTCTCTCCTTCAAAAGACGGCCCTTCTTTTGGAAAAAGAACTGCCTGAAAAAAGCCTCTTTTTATACGAGAAGGCCTGGATGCTTGATCCGGGAGACGAAAAGGCCTGTCAGTTATTAATCAAGGCTTTGATTCGTAAGGATCGTCTAGAAGAAGCAAGCAAGGCCTACCATCACTTGACCTTTTACCTCAAGTCCCATTATCAGACCGAACCTTCGCCAGAATTAAAACGTCTGATCTCAAAAATTGAAGCCAGGCAAAAAGAACCCCTCTCTCAATAGTCATTAAAAACTGACGCATTAAGATCTGGTCTTTTTTTCGGAACGAAAAAGACGTCATTTTGATCCTTGCCGTACCGGCAACGATAACTCTGAGGCAAATTTCAGCGAATGGTGAATATTTGGTGAGTAATTTGTGAATTATTGGTGTCTGTCAGGCCTTATTTTGCTTGGAAACAGCCTTTAAAGGAGGAGCAAATGGAACAGGCTTCTATTAACGAAGAAATGGTTCTCAAAATCCAGGAAGTCCGAACCATGGTGGAGGAAGATCTCTTGGCCAAGAGTAACGTGGTCGGCGTTGGTATCGGGTACAAGGAAGTAGGCGGGAAGGAGACCACGGACCTGTGTATCCACGTTTACGTAGAGAAAAAATTGCCCAAAGCCGAACTCATTCCCGAAGCCTTGGTACCTGAGACCGTCCAGGGGTTACCTACCGATGTAATAGAGGTGGGGGTGATTGAGGCCCAAACTTATACCGCCTGCGTCCGGCCGGCCAGGCCCGGTTATAGCATCGGCCATTACCGCATCACGGCAGGCACTTTTGGTTGTTTGGTAAAGGGTTGTGGTTGTGGGCAAACTTATATCCTTTCCAACAATCACGTCCTGGCGAATTCCAACCAGGCCCGTATCGGGGACGCCATCCTTCAACCTGGCCCCTATGATCACGCACCATGTCAGCCCAGGGTCATAGCCAGATTAGCGGCTTTTATCCCCATAAGTTTCGGAAAAGGCCATTACAACCTGGTGGATGCTGCCCTGGCCCGGCCCTTAAGTAACCAGTTGATTATCCCCTATTTTCCTAACGGCACACTCCCTTCAGGGACCAAAGCCGCCCGACTGGGGATGAATGTCTTTAAGTTTGGGCGTACCACCCAGTTCACAAGGGGGAGGGTACGGGGGATCGACGTGGTGGTAGGGGTCCGATACGGCGGAGGGAGGGTGGCCTATTTCCGCAACCAGATTCTCACGACCAATATGTCCCGAGGAGGCGATTCAGGTTCTCTCCTGCTCTCAGCTGACGGCTACGCGGTCGGGCTCCTTTTTGCCGGATCTTCTCGGGTCACAGTGCACAACAATATACACAACGTCCTGATTGCTTTAAGGGTAAAACTCATCACGTCTTAAAAATTTTAGAAAAATAAAAGGAGGAAAAAATGGAAATTATTGATAAAAGTTTTCTTGATGAAATAGCTGAACAACAGGCAGCCGAAGAAATAGGCATGATCGAAGAAGCTATCAGCCAGAGCAAAGAGCTGGCCCAGGAAAATGAAGCCGAAATGCACGAGCTAATTAAACACCTAAAATTCCAGCCCGAAGCCATGGAAGCAGAAAACGAGAAGGAAAACGAACAGGCTGAAATTTTAGCTCAGGAAGCGGAAGAAAGGCTTCAGCTCAAGGAAGCAGATCAAGAAATCATCCCAGAGGAAATACTTGACCTTTTTTCTTTAGAAACACAAATAGTAGGCGGAGAACACCCGGGGCATTACTGGGACATCACTCCTTATTATGCGTGGGGGAAGGTTTACCCCCACAATGAAGGGGGAGTAACCGTTGGCTCAGCCCAACTTGTCCGCTCTGAACGTAAAATGTTTCTTTACGCCCGGGCACATGGTGCCGGTTTGGGAATTACAGACGACAACGATGTTACCGTTTACGGCAGATTTTTTTATGGTTTTCGGCCCCGCAAGATAGGGCTGGTCCGAGTCTATGTCCCGTTTATTACCAGGGGTTGGTACCGAGTAAGATCAAACGACAAGTGGTGGAATTCTAAAGAGGCCAAGGCTGAGGTTACCTTTTCGGTAAGACTTTTTCAGTATTATTGGGGGGCCAACCGAGAACGAAGGATCTTTAGAAGATTTGGGGCTAATATCAATGAGGCAAACCGGATAGATCAATTTCAAAGTCTATATTCAGACTCCATGGCGGTAGGCAGTAACAGGCTGGTAATCGCCATGGTTACCTGTAAATTAAGGGTAGAAACCGAAGGAAGTGGTAGTTTGGCCATTCTTTCCTTCAGAAGGCCAGACTGTATTTTTATTCCCGGTGTACGTTTTGAATTTAGCTAAAATATGGACAACAAGTTAGAAATAACGCTTCAAGATCTTTTAGAAAAGGGGCTGATAGAAGGATATGAAATCCTTCCAGCCCCTACCGTAAAAGTCAGAATCTTTGTTAGCAAAAAAACACGCAACCTTGAAGAAAAGCTAAAGCAAACCTTAGGAAATATACCCTTTGAAATCGAAGAAACAGGCCCCATAGAAGCCCTATGAATTTTCAAACCGTTTTTGCTATCTCCCCTCCCCTATCCCCTTCCCAATTTTGTTTGAAATACCCGAAGCCACCCCTTTTATTAATAGGAGCATTTTTTGGCTGACATACTTAATCGACTTGTTGTCATTTTGTTCCCAGGTTAGTCATCGCGACTTTCAAAGATCAACCTAATCGTCATTGCGAGTCCCGGCCGTGTTACAAATATCGCGACCGGGGCGCGGACATCTCTTCCATTCCTTTTAGTTAGGCTGTGAACCATCCCGCAAGAAAAAGAACAGAAGGCGTGTGCCTTGTTTCCATTCCTTTTAGTTAGGCTGTGAACGGATCGAGAAAGTCCTCCTTGAGGACGGCGATCCCGGTTTCCATTCCTTTTAGTT
>WGCA01000029.1 GCA_015494065.1 Thermodesulfobacteriaceae bacterium | reverse complement strand
TTAACCTTGTATTCGAGCAGCCCTTAAAGATAGAGGGCGCTCCGGTTACTGTACAAACACAGGGAAGGATGGTTCATCTCTACATCGAGCTGTCCCTCTATCATTTGGTAAAGGGACGCTCCGGGGCTCAGCTCAGCCAACCCTTCCCACTATTCCCCGTTTCATTTTTGTCGTCTCTTAAAATCATACAAGTGGCGTAGCGATGACTAACGTAGGGGCGTAATGAAAAAGTCGATCAAGCATCTCGGCTAAAAAATGCTTCATAATAATTAGGGCAGAAGCGGCTTTCCCTGATAAGTCATGCTTTTTACAATCTTCTCTGCTTTTACTACCACCTTTTCCGGCAGGCGGCCGTAGAGGAGCGGTTCATTCATCTCTTGGGCTTCATGGATGCACCACCACAGGAGTTCGGCCAGGGCTTTAGCCTTTTTCAGGGGGCGGTTTTTATAAGCCTGTTCTTGATAAACGATTATCCAGGTGAAGGCTGCGATGGGGTAACCATCCGGGGCATCGGTATCGGTGATGGAGCAGCGGGTGTCATACGGGATGTCCACGTTGGCGGCTGCAGAAATCGCCTTAAGCGAGGGTTTGATAAATCGGCCGGCCTTGTTTTGGAGGGCCACCACCGGGATATGGTTTTGTTCAGCGTAAGCCAGTTCAATATATCCCAGACAACCCGGGATCTGTTTGATAAGTCCGGCCACGCCAGCGTTCCCTTTGCCTCCCAGGCCTACGGGCCAGCGCACGGCCTTGCCCCGGCCTACCCGTTTACACCATTCTTGGCTTACCTTGCAGAGGTAATCCGTAAATACGTAGGTGGTCCCTGAGCCATCGGAGCGATAAGCCACCATGATGGGGAGGTGTGGGAGGTTAAGGTCAGAGTTTACTTCCTTGAGGCGTTCATCGTCCCAATAACGAATTTTGCCCAGATAAATGTCGGCCAAAATTTGCGGGGTAAGCTTCAGCTCTTTTACGCCGGGAAGATTAAACCCTATAGCCACCGCCCCGATAGCGGTAGGAATATGAAGGATTTTTCCCGGTGCCCGGGCGAGCTCCTGGTCGCTCATAGGGGCGTCTGTGGCGCCAAAGTCCACGGTGCGGGCCATAAGCTGTCTGATGCCCCCTCCAGAACCAATGGCCTGATAATTCACCTTGACCCCGGTCTTTTTATAATAAACGTCAAACCACTTGGAATAGAGAGGATACGGAAAAGTAGCACCAGCTCCCAGGAGAGTTACTTTAGGGCCGGCCCAAGCAAACGTCGCCCACAAAAAGACTAAAATCCAAACCAAGATTCCTCTCTTCATTTTTATCCTCCTTCGGTTTAATTTCTGGCTAGCATAATAAAAGGCTTTTTATACAAAACCCAGGCCAAATTGTGACAAAATTTTTAAAAACATGCTTTTCAAGGTAGTACTCGAAACAGACAGAGATAATTTGTGCCTTCCAGGCCTTATTTATCAGGAAAAACTGGAAGCAGGAAGGAAGCTCCTCCTTTTTGAAGCTTTTCCGCCAGAAGCGCTGCTGCGCTCGCTGGGTGAAATAATCGAGGTCTCTAAAACCGAGCCCGATCTCTTGAAACTTGGTTCTGGCCTAGCTATTTCCCCACTGGGTCCCCCGGCCCCTGACCGGCTGGTTATCAAGACCGGAGGGGCTTTTGGAAGTGGTTTTCACCCTACTACGCGGTTGTGTCTCGAGATTTTGGATGCCCTCCCGCCTGCTCCCGGGGTGGCCCTAGATCTCGGAACCGGCACGGGGATTCTAGCCCTTTTGCTGGCGCACAAAGGCTGGGCTAGGGTCTTGGCGGTGGACGTTGACCCCAAAGCGGTGGCGGTTTTGAAACATAATATTGAACAAAACGGTCTTGGCGGGCGGGTATTTCCCCTCCTGGGAGACCTCACCGCTTTGAAAGGGCCTTTTTCGCTGGTGGTGGCCAACCTCTATCTGCGTCTCCTCATCCCTGGTGCCGTTCACATCCGCTCTTTACTGGCAAGCGGAGGAAGGCTTGTGCTTTCGGGCTTTTTGGCCAGCAGTCTGCCAGCGGTAAAAAGGGCATACACCGACCTCATCCCTGCCAAAGAGTTGGTCTATCAGGGTTGGGCGGCGGTGAGTTTTGTCATTCCTTAAAGACCGGGCAGCGCATTTCCGGTCTCCAGTTCATCATCACCGGGTCGGAAAAATCTTGATGGCACTTGAGGCAGAGCCCTACCCTCAGGATACGCTTCATTTCTTCCGGGTTGAAAGGACGCAAATCCTCCCGGGAAAGGTTAACGAATATCTCTCCTTTCAGGTTGGTCAGGGCGGAGAGGGGAAAGTCTAGCCCCAGGAGGTCGCTTTGGGACCGTTCGCTGCTTTGAAAGGCCCAGCGACCTTTACCAAGGTAGCTGAGGGTACCGTACCCCAATCCCAAGGTTTTGGGGGAAGCGTGACAACTGAGGCAAGAACGGGCCTTCCCGGTGGCGTGGGGGTCCATAAAGGACCAGGTTATCCGGCTAAAATATTTTTCGACCTTTCCCTCCCGGGAAAGCAGGGTGACGAAATCCTGTCACCCGGGCACCAGGATCACGATCTCTTTGCCTTTTACCCCCAGCGTAGGGGTAGTCAGGCGCTGGTAGCTCTTAAACTCTTCCCAGGCCCCACGGGTTTCTTTACCGGTCAATTTGTCGGTCTGTCTCTGTCGAGGGTCCATCCTTACGTGGCAGCCGAAACATTGGGGCACCCTTTTCGCGTGACAGGCCTGGCAGCTTAGCCTGCGGTGGACCGGATGGCGACACTTGATCGGATCAGGCGCCTTTAAAGGGTGGGTACGCCCCTCCTTGTCCTTAAAGACCAGTTTCCCTTTTTCTTTCTTGATACCGGGAACCATACGCCCTTTGGCCGTTTTCCCGTCCCCTCCGTGGCAGGCCACGCAGGTTATCTCCACGCTCTCTTCAAAATGGACGTAAGTTTTTCCCTCCCCCATGGTCTCTTCTTTTAAGTGGCAATCTACGCATACCAGCCCGGCCTTGAAATGGACGTCCGGAGGGATTGGGCGCACAAAGCGTCCGTCAGGCAGCATTTCCTCCCCAAAATCTCCGTCCAAATAAGGGGTGCCGTAGCCTTCGTCTTCATAAAGGCCCTGGTAAGTAAGGCCTATGCGTCCGCTGCGGTTGTGACAGCGTACGCAATTTTTAGTCGGGATCTTACGGGTAAGACGGGGGTGTTTGGCTTCTTTGGGGCCCGGGACCAGGTGGCAGGCCACGCACCCACCCCCTTTTTCTTTTAAGAAGTCCGGGAATTTTCCCTTTTCAAACCAGAGATGGCAGGAACCACAGAGTTTGCGGTAGTAATCAAGGGCTGTACTCTTAAGCTCCGGGTGTTTTAGGAGATAAGCGACGTCGTCTTCGAGGCGCACGCTTGGCTGGTCAGGAATCTCTCCCCAGTAACGTCTAAGGGTATTTATGATCCCCCGGTTCGTGGCCATCAGAGATTTTTTTACCTGGGAGGGTATTTCAGGGTGACAGGCCGGGTTACCGCAGGTCCGGTCTGCTACCCGGAGATCCCCCGGGTTTTTGACTATCCCTCGGTGGGCCAGGGACTTGTCCGTACGCAAAGGATCACCCAAGTGACACGGGGAACAACCAACCACCTCCCGGGCGTGTACTTTCTCTGGTTTCTCCTGGTGGCAGAACAGACACATCTCCACCTGTCCGGAAGTAGTGGTAAATACCTGGGGGGCCCTTTGGCGCCGCCATTCCTTCACCAGGACCACGAAAAGGAGCAAAACTCCTCCTAGAATCACCCAATTTTTCATCGCAAGGCCCCTGCTATGGTGAAAGAAAGGTAGATTACGTGCCACAAAAGGAGCCCCAAAACCGCCTTCCTGGGCCACCATTTACAAAGCCATAGCAAAAGGAGAGGGAGAGTAGGGAACAGGAGCCCTGCTAAATACGGGGAAAAGTAGCGGAGGGCTTCCTGGACCCCCAAAAAGAACCAGGGCCCCTTGGCGTGGGTGGCCAGGGGGGCAAACTCTAAAGAAGGGGGAAAGAGGAGGGCCAGCAAAAGTGCCACGCTGGCCCAGAGGGAAAGGTCTTCCAGTTCGAGCCGGCGCAACCGGAAATGCCAGCTTATGAGACCCACCAGCAGGCCCCAGGAGAGGAAAACATGGGCCAGGTAAGCGCGGTGTGCCCCTTCTTCCATCACCGCAAAGAGAAGACGGTTGATTAGCTCCCCTACCCAGGGCAATTTGAGGGCCAGGTTTTCGGCGATTCTTCCGGCCAAAAGGCCGGTTTCGTCGCCCCGGATGATATAGCCGGTAAAGAGGACCAGTAAGGTAAGGGGGTAGGTGCTTATCAAGGTGGTCCAGAAAAAGGGGCGGCGGTAACGGTAGCTTTGGCCCAGTAAGGCCTCGGTGGTATGCCAGATAAGGAGCAAGAAGGCCAACTGGCCGCTGTAGTAATGCAGGTAACGAAAGAGCGCTCCGAAGGGCACGGTCCCTTCAATCCCCACCGTAGAAATGAGGGGGATTTCGGCCCGGTACGGGTAGTTGATAATTATCCCAGTAACAACGGCCAGGAGGAAGGAGGCGCACAGTCCCCATGAGACCCAAGGGCTAACCAGGGATTTCAAGGAGCCATCCCCCTTCGATCTTTTTGATTTTGAGCGTCAAAAGGTCTTTTTTGGCAGGTCCGGCCAGATACCGCCCGCTGAGATCAAAACGGCTCTGGTGGCAGGGACAGACGAATTCCTTTTTTCGGTTGTCGAAACCCACCAGGCAGCCAAGATGGGGGCAGCGTCGGCTAAGGGCAAGCCAACGTTCCTTCTGCCGTACCAGAAAGACCTCCCCTATGACGAATAATTTTTTCTTCTGGAGCTGGTCTTCTTTGACCACGATCTTTTTAGGCGGGCGAGGAAGGAGACGGGAGGCACAAAGGAGCCCGGCGCTACCCAGGCCTGAGAGAAAGAAATAACCCAGAAACTTAAAGACCTTTCGTCGGGTCATCTTTTTCGGTACAGGATCGTTGCGCTTTCCAGGTGAAAGGTTTGGGGGAACATATCAAAGGCCTTGATTTCTTCTATCTCAAAACCGTTTGTTCTAAGGATACGCAGGTCCCGGGCCAGGGTGGGCGGGTCACAGGAGACGTAAATCAGCCGGTCCGACGCGACATCGGGTAGAAAGCGCAAAATTTCCTTGCACCCTCCCCGCGGTGGGTCAAGTACCACCAAAGGATAGGTTTCAGCGGCCTTGAAAAGGTCTATCAGGGCCTCGATGGCAGAAGATACCCGCAGGGAGACCTGCTTCAGCCCCCAGAGATTTTTGTTGTCCACACCGTCGGCGATAGCTCGGTGGTCGGTATCAACTCCAAGCCCTTCTGAGGCGTTGACGCTAAGGGGCAAGAGGAAGTTTCCGATGCCACAATGAAGGTCAAGGACTCGCGTGTTTTCACCCGTCCTGGCCTTTTCCTTGACGTAGCTGATAAGTTTTAGGTTGATATCCCAATTGGCCTGGACAAACACCCCTGCGGAAGCCAAAAAGATCTTTTCGGCCCCCAGGCCAGCAATCTCTTCCGGGACGGCAAAGAGCCGGCGCCCTTTATGGGAAGCGTCTTCCGGGAAAGGCCCTTCCGGTGCCCGTCCTCTAATCCAGTAAAAGACGGCCTTTAATACGGGAAGGGCCGCCAGAAGTTCGTAAAGATCTTCCCTTCGGGGTTTGAGCTGGGTCCAGAAAAGGAGTACCACCTGGTTCTCCACGGGGGAAAGGCCAAGATTAACCCTTTTGACGTAGGGGTGGAGTCTTTTCCAGGCCGGGATGGTGGGCAATCTTTCAATAACTTCGTTTACCTCCGGGGTGGTTAAGAGACAACGCTTGACCGGGACCAGGTCGTGTGAACGCCTCTTTAAAAAGCCCAGGGCTCCAGTTTCTTGGTGGACGTGAAACTGGAGGCGGTTCCGGTAACCCAAGACCTTTGGGGACGGTTCAATACCGACCACCAGGTCTTCTTCAATCTTTCCTACCCGGGCCAGGGTTTCTTTGAAGATTTTTAGTTTTTCTTGAAGCTGAGCCTCGTAAGGTAAATGCTGGAATTGGCATCCACCACAAAGACCAAAATAGGGACACTCAGGTTCTTGCCTTAGGGGTGCCGGGGAAATGATCTCCTCGGGTCGGGCCAGGGCGTAATCCCCAAGCCTCTGGGTGATCCTTATGCGTACCTTCTCCCCAGGGATGGTGTCCGGCACAAACACCACCTGGCCGTCTGGCAGGCGGGCCAGGCCCTCGCCTCCGTGGACCAATTTTTCGATGGTGACCACGGCTTCAGACTCCATTTTCAAAACGGGCTACCACCGTACCTCGCGGGGTATCAATGACCCAAAATCCGTTTTTTTGTAGCTTCTCCCGTAACTGGTCTGCCTTCTGAAAATCTCCTTTCCTCCGGGCTTCTTCGCGCTGAGCCAGTATGGCTTGAATCTCTTCAGTTTGGGCCAGGGTGGCGAACCGGATCAACCCCAGGACCTGATCCACTTTACGGAGGGCCTCTTTTACCCGGGCGGTCTGGTCCTCAGAAAGGCCTTCCCGCGCCAATACCGGCTCCAGACGGTTGGTGAATTCGAAAAGGGCGGCCAGAGCCCCGGAAATATTAAGATCGTCGTCAAGGGCCGTTTCGAATTCACTCAAAAGCCTCTGTACCGCCTGTTCGACCGGAAACGCGGTCTGGCCGCTTGGTTCACGGGCCAGAAAAATCATGAAACTATCAAGGCCCCGGAGGGCTTTGGCGGCGTCTTTCAGGGCCTGCCAGCTAAAGGTAAGGGGTTTGCGGTAATGGGTCCGCAGGAGGAAATATCTTATCTCTCGGCCGCTGAAGCCCTTGGCCAGTAGTTCCGGTAGGGTTACAGCGTTACCAGCGGAAAAGGACATCTTCTTCCCCTGCGCTACCACCAAAGCCGAATGGAGCCAGAAGCGGGCCATAATTTTGCCGGTGAGGGCCTTTAAAATGGCGATCTCGTCTTCATGGTGAGGGAATATCAGGTCCGTCCCGCTGGTGTGGATGTCAAATTCCTCTCCAAGGTATTTGAGGGCCATGGCCGCACACTGGATATGCCAGCCAGGCCTAACCTTGCCCCATTCGGTCTCCACGTAAAGCCCGGCCTTGAGTTCTTTCAGGGTGGCCCGCTTAAAGAGGGTAAAGTCCAGGGGGTCGTCTTTTTCGTAATCTTCGAGATCAACGGTGACCCCGGCTTTGAGTTTGGCAAGGTCCGTTTTGGATAGCAGCCCGTAGTCTTCCAATTTGGAGACGTCAAAATAGACCGAACCGTGGCGCACGTAAGCAAAACCGCGCTTAAGGAGCTGGCGGGCCAGGGCAATCATTTCCTCTACGTGAGCGCTGGCCCGGGGAAAATGGTCGGCCGGCAGGATGTTTAAGGCCTTTAGGTCGGCAAAAAAGGCAGAAGCTACCTCTTCGGTGAGCTCTTTAAGCTCTTTTCCGGCGGCAAAAGCCGCTTCTATGGTCTTGTCGTCAAAATCCGTTAGGTTGACCACGTGTTTTACCTCGTAGCCTTTGAAGCGGAGGTAACGTTTCAAAAGGTCTGCGGTGATCATGCGCCGGTAAAGCCCCAGGTGGGGCCTACGGTGCACGGTGGGGCCGCAGGTATAAATCCCGACGCTTCCTTCTTTAAGGGGACGGAAGGGTTCAGTCTTGCGGGTTAAGGTGTTGGTGAACCGGAGCCCCTTGGAAGGGACATCTTCAAAATCCCAGAGCGGGGTGGAGAGGTATCTTTCGCCTCCGTCGGGAAAAATTACCACGATCAGGCCTTCTTCCAGCTCTTTGGCCAGCTCCAGGGCCCCGTAAAGGGCCGCTCCTGAACTCATCCCTACAAAGATCCCCTCTTCCCGGGCCAGCCTTCTGGTCAGGGCGAAGGCTTCTTCGTCTGGAGCGTTGATGATGCGGTGGAGTAACTTTTTGTCAAAAATTCCCGGAGGGTAAGATTCTTTCATGTTTTTAAGGCCTTGGATCTGATGTCCGGGATATGGTTCCACCCCGACCACTTTTACGTCCCGCCCCTGGTCTTTAAAAAAGCGGGCCAGCCCCATGAGGGTGCCCGTGGTACCCATCCCGGCCACCACGTGGGTGACTTTCCCCTCTGTGTCCCGCCAGATTTCCGGGGCCGTACCATGATAATGGGCTTGCCAATTGGCCGGGTTATTGAACTGGTCTGTCAAGTAATAACGGTCCGGGTATTTACGGGCCAGTTCGTAAACGGCTTCGATGGCGCCGTCGGTACTCTTTTCCGCGGGGGTAAGGAGGATCTCTGCCCCAAAAGCCCGCATGATCTTTCGTCTTTCAATAGATGCCCCCTCGCTCATGGCGATGAGGCAGCGGTAACCTTTTACGGCGGAGACCAGGGCCAACCCGATGCCGGTGTTACCGCTTGAGGCCTCTATGATGGTCTTTTCCCGGGTGAGTTCCCCGACCTCTTCCGCCCTTTCGATCATGGAAAGGGCAATCCGGTCTTTTACCGAGCCCCCAGGGTTTACCGCCTCAATTTTGGCAAGAATTTTTACCCTGGGGTTGGTACGCAGGCGTCTGATGGGGACTAACGGGGTATTACCGATCCGGTCTAAGATGTTTCCGTACTTTTTGGTGCGCATGATAAACTTACTACCTAACATATTGAGGCGTATGTAAAAACCTCTTAGGGCCCCTCAAGCCCGTATTTGGCCAATTTGTAGCGCAGGACCCTTTCCGAAATACCCAGTATTTCTGCAGCCCGGGTCTTGACCCCGTGGGCCTCTTTCATGGCCTTTTTGATACGCTGTTTTTCCAGATAAGCCACCGCTTCAGGCAGGGGCAAATTTTCCAACAAGGAGGAGGGTTCCCCCCGGGGTTCCTGCATCAGGAAAGGGAGGTCTTCCTTGGTGATTACTTCGTTTTCCGCCAGGATGACCGCCCGTTCGATGATATTTTCTAGTTCCCGTACGTTCCCCGGAAAATGGTAAGAAAGGAGGGCCTCAAGGGCCTCCCGGCTAAAGTCCCGGATGTTTTTATGGTGTTTGTGGGCGAATTTCTGGAGAAAAAAGCGGGCAAGGGGCCAGATATCCTCACGACGCTCACGTAGCGGCGGAATCTTTAAGGTAAACACATTGAGCCGCCAGAAAAGGTCCTCGCGAAAGGCCCCTTTTGTGACCATTTCCTCCAGGTCTTTGTTGGTGGCGGCCAAGATACGCACGTCTACCTTAATTTCCTTAAGACCTCCCACCCGTCTGATGGTCCCGTCCTGAAGGACTCTCAGGAGTTTGGCTTGCAAGGGCAGAGGCAGGTCGCCTATCTCGTCTAAGAAAAGGGTCCCCCCGTGGGCCAGTTCAAAGAGGCCGGGTTTGGCCCGGTCAGCCCCGGTAAAAGCCCCGCGTTCGTGCCCGAAAAGTTCCGATTCCAGGAGGCCCTCAGGAATAGCCGCGCAATTTATCTTCAAAAACGGCTTTTTGGCCCGGGGACTGGCCCGGTAGATGAGGTTGGCCAAGACTTCTTTGCCGGTCCCGGACTCTCCCAAAATAAGGACGGTAGCGTCGGTTTGGGCCACTTTGGCCGCCAGCCGCAGGACTTCTTTCATGCCGGCGCTTTCAGCCACGATATCAGTGATCTGGGGCTCAGAAAGTTCTGCCACCGTGGCCTTTAGGAGTTCCACTTCCTTTTGGAGCCGTAGTTCCTTAAGGGCCTTTTCTATGATCAGGACGAGTTCTTCCAGATTTACGGGCTTGGTGAGGTAATGATAAGCTCCCCTTTTAATGGCTTCTACCGCCCGTTCCACCGTGGCGAAAGCGGTGAGCATGATCACCTGGCTCAGGGGTTTTTCTCTTTTGAGTTCCGTCAAAAAGGTCAGGCCGTCCTGGTCGGGTAGCCGCCAATCAAGGAGGATTATATCAAAGGGTTTTTGGGCCAAGCGCTTTTTGGCTTCGGCCACACTATAGGCCTTATCCACCTCGAAACCCTTATGGGCCAGATATTCCGCCAAAATCCTGGCCTGGGTTTCGTCGTCTTCAACGATGAGGAGAGGCGTCTTTTTCATAGTCTTTTTCTATTCCAGGAAAACATATCTTAAAACAGGCACCCCCCAAAGGGCTGTCCTCTAAAGATACCCGCCCCCCGTGGGCTTCGGCAATTTGGCGGACCAAATAGAGCCCCAGGCCGAACCCGCTCTCTTTGGTAGTGTAAAAGGGCTTAAAAAGGTGCTTTTTCTCTTCTTCGGAAAGCCCGGGGCCAGAGTCTTCTACGACGAAACAGACGCCATCTTTCTCTAAGGAGAGGCGTAAAACTATTTTTCCCCCTGCAGGCGTGGCCTCTAAGGCGTTGCGTAAGAGGTTTTCAACGGCTCGTAAAACCCAACGCCTGTCTACCCGGAGTTTGACGTTGGGGCCCGGTTCAAGCTGAAGCGTTAGACTGAGGGCCCGGGCTTTGGGCTGGAACCTGAGGGCCAGTTCTTTTAAGATTTCCTGGGCCTCGATCAACTCCGGTCTTATCTCAAAGCCTTTGGCGTAAGAGAGTAGCTCTTCTGTGAGCTCGGTAAGACGTTTGGCTTCCCGGTTTACGCTCTCCAGCAATTCCGGGCTCAGGTGCCTGGTCTCACGCATGAGCTGCAGTGCCATAACGATGCTGTTTAAAGGGTTTCTTATTTCATGCGCCACCATTGCGGCTATTTTCCCCATGGTAGCCAGTTTTTCCGAAGCCGAAAGCCTCCTTTCCAGCTCTTCCTGACGACGGGCCAGCTTTTCAACGTAATAAAGACCAGCCCCCAGCAGGGCCCCTCCGGCCAAGAGGATACAAAAGCTCAAAAAGAGGAGGTTTCTAAAGGCCTCCTTTTCAAAAGAGACATCCACCCCTAAGAGGAGAAAGAAATGGCGGTCCGGTAAGGCTTCAAACTTGTTACATACGTAACGTACCTTTTTCTTTTCAAACCCCTGGTAACACCGTTTAAACACCCCGGGCGGCAGTTCAAAATTGGTGGGAAAGGTGTTCAATAATATATGCCCCTTCTCTTCCACGATGACCCCTACCAGATGGGGTTGACTCTGCAATTCGTCCGTAAGCCAGGCGAGGTCTTTGAGATAGTCCGGGACTTCAGGCAGGAGGGCAATGGTCTCTACATAAGCGGTGATTCTGGCTCCTAAAAAGTTAAGGGCACTCTGGGCCTTAAGGGCGATATTTTTTTGGATTACCTGGTGGAAGTAAGAAATTTCTACGAGAAGGGAGATAAGCAGAACACTTAACGCCAGAAAGAATATGCTACTTGCCTGAGAAAGAAAGGATTTCATCAGGGTTTACGGCGCCATAAGGGAAGACCGCATTCGTCCCTGATAAAGAGGCGCGTCTTAGGAGTTTCAATGGCTATAGGGAAAATGAGTGTTCCCTTTTGGATGCCCACCACTTTGACCCGGGTGCCCTCCCTGAGGTGATAACCTCTTTCTTTCCAAAACCAATACGGGCCCAACCGGATACGGTAAATTTGCCCGTTTTCCCCTTTTATCAGGGCGATGGGGTGTTTTATCTGTACGAGCTGTCCTTCAACCACCACTCTGGGCTGGGGAATACAACGGTCCGCGGCGTGTCCCCAGGGGAGCCACCAAACCAATATGACGGTTACCAAGATAAATTTTTTCATCTTTTCTCAGTATAGCAGATTTCGGGCCGAAAAGACGATACCTCAAACAAAACAACCAAGGTTCTCATCGACATTTTTGTCCCGATTCTTTTTAAAAATGTCGTAATTAAGCCCCGCTTTAGCCCTCAATTAATATTAAATGAGGTCATCAAATAGTCGACACCTTGTCTATTACGTTGCATGTCTCCATCAGCCCTTCAGTCATTGCGACCCCTGTAGGGCTTAAATCATCACGACAGGGGGGAAGCAATTTCGCGATGATACCACCCTTCCGTCATTGCAAGCGGAGCGAAGCAATCTCTGAGATCGTTTCCCCCTGACACATTTAAAAACGTGTCCAGGGGGAAACGATGACCAAAGGAGGGCCGTGCTCGCTCCTCGCAATGACTAACGAGGGTTTGTAATGACAACAAGCCCGATTAAGCATGTCGGCTAAAAAAACGTTCCCGCTAATAAAAACAGGCACGCGCTTTGAATATACAACCCATAGAAAAAGAATTCGGCCAATCAAAGGAGGGCGCCATGAGAAGACTAAGCGGTTTGTTCTTCATTTTGGCCCTGTTGGTCACCCTTGCCAATTGTACCACTACCCAACAAAACGCTTCCTATCAGGGAGCGGGGTTGGGAGCGGCGGTAGGGGCCGCCGCCGGAGCCCTTCTTGATGACGACAACCCATGGCGGGGAGCGGTGATAGGGGCTGCCGCCGGGGCGGTCTTGGGAGGAGGGATTACGGAGATCAGCAAAAGGGCGAGTCAGGATGCGGCCGCCAACAACCGCCCGGTGGTTTACACTCAAGGAAACACGGTAGTGGAGGCTACGCCCCTGGCCTACAACCAGCATACCAAGTGTCATAAGATACGCAAACGTGTCTGGCGCCACGGTCGTTTGGTGCAGGACAGTATCGAAGAAGTATGTGAAGGGGAAAAGATCAGCAATACCTATTAACCGGTCCGCCCGAGCTCCTTACCAGGCCCCGGATAAATTCCGGGGCTTTACGAATTTCTTCCTACCGCTTACCCTACAAACATGTCACTTGAAGAATTTTGCCGGTATTTGAAGGAGGAAAAAGGGGTCTCGCCGCATACACTCCGCGCTTACCAAACCGATCTCGCCAGGTTTGCGGCCTTTCTAGGGGGAGAGCCAGAAAAAGCCACCCTGGCTCAGACCAGGGTCTTTTTGGCCCAAGAGGCCAAAAAGGTTTCTAAGACTACCCTGGCCCGGCGGTTAGCGAGTCTTAAGGCCTACTTCAGGTTTCTCAAAAAGAGGGGCAAGCTCAAAGACGAAAGGCTCCTTTACCTGCGTGGTCCCAAACTGGGGCAGCGTCTGCCCCGCGTACTTACCGTGGACGAAATCTTTGCCTTAGTGAAGGCCCCGAAGGGAGATGACTTTTTGGCCTTGAGGGACAGAGCTATCATAGAACTTTTATACGGGGCCGGGCTCAGGGTCTCTGAACTAGTATCCCTTAAATTGTCTCAGCTATCCCTTGAGCTTCGCGTGGTGAGGGTCAAAGGGAAAGGAAATAAGGAAAGGCTGGCCCCTTTCGGTCGCGAGGCGCAAAAGGCCCTCCGTCTTTATCTAGAAGCCCGGGAGGCCCTGCTCAAAAAAACAAAAAAGGAAAGTCCTTATCTCTTTCTCAACTACCGGGCGGGCCCGCTTACCGCACGCAGCGTCCACCGCCTGATAAAGAAATACGCCTTAATTTTGGGGTTGCCAGCGGTCTCCCCCCACACCCTGCGCCACTCCTTCGCCACCCACCTGCTGGAAGCCGGTGCGGATCTGAGGAGTATCCAAGAGATGCTTGGGCACGCCCGGCTTTCTACCACCCAGCGTTATACCCATCTTGATTTTTCTCATTTAGCAAGCATTTATGATGAAGCACATCCCCGTGCCAAAAAGAAAGGGACAAGACCATGAAAGGGACAACTATTCTGGCCATTAGAAAGGACGGCAAAGTAGTCGTAGCTGGAGACGGCCAAGTTACCTTGGGTGAGACCATCCTCAAGCATAAGGCCCGCAAAGTGCGGCGTCTTTACCACAACCGGGTCATCGTGGGTTTCGCGGGGGCTACGGCAGACGCCCTCACTTTGTTTGAACGGCTGGAGAAGAAACTCGAGGAATACGGGGGGCAGTTGGTCCGGGCGGTAGTGGAACTGGCCAAGGATTGGCGCACCGAAAGGACCTTGAGACGCCTTGAAGCTATGCTCATCGCCTGTGATAAAAACCACATGTTTTTGCTCTCAGGGGCGGGAGACGTCATGGAACCGGATGAGGAGGTTCTGGCCATAGGTTCAGGGGGCAGCATTGCTTTGGCTGCGGCCAAGGCCCTTTTGGCGCACACCAACCTTTCTCCGCGTGAAATAGCGGTTGAGGCGTTGAAGATCGCGGCCTCTATCTGTGTTTACACTAACGAACATGTGGTAGTGGAAGAACTTTAAGGAGGGTTGTATGAAGGCTTTGACCCAGCAGGAGCTTACTCCTCGCCAGATCGTAGCGGAGCTTGACAAATACATTATCGGGCAGGAAAAGGCAAAGAGGGCGGTAGCCATCGCCCTGAGAAACCGCTGGCGTAGACAGCAGGTCCCCCCTCCCCTTTCAGAAGAGATTTATCCCAAAAATATAATTCTCATTGGCCCTACCGGGGTGGGCAAAACAGAGATTGCCCGCCGGCTGGCGCGCCTTTCCAATTCTCCTTTCCTCAAAGTAGAAGCCACCAAGTTTACCGAGGTGGGCTACGTGGGCCGGGACGTGGAATCCATGATCCGCGACCTGGTCCATATTGCCGTAGAAATGGTACGGGAGGAAGAACAGAAAAGGGTGCAGGAGAAAGCGGCTTATCTGGCGGAAGAACGGGTGCTTGACCTGCTTCTTCCGGTCACCGAGGCGGAGAGTGCCAGTCTGTCTACCACCCGTGAAAAGTTTAGAGAGAAACTCAGGCGGGGAGAACTGGACGATAAATACGTGGAAATTGAGCTTTCAACCAAACCCACCCCCATGGTGGAGGTCTTTGCCGCGGCGGGGCTTGAAGATTTAGAACAGCAGCTGCGGGATATGATGGGGAATCTCTTCCCCCGTCGGCCGAAACGCAAACGCATGAAGGTCAAAGAGGCCCTGGAACTCTTAAAACAGGAAGAGGCCAATAAACTCATTGATATGGATAAGGTCACCAAGGAAGCCATCAGGCGGGTTGAGACCAGCGGGATCATTTTTATCGATGAGATTGACAAAATTGCCGCCCGCACCGGGGGAGGCAGTACCCCTGATGTCTCACGGGAAGGGGTACAGCGCGACCTTCTGCCCATCGTGGAAGGGACCACGGTCAATACCCGTTACGGCATGGTGCGCACGGACCACATCCTTTTTATCGCTAGCGGCGCCTTCCACGTGGCCAAACCCTCTGACCTGATCCCGGAACTCCAGGGGCGGTTTCCCATCCGGGTGGAACTTGATCCCTTAACCGAGGAGGATTTTGTCCGCATTCTCACCGAACCCGAAAACGCCCTGGTCAAGCAGTATAAAGCCCTCCTGGCTACCGAGGGAGTGACCCTGGAATTTACCCCCGAGGGGGTGGCGGAAATCGCCCGTATCGCCTATGAAGTAAACGAGCAGACCGAGAACATCGGGGCACGCAGGCTATACACGGTGATGGAAAAGCTCCTGGAAGACATTTCCTTTGAGGCGCCGGACGTGGCTCCTACCAAAGTGGTGATTACGGCGGAATACGTACGGGAAAAGCTGGCCAATATCGCACGAGACCTGGATTTGAGCCGCTTTATCCTTTGATATGTGGCCCAGGCTTTACCCGCACCCTGAAAGGCTACCGCGCCTTGTCTTTGCCGACGCTGAGGGCCGTATTTATGATCACCCTAAATTTTTGGCCATGGGGCTTTCCGGCTACGACGTGGTCCTTCCAGAAAGGGAGGATTTTATCCCCTTGCCACAGGGAAGTGCCCTTTATGTTTTGCCAGACCGACACCCCATAGGGTTTGATCCAGAGCAAGAAAAACCAGTAGTTCTTTACGAAAACCCTTATTCTCCGGGGGAACCTGCCTTCGCCCTAGCGGCCTATCTGGCCCCGGCGCACACCCAGCTCTATCTTTGTCCCTATGTTGAAAGTAAAAGATTGCCGCCCCTTCCCCTCTTTTCTTACGCCGCCTGCGGTTTCTGGCGGGGGAGATTTTGGGCTACCGCCTTTCGTTCTGACTTCGACCACCGGCAGGAAGTGCGTTTTTTTGACGAAAAGAGGATCGAAGAAAGGGCCAAGGCTGCCCTCAACCGCTTTTCCGGTAACCGGCTGGTTGAACATTTAGTGACAAATTGCGTGCGGCGTTATCGCTGTCCGGCGGCCCGGAACTTTGTGCTAGGCCGTTTTGAGGCTCCGGTACCCACCTCGTCTTCCTGTAACGCGCGCTGTCTAGGGTGTCTATCTTTGCAGGACGAAGAGGGCCCTCCCGTGGCCCAGGAGCGAATAAAATTTACCCCGACTCCGGCAGAAATCGCCGAGGCCATGGTGCCCCACCTGCGCCAGGCCCCACGGGCCATGATCTCCTTCGGCCAGGGGTGTGAAGGAGAACCCCTTCTCCAGGCAGACCTCATCGCCGAAAGCATAAAGCTGATCAGAAAGGAGACGGCCCGGGGTACCATTAATCTCAACACCAACGCCAGTTTGCCTGAAGCGGTAATTCAGTTAAGGGAAGCTGGTCTTGACAGTATAAGGGTCAGCCTGGCCAGTGCCCGACCTCATTATTATGAAAGCTATTTTCGGCCCAGGGGTTATAGTCTGGCAAACGTAAAGGAAAGTATCCGCCGGATGAAAAGGCTAGGGGGTTTTGTCTCCCTCAATTTATTTGTTTTCCCGGGTCTTACCGATGAAGAAAAAGAGCTAAAGGCCTTGGAGGAAATAATAGCCCTGGGAGTTGATTTTATTCAATTGCGCAACCACGCCATCGATCCTTTGTGGTATTTGAGGAAGATAAGTTTTAAACCTGAAGGAAATTGTTTGGGGGTGAAAGGTTTGGTATACCATCTGGCCAAAACCTTTCCTCGTCTACGTTTTGGCTATTTCAATCCCCCTTTGAGGTAAAGGGTTTGAGAATATTGGTCCTTTGTTTGCTCTTTTTTTGGGTCCGTTCTTCCCTGGCGTTAGAACGCTTTATCTGGTCCCCTTTAGAAAGTGTGGTGGGGAAGATTAAGTGGCACGTAGTTTCGGAAAACGAGACCCTCCTTGATATAGCTCGCTGGTATGATCTGGGCTATAACCAGATCGTCTTGGCCAACCCGGAGGTTGATCCCTGGCTCCCACCGGTGGGCCAAAAGGTCCTCATTCCCGCCCGGTATGTCCTTCCCCGGATCAAACGAGGCCTGGTGGTAAACCTTGCCGAAATGCGCCTTTATTTTTTTCGTAAAGAGGGGGGAAAAGACGTAGTGTATACGGCCCCCATCGGGGTGGGGACCGAAGGGAAACTCACCGAACTTGGGGTTTATACCGTTATCCGCAAAAAGAAAGATCCTGTCTGGCACGTCCCGGCCTCCATCAGGGAAGAAGATCCCAGTCTGCCGGCGGCTGTTCCCCCGGGGCCGGAAAACCCTCTTGGGAGATATGCGCTTTATCTTTCCCGGGGGGCTTACGCCATCCACGGGACCAACAAACCTTGGGGGATCGGACGCCGGGTAAGTCACGGCTGTATTAGACTTTACCCTGAAGATATCGAGGCCCTCTATCCTTTGGTCCCGGTAGGCACTCCGGTTTTTATCATTTATCAGCCGTATAAGCTGGGGATCAGCGGCCAGAAAGTTTATCTGCAAGCCTTTCCGGATTTTGAAAAGAAAATCACCAACCCTTTTCGGGAAATCATCTCTCTGGCGAACGGATTAAGGAAAGAGACCTACCTGAGGATAATAATCTTCTGGCCTGAATTAAAGGAAATTATTAAGAAACCAAACGGCATTCCCTCTTTGACTGGAGAGGCCAAAGAGGGAATGCCCTAAATATCTATTTGCGCAGACTTTTTTCAAAAACCCTTTCAATCTTTTTGGCCGCCATATCCGCCTTGGCTGCGGCTTGAGCGGCCCGGTTAGCCGCTGCGTCCGCCCTTTCTGCCGCTAAAGTAGCCTGCTGCGCCGCTGCTTCGGCCCGTTGAGCAGCCGCTTCGATCCGGGCCAAGGTTTCCTGTAAATTTTCACATTTTGCCGCCGCGGCCTTGGCTTCTTCAGAGGCCTTAATGGCTTCCTGCATCAGAGTTTTGTCCTCCGGGCACGTACCACAACCTATAGGTGCCAAAAGCAAGGTTGCTAGACCCGCCATACCTATCCATTTCTTAATACCTTTCATAAGGACCTCCTCGGGGTTTATGATAATAAAGTTTATATACGATTGGGTTTAACTTTTGGCAAGTAAAAAAACGCTTTTTTAAGTATCCATGTTTGACTTCATCTTGATAAATCCTTGGATTTACGATTTCGCCGCTTATGATTTGTGGGCTAGACCTCTCGGGCTTTTATCTCTCGGGGGCAAATTACGCCAGTTGGGTTACCGGATAGCCTTTTTGGATTGTTTGGATCCTTTCCACCCGGCCCTTAAACCGCCTCCAAAACGGAAGGCGTTTGGTACGGGGCATTATTACCGGATGCGACTTCCTAAACCCCATTTTTTGGAGGATGTTCCCCGCCATTTTGCGCGCTACGGCCTTCCTTGGTCTTTGGTAGCGGAAGAGCTTAGGCGATTGGGCCCGCCGAAGGCCTTTTTGGTTACCTCCCTTATGACCTATTGGTATCCCGGAGTGTTTGAAATTATAAGGCTCTTGCGCATGCTTTATCCGCAAACCCCGGTCTTTCTGGGCGGGATCTACGCCATCCTCTGTCAGGAACACGCCCGCGCTAACCTTGATGGGGTTTTTCTGCTCACTACCGCGGATGAGGCCGAAATCTTAAAAACCATTACTCATCAGATACCCCCAAGTGGTGTCAGGCCCCCGCACCCTTTTCCGGCCTTTGATCTTCAGCGTCGCCTGCCTTACGTGGTTATCGCTACGAGTCTTGGTTGTCCCTTCTGTTGTAAATATTGTGCTTCCAAAATCCTCCAGCCCCGTTTTCGTAAACGTCCGGTTGAGGAAGTGGTGGCTGAAATCCTTTTTTGGTACCGCCACTTCGGGGTCAGGGATTTTGCCTTCTACGACGACGCTTTGTTAGTGGATTTTGAACATCATCTGGGCGTGATTTTAGAAAAGATCCTTGAGGCCAAAGTGCCGATCCGGTTCCATACGCCCAACGCCGTCCACGTTCGCCTCATCACTAGAAAAAGGGCGGTATTACTGCGTCGGGCCGGTTTTAAGACCTTACGCTTGGGTTTTGAAACGGTTAATCTTTCCCGACACCAAAGATTGGACGGTAAAGTTGCACCGGAAGAATTGAAAGAAGCGGTGGCTTTTTTGAAGGAAGCTGGTTTTGGCCAGAAAGAAATAGGGGTTTATCTTTTATGGGGGCTGCCAGGCCAGGAACTAGCCGAAGTGGAAGCCTCGATACGTTTTGTAGCCGAAGTCGGAGCCAGCCCTTATCTGGCAGAATACAGCCCCATTCCGGGTACTCCCCTCTTTGAAGAGGCCAAAAGGGTGGCCCGCTATCCCCTGGAGGAAGATCCACTTTTCCACAACAATACGATTTTTCCCTGTCTAAAGAAACCTGACTGGCAAAGGCTTGAAGATATAAAACAAATGGCCCGGAGACTGCGTACATGATTCTTATTCGGCAAGCCCATTTACCCCTTTTGGACCAGGCAGGCCTGGTAGCCTTTAAAGATTTTTGGGAGAGGGAATTTCCCCTCTTCAAGAAAAAGAAAGACCGGGCCATTTATCGTTTGGAAATCGATGGTCAGATTTTTTTCCTGAAACGCTATTTTCCTTTTTCTGTGTGGCGCAAAAACGAGGCTCGCAACGAGTGGGAGGCTGCTTGTCTTCTGAGGCGCAGCGGTTTCAAAGTACCCACCCCGGTAGCGTTTGGAGAAAGGCGAAAGGGTTTTAAAAAAGAGGCCTTTACCTTATTTGAGGCCGCGGAGGGGGAAAGGCTTGAGGACCTGTTCCGCCAAGAGACGAAAAAAAGCCTGCAAGAAATAGTGCCCGCTTTGGCCCACCTGGCGGGCCGTTTTCATCAGGCCGGTTTTGCGCACCAGGATTTTTATTTGTGCCATTTTTTCTGGAACGGAAAGGAGCTCACTTTGATTGATTTACAGAGGGTAAGAAGGAGCCTGCCCCCCAAAAAGGCCTGGGTGATAAAGGATCTGGCTGAACTTTTTTACGCGGCGGAAAACGTTTTGGCCGGGCAATTTCCTCTGTTTTTGCAAAAATTTTTGAGACACTATCAGCTCTTCGTGCCCTGGATAAAAGACCCTGCTTTCCGGGCGAAGATAGAACGTAAAAAGGCCAAGATCGCCCGCCACGACGCCAAGCTTAAGGCCCGTTTAAGTTTTAGACGTAACGGTCGAAAATAAGGCCTAAGTGGTGAAGAGGAGGGTTCCCAACAGATTGGTAGGCTTTGAGGCCCGTTGACCAGAAGGAGCCATAACGCGGAGGAGGGTAAGGCCTAAATTTTGGCCGTAAACGAGAGGGTGTATTTTTACCGCTAAAATCATACTTGGATACGGGAGGATAGGAGGAGGGCGTTAGTTTATCAAGGTTCAAACTAAAAATTTGCAATTTTAAAGTTCCCCCTCAGACTGGCCCGAAAAGGAAAATAAGAGGAGAAACGGGCCATGAACATTTATCTTCGCAACATCCATAATGTGGTAAAGTCTTATGGGCGTCAAGTAGGGAAAAAGTTTTCCTGGGGGCGCCCGAAAGAGAGCGAAGATAAAGTGACCATCTCCGAAGAGGGGCGTAACTTGGTAAATCAGCTGGCCCGAAGGCTTAGGCAACAAGAGGGGGCAGAAAACCTTGCAGGAACAAGCAAAAAACTTACCTTTAAAATTCTCGATACCGAAAAAGGTGAAGAAAGGATCGAAGAAATAGCCTTTGACGAGCAAGCAGAGTTGTTGGAAAGGGTCGTCGCCAAAATAATGCAGGCGAAAGGAGAGTGAGACCAATGAAGATTGAAAATTTGTACCAGAAGTTTCTTCAAAGTCCGGAACAAGTAAAACAAAGTTCAGGGGAAACCCAGCGGCCGAAAGAGCCGGTACAGGAAAGTCCCCCGGCGCGAGGTGACCGGGTAGAGCTTTCTCAGACCGCCAAAGATATCAAAAAGATAGAATCGGTGCTCAAAACCTCCCCTGAAGTCAGGGCGGATAAAGTCAGAAGCATCAAAGAACAGATCGAAGCAGGGACTTATCAGGTCGATTCCAAAAAGATCGCCAACGCCATGCTAACAGACTTGATTAAAGATATGGCCTAAACGCACCATCCATCCCCCTCCTTCTTGTCGTGGGGGGCTTGGCCCCCCTTTTTCTTGCCTGGTGGTTTTCGTCTTTTTAAATTCCTTTTAAGGATCCTGTAAAAGGAGGTGCGTCATGGCCAAAAAACGGGTTCACGTATACATTTCGGGCAAAGTGCAGGGGGTCTGGTTTAGGGCTTATACCAAAGAAGAAGCTGACCGGTTGGGAGTCAAAGGCTGGGTGCGCAACTTGCCAGACGGTCGGGTGGAAGCGGTTTTCGAAGGGGATGAAAAGGCCGTTGACGCCATGGTGGCCTGGTGTTACGAAGGCTCGCCCATGGCGAGGGTTGAAAACGTCGAAGTGATAGAGGAACCTTATAAAGGCGAATTTACGGATTTCCAGATTAAATACTAGAAGTGGTGCGCTGATGATAAACGTAGAAAGACTTAAAAGATTCTTTGTTGACCTGGCGACTATTCCCAGCCCTTCCCGTCGTGAAGGACGTATAGCCCTTTACTTACAAGAAAAATTTTCCGCCCTAGGGGCCAGGGTATTGTTTGACGACTCTGCCCCGCGCACGGGTTCTGAAGTGGGGAATATGGTGGTCAAGCTTTTCCCCGAAAACGGCAAACCCATCATGTTTTTGGCGGCTCATTTGGACACGGTAGAACCTGCGGATAATCCCCGGGTTATTTTTGAAAACGAGGTCTTCAGGACAGACGGCCATACCGTATTGGGCGCGGACGATAAGAGTGCTTTGGCTATATTTTTAGAAATAGCCACCTTCCTTTCTGAGAGCGGACAAAAGATTCCTTTAGAATTTATTTGCACCACCTGCGAAGAAATAGGCCTTTTGGGGGCCAAAAATCTAGACTATACCCTCGTTGAGGCCCCTTTGGGTTACGCCTTGGACAGCGAAGATCCTCACGACTTAATCAACCGGGCCCCTGAGGCCATCAGGTTTTCGATTAAGGTATGGGGTAAGGCGGCGCACGCGGGGCTTAATCCCGAAGAGGGTATAAACGCCATCCAACTGGCGGCCGAAGCCCTGACCAAGATCCCCCTCGGCCGGCTGGACGAGGAAACAACCGCTAACGTCGGCCTTATAAAAGGGGGTAAGGCCACCAATATTGTGCCCGAAGAGGTCGTCCTGGAAGGAGAAATAAGGAGTCATAATCACGCCAAGGTAAAGGAGAATTGGGAAAAGATAGTCCAGACTTTTCAAGATACGGTTTCTTCGGTGTGCAAGAAAGGGGCAGAGCGGCCAAAGGTAGAGTTCAACGTAATACAGGATTATCCGCTTATGCGCGTCCCTGAGGACCACCGGGTGGTTCAGCTGGCGTTGGCTGCGGGAAAGACCCTTTCTTTTCCATTGAGGGTGACCTCTACGGGGGGTGGTTCAGACGCCAACATATTCAATGACCGGGGTTTCCCCTGCGTCATATTGGGCACCGGGATGCGTCAGGTCCATTCTACGGAGGAATATTTGCCTCTTTCGGATTTTGTCGCGGCCTGCCGCCTCAGTCTTGAGCTGGTTTGGCAAGGGGCAAAATAATTTTGGCACACGCCCCTCCCTCGGGTCGGTTGGCTAAAGAAAGCTCTCCCCCGTGAAAGAGGATAATTTGGCGACTTATTGCCAACCCCAGCCCGGTCCCCTCTGGTTTGGTGGTATAAAAGGGCCTGAAAAGGTCTTTGATCCGGTCTTCTGGGACTCCTGGCCCGGTATCTTCGACGATAATCTCCCCTTTGCCTTCGCTGATATTGGTGCTCACTTTTATTTCTCCCCCCACCCCGGCGGCTTCCGAAGCGTTGTTTAAGAGATTCCAGAGGACCTGCTTGATCTTTTCCGGGTCAACTTCGGCCCAGAGGGGTTGAGGGAAAAGCTGGACGTCAAGTTTTTGTTTGCGGTTCTCAAATTGAGGCTGGGCCACTTCCACCACTTCTTGTACTAACTGGTTAAGGTCCACGCGGCGCCTGGTAATTTCAATTTTCTGGGTACGGGCCTTCATGTTTTCCAGAATCTTTTCTAAACGGGTGGTTTCCTTGAGGATGAGTTCGGCGCGGCGGGCCAGGGCAGGGTCGTCTTTGAGGAATTCTTGCAGGATCTCCGCCGCCAACTTTAAGCTGGTAAGGGGGTTTTTGATCTCATGGGCGATGCTGGCGGTGAGTTGGGCGGCGGTGGCCAGTCTTTCGGTCTCGATAAGGCGTTGCTGGTACTCGTAAAGTCTTTGGGTCATTTCGTTAAAGGCCTGGGCTAACGCCCGGACTTCCGGGGGGCCTTTCTTTTCTAATTTGGGAGGATTAAGGCCTTGGCCTACGTCTTTGATCGCGACTACCAGTTCTTCCAAGGGTTGAGTGAAGGAGCGGCTTAACAGCCAGCTAACTACCAGCATGAACACCAGGCCGCTGAAAGCGGTGTAACTCAACCCAATTATCAAATTTTTCTGGATTTTTTCCTCCATAGAGGCTGGCAGTAAAAGACCAAAATAGGCAGAGATATCTTTGGTTAACTGGGCTTCGAAAAGTACCAGCCGGTAACGTTGACCAAGAAGGTTGAGTTTGTGTACCAACGGACCGGAAGAGAGTTGTTCTAAATATTGCGGATTAATCTTTTTTAGCTCGTCGGTAAGCAAATTTTTTTCCATGGTAGTGGCTAACAAAGAACCATCTTTGGCATAAACAAAGACCTCTCCTCCCAGGGTGCGTTTTAACCGTATCAACGTTTTTTCGTCTAAAATGTTATCCTGTTCCAAAATAAAACGAGCCAAACGGGCTGCTTGTCGGGTCTCTAGCTCGTCCAGAATTTCTTTTGTAAAGGTAATGGAAGTATAAGCAAAATAGGCGGAAATAAAAACGATAAGGGCTGAAAAGGATAGAATAAAGCGCTTAAACATCGAATTTTTCTCTTAATAGTCGGCGCAATTCGTAAAAATCGTTCACATGAAAAGCTGCCGGCAATTCGCGGTTTTTGAAAGCCACCAAAGGCACCCCCAAAGATTGAGTTAACTGGTAATCGACCAAAGAATCTCCCACGTAAAGGGTTTCTTTCGGGTCAACGCCAAAGTGGTCAAGGATTATTTTGAGGGCTTCAGGGTGTGGTTTGGGTTTGGGAGCGATTAACGCTGTGACCACTAGGTCAAAAAAGGGAGCCATGTCGAAGATTTCCAGGATCCGGCCCATGGTGGTGGTCCGGTTGGTAGAGACCGCGGTTTTTAGGGGAGGCCTCACACTACTTATAAGCTCTTTTAGCCCGGGCTCAGGCTTTAACAAAGGGAGAAAGGTTTCGTAATTTAGATTCTTTTGGAAGGCAAGCGCCTTTTCCAGCAGGTGGGGATAGTGGCGGAAGAGGAAGCGTACGGAATTTTCGGCGGTTTGCATGTGTACATAATGAAATTCTTCTTCTGTTAAAGGAGGCCGTCCCAAGGCCTTGCAGATAGCGTTATAATAGGCCCGGTTGGCCTCCCTTGAGTCGAAGAGGACCCCATCACAATCAAAAACAAGGAGCTTTAATACCCTACCAGTTTCCACCGTCCATTTTCCACTTTGACTATGATCATGGAGTCTACGTCAAGCCCACAGTGGTCTTGCGGACTCAGGCGGTAGATCCCCGATATACCGACGTAGCCGTTTATTTTTTCAAGCTCGTCCCTTATTTTTTCTCTGTCCGGCCCGGCTTTTTTGATGGCTAATACCAGCAGGTTGACCGCGTCCCAGGCATAACCTGAATGGGTGTTGATGGGGAACTTGCGGTCAAGGTGGTAGACCTCCCGGTAGAGATGGACAAAATGGGCGATTACAGGTTTTTGCGGGTCGTTATCAGGGAGTTGTTCCCAGGCCATGAGTTTGGTGGAAGGCATAAGGTTTCCTTCCGCCGCAGCCCCGGCCAGTTCGAGATATTTAGGTCCGGGTAATCCGTGACACTGGAAGAGGGGGACTTTGATCCCCAACCTTTTGGCGTTTTTGGCTACGATGGCGCCAGCCGGTCCGATCGTCCAACAAATAAGGGCCTGAGGCCTTTTGGTCATGAGCCGGCGTAGCTGGCCGGACATGTCGGTATCCGTAGGGTTAAAACTCTCTTCCCCTACGATCTTTATGCCGTATGTCGGGGCAAGCTTTTTAAGCCACCTTTTGCCGTCCTGGCCAAAACCGTCCGTGGCGGTGAGGATGGCCACCCGGCTGACACCGTGTTTTTGCAGGTAGATATAAATCTTTTTGACGGCGGTGGAAGACCGCTGAGGGGCCTTAAAGATATAGCGGGCGGTACCAAATTTACCCCCTTCCATAATGACGGGATCTCCCCCTACGGTCATGACAATGGGGACCCGGGCCCGTTCCACTATGGGCTTGATCGCCATGCCGGTTCCAGTGCGGGTAGGGCCGATGAGGGCGATCACTTTTTCTACTTCTATCAGCCTTTTGACGGCCATCACGGCTTTGGTGGGGTCCCCTTCGGTATCAGCCATGACCAGTTTGATAGGCTGGCCGTTAATGCCCCCGGCTTTGTTGATTTCGGCCACCGTCATCTCCGCTACCAATTTGGTAGGGGTTCCGATAAAAGCCGCCGGCCCTGAAAGGGCAAAAAGGGCCCCTATTTTGATTCCTTCCGCTTTAAGCCCTAAGGGAGAAAGCCCCCAAATCAAAACTGCCAGCCAAACCAAGAATTTTTTCATCCTTCCTCCTCCTAAACTTTTCTTACCAGAATAAATTGAGCGATCTTTTCAAGCAGGGTCCTTGTGGGAGATTCCTCAAAATTGGCCAGAATTTCAAGGGCTTTTTCCACAAAAATACGCGCCTTTTCTTTGGTTTTTTCAAAGGCGCGGTATTTGGCCATTAACTGGCATGTCTCTGCGAATTTATGAGGGGTGGGTTCCCCGTCACGGAGGAGTTCTACCAGGCGCTTTCTGTCTTCGTAAGAGGCCTCAGCCGCCGCCAAAATAAAGGGTAAAGTCACCTTGCCTTCTTTAAAGTCCGTACCAACGTCCTTGCCCGTTTCTTTGCTTGCGCCTGTGTAGTCAAGCAGGTCGTCGGTAATTTGAAAGGCGTAGCCGAGATATTCACCAAATTTCTTCAAGAGTTCGCGCTCGGAGTGGTTGCGTTTGGCATAGATCGCCCCTACCTCACAAGCTGCTGAAAGTAAAACGGCGGTTTTGCGGTAAATTACTTCGTAATAACCATCTTCATCGAGAGAAAAATTGTCCAGGTTAAGGAGTTGGAGGATTTCTCCCTCGCTCATGAGAGTGGTGGTCCGGGAGATAACGTCCAAAACGTCCATATTTCCTTCTTCTACCGCGATCCTAATGGCCCGGGAATAGAGAAAGTCTCCCACCAGGATAACCGCCTGGTTCCCCCAGAGGTGATGGGCGGCCTTGCGCCCGCGGCGGAATTCGGCTTGGTCAACCACGTCGTCGTGAAGAAGGGTGGCGGCGTGAAGATATTCAAAGAGTACCGAAAGACGGTAGGCTCGCGGGTCGGTCTCCTTACCACAAAGACGGGCTGAAAGCACCATGAGCAGGGGTCGTAGTCTTTTACCTCCGGCAAACAGGATATGGCGGCTTACTTCGTTAATAAAGGGTAAGTATGATTGAAAGTTTTGCTGTAAGGCCGTTTCGATCTTTTCAAGATCAGGGGCGATGGCCTTTAATATTTCTTCTTTAGTCACCATAAAGCCTCCTGTCTGGAGACTTTAGCAAAAAAACAATGCTCTTCAATGAGTTCTCAAAAACGAGTATTTGCTCTATACTCAGTCAAAGTTTGGGAGAAACCAGGAGTAAACGATGAAACCCAAAAAGATCGTCCTTGCCTATTCAGGCGGCCTCGACACCTCGATCATCCTGAAGTGGCTCATCGAGAAATACCAGTGTCCGGTGGTAGCCTATTGTGCGGACATCGGCCAAGAAGAGGACTGGGAGGCGGTCCGGAAAAAAGGGCTTGCTACCGGGGCCAGTGAAGTCATCATCAGGGACTTAAAAGAAGAGTTCGTCAGGGACTTTGTTTTCCCGGCCCTTAAAGGCAACGCCGTCTACGAAGGCGGTTATCTCTTGGGGACGTCGCTGGCCCGCCCCCTTATCGCCAAGGAGCAGATCAAAATAGCCCGGGAGGTAGGGGCGGACGCGGTGGCCCACGGAGCCACCGGTAAGGGAAACGATCAGGTACGTTTTGAATTGACCTATATGGCCCTGGCTCCGGAATTAAAAATAATTGCCCCCTGGCGAGAATGGGAGTTTAAGGGGCGGGAGGAACTCATCGCCTTTGCCGAAAAACACGGAATCCCTGTGCCCGTTACCAAGGAAAAACCTTATTCCATTGATGCCAACTTATTTCATACCAGCTATGAAGGAGGTATCTTGGAAGATCCCTGGCGGGAACCCCCAGAGGATATGTTTCAAATGACCGTTTCGCCTGAGGAGGCCCCCGATCAGCCGGAATATTTGGAAATTGAGTTCAAAGAGGGGGTACCCGTGGCGGTGAACGGAGAGGAGATGGGACCGGTGGCCCTCCTTTCCTTTCTCAATAAGAAGGCTGGCCAACACGGAATCGGCCGGGTGGACATGGTGGAGAACAGGTTTGTGGGTATCAAGAGCCGGGGGGTTTATGAGACCCCCGGAGGGACAGTGCTCCACGTGGCCCACCGGGCCCTCGAACATTTAACCATGGACCGGGAAGTGATGCACTTGCGGGATAGTTTGCTCCCTTATTTTGCCCAGCTGATTTACTATGGTTTCTGGTATGCTCCGGAGATGGAGACTATGCGGGCCTTTATTGACGAAACCCAAAAGAACGTTACGGGGGTGGTGCGGGTCAAGTTATATAAAGGAAACGTAATGGTGGTGGGGAGGAAGAGCCCAACTTCTCTTTATTTGAAAGAATTGGCTACCTTTGAGGCAGATACCCTCTATAACCAGAGGGACGCCGAAGGTTTTATCAAGCTGCAGGGCTTAAGGCTTAAAATACGGGCCTTGATAAACCAGACCAAAGGGGGCTTGTTATGAAGATCTTTATCGACACGGCGGTTCTGGAAGAGATCAAGGAAGTAAGGGACCTTGGCATTCTTGACGGGGTAACCACCAACCCTACCCTGGTTTCCAAGACTGGCAAACCGTGGAAGGAGGCCATCCTCGAAATATTAAAAGAAGTACCTGATAAGCCGGTCTCCGTGGAAGTGGTAGCGACGGATACCGAAGGGATAAAACGGGAAGCCAAGGAGCTGGCTAAATTGGGAGACAACGTAGTGGTAAAAATTCCTTGTACGGAAGAAGGTTTGAGGGCGGTTTTTGAGTTGAACGCCGAAAGAGCAGGGGTCAAGACCAACGTTACCCTAGTTTTCTCTCCCCTCCAGGCCCTTTTGGCGGCCAAGGTAGGCGCTACTTATGTTTCTCCTTTTATCGGGCGGGTGGATGATATTTCTTATGACGGTTTGATGGTCCTTGAGGAAATAGTAGAAATTTATAATCTCTACGGTTTTGAGACTGAAATAATCGCCGCCAGTATCAGACACGTAGATCACGTACGGCGCTGTGCGGCCCTGGGGGTTGATATAGCAACCATCCCTTACAAGGTTATTAAACAAATGTATCGTCATCCCCTTACAGAAAGGGGTTTGGATCTTTTCTTGAAAGATGCTAAGCAAGCCGGAATTAGTATTTAAAGTGCCTTATTTTTATAAAAGTTTTGTTTTAATTGTTGTCTGTATTTTTTTGTGCTCTTGTGCGACGGTAACTGGTCCTCCGGTAAGTGAGGAAGAACGTTACCAAGCCCTGGTTGATATTTTGACGGTCAAATGGGACGAATATTTAAGAGATCAGGAAAGGGTTGGTAACGTTTTATACCGCCTCCTTTTGGTCATTAAAGACAAAGACGGCAAAAAATATCCCTATGTGGGTATTAAAGTTATCAACCTAGCCGATCTTGATGCCGCAGAAAAGGAGGCCTTTGAGCGCTTAAATAATATTTCATTGCCCGAAAAGGGATATCTTATAACCTATCTGACTCCCTATTATGAAAGTGCTGGTCTTAAAAGATTTGACATTTTATCTCCCGATCAGCCTGCCTTAAAAGCCGAATTGGGCCAGCCTTTACGTTTAAAATTGATTGACGGAAGAGAATTAGAAATAATACCTCAAGAAATTTCTACTAAGCCGGTAGATTTTGTGATAGTAGATAGTGAAGAAATTAATGCCTGGGTTACTCCTGCCTATGTTATGTATGTTACCACCGCTATTTGCCGTATTTTGCGAACTGATGCCCAACTCGCTGCGGTCATTGGGCATGAATTGGCCCATTTAAAGAGAGGACATATCTTTAAAAGACAGACCCTTTTTATGCTTAGAGATATTTTTGGTTTAGTAGTAGGTTCTTTGGGAGGACAGGCGGGCGAAGTGTATCGTACGGCTACCAATTTTGCCCTCCTAAAGTTCAGTCGTGATCAAGAAAGAGAGGCCGACTTTTTTGGTCTTTATTACGCTTATTTGGCTGGATACAACCTAGACGAAGTGGCTCGCACCTGGGTTTATTTAGGGGCGGTGTTGCCCAGGGTAAAGGCCCCTCCCTTTCTCTTAACCCACCCGGTTACGGAAGAAAGATTGGCTCGTATTCGAAAAATTGTCCGCCTTATTAAAGAAGGAAAGACCTTTCAGGATTTTATAAAAGAAAGTCAGAAATAATTTAGGGCTGCGGTTTGATTAATTCTTTCCACCATTCCGGGAGAGTAAAAGAGGCTTCGTGTATTTGGGGATTATAATATCGTCCCCAAAAGTCCCGTTTGGGCTTTCGGGCAGAAGTACCGTCTTTACTACCCAAGATAAAGGCTATTTCGTCGCCGTAACAGGGAACAGGTGCCCTCAAGATTTCGATTTTGGGAAAGGCCTTCTGGGCCCCAAAATAGGCCATAGGTAAGGTTTCAGGAAAGAAACGGGGAATGCTCGCCTGTTGAATGAAACGGCCTTTGGGTTTAAGGATGCGGAAAAGGTTCTGGTAGAAAGCTTCGGTGTAAAGGGCCTTAGCCGGACCTATGGGGTCGGTGCAGTCGATAATGATGAGGTCAAAGCTTTCTTCGGGAGCGGAGGCCACAAATTGGGCCCCGTCTTCTATCCGAAACTCTACTCTTGGATCTTCGTAATTGCCGGCCAAATCGGAGAGATATTTCTGGCAGGCCTTAAAGACCTCTTCGTCTATTTCGAGCTGCAAAATGCGTTCTATTTCTTCTATTTTTTGTAACTCACGGATTACTCCCCCGTCTCCTCCCCCGATGACCAGCACGTCTCGCGGGGCCTCTTCAAGGGAGGAGGCTGGGCAAAAGACGATGGTCTCGTGGTAAATGAATTCGTCTCTTTCGGTAAACTGGGTAATCCCGTCTAAGACGAGAAAACGCCCCCAGAGAGGATTTTTAAAGATTAAGAGGTGCTGATGAGGGGTACGTTTCTCGTAAACGGGGATAACGTGATACCCGTGCGCGTAATACGACGTGATTTTTTCAAACCACCAGTAGCGAGTCAAGTTTCCTCCATTTCGATGAGTTGTCCTCTTTTCATCTCCAGGGCGTGGATATAATGGGGTTTGAAGGCCTCTTTTAACCGTTCGAACACCTGGTAGGCACCTTCCTGAGAGCCAGCAAAGATATCCACCGCAGCGTACCCGTTCTCCGGCCAGGTATGGATAAAAATATGGGCGTCTCCAAAGGTAGCCTTAGCCGAGACCCCGTAAGGAGAAAATTGATAGCTAATTACTTCCCCCTCTTCCCATGAACCGCTTCCCGCGTATCGCAAGGCGCGTTCTACTTCTTTGGCGTCGGCCAGAACGGCAAAAGGGGCTTGCCACATTTCTACCAAGAGGTGGGTGGAAACAAAATCACAACTCCTGGCCCTCTGGGCCTCCTGGGCGGGAAACTTTTCAATCTGGCAGATCGGAGCAGGTGCACGCATTTTCACCTCCCCCCAGGCAGTCGCCCGGTTCTCAAAAAATTTTAAAGGCCCCCAGAGTTACCAGGAGCCTATCATAAAAAAATGGTCGGGACGGGCGGATTTGAACCGCCGACCCCCTACACCCCAAGCAGGTGCGCTGCCAGGCTGCGCCACGTCCCGCTGCGTCCCGAACCCGTCAAAATCTATATCCACGACTATAAAGGTTGTCAAGACGCTTAACCCTTATTCCGGACCTGAACCTGTGACCCTAACCGGTAATCTTGGAACAAGTTTTGGTACTTGACAGGTGGGGGTAGAGGGCGTAATTTTGTGAAAGCCTTTTGGAAACGCTCTTTATTAAGGTAGAATTTATCAGCTCTGGCGACATAGGGCTTGACAGTAGGATTTTGTGTGTTATATTGTAAGTTGCTCTTTAGGGCTG
>WGCA01000028.1 GCA_015494065.1 Thermodesulfobacteriaceae bacterium | reverse complement strand
CCCTTAAATTGACCGTCAAGATATCCTTTGTGCTAAAGGAAAACCATTAATGGGAGCATTTTTAGGCGACATGTTCTAGGAGTCCGATGTCAAAGGCTATTCATACCCGGACGCTGGATAAAGGTGGGCCTTAGCGGAATCTTCTAAATTTTTGGTGTGTTATATTTCTTCCAAAGAAGGGGGTGAATCCATGCTTGATAAGGTAAAAGTTTCGGATCTTACGGTAGAGGAGCTTAGAACCATTTGTCCAAGAGACCGTAAGGGAAACCCTGTTCAAAATTCTCGATCCGGACTATGGGCTTGAAGTGCGTGATGAGCTTCTTGAAGAACTTCGAGAATCTGTAGAACGGGTCAAAAAGGGAGAGGAACCTTTGATTTCGGCAGAAGAGGTCGTTCGGCGCCTGGGGCTTGAACAGTGAGTCTCAAAATAGAATTTACCTCCAGGGCCTTTGTAACAAGAGAGTAGATCCTCCCTCTTAACGCCCTTGATACAAAATCTGGGCTTATTTTTGGTGGCAAATTTGCCGTAATCGTGTCAAAATGGTTTTGACAAAAGTCGTCCATTGGGTTAATTGCCTTTAAAGCTCTTTTACAGTCAGGGTCTCAGGTGCCCCGTTACGGGGATAATCGGGAAGTCCGGTGCAAGTCCGGCGCTGGCCCGCAACCGTGACCGGGGACGAAAGCCGCTGACCCCTTGATCCATGCGTTACCGGCTCAACTGAATAGGCAAAGCTTTAGGCTTGCCTCAAGTGGTTCCTAGAAAGTTTAGCTTTTCAACCACGGATCAAGGGGGAAAGGCCACTGGGACTTGAAAGTCCTGGGAAGGCGCGGCGAGTAGGATGATCCGGAAGCCGGGAGACCGGCCTGAGACCCTTTGAGGAAGCGGAGCTTCGGGGCTTACTGCTCCGTTTCCGAGAAAGGGTCCCTGTCCCTCCTCGGAAACTCCCCGGGCTCCCTTCGGCGAGAGCTAAAAAACTCTCAAAGGAGGGAGTGTATGGTGTGTCTTTTGGTCCTTTTTTCCTTGTTTTTGGGCCTTTTTGGCCTTTCTGCTCAGGCCCAGGAGAAAGATCTTGGTGAAGTGGTGGTCACCGCTACCAGGGCACCGGTGGAACTGGTCAAACTACCCGACGCGGTTTCGGTAATCACCAGGCAAGAAATTGATCAGCGCCAGGTTCAGGCCCTTTACCAGGCCCTGGAAACTTATCCGTCTATCACTATCAAGCACAATGGTTGGCTGGGACAATGGGGTTATATTCGGCTGCGGGGCGGTAAAAATCAGGACGTAGCAGTCCTTTTCGATGGTATTCGTGTTTATGACCCCACCTATCCTGGCAATGATTTCGGGGATCTCTGGAGCTGGTTGGACGCTGAAAACATAGAAAAAATTGAGATTGTCCGGGGGCCTCAGAGCTCCCTTTACGGCTCAAACGCCATGACCGGAGCTATCAACTTTTTTTCTCCTAAAGGGGGAGGGCCTTTTCGTTGGGAGACCAAGGGTTTTTACGGTCGTTATGAAACCAAAAGGGGACTGGCCAACGTGCGCGGTTCTCTGGGACCCCTAGGCTACTATGTCGGCTGGGCAGGAGTAAACGCCGGAGGACTTTATAAGGATTCTAAATTTCGCCAGAATACCGTAGATGCCAATTTCAATTGGGCTCCGTTCAAAGGCGGTCTTTTAAAATCCCTTAAGTTAGATTGGACCACCAGGTATGCTTACGGTTTTTTAAATTATGGCCAGTGGGACTGGAGGAGTTTTAGAGCCTATAATGACCCTCACGCCCAACGCCGCCAAACGATCCTGCTCACCCATTTTAAGATGAGCTTTGCCCCCACGGCGTGGTGGAATAGCACTTTAACGGTGGGGTATCACTTCAATCGCCGGGCTTATAAAGATAAAGACGACGGCATTTTGGGTTTTCGTCCGGATGGCAGTCCGGTAACCGATAGTCCTAGCGAGGCCCTTTACCGGGGAAAGACTTATCCGGTGGTTTTCTTGAATCATTTCCGTTATCAAGATTGGGCCCTTCTTACCTGCGGCATAGAGTATTATCACGAAAAAGGAGATTTTTATAACGCTTCCTCATGGGGGACCAAAGAATACGATGACGACGTGGATACCACTTCTTATTTTGCCAACCTCTTTCTCCTACTTTTTGACGAAAAGTTGGCCCTTAATCTTGGGGGTCGGATAGACGACCACGAAGAATTTGGCACACACGGGACCTACAAGATAGGGCTGGCCTATTTCTTACCTTACGGCCTCAAATTTAGGGCCAACCTGGCCACAGGTTTCCGAGCCCCCTCTCTTTTTAACCTTTATGATCCCCGGTACGGGAACGCTGATCTGGACCCCGAAGAAAGCACAGGGGGGGATATCGGCCTGGAGCAAACCCTTTTAGGAGAAAAACTTCACTGGTCCCTAATTTGGTTTAACACCCATTACGAAGAACGGATCGCTTTCAATTACAATACCTGGCGTTATTACAATTCCGGAGGAGCCAACACCACGGGCCTGGAGTTTGAGCTTGGCTTTAGGCCTTATCCCTGGTTGAGGTTGAATTTAAACTATACTTACACCGAGGGCCAGGAAGGGGATGCCGAACGTCTAGCCCTCGTCCCCTACCATCAAATAGGGGCCCGGGTCCATTTCAAATGGCAGAAATTCAAAGGGAACCTTTACTATAAATACGTCAGTCGCCGGCCGGCTTATGACTTTTCGCACTATATGCCTGATTATAGTCGGGTCGATATGACTGGCAGTTACACACTTTACGAAAAGCTGGAAGTCTTTTTCCGAGCGGAAAACTTGTTTGACGTAGATTACGAATGGGCCAAGGGGTACCGGGCTCCCGGACTGGCTATTCTAGCCGGGATAAAACTTAAGTCCTTCTAAGATGAAAGAACTCTTAGCCCTTTCCACCCATCAGAAAGACCTGAGCCTGGTGGAGGAAGGGGCCCTCGGGCCCCTTCTTGAAGAATTTTCTCTGGCCGGGGTGGAGCTTTTGCCTCTGAAAGAAGTCCCGGAAGGGATAAGGCCTTTTGTCTGTGGAGTACACCTTCCCTTCCAACCGGTGTGGCTTCCTTTTTGGCTCGAAGACAGGGTCTATCTGCGCGAGGTCTTCCCTGGAGAAGCCAATCTTGGCCGCTTCTTCGGAGGGGAAAGGCCTGAGGACTTTTTAAAGCTCCTTAAGGGCTGGTTTGAAAGGGCTCTTTCCCTAAAGCCTGCGTATCTGGTCTTTCACGTTAGTCATTGCGGGCTGGAAGAAGTCTTTTCCCTGCGTTTTCGTTACGACAAAAAGACCGTCCTTCAAGCGGTGGCGCAGGTCTTGAATACCGCCCTTGAGGGTTTCCCCACCCAAAAGAGCTTGCTCCTTTTCGAAAATCTCTGGTGGCCAGGGCTGACCCTCCTTGAGGACTGGGAGGTGGAATATTTCTGGGACCGTCTCAGAGTCCCTTTTCCTACAGGCCTTTTGCTTGATACAGGCCACCTCCTCAACGCTTCTTACCTCCTCAGGCAGCCGTCCATGTTTCGTGGGCCTGTGTATCCGGCACAGGCCCTTTCCCTTCTCTTTGAGGTGCTTTCAAAAAAGCCACCTTCTTTAAGGGAGCTTATCAGAGGGGTTCACCTCAACTTTTCACCCCGGGCCGATCTTTTCTTCCCTGACGAAGAGGGAAAGAGGCGGTGTCTGGCCGCTTCCGATCCCCTTTTTCGTTTCCGTTTGGCCCGGGAACGGGTGCTTAGCCTTGATCCCCATTTTCCCTTCTATGGTGTGGACTTGAGGCCTTTTCTGGACCTTTTGGCCCCCGATTTTTTGGTCCATGAGCTGCGTTTCTCCTCTTTGGCGGATTTGCGCCCCAAGTTACGTCTCCAGAGGGAGTGTCTTTCGGACTATGGCTCCTAAGATATTCTATTACAGCGCTTCGGGTTTTGAGCTTCTTAGTTTGAGCAGGGCCTACCAGGAGGCCTCAAAGATTAAGCCGTTTGAATTGATCCTGCGCACTAGTGCGGAGATTTTTGATAGCCGGGAAGAGGAGCGGGCTGCAGAACTGGCTGCCGAAGCCGAGGCCCTGGTTTTTCTCCCTCACGGGGGTGAGAGGTCTTTGCCCGGGTTTCAAAAGATCATCTCCCGCGCGAAAAAGGCCCGCCTTATCCACGTGCAACCCGTGGCCGGAAGCGACGAAGACCTCCTCCTGGCCCAGAAATATTCCCGTCCTGGGGAAGGGTTTGAGACCCGGGCGGCCTATCTCAGACTTGGTGGAGTGGAAAACCTGAAGAACTTCTTCTTGACTCTTTTAATGCTCCTTGAAGGCCAAAAAGGGCCATGGCCCCCGCTCCAGGTCCTGCCTACCGAGGGTCTTTATCATCCGCAAGGGGGCTTTTTTACCGATCTCTCTTCTTATCTGGCCTGGCTTGAAGGGCAGGGCTACGATCTTTCGGTCCCCAAGATAGGGATCTGGTTCTACCAGGGCTACTGGGTGAACGGCGATTTGGCCCCGGTCTCGGCCTTGGTCTCGGCCCTGGAGGAGAAAGGGGCCCTGGCCTTTCCGGTCTTTCACCGGCGCTTTGTGGAAAAGGGTGAGGAGGCCTTAAGGCCTAAAGAGGTGGCCCGTAAGTTTTTCCTGGGGGACAGGGGGCCGCTGGTAGAGGCCATCATCAATCTCCAGCCCTTTTCCCACCGTCTTCTCTGGCCAGAGACCGAAGATCTTTACCCGGCGATCGGGGTCCCGGTGCTTCAGGGGCTCATCAGCTTTTCTCCGCGAAAGGTCTGGGAGGAAAGCCCTGCGGGCTTAAGCCCTCTTGAGCTTGCCATCTCCGT
>WGCA01000027.1 GCA_015494065.1 Thermodesulfobacteriaceae bacterium | reverse complement strand
GAGACAGGCCCCGGGTCGCGCAAAATTTTTGAGGAGAAACACCCCTTCTTCGTAAGCTTCAAGCTCTAAGGAGAGATGAGGCACCGGGTGGTTGTCCCAGCCAGAAAGGCGTCTTTGCGCCTCCTCCTTGAGACGGGCAAGAAGATCCCTCTTAATCTCAAGGGCTTTGTCCTTGGTTTCCTGGTCTTGCCATTTAGTAACGTAAAGTTCAAAGGTGAAGGGCCGGTCAGGAAGGAGGTCAACCAGGGAAAAATTTTCGTCCACCTGGTAGAAATAGGCGAGCTTACCAAGGCCGGGGTGGGTAAAGAGCAGCCTCTCAAGGGCCTGGTCAGAAGAAGGCTCTTTATTTGCGATCTTTAAACGGCCTCTAAAATCCTCCATCTTTAGTTTGAACCCCAAGGCCCTGGCCCTTTTCTTCAGATTTTCCTGCACCAGGGCCTTGAGATCCGCCTGGGTGGCCGGCCTTTTGGTGCCGATTTCTCCCGAAAAACTGGCTAAAAAGAGACTTTTTTCTGCCACACTCCCTCCTGGACCCTGGGCCGCCCATGAATACCTTTGCGGTAGACGTAAACGTAGGCCTCTTCCCGGCGGCCGTCTTCGAGTTCAACGGAAAGCAGCCAGCGTTCGTATTCTTCTCCTTCCTCTTCCACTTCATCAAGGAGCAAGAGGGTGACCCAGTCAACCTCGTAAAGCTCTCCTAAAACCACCCCTTCTCCGGGAAGAATGGCGGGATACCAGCCCAGATCATACATGACAAAACCCTTCAGCCGGGCCCTTCCCAGATAACGCGCCCCTTCTAAATAATGGTGTAGGGGAAATCCCCGCTTTAGCGTGCCGTATACAAAAACCTTAAAGGCCTTCACGGTAAAAAACTATAGTCCCTTTCGGTCCAAATTGCTTAACTTTTTAAATGACAGTGTGCTAGTCTTTTTAGAAGAACTGGTATAGGAGGTGTGCGACATGCGCGTAAACCCTTTGATGTTCCGCGAATATGATATTCGTGGGCGCGTGGACGATGATTTGACGGTAGAAGTGGCCGAAGCCATCGGACGGGCTTACGGGACCATGGTTCGGCGCCAGGGCGGCCAGAAAGTGGTTTGTGGCCGGGACGGCCGTCTCTCCGGCCCCAAGTTGCAGCAGGCCCTGATTAAAGGGATCCTCGCCACGGGGGTGGACGTGGTGAACATCGGGGTGACCCCTACCCCGGTGATGTATTTTTCCCTTTTTCACCTACCCGATCTGGACGGTGGCATCCAGGTGACCGGCTCCCACAACCCGCCCGAATTCAATGGTTTTAAAATCTGCGTAGGAAAAGAAACCATCTACGGCCCTAAAATCCAGGAGTTGCGCACCTTAATCGAAAAAGAAGATTTTGAATCCGGCAGTGGCCAGGAAACAAATTACGATATTTTGCCTGACTATAAAAATTTCTTAAGTGAAAACATTAAGATTTCCCGCCCTCTTAAGGTGGTTTTAGATTGTGGCAACGGGGTTACCGCCCTTACCGCCCCGGAAGCCTTTGCAAGGCAGGGAGCAGAAGTCACCTCGCTTTATTGCGAGGTGGACGGCACTTTCCCCAACCATTTTCCCGACCCGGTGGTAGAAGAAAACCTCCGGGATCTGCGCCAGAAGGTAAGAGAAGTTGGGGCAGATTTTGGAGTCGGTTACGATGGGGACGGAGACCGGATCGGAGTAGTGGATGATCAAGGGAACATCTTATGGGGAGACCAGCTCCTCATTATCTTCGCCCGGGACATTCTCAAAACCCACCCCGGGGCCGTTATCATTGGTGAGGTCAAGTGTTCGCAGGTGATGTATGACGAAATAGCCCGTCTCGGGGGCAAGCCCATCATGTGGAAGACCGGCCATTCCCTCATTAAAAAGAAAATGAAGGAAGAAAAGGCGCTGCTGGCCGGTGAAATGAGCGGGCATATCTTTTTCGCCGATCGTTATTTTGGTTTTGACGACGCGGTTTACGCCTCCCTTCGGCTAGCTGAAATAGTGGCCCGTGAAAACGTACCCCTTTCTGAAATGTTAAAAGATCTTCCCAGGATGGTCTCCACGCCGGAGATTCGAGTACCTTGTCCAGATGAGAAAAAGTTTGAAATCGTCGCCAAACTTACGGAAAAGCTCAAAGAAGAAGGCTTCAAAGTGATAGACATTGACGGGGCCCGGGTGATCTTTGAAGACGGATGGGGGCTAGTGCGGGCCTCAAACACCCAGCCGGTACTGGTCTTGCGTTTTGAGGCCCGGGACGAAAAAAGGCTTGCCGAAATACGGCAATTAATAGAAGAAAAACTAAAAGAAGTAGAAAAAGAGGCCTAATGGAAGAGGTAGCCAAGATTTTAGAGAGGATATGGGCGGCGCCCAAATGGCAAAAGGGGCTTAAGGCCGCCCGTATCCTTGAGCACTGGCCGAAACTGGTGGGCGAGGCGGTGGCTCGGGCCGCCAGACCCAGAGGGATTGCCCGGGGGGTGCTCATCGTCGAGGTACGCGACCATATCTGGTTACAACGCCTGCGTTTTGAGGAACAAAAAATCCTTTCTCGCCTCAACGAAGCAGCTGGAGAAACGCTCTTTGAAGGGATAAAGTTCATCCTGCAAAGAGGTGCTTTGAGGCCTGCGCGGCCGAAAAAACCGAAAAGGGTCTTTTCAGACCAACTGGTAAGACGCTTCCGTGAGGAACTTTCCGTGATAGAAGACGCCGAGCTGAGGGAAGCCTTTTTGCGTCTGAGGCTTACATTGACCCAAAAAAGGACCCGTCAAAGATAGCTTGGACTTCTTTGGTGTAAGGGCCTCCCGGAGCTTGATAAACAAAAAGCGGGGCCTCGACCCGGAGCTCTTTTCCCCCTTCTTTGATGGCTTCAAGCAAAAAGAGCCGGGCCTGATCACCGGGATAAGAATGGACAAGGCGCAGCCTCTTCGGGGCCAAACGTTTTTGCTCTAAACCTACCAGGGCTTCAGCGAGTCTTTCGGCCTTGCAAATAAGGTAAAAGCGGCCCCTGTTTTTGAGGAGAAAATGGGCTGCGGTGACAAAATCTTCTAAAGTGGCCAAAATTTCGTGTTTGGCCAGGCGTTCTTCTTGGCAAGGGCTCAGCCGGCCCCTCCCCTTCTGGTAGTAAGGGGGGTTGGCGTAAACCACTTCGAAAAGCCCAGGTTTTAAAGGAAGGCGGCGAATATCGGCCCAAAGGGCCAAAACGCGGTGCTCCAAAGCATTTAACCGGATATTCTGGGCCAGCAAGGAGACCAGCTTGGGCTGGATCTCAAGCCCCCAAAAGAGGTTGCGAGGATGGACGGCGGCCAGAATAAGGGTCACGATCCCTACGCCGGCCCCAAGTTCTACCGCCTTTTCCCCTTTTCTTAGGGTGACGAAGCTGGCCAGCAAAAAGGCATCGAGAGCATAACGGTACCCTTCCCTGGGCTGTCTGACCCGGAGTCTCCCCTTCAGGACGCGTTCTTCAGTCCAGTTCAACCTTTACTTCCCCGTCAGCTCCCAAGCGTTCAGCCGCCGAACCCTCTACCAAGGCTATTTCGAGAAAATCTTCACTCCCGAAAAGGGCGACAATTTCCCCTTTACGGGCCACCCCGTAAGTCGACACTAGGGGGACCTCCTGGTCTTTGTACCAGATGCGCTTGATGCGGTGACCGGCAAGCCTGCGGCGGGAAATATTAGTAATAAGGTTGCCGAACCGGTCAACATGAATGATCTGACCCAACACAAAAGGGCCTTTTCTCCTAACTTCCGGCCAGGGCAAAAGGACCAACTCATTGATGACTGGGCCTACCTCTTCAAAGGGCCTTCCGCAGGCCAAGTGAGCCGCGGTGGGGGCAAAAATGTCACGCCCGTGAAAGGTGTTGCTTATTTGAGGGCGAAAGTAGCTGGAATTGGTTAAGGCCCGGATAACAAAATTGCTTTCCTGTTTGACTACCCAGGTGAAAAGACCGTTGTCCGGTCCCACAAAATAATACGGCCCGGCCCGCAACACCACACCTTTTCTGCTGGTACCTACCCCTGGGTCCACCACCGCCAAAAAAATAGTCTCTTCAGGAAAATACCGGTAGGAGACCCCCAGGATATAAGCCCCTTCTTTCACGTCTTGAGGGGGAATTTCGTGGGTAAGATCGATAAAACGCAGTCGGGGGCAGAAGGAGAGCATGACCCCCTTCATGACCGCTACGTAATGGTCTCTTAAACCAAAATCTGTAAGAAGAACCACCAAGCGCTCGGCCATATTTTTATTAACGAAAATTTTTCCTCTTCCGTCAATAACCCCGGCCGGCGGCCATCAATAATTTCCGGCCCGGGGGATCCGTTCCCATTTTTCAGGTACACTTCTAAAATTCACCCACCTTTTTGCAAAAATAAAAGGTTTTCCTCAAAATTTGCGGTCACCAAAAATTGGGATCCGTTCCCAATTTTCGTGCCGGGCTTTCTTGTTCATTCTGAGGCGAATCAAGCCATGTTTTTTGTGTAATATTTCACAGCCGCTGGACCCCCCGGGGTTTTTGCATTATTGGAGGTCCAGCGGCAAAATCGCCCGTTTCCGGGAATTTGACATCCTCCCAATCCCTTGCTACACAATATGTAACGCTCTTTGAGAAAGTAGGGTTTGCAGCCTAACTAAAAGGAATGGAAACAGCGAAACCATTCCAGATAGATACTGTCTCCATCTCGTTTGCAGCCTAACTAAAAGGAATGGAAACAATCCCTCCTGTCATGGAATTGACACCACCTGTATGATTGTTTGCAGCCTAACTAAAAGGAATGGAAACGATGGTACGCGAACTAACGTCCCGCTTGCACTACTTACGTTTGCAGCCTAACTAAAAGGAATGGAAACTATTTTATTAAGGGCCTTCCTGTTGACTATCTAAAAGTTTTTAAACAATACATGTT
>WGCA01000026.1 GCA_015494065.1 Thermodesulfobacteriaceae bacterium | reverse complement strand
TAACGAAATTTTTAACACCTTTTTGGTTAGGGTTCAAAGCTTGGGTCAATTTTTTCCCGAATTTGCAGAACAGGCTTACCCTTCGATCCGGCGAAAGCTTTGATTATCAAGGCTTTTGAGAATCCGGTAGGATTCAAAAACACCAACTTTAAAAAATAACGACATAATAGGGAGTTACAAAAGTGGAAGAAAAAGGGGTACCCTTACCGGTTTGTTAATGAGTTTCATAAAAAATTGCCGCGCCCCGGTCGCAATATTTATAGCCATGACCAGGGCGCGCCATGACGGATCAGGTTGATCATTGCAAGATGGCACGTCCCCCTCATGATTAAATCATCAGCCAAGTGGGAAGCAAATCACGTGGGATCGCTTTAGGCCCTCTACGCATTTTAAAAACGCAAAGGACCCCTCACGATGACTAACGAAGGATTTGTGATGACAATAAGTATTGATTAAGCATGTCGGCTGAAAAATGCTTCGCTTAATAATATTCAGTTGTCAAAGAACTTCTATGAAATTTTCTAAAAAATCAAGCAAAATGGCAATCCTTAATTTGGTAAAACCCTCCAAAAAAGAAAAGCCGGGGCGGGTTGCCCCGGCTGAAATGCACACCAAAGGGCCTTAGAATTCCCAGAATCCGCGCAAGGAAAAGACCCAAAATCCATCGTCGTCAAGACCAGCAGGGTTCCAGGTATACTGGAAATCCGGGGTAAAGGCCAGGTTATCGTTGTATTGAAAGCGATAGTAAATCTCTACGTGGTATTCATCTTTCACGTCGTGGGGGTGTTCGTGCACAGGATCAAGGGCGAGACGTGCCGCGTAAACGCCCTTGGCCTCCCAGTAGTCCTCGTAATCGTCATCCATTACAAAATAGGCAAAACCAAGCCCCACTTCGTCATCTCCCCGGCCCCAGAGGGCCCCAGCCAGAGAGAAGCCGCCGGTGAAGGCGTGCTTAAAGCCGTAAGAGAAATCGGTGTCGTCTAAAATAAAGTTCCCCTCTTCGTCATAGGCAGCATAACCGACCAGGTCTTTTCCGCGGTAGCCGTAACGGAAAAAGAACCCGATATTTTCGGTGAGCTGTTGGTCCAAAGAGAGGCCGACCCCCCAGGCCGGGTCATCGTTCTCAGGTTTTTCTTTCCGGCCGGCAAAATAGTCTTCAAGTTCGTCCCACTCAAGGTGTTTTTCCCCCTGATACCAGACGTAAAAGCGGTAGTTTCCGGAAAGCCCGGCCAGTTTGGGGCTCAAAGAGAGCTGCGCCACCAGGAAGGGATAGTCAAAAAGGTTGTCCCAGCTTGAGTCGGCGTCCTCATAACCCAGGGTGAGAATCCAGTTTGCCGCCTCGTAAGCCAGTATGATCCCAAAGCTATAAGAGGCCCACTCTACCGCCGGATTATTGACAAAGGCCGGGCTTAGGAACTGGGCGTTTTCGTCGTTGGCGTAGGCGTTCTGATCCACTTCCGTGGTTATATCGATCTTTCCGAAACGAAGGCGGAACTTGCCAGGACTAACCGGAAAATCCTTTTCATACCAGGCCTCACTGATGCGGACGTCCCCGTCGTCCGTCTCAACGGGCACCATGGAGATGGCTTCGTCAATTATCCCTGAGAAACTAGGGATCTCGGACTCGGGGTTTTTACCAGAGCCCATTTCCAACAACACCAAAGCCCGGTCAGTTTCTGAAAACTCCGTTGAGAGCTCAAGGTCTATGGAAGCGGCAGCGTAGGCCTTGTCCTCATCGGTCATGACCAGATCCGCCGCCCCGGCTGGCTCACGCCCAGCGTGGGCGTGCAAGTTGGCAAGGTCTTTATCCACTCCAACCACCCCTTGGACCACGGAGGCCACACTCAGGCCCACTTCAATGCGGTCGTACCACTTTTCTTCCTCAGGCGCGGCAGAAGGAACGGCCTCGCTGACCACCTGTTTTTTCTCGTAAGCCTCAAGCCTTTTTTCCAATTCCTTCACCTTGGCGGAAAGGGCCTGGTTTTGTTTTATCAACTGTTTAACCATGGCCTTCAACTCGGAAATTTCATCAGCCCTCCCCATACCTGGAAAAAGACAAAAAAGCACCAAAACACCCCACACCAATAACCTACCCATAAGCACCTCCTTACTTAGGTTTTCGCTTATAGTGCTATTTATTTTATTTTTTTGCCACCAACAATAAAAAGGGTAAAATAGGGAAATTTTTGGGATGTTGGCGAAGTAATGGAGGTATAGATCTTTTCTTGAGGGTAGCCGCAAAAGGAGATCCCTGAGGTCTTTTTAAGAAGATCTTTTTCTTTCAGGGCCTGGTAAATTTTATCTGCGGTACGATAAACCTTATAAAGGACGATAGTATCCACCTGGTCGCCCAGGCCTTTGACCACCTCACCCCCCCGGGTACCGGAAGCAAAAAGGACCGTTTCTTCCCCTTCGCTTAAGGAGATTTTGAGGCGGGCAGCTGCGGCCTGGGCCGCCGTAATCCCGGGGATTATTTCGATTTCCACCTCGGGAAGGAGCTCCACTACCTTTCGCGCCACGTAGCTAAAAGTAGAATAAAAACAAGGGTCTCCCAGCGTAAGGAAAGCCACGTCTCCGGTCTTTAAGGCCAAAGCTATCCTGCGCGCGTTGGCCTCCCAAGCTTCCTGCAAGAGATTTCGGTCATAGGTCATGGGGAAAGGGAGAAAAAGCAGCTCTTTCTCCGGCGGCAAGTGGGGTCGTACGACTTCGGCGGCCAGGGAATAATTATTTTTCGAAGAGGCGGCCACAAAGACCGTCGCCGCCTCTTTGATGACCTTTAAGGCTTTAATGGTCAATAGCTCCGGGTCTCCCGGACCCACCCCAATACCGAATAGCTTCCCCAACATCCCGCTTTCAGTTTAATGGATTTCCATCAGTTTTAGCATTCGCTTGATACTTTGAATAAAGAGCTCGTTTATCTCCGGGTAAAAACCCAGACCCTTGTAATAAATCTGACCGTTAACCTCAACCGTTGGACAATCCGCCTTCTTGCCGACCTTCTCCACCTCGGCCCGCCAGGAATCTTCTTCGCCCAAAATATCGTTCATCACGTGATCACCCGCTACAAACATAAGGGGAATAAAACGGACCTTAGCCCCGGGAAAAGAAGAGGCCTCTTTAAGAACACCTTCGGCATCGGGGATCCCTTCTACGGTGGCCAAAAATACGTTGGGATAATGTTTCCTGAGCAGCCAATCAAGCCCGAGATAGGTGATATTGGCCCCGTCAGAGGTAACTTCCGTTCCGTGGGCCGAAAGGATATTAATGCCCTCCTTGGGAGGCAAGAATTCACGGGACAAAATCTCTAAAACCTCTTTGACCCTTTCCCAGCGCAGAAACAGGGGCTCTCCTACAAAGATTCTCAGGCCGGGGAACCGGGCGCATATCTCTAAGACCTCTTTGTATTCGAGGCCTGGGAAGATGTGTAGCGGTTGCACCACCACCCGGCGGTATCCCTCGGCCTCAAGGGCGGCAAGCACTTCTTGAAGACTAAAGAGGCGCTTGTTTATCCCTTTTTTACGGTAAATCTTGTTCACCTTGGTGCGGATAATATCAGAAGTAAAAGCCCAGCGTATCTCGTAGCCAGGAAGGGCTGCTCGGACCTGCTTTTCAAAAAAATCAAAAGTCACCTGGGCCTTGGTGGAGGTGCCAAAGGCGGCCAGGACAATGGCAGGTTTTTCTTTAAGTGGTGGATATTTCATTTTAAAGATCTGGGCCCGGCCTGGAACTGCCAAAAACAACCCCAAAAGCAACGAACAAAAGGTTACCTTGGCCATAGCGGTGAACATAACACCCCTCCTTTTGATCTTTTGAGGGGCTTGCGAGGCGGGAACCGTCGGGACGCACCCGAACGGGGCAGGAAGCCTCGAAGCCCCGTTCCCTTACACCCTGGGCCGGTCTCCCGGCTTCCGGATCATCCTACTCGCCGCACCTTCCCAGGACTTTCATGAGCCCCAGTGGCCTTTCCCCCTTGATCCGTTGCTGAAAAGCTAAACTTTCTGATAACTACTTGAGGCAAGCCTAAAGCTTTGCCTATTCAGTTGAGCCGGTAACGCATGGATCAAGGGGTTAGCGGCTTTCGTCCCCGGTCACGGTTGCGGGCCAGCGCCGGACTTGCACCGGACTTCCCGTACACCCAGGGCGGAAGTCCTTATACTACAAAAAATACACGCGCTCAAGAAAAATATTGAGTTGTCAAAGAGCAAGGTTTAAACTTGATTTCTTCAGAAGAACAAAGGCCCCAAGAAACGCACCCAAACAAAAGTTACCGACCACGCTATAGAAAGGGTCCAGAGCGTGACCAGTGCTGGCCAGCGCCAGCTTCCGGTTTCCATCTTGATCACGGGAAGGGTAGCCATACAGGGCATCATGAGCAGGGAAAAGAGCATGAGCCCGATAGCTGTTACCGGGTTAAAGACCGGGTCCTTGCGGATACTTTCAAGGAGAGAGACGTCCTCCTCCCCCACCTCCCCCAGGGCATAAATCTGACCCAGGGTGGCCACCAGGACCTCCTTGGCCGCAAAAGCCGAGGTAAGGGCAATCCCTATCCGCCAATCAAACCCCAGGGGCTTGAGGACCGGTTCAATAAATTTGCCGAAGCGACCGGCGTAGCTCTTAGAGAGTCTTTCGGCCGCCTCCTGGTTAGCGATGACAAGCCTTTCTTCCTCGCTCGTAGCCGCCGCCATTAAGGCCTCATAATCTTTAGAAAGGGTCGGGTTTTGCGGAAAAGAAAAGAGGGCCCACATAATGATGGAAATAGCCAGGATTACCGTACCGGCCTTGCGCACGTAAAGCACCGCCCGGTTCCACATGTGAATCAACACGCTCTTAAGGGTAGGGAGGCGGTAAGGTGGGAGCTCCATGAGAAATGGAGAAGGTTCTCCCCGAAAAACAAGGGCCTTAAAGACCAAAATCGTAACCACCCCGGCCAGGATCCCCGTCAGATAAATGGCCAAGAGAACTAGACCTTTGAGGTTAAAAAAACCAAAAATCTTCTGGTCGGGGATGAAGGCCCCGATCAACAGGGTGTAGATGGGTAGCCGGGCCGAACAACTCATGAAAGGGGCAGCCAGGATGGTAAGCAGCCTTTGCCGGTAATTTTCAATAGTCCGGGTGGCCATAATACCCGGAATGTTACAGGCAAAACTCGAAAGAAGGGGAACAAAAGATTTACCGTTCAGCCCCAGGGGTTTGAGCAGGCGGTCCACCACAAAGGCGGCCCGGGGCATATAGCCCGAGTCTTCCAGCAGAGAAATCAAAAAGAAGAGGATGACAATCTGGGGCAAGAATACCAGAACCCCGCCCACACCACCGATAATGCCGTCTACAATGAGGCTCTTTAATAGACCCTCCCCGAGCAAGCCAGCTACCACCCCTCCCAGCCAGGCAAAAAAGGCGTCAATCCATTCCATAAAAGGGGCGGACCAGGAATAGACCGCCTGAAACATCAAAGTCATTACCAGGATAAAAATCGGGATCCCCAAGATACGGTGGCACACTACGGCGTCGATATAATCGGTTAAGGTCTTGCGGGGGGTCTTTTTTAAGACGTCTTTTAAAATCTCCTGGATACTCAGATAGCGGGCTTCGGCCAGGATTGATTCCGGCTCGTCTCCTAGGCGTTCTCTAAGAGCCTTGCGGGCCTGGGCCAAAACTTCGTCCAGCTTACCGTTCAACTGGGCCTTCTCTCTTAAAAAGCGCAGGACCTCTTCGTCCCCTTCTAGCGCCTTTAAGGCCAGCCAGCGGGGCGGGTAACCGGAAAGATCACGGCCTTCAGAGACAATAAATTTTTCAAGTCTTTCGATCTCCCGGTGCACCTCCGGGGGATAGAAGAGGACCCCGTTAGGCACAGGCCTGAATTCCCCCTTTAAGATCTTTTCCAGGGTGGCCAGCAGCTCGTCAAGCCCTATCCTTTTGTGCCCCACCATGGGGATTACGGGAATACCGAGTTTTTCAGAAAGTCTTTTGACATCGATTTGAAGGCCCTTTTTCTTGGCGTCATCCATCATGTTAAGGACCAGCACCACCGGCACTCCGAGCTCAAAAAGTTGCATGGTGAGGTAGAGGTTGCGTTCAAGGTTTGAGGCGTCAACGATATCCACCACCACCTCGGGTTTTTCTTCCACTATTACCCGCCTGGCGATCACCTCTTCCGGGGAATAAGACGTCAAAGAATAAGTCCCCGGAAGATCTATCACCCTGACTCTTAAATCCCCGAGACGAAAGAAACCTTCCTTACGCTCCACCGTAACCCCGGGGTAATTACCCACCTTTTGTTTGGCCCCGGTCAAGGCGTTAAAAATGGTGGTTTTTCCGGCGTTGGGATTACCTGCCAGGGCAATCTTTACCTCTTTCATAAAGGCCTCCAGCTTTCGGCTTTGAAATTTTATTGAGAATCTTTAGCAACTAAAGGACAAAAATTTTTAGGCTTTTTCTACCAAGACGTAAGCCGCCTCTTCTTTTCTAACGGCCAAATAATATCCCATAATCTCGATTTCCAAGGGATCTCGCAAAGGGGCGTTTCTTACTACCTTAAAAAACTTACCGGGGACAAGGCCCATTTCTAAAAGGCGCCTTTTTAGAGCTGAAGGTCCTTTTAACACCTTTATCCGCCCCTGAAAACCCACCGGACAGTCCTTTAAACACATCCCGACCTCCTTGGTGACACAATTTGCAGACCCCGGCACAGGAAGTGCCGCAAAATTTTCCGGTAAGCCATAAGTTCCCTTTCCGCCACAGATAAAGCACCGCTCCTAAGACCACTAAAAGAGTCAAAAGCTCCTGCATCTTGCCCCTCCTTTATTTTTAAGCCCTTTATCCCTGCCCTGCTTGACATAGCCTTACCTCCTCCCGGCTTATTGAAATTGCGTTTCAATTAGCATAAGTACTTAACTTTGTCAATAGATAATTTTTTGCTCAAAAAAAGCCAATAAAAAAGGGGGCCAATTAGGCCCCCTTTCTCTTCAGCGCCTTTATGGCGCAAGTTCTTTATAGCGGCCCCGTAGACATGACCGGGCTCAGCTCTTCAATCTTGCCGTGTTTGATCCGGTAATTATAGATGTCTTCCATATCCTTGTAGATCTGGAAGATCTGGAAGAAGCCGTGCCAGTGGGCGTAGTCCGGGCCATCCATAGCGGCTCCGTGGCGGGCCCGGCGACCTGTATGGTGCCAGAGGTAGTAGAAGAGTTCCTGAATGGGATCCTTCCACTTATCCTTTTTGAGTAGCCCTTTGGCCTTGAGGTCAGCAAGCATTTTCTGGGCGTTTTCAATGTACGTGTTGTAAAGGGCTACCACGTCGTCAAGTTTCTTAAAGTGAGTTTCCACGTGGAGGCTTGAGTGGCAGTTCAAACAGACTTTCTTCATGAGTTCACGGCCGCGCTCACCGTTTCCGCGTTCACCGCTGCGCACCACGCTCTTTACGTGCACCAGATCCCATTTGAGCCTTTCAGTTACGTTATGGGTGGTGGAGAGCTCACCGATACCGCTCATGTGACAAGTGGCACAGGTAGGAGCCGTATAATCTCCGGGCTCCCAGGCATCAGGAGCGGCGTCCCAGTTCCATTCCTCACCCTCGGTCAGGAAACGCTGGCCGTGGCTGCTTTCGTAGTAGATCTCGATATTGGGATGGTCAGGACCGAGGTGACACTTGCCGCAAGCCTCAGGCTTTCTGGCCTCGGCGATGCTGAACCGGTGCCGGTTGTGACAAACCGTACAGTTTCCAATCCCTCCGTCGGGATAACGGTGGCCGATACCACCGGGCCAGGTACCCTTGACGGGCTTCTTATCCGGACCAAGCTCTACTTTACCGCCGTGGCACATCTGGCAACCGGAGCGCCGGGTCGCGGTGGTGCGGGGATCTCCCTTGGGAATCCCCATGAACTCACCACCCTCGAGGTGATACATCAGAACCTGAAATTTCTTCTTCTCCACTACCGGAGCACTTGCCAGGCGAGAGTGGGCACTTTGTTCAAACTGTTTGACCTCGTCCGGATGGCAACGGGCACAGGTCTTGGGAGAGACCATGGGAGAGGTGTAAATGTTTGTCCCCCGCACCCCTTCACATTGGCTCGCCATGGGAGAACTTTTGGGGACCACGTGACAGTCGTAACAGGATACCCCCGCGTGCGCCATCCTGCCATTTTTCCAGTCTTCCACGATGCCCGGGGTCTTTTTGGCGTGACACTCGATACACTTGAGCGCTTCCTTGGAATAGCCCCTCTTAATAACCAGTTCCTTGGTTTTAGAGAGGTTCGGATACCCCTGAGCGGCATAGACCCCTGGCACGAGGAAGACCGCCATCAGGGCCAGCAAAAAGCTCCATCTAAACCAACCGCCTAACCTCATACAATTCCTCCTTACTTTTTATTTTTCTTTTTGAGCCATTTTTTGGCGGGCCAGTTCTTCCTGCATGGCCGTAACCACGTCTCCATGGCCCACGGTTTGATGACAGGTGATGCAATTTTCCCGGGTCAGGCCGAGTTCGTATTGCCGGTGCGCCGTGAAGGCCTTAAGAGGAATACCCTCGGCCACCAGTTTCTGGTGACACTCTCTGCAACCAGACTCGTAGGCCTGGTGTTTATAAGGGACCTTATGCTTCCAGTGTTCGATCCAGTGGGCCGGGGTCCCTTTTCCCCTGAGGTGGGCCACGTAGTCGTTTATTCCGAACTTGACTTTGCTGATGAGATAGTTGATCAGGTTGTCATGGGGCAAATGACAGTCCGCACATTCGGCCTTTACCACCCCTTTTTGGCTGGGACCATGGATGCCCGCCTCCCAGGTCTCGTAAAAGACCTTCATTTCGTGACACGAGGAACAAAATTCGGCCTTACCGGTAGCGATGATCTTGGAGGCGGAAACAAGGGAGAAAATGATCGCGATAACAAAGCCCACTATTAAACCCAAAACTACAGCGCCCTTATTCATACAGGCCAATCCCCTTTTCGTGTTAGTAGTTTCACTTTGCTTTTTAAATGAATTTTTCGTAAATGTGGGGTTAAAGTTGTAACAGACATGTTACGGAAAGGTGGGCGGAGGGTTTCTGGTTCCGGCGATTTTCCGCTAAAATTAAGTAAGTATGTTTTCTCACCTGGACCGCAAAATCCTTTTTGCTATCGCTACCATCCTGGTAATTTTTTGGTCCTTCTTTGTCTGGTGGTCTACCAGAGAGCAGAAAAATTTTTATCTGGCCCAAATGAAAAGAGAGGCCTACACCCTTTATAACTTCGTCGTGTTGACCCGGGAGTGGATCTCGAGTAAGGGAGGGATCTTCGTAAAAGAAAAAGATGAGTTCATAAAGATTACACCCTCTCATTTTACCAAAGAACTAGCTCAGTTTGCCGCCCCGAAACATCTCCCCTTTTCCTTTAAAGTGGCGGTCATCAACGCCCAAAATCCGGCCCATAAACCAGATGAGTTCGAAAAAGAAGCCATTATGCACTTTCAAAGAGAAGAAGCCAAAGAATATTGGAAGCTTTACGAAAAAAATCCACCGGTCTTTAAATACGCTGCTCCCCTTACCTTCCAAAGGGTCTGTTTTAATTGTCACGGAGAAATCAAAAATTTTAAGCCCCCGGCCTGCATCAGCATTTCTCTGGCAGCTAGCCCCTTTCTGGAAGAGCTTGATAGAAACTATTACCGCCTAATTTGGGCCTCCATTTTAATCACCATTTTAGTATTTTTTACTCTTTTTTGGCTCATTAAATATTTAGTTTTAAATCCTCTTAACAAATTTATAGTCGCAGCCCAAGAAATCGAAAAAGGAAATTTTAACATCAGAGTAAAAATAAAAACTAAAGATGAATGGAAAACGTTGAGTACCTGTTTCAATGAAATGCTTGAC
>WGCA01000025.1 GCA_015494065.1 Thermodesulfobacteriaceae bacterium | reverse complement strand
TTCAGCCGACATGCTTAATCAATACTTATTGTCATCACAAATCCTTCGTTAGTCATCGTGAGGGGTCCTTTGCGTTTTTAAAATGCGTAGAGGGCCTAAAGCGATCCCACGTGATTTGCTTCCCACTTGGTGTGAAGATTTAACCATGTGGGGTGGTCCCGGTTTGTGATGAACAAGCTGATCCGTCATTGGCGCTCTGGTCATGGCTATAAATATTGCGACCGGGGCGCGGCAATTTTTTATGAAACTCATTAACAAACCGGTAAGGGTACCCCTTTTTCTTCCACTTTTGTAACTCCCCATTATGTCGTTATTTTTAAAGTTGGTGTTTTTGAACCCTACCGGATTCTCAAAAGCCTTGATAATCAAAGCTTTCGCCGGATCGAAGGGTAAGCCTGTTCTGCAAATTCGGGAAAAAATTGACCCAAGCTTTGAACCCTAACCAAAAAGGTGTTAAAAATTTCGTTATCAACCGAAGTTAGAAGGGGTACTGTGAGAAAACCTTGCCTGATTAAGAAGGCATTAGGATTTAAATTGCTTTTTTCCCGGATGGACTAGAGATTGCTTACTTCTTGAAATTCCAAAATATTCGAAGATTTCACAATAAGCGGGTGGTTTATCGTAAATTCCTAGCACACTTTTCTAATGCGAGGGAGTATGGTTATTTCTTTGAAAATGGGAAGGATTTTAATAATTCACTTTATTAATATTTGGTAGTGGCCGAAACCAAAACTTGTGTTTTTTCCTACGTGTACCAACTCACCTATTCTCAAGATATTTAAAAAGGGAATTAGGTTACCTTCTACGCTTATTTTCCCCAACAAACCTTTAAGTGGCATCCTCCTCTTTTTTCTTTTTGAAAATCTGGAAAAACCTATAATTTTAAGCTCTCTCTTCACTACTCTAACTTTTTCTGAGAAAGTTATTATATTTTTAAAGTCAATATTTAACTCCTCGCTGCAATGAAAATATGAAAGGGAAGATATTCGTCTTAAGAGATTTCTGATTATGATATGAAATTCTAATGTTTCTGGTTTTACGAATTTTTCTTGAAAGCGTAAGTAAGTTGGCGTTTTGAAAATAATAACCATTTGTGATAAGTTTTCATCAAAATGGTCATAGAAATTAGATTGAATCTGGGGTGGGTTTAATCTTCTTTCCTGATAAAGGATATTCCCGCTATAGTTATCTATGACTGAAGTTATTTTAAATTTTACCCTGTTTTTTCCAATGCCTGATCTTCCGGCGGCTTCCAGCGCAAGAACAAAGTGAGGAAAATATTGAACCGCCCGGCCTATTAAGGTCAAACCTAATTTGAGATGATTGTTTTCCGGAACAGGAAAGGGAGGGGTTATCACGAAGGGGTGAGGTAGGTAAGGATAAAGTCTCAACTTGTGGGCTTCTGGAGGTCTGGGGGTCTCAAAAATGTAGCCGTAAGCACAGTGTTGATTCAGCGGACAGGCTATACATTCTTCATACCTTCTGGCTACACAAGAGATCTTTTTTAATTGGGCTCCGATTACGCTCCTCAAGGGAGAGAAAAGATAACGGGGTAGTTTTTGGTAGTTTTCACATTCAAGATGTAGCCATACCCTGACTAAGGGAAGAGAAATATTGACAGGTTTTTCCAAAAGAGAGGTGGTCATAGTTGGATTTAACTTAAACTTGTAACCTTAATTTGGCAATTATTTGATAGAGATTTATAATTAAGAAAGCCTTTAAAAATGGGGTGATAGCTTGTATTTGGCTCGCAAAAAGATCGGCTCGCACACCTATTATTTTATCCGTGAATCTTACTATGCTGACGGTCTGTGGCGGAGCCGGGATCTTCTGGCCCTAGGGACGGACCCGGCCCGTTACATCATCTATCCCGGAGGAAACAGTTTCTATATCGACGAAGTGGTCATTGAGAAGTTGGCCGCAAAGGGGATCAAGACCGACCAGTGGGAGCTGGAAGACATCTTTTGGCCCTTTGTCAAACCTCATATTAAGCGGGTCATCGGGGATTTTGCTTACCGCACCTTTAAACCCAAGAAACGCCTGTCTTCCCGAGAGCAGATGGCACTGCAGGCCGGCTATCATATCTTTGATTGTCGTAGGCTTCTCTTTCTCAAATTCGGGGGGACTAACGTAGATCCCCTGCTCAAGCGTCCGCTTTCTTTTTTGAACGTGCTCAAAGACAAAAGCCGGGACGAAATAGAACAGTATCTCATGCGGGCGGAAGCCAAACTCAGGCCCCGGGAGACCCTGGCCTATATTTATGCTTCTTTCGGCTTGGCCAAACACTTTCAGCACCGCCTGAGCCGCTTCGTCCCGGAGGCGCAAATGCTTGAGGAAATAGACGCAGCTTTTATGGAAGAGTTGTGCCTTCTGTCCCAGGATGAAAGCTACCGGATGGGGCTTTCTTCAGAAGAAGTTTTGAAGGAATATCTTTCCCGCTACGTAATTATGTATTTCGACCGGCTGGAAAATACCAGACGCTTCTTTGAGGAAAGACAGGCCCAGCTGGCCCAGCAAAGGTATTACGCCACCAGGAGTGTGGTGGCAAAAGCGGCCTCTTTCTTCGGAGTCTCTGAGGCCGAGCTCATGCAGATGGGCAAAGAAGAACTGGGCCGACTTTTCCGCCGCCGGGCCCGGGAGCTTCACCCGGACCGCGGGGGAGACCACGAACAGTTTATTAAGTTGCGCAAACTCTACGAAGAGTTAATGGCCGCCCGCGGCTTCAAAAGGTTCTTTAACTAAGCCCTTCCTGGGCGGCTAATTCTTTGAGGGCCTCTTCGTAGGCCTGGTAAGCCTCTTTTCCAAAAAGCACCATGCGCACCAGTCTGGGGCGTCCGTGTTTTTTGAGAAAAGAGATGATGGTCTTTAAAGCAATGCGGGCGGCCTCCGGCAGGGGGTAGCCGTAGGCCCCGGTTGAAAGCGAAGGAAAGGCCACCGAATCGATTCCCTTCTCAAGACAGATGTTAAGGGCTGATCTATAGGCGCTGGCCAGAAGCTCGGGCTCTCCGTGTTTGCCGTCCTGGTAGCGGGGGCCGACGGCGTGGATGACGTATTTGGCCTTCAAGTTTCCCGCCCCGGTGATTACCGCGCTTCCGGTGGGGCAACGACCATATTTGCGCGCTTCCTCCGCGATGCTCGGCCCACCGGCCCGGTGGATAGCTCCGTCCACGCCCCCTCCGGGAATGAGTTGCTCGTTGGCCGCGTTTACGATGGCCTCCGTATCCTGCTGGGTGATGTCTCCCTCAACCAATTCCAAAACGGCCTCCCCGATCTTGACCTTCATGGTTCCCCCCCTTTTAAGGGTTTTTAAGAAGCCTCGGGTATCAGACGCCGCAACTCTTCAAATTTGCGGCGGGCCTCAGGGCTCAAATGCTTGGGTACGGTGATCATGGCTTCCACGTAAAGGTCCCCCCTGGTCCCGTCCGGTTTGGGGATACCCTTGCCGCGGAGCCTGAATTTTTGGCCACACTGGGTCCCGGCAGGCACCTTCATCCTTACCTTCCCGTTCAGGGTGGGTACTTCCACCTGGCCGCCCAAGACGGCGGTGAAAAGGCCGATGGGTTGTTTTAGATAGAGATCATAGCCCTTACGTTCAAAACGCGGGTCTGGCTTGACCACTAATTCCAGGTAAAGGTCTCCCGGGGGTCCTCCCGCACGCCCGGGCAGCCCCTTGCCCGGTATCCTGAGTCTGGTTCCCGTCTCCGCCCCCGGAGGGATACGGACTTTAAGCCTTTCGTACTCCTGCACTGTCCCCCGGCCGTGACAAGTCGGGCAAGGCCGGGTGGTGGTACGGCCAAGCCCCCGACAATAGGGGCAGATTTCTACCATGCGCACGTTTCCACGGGTATGCACCCGCTTACCCGCTCCGTTACAGTGCGGGCAGGTGGTAGCGCTTGAGAGATCAACCCCCTGCCCGTGACAGGTGGGGCAGGGTTTTTCTAAAGGGACGTTTACCTCCACCTCGCCTCCCAGGGCGGCTTCTCTAAAAGGGACTTCCACCCGGTAAAGGACGTCGGCGCCGGGACTCGGCCCAGGCTCCCATTCCCTTTCGAACCCGAAGAGGTCAGCAAAAATATCGGCAAAACCACCGAAGGGACCTGCCTCATCCATAAAAACGCTAAAGTCGTACGCCCTTTCACCGCCCGGGGTGGTAAAACTATAGGCGCTTGCGGCCTGACGTAATTTGTCATATTCGGCCCGCTTCTTGGGATCAGAAAGGATTTCGTAAGCTTCCTGTATTTCTTTGAATTTTTCCTCCGCCTCCTTGTCTCCCCGGTGAAGATCAGGGTGATATTTGCGCGCCAGCCGGCGGTAGGCCTTTTTGATTTCTTCCTGGCTGGCGTCCGGGCTCACTCCCAATATTTCGTAAAGGTCCTTCTTGACCATTGCCGCCTCCTCTAGAGTCTTGTCTCATCTCTAAAGCTCAACTAAACTTGTTAGTCTCCATGAAAGAGTTGGCAAGGGGCGTCTTTGAATAGTTAGGCGAAAGATGACTTAAATGTCCCGAAAGTTTTGTATCCTTTTTGGTTTGCTCTTTTTGGCTAAAGCATCGGCCTGGGCCCTTGATTACCGGCCTGAAAAACCTTTCCCCGGGGCCCCGGTCCTTTTTTCATTCCAGGAGAAAGTCAAAAAGCTAACCTTTCTGGGGCGCAATTTTTACCCTTTTGCTTTTCAGGGCAAGTACTGCGTCCTGGCAGCCATTCCGTTGGGGACCTCCCCGGGCAAATATTCAGTAGCCATCTTTTTTACTAGGGGAAAGAAGGAGCTTTCCCTCAAGGTCTTTCCCAAAAAGTATCCGGAAGAACACCTTAAGGTTCCCAAGAAGATGGTGCGTTACCCACCGGGGGTGCTTTCCCGCATTAAGCGGGAGATCAGGCTCATCAAAAACACCGTGTCCCGGATCACCCCTGAGCCCCTTCTAGACGGGCCTTTTACCTGGCCTGCGGCGGGCAGGCTCTCAAGTCCCTTTGGTTTGCGCCGTTTTTTTAACGGGGAGCCGAGAAGTCCTCACGCCGGGCTTGATATAGCCCTTCCGGAAGGCACTTTGGTTAAAGCCGCCAACCGGGGCCGGGTGGTGCTGGTAGGAGAGTTTTATCTCCCCGGGAAAACCGTGATAATCGACCACGGCCTTGGTATTTACACTGTCTACTGTCACCTTGAGAAGATTTTGGTGAAGGAAGGAGAATTGGTGGCCAAGGGCCAGAAAATTGCCTTTTCCGGCAAGACAGGCCGGGTTACCGGCCCACATCTCCACTTTGGGGTTTATATCGCCGGTGTTAAAGTAGACCCGAAGACCTTACTTGAGGTCTTTTGATGCGTTTTGAAGAGACCCTCAAAAGCCTTGAGGAGATCATCCTTGAGCTTGAGGGAGAGGAGCTCCCTCTTGAGGAGGCCCTGGCCCGGTATGAGGAAGGGGTGCGTCTTTTGCGCAACTGCCAGCACCTCCTCGCCGAGGCCGAAAAGAAGATCGAAGTCCTGAAGAGTGAGGAAGACGGAAGCCTCACCGTCTTTTCCCTTAGTGAGGATACATGAGTCTTTCACCGGTCTTTTTCGATTATCTCAAAGCCCGGCAGCACCTTATCAACCAGGCTCTTACCCGGTTTGTCCCCATGCTTTCAGGGCCAGCGGCCCGGCTTACCGAGGCCATGCATTATAGCCTCTTTGCGGGGGGCAAGAGGCTGCGCCCCATCCTGGTACTGGCCGGGGCCGAGGCCGTAGGGGGGGAGCCGGAACCCCTCTTGCCGGTAGCCTGTGCGCTCGAATGTATCCACACTTATTCCCTCATCCATGATGATCTTCCAGCCATGGACGATGACGATCTCCGCCGGGGCAAACCCACTTGCCACAAGGCCTTTGACGAGGCCACCGCTATTCTTGCTGGAGATGGTCTTCTGACCCATGCCTTTCGCCTCCTGGCCCACGAAGAACTGGAAAAAAGATTTCCTGCAACCCGCATCCTTACCGTAATACGGCTTATCTCCGAGGCCGCGGGCCTTTTCGGTATGGTGGCCGGACAGATGGCCGACCTTCTGGCAGAAGGGAAAAAAGTAAACCCTGAAGAACTCTTCTTTATCCACCGCCACAAGACCGCCGCCCTGATCAGGGCTTCGGTTCTGGCCGGGGCCATACTCTGGGGGGCGCCGGAAGAAAGTTTAGAGAAACTTTCCCAGTACGGCTGGAAGATAGGGCACGCCTTCCAGATCGTAGACGATATCTTAGACCTTACCGGGGACGAAAAGACCCTGGGGAAACCAGTGGGTTCTGACCTTGAGAAGAAAAAGGCCACCTATCCCGCCCTTTTCGGGCTGGAAGGGGCCCGGGAGGAGGCCAAAAAGCTTTTAAACGAGGCCCTTGAGGCCTTATCTCCTTTTGGTAAGGAGGCCACCCCTTTAAGAGACATCGCCTACTACGTCCTTGAAAGGAAACTCTAATTTTTGAGGAAAGCCGCCACCCGCGGAATAGTTAAGCCCTGGACTAAAACAGAAAAAAGGACGTTTAGGTAGGTAAAGTGTAGGAAGAGTTCGCGAAGACTCCCCTGGGGAAGACTCAAACAGAGGGCGAGCGCGATCCCGCCCCTGAGACCGGCCCAGGTAAAAAAGAAAGTCTCCCTTAACGTTAACTGGCCTAGGGGGCGTACGATCTTAAGGCTTAAGCCCACGCTCAGGAAACGTGCCGCAAGCACGGCCGGGATACTGGCCAGGGCCAATAGCAAATAGAGGGGCTTCAGGCTCAAGAGCAAGACTTCAAGCCCTACCAGAAGGAAAAGCACGGCGTTTAAGAGGCTGTCTATCAAACGCCAAAAGGTGTCCACGTGTTCCACCGTAAGGGGGCTCATGGCCAGGCGCCGGCCGTGGTTGCCGATGAGGAGCCCTGCCGCTACTACCGCCAGAGGACCTGAAAGGTGAAGCCTTTCGGCCAGGGTAAAGCAGAGCATCACCAGGGCCAGGGTGATCAGGACTTCAAGCTCGTAGTCGTCTATGCTTTTTAAGAGGAGGAAAGAAAGGTAGCCCAGGGCTGCCCCCAGTAGGAGGCCGCCCAGGGCCTCTTGGCCAAGAAGCAAGAAAAATTGGCCAAGGCCAAAATGTTCTTCCGCTTTCATCATTTCGTAAATGGAAAGAAAAAGGACTACCGCTACCCCGTCGTTTAAGAGCGATTCCCCCACGATCACGATTTCCCTTTCTTTTTCCACGCCGGCCTTTTTGAAGAGGGAGAGCACGGCCACCGGATCGGTGGGGGCGATCAGGGCCCCGAAAAGGAGGGCCCAGATAAGGGGTATATTAAGACCGACCAGTTTGCCGAGGAGAAAGACCAGGCCAGCGGTAAGACCAGTGGAAATAAAGACCCCTAAAGTCGCCAGGGAAAGGATGCTTTTTAGGCGGGCCATCAGGGTCTCAAGTTCTACGTGCAAGGCCCCGGCAAAGAGTAGAAAACCAAGCATCCAGTGGAGCAGGGCCTTTTCAAAGGGAAAGCGGGCCAGGAAAGAAAGGAGCGGGGAGAGAATAGACCTGGCCGGCCAGAGCCTTTCTTCCACTAGCAGCAAGAGGGCTAGCACGAAGGCCACCAAGGTAAGCCCTATGGCGCTTGGCAACTTGAGAAAACGATAATTCAGATAGCCGCAAAGGACGGTAAAAGTGAGAAAAAAGGTAAACCAGGCGTAAAGATCCATAACCTCTCCTTAATAGATGCCCTCGCCTCGGAGATTTTTATAAAGTAAAATTGGTAAAAATTTAACGGGTGGGTGGAGAAAAATGGCCGGTCTTTTGGAAAAGATAGATTCCCCCAAAGACCTCAAAAAGTTAAGGCTTCCCCAGCTAGAAAAATTAGCCGAAGAGCTCAGGCGGGTGATCGTCGAGACGGTGGCGGAAACCGGGGGGCATCTCGCCCCAAACCTCGGGGTGGTCGAGCTTACCATCGCCCTTCATTACGTATTCGACTCGCCGAAAGACAAGATCGTCTGGGACGTAGGGCACCAGGCTTACGCCCACAAGCTCCTTACCGGACGGCGGGATCGTTTTCACACCCTCCGCCAGTATGGAGGAATTGCCGGTTTTCCCAAGCGTTCCGAAAGCCCGCATGATATCGTAGACGTGGGGCACAGCAGCACCTCTATTTCGGCGGCCTTGGGCCTGGTTACCGCCCAGGACCTTCTGGGCGAGAAGGGCAAAGTGGTGGTGGTGATCGGGGACGGGTCCATGACCGCGGGGCTGGCCTTTGAAGGTTTAAACAACGCCGGCCACCTCAAAAAAGACCTGATCGTGATCTTAAACGATAACGAGATGTCCATCTCCCCTAACGTGGGGGCCCTTTCTTCCTTCCTTTCCCGGAAACTTACAGGCCCTCTGGCCCGTCGTTTCAAACGGGAACTGGAATCCCTGGTGAGCCACCTGCCTGGGGGAGAACACCTGGTGACCGCCATCAAAAAGAGCGAAGACGCCATCAAATGCCTCCTTACCCCTGGTATGCTCTTTGAGGCCCTGGGATTTCGCTACGTGGGTCCCATCCCCGGGCACAACGTGGATATCCTGATAAAGACTTTAAAAAACGTAAAGGCCCTTGAAGGGCCCACTTTGGTACACGTACTCACCAAAAAAGGCAAGGGTTATCCTCCGGCCGAGCAGGAGCCGGAACGCTTCCACGGCCTTGGTCCTTTTGACGTCAAGACCGGCAAACCCAAGGCCGGCAAACCCAAGCCCCCTTCTTACACCAGCGTTTTCTCCAAGGTGATGCTGAGACTTGCGGAAGAAGAACCTCGTCTGGTGGCGATTACCGCCGCCATGCCCACGGGTACCGGGCTTAAGGCCTTCGGGGAGCGTTTCCCGGATCGCTTTTTTGACGTCGGGATCGCGGAACAACACGCCGTGACCTTTGCGGCGGGGCTGGCCATCGGGGGTATGATCCCGGTGTGCGCCATCTATTCTACCTTTCTCCAGCGAGCTTACGATCAGATCATCCACGACGTGGCTTTGATGGACCTTCACGTGGTCTTTGCCATTGACCGGGGAGGGATCGTAGGTGAGGACGGCCCCACCCATCAGGGGCAGTTTGACCTTTCCTACCTGCGCATCATCCCCAACATGGTGGTCATGGCCCCCAAGGACGAAAACGAACTCCAACACATGCTTTACACCGCGGTGAGACACCAGGGCCCCATAGCGGTGCGCTATCCGAGGGGGGCCGGGGTAGGGGTTAGCCTTGACTGGGAACTCAAAGAGCTTCCCATCGGCCAAGGGGAGCTCCTGCGAGAGGGCACGGATGTCCTCTTTTTGGCCATCGGCAACATGGTCTATCCCGCCCTCAAGGCCGCTCACCTCCTGGAAAAAGAAGGTTTTTCCGCGGCGGTGGTCAACGCCCGTTTCGTAAAACCTTTGGACCGCGAACTTATCCTGTCCCTGGCGCGCAGGATCAAAAAGGTGGTTACCGTGGAGGAAAACGCCCTTCAGGGAGGTTTCGGGGCGGCGGTACTTGAGCTCCTGGCCCAAGAAGGGCTAAACATTCCGGTCAAAATGATAGGGCTTCCAGACAAATTTATCGAGCACGGTGCCCCTGACCTTTTGCGTGAAAAATACGGATTAACCCCGGAAAAGATCGCTCAAAACACCCTTTCCTGGCTGGAAGAGTTGGACAGGAAAAAGCTAAAGGTCTTAAGGGCTTAAAAGAAACGCCGGCCGAGTTTGATCAGGGAAGGGAGTAAGAAGAGGTCTGCGGCCAGCGCCAAGACCATTACCAGGGCACACAATTCGCCGAACTGGACCGTGGGGATGAAGCGTGAGACCACCAGCACCAGAAAGCCCACTATCAGGACCAGGGATGTGGTGATGGCGGCCAGACCTTTGCGTTCCAGGGTGGCCTTAACCGCAGATATAGGGTCTTTTTTCTTCCTTTCCCGCTCGTATTGCACTAGGAAATGAATGGTGTCGTCTACGGCGATGCCGATGGCCACGGCCGAAATGGTAGCGGTGGCGGTATTTAAGGGGATGCCAACAAGGCCCATCAACCCCAGGTTGGCCATTATGGGAAAGGCGTTTGGGGGCACGGAAAGCAAACCAATCTTTAGAGAACGCAAGACCATAAACATCAGGCCAAAAATGAGGACGGCGGCCAGGGCCAGGCTTTCGGTCTGACTTTTAACGATATCTTCCGCGGTCCGGTTGACCAGATAGGTCTTGCCGGTGAGGCGCCAGCTCACCGGCTCATTGGCAAAAAGAGTCTTTAACTTCCGCCGCAGGACTTCCATTTCTTGGTTGATGACCTCGGAGCTGTGTTCAGGGGTCCGGGCGGAGACGCGGGCCCAGGTCTGGTCCGGGTCTAAAAAGTGCTCAAGCTCCGTGCCACCATAAAGCAGCAGGTATTGGGCAAGGAGCTCTCTTGAGCGGGGCAGGCGAAAATAGGCCTCATCTTCGTTATGGAAGGCCCGGTTCATCAATTTAAAGAACTCCGCCGGTGTAATTACTTCGCTGAATATGGGCCTTTTTTCGAGAAACTGGGCCAGTTCGTCTATCTTCTTGAGGAGTTTGGGGTCCAAAAAGTCCCCCTTTTCGGCCTTAAGCGAGATCTCAATGGTCTGGACCCCGCCCAGGTGCCGGTCAATAAAGACGGCGTCCTGGTACACCCGGGTGTCAGGGTGGAAAAATTCCAGCACGTCGCTATCTACCCGGATTTTTTGGATGCCGTAGAGGCTGACAAAGGTGGCCAACAAAAAGATGACCAACGCCCCGCCAGTCCATCTGGGGTAAGAGTTTGCCAGAGGGGTGACCAGGGCCTTGGAAAGACCAGTGCTCTTTTTCCCTTGAGCGATCCAGGGCAGGACAAAGGCCAGAAAAGTAAAGGTAAAAAAGTATTCCACGAACATGGCCCCGGCGGCCGCGGCCCCAAATTGTCTTATGGAAGGGATGCGGGAAATGAGCAGAGAACCGAAGCCGATGGCCGTGGTGAGGCTGGTCAAGAAACAGGGGTGCCAGGTCTCCCGTACCGCTTCTTCTACCCTGTGACTTTTCAGTTTGAAATAGGTGGTAATCAGGTGGATGGCGTCTGCCAAGGCCAGGGCCATGGTTAGAGGGGCCAAAATGGCGGTCATTGGGCTTAAGGCTCCGCCTACCAGTTTGAGGGTGGCCATGGCCCCGATGAGGGAGAAATTGATCAGGATGCCCACCGCTATCATCGCCCTTACCGAGCGCAAAAAAAGCCACACCAGCAAGCAAAGACAGGTAAAAGAAGTGGGGACGAAGACGAGGAGGTCCCGGTTCATAAAACTTGCCATATTGACGTTTATGACCGGCCAGCCAGAGAGGTGGATCTCTACCCCTTCAGGCGGAGGGTTTTTTTTCAATACCTGTTGGACCTTTTTGACCAGCCGGTTTTCAAAATCAAGGTCTTCCCCTTTGTAGGCGGTCCTTAAAAGGAGCATGGTGCTGCTGAAGTCTTTGGAGACCAGGTTACCGTATATGAGGGGGTTTTGGCGGGCCCTCTTTTTTACGGCCTCTATTTCTTCCTGGCTTTCAGGAAGCTCTTCCCCGATAAGGGGGGCGACGATAAATTCTTCTTCTCCCCCTTTTACGTCCTCCACGTTGGTTAAGGAAAGCACGTCTTCGATCTCAGCGATTTCTTCAAAGGCCTCGGTGAGGGTCCTTATGTATCTTAGGACCGGTGGTTGGAAGACGTCCCGGGCCTTTAAGGCCACCGCTACCACGTCATCAGCCCCAAATTGCTGGCGGAACTCTTCGTAAAAACGATATTCCTGGTCCCGGGGGATTATGGCGTCGGTGGAAGTGACTATGGGAAGTCTTAAGGCCTGCCAGGAGAAAAAGACCACGGACAGAAAGATGACTAGATACCAGAGCTTTCTTCGCTTTAGGACCAAGTTTTCGTAAGACATTTATTTCTGGGATCGGCTTTGGGACTTCAAAAGTTTACTTTGAGCCCGAGATAAACTTGGTCGTTGTTATCGTACACGTCGAAGAAGGTCCCTTTGGGGCCGTCTATTAAGTGAAACCCGCCGAAGATTTCCCAGTTGTCTCTAAATTTGTAGGCTATTTCCGGGTTTAAGTAATAGGCCCGGGTGGTTATCCCGTAAGTACCGTCAAGCCTGATTTCCAGAAAATCCTGCCAGAAGCTTTTGGAAAGCCTTAAAAAAAGGTAGGAATCGTATTCGGGGTCAAAAAGGATTTCTTCAGACCAGCCGAGGATATGCTGGGTCAAAAACTGAAAGTTGAGGTAAAGGCCGTTTTCAAACCGATAATCCGCTCCCAGGACCAGGCGCAGATAGGGCTTCTGGACCCCTTCGAGGTCCTTTTTAAGAAAGACCCGGCCGGTATGGTAGGCCACCTCACCCCTTAAGCCCCATCCCCGCCAGACGGTTTCAAAGGCCAGCCCTAAAATATTGTCCTGGGGACGCCGGACCTGGGCCGTGGTGCCTAAGATCTTAATTTGGCCAATGTTTCTTAGAAGATCCTTCAAGGGTTCGGCAGGGTGATCAAGTTCCAGGCCTTTAATGGGAAAGTGGCGCAAGAAGTAGTAAAACGAACGGTCGTGGGCGTGGAGAAAAGAAAGTTCCCAGTCCACTTGCTTAAAAGAACTTGCCACCCGCACCCCAAACTCGGCGTTACGCAGGGAAGGGGAGAGGTCCTGTTTGTCAAGCTTTAAGGAGAGGGGAAAGTTTATGGCCTCTAAGGTCTTTTTTAGATGGTCAAAGACCGCCCAGTCAGAATCAAAATCATCCCTTTTGGGCCACATGGGCCAGAGAGTAAAGACCCCCTCCACGGTGAACGTTTCGGCAAAATACTGGACCCTTAGCCAGGGCCAGGGTTTTTGTCGTTCTTCAAGGCGCCAGGTAAATAGTTCGCGCAGGTCCTGCCAGGTGAGGTTATCAAGCACCGTTATCTCGTCGGCCTTGCCCCAGCGGATAAGCTGGTTGCCCAGGGTGATATCTACCTTTTCTCCCCTGAAGCGGAGATAGGTCTCCCACCACTCAAGACGGGTTTCTTCACGCCCATTGTGGTTTCCGTAAAAAGAAAGGCGGTCCAGCCAGAGGCCAGCTTTTACTTCCCAAGAGCCTTCGGTTTCCAGACGGGCCTCCAAACGCAGGTTTTCCCTATCCGAGGTCTGGTCTTCAAAGGGGCGGTCGTGGGTGAGATCAAGGGTGCCCCGGGTGAGAAGCCTGCCCGCAAAGGAAAGGTCTCCCCGGACCGGAGGAGAAAACCAAAAGATGCTAACCAAGGCCAGGACAAGCGCTACCAGTGTTCAAGACTCCTGCGGGTAAAAAGTTTCGCTTTGAGTCCTTGATCATATATAATTTTTTCGATTTTGAGAACGGTTTGGTGGCCTTTTTTGAGGTCTTTCATGGAAGAGGTAAGGATGGTCCAGTAACCCTGGATTTTTTGCCAATCTTCGGCCTCAAACCTCTTCCAAAGCCGTCCTTTGCGGTCGTAGTAATCCACCCTTACGGGTAAAAAACCGTCTTTGGTGATCCACTGGACCCAATAACCGTAGATAGAATCCTTCTTCTTTTTGGGCCAAGATTTCAGCACGTAACAAGGGGTGGTCCCTATTTTCTCCTCCCTTAAAAGCTGGTGGTGGTATTTCGGGGGGTAATGGCGCTCCAGGTCTTCGTAAATAAAGTCTGAGTTTACGAAGCGGTGAAAGCGAAAAGAACCGGAAATACGCCTTACCCTCTTTAGGGCCGGCAAATAAAGGAACTGTTCCTCTTTACCGTTATGGTAGGCGATGGAGAGGAAGCCGGTGCCCGCAATGTCTTTGGGACTCAAAAAACGTATGAGGGTGTAGCGGGCCTTTTCGTCCTCCCTGGTAAAAATCTTAAGCTGCCGGGTCTTTTGTTTGCCTTTTTTGTTGATCAGGATCATCAGGCTTTCTGCCCGAGAATCACGCCCCTGAGGGCGGTGGTAGACTTTCCAGGCAATCTCTTCCGGGGTAAGGGCCAGGGCCTGAGAAGAAACGATCAGTAACACCCAAAAGACCAGCCACTTAACCTTCATCACTTTCCCCCTGGTGTTTTTTATACTTGATCGAAAGATAATCCCTTTGACTGGAAAAACACGGCTCAAGGACCAGAGCCACACTTTCGGGGAAATATGAAAGGAGCCCCGGTAAGTGCCGCCAGCCCCCTACGTGAACCAGGGGTCTTTTAAGCCTTAGCAATTTCTTAATTTTTTGAGCCCAGAAGGTTTCCCGAAGCCGGTCTTCGGCAGTAGAAGGGGGCCGATAGCAGCCTTTTAAAAAGAGGCGTAAGAAGGCCAGCTCTTTGGTGTGACTGAGAAGGCGGCAGGCTTCCGGACTTGGTAGGTCATAGAGGAGTTTTTCGAGTTCCAGAAGGTAAGTACGGGCCGGGGCGTTCAGATCAATGGGGACCACCGGACAGAGCCCCAGGCTTTTAGGAATTTGATATTCGTAGGGCATGGTAAAGGCCCTTTCCAGGGCCTCACGGACCTCCCGGGGAAGAGAAGAAGCCTTTTTCACGGCGCGCAGCCTCTCTTGCCAAAAGGTTTGTCTCTTCTGCCTGAACCTTACCGAAAAGGGGCTTATTTCCACGGTGATCAAGGCGGGACGGATCTCGAGTAGGAGTTGCTTTAAAAATCCTCTCAAAGACGGGGCCCGGTGGATGGTACCTATTAATATCAGATCAGGATAAAATGGGGGTCTTTCTCCGGGATAAGAATAAATTTGCTTGTGGCTCATTTTTTGGCACAATGCTCAAAAATTTGAGACAGAGGAGGCTTGGTGGACGTTCGCAAAAGGCTAATCTTTCCCCTTGATGTCTCTGACCTTAAAAAGGCCCGTAGCTGGGTGCGCAAACTCAAAGACCACGTAGGCGTTTTTAAGATCGGGCTTGAGCTTTTCGTGGCCGAAGGCCCCCCTGCCATTGAAATGGTCCGTAAAGAAAGCCAGGCGGACATCTTTTTGGACCTCAAGTTACACGACATACCCGCCACGATGCAAAAGGCGGCCCACCGGGCCAGCCTGGCAGGTGTTGACCTCCTTACGGTCCATATGTTAGCCGGTCGGGAGGCGGTAAGAAAGACGGTGGCCGCGGTGGAGGGGGGTACCAAGGTCTTTGCCGTCACCATTTTGACCTCCCACACCCGGGCGGAATTAATGGAAATCGGCTATTCTCCCGAGCTTTCCAGAGACCCCCAGGAGGCAGTCCTCTGGTTGGCCCGGCTGGCCTACCGGGCCGGGTGCCACGGGATCGTTTGTTCAGGTAAAGAAGTGGCGGCGGTCAAAGAGGCCTTCAAACACTTACGGGTAATCGTGCCCGGGGTACGTCCCAGCTGGGCCTCAGCCACCCACGACCAGGTACGGGTCGTTACCCCGTATGAGGCCATTTTGGCGGGAGCGGATTATTTAGTGGTAGGTAGGCCTATCAGGGAGGCTTCTGACCCGGTAGCGGCGGCGGCTAAAATACTAGAAGAGATGAAACAGGCCTTTGTGGAGCAGGGGGTCGAGGTTGATTAGGCGGACCGGGGTCGCAGATCTTCCCTTACACGGTGGCCGGGCGCCTCGCTGGCTCTTCCAGCGTATGGTCCGGTTGGCCCGCGCCCTGGTGGAACTGATGGCCCTTGAATTTGGGGTTGAAGAAATACTGCGGCGCCTGGCCGATCCTTATTGGTTTCAGGCCTTTGGTTGCGTACTGGGTTTTGACTGGCATTCCTCCGGGCTCACCACCACGGTCTGTGGGGCCTTAAAAGAGGCCGTTACCCCCTTTTCCCAGGAAATTGGGCTTTTCGTTTGTGGGGGTAAGGCCCGCGCCTCAAGACGCACCCCGGATGAGATCCTCTTTTGGCTGGAGAAGGCCGGTTTGCCCGGGCCTTTAAGCCACCTGGTGGACCGAAGTCGTCTGGCGGCCAAGGTGGACAACACCGCCTTACAGGATGGTTACCAGCTCTACCACCACTGTTTTTTCTTTACCCGCAGTGGTAATTGGGCGGTTATTCAGCAGGGGATGAACGAGAAGACCGCTTACGCCCGCCGTTACCACTGGTTGGGAGAAAGGGTCAAGGAAATGACCCTGGAACCGCACGCGGCCATCGTGGCGGAACGCAAAGAAAAGGAAGTCTTAAATTTGGTGGCCAAAGAGAGCAAACCGGTCCAGGAAACCTTGCTGGCCTTAGTGAAGGAGGAGCCAGAAAGAATTTTGGCCGAAGTCAAAAAATTGGTCTTGCCGGCTAGACACCATTTGACCGAAAAAGATCTAAACCCCCGCGGGTTTAAGAAAGTGCTCCTTAAGACTTACACCTCCACCCCCCAGAATTTTGCCGCCCTACTGGGCGTCCCGGGCCTTGGCCCCAAGAGCTTGCGCGCCTTGACCCTTATTTCTGAACTGCTTTACGGTACCAGCGCCAGCCGGAAGGACCCGGCCCGTTATACCTTTGCCCACGGTGGTAAAGATGGCCACCCTTACCCGGTTGACCGCAAGGTATACGACCAGAGTATCGCCTACCTTGAGGAGTTGCTTTCTAAGGCCAAAATAGAATACAGCGAGAAGATGAAGGCCTTCCGTCGCCTTCATCAACTTTTTTGAAATTTATTTTAAGCTTTTTTGGTGAGTTTTTGGAGAATTAGCGTCCTTATCTTTCAAAAAAATTGTTTTTTTCCGTCTAGTTGTCTTTAAAAAGCTAAAATCCTGCCTTGACCGGTTCCCAAAAATTTTTTAAAAGGTCGCCAGTCTACTGAGAGAGAAATTATGGCCATAAAAGACTTACTTATCGACAAAAGGGGCAAGATCCAAAAGAAGTGGTACCAGTTAATTCTGGAGACTTATCCGCCTGAAGCGGCGGCCTTTTTTAAGCGCAACCGGGACCGCTTTGAAAATCCGGTAGGGGCCCATATTGGGGAAGGGGTAGAGGGGATTCTCTCCCAGCTATTGGGTGAGACGGAAGAAGATCAACTAAAATTTTATATTGATCGGATCGTACGGGTGCGTGCGGTGCAGGATTTTACCCCGGCTGAAGCGGTTCGGGTCTTTCCCCTCCTTAAGAAAGCCATCCGTGAAGTCATCAGAGATGAGCTAGACAATCCGGCGCTTTTTAAAGAGTTTTTGGACCTAGAAGAAGAAATAGACGAGCTAACCCTTAAAGCATTTGACTTATATCACTCCTGTCGCGAAAGATTGTATCACATGAAAGTTGAGGAATGGAAAAGGCGGATGTATATGCTGCTACGCAAAGCAGGTCTTCTCTATGATGAAAGAGAAGGAAGTTTATCAGAGCAAACAAATATGATGGGCTAAGCGAGGTAATTATATGGGCGCCGTATTCGCATTAGTCACCGTATTGGCCTTTGTCATCGTGGTTTACGTTGGGGTAGGGATTGCTGGCCTCAGGGGTCTTTTTGGGATTGTGATTCCGTATGCGGCTTTTTTGGTCTTTTTGATCGGGATGGTTTACCGGATGATAGAGTGGGCCAAAATTCCGGTACCGTTCCGCATCGTGACCACTTGCGGCCAGCAGAAGTCTTTTCGCTGGGTCAAGCGCAGCCGTTTAGAATCTCCCTACAACAATTTTGAAGTGGTCCTGCGCATGATCCTTGAAGTCTTTGCCTTCCGGAGTCTCTTCCGGAACTTGAAGGCGGAGATCAAGGGCCCCAACCTCATTTATGGTTCTTATAAATGGCTCTGGTTGGGGGCGATTGCGTTCCATTACGCCTTTTTCACCATTCTGCTCCGCCACTTTCGATTTTTCTCCTATCCGGTCCCTGAACCTATCCAGATCCTGGATCAGATCGATAGTTTCTTCCACATCGGGTTGCCCCATCTCTATATGACGGACGTGGTCATACTTGCGGCTTTGACCTTCCTTTTCCTGCGTCGGTTGGCTGATCCCAAGCTACGCTATATTTCTCTGGCTTCTGATTATCTTCCCCTCTTTATGATCTACGGCCTGGTTATTTCCGGTATCCTTATGCGCCATTTCTTCAAGGTAGACGTGACCCAGGTCAAAGAATTCACCCTGGGGCTGGTCCATTTTCACCCCAAGGCCCCACAGGTAGGAGTTATCTTCTACATTCACATCTTCTTCTTGAGTGCCCTTATGGCCTATTTCCCTTTCAGCAAGCTGGTCCACATGCTCGGGGTTTTCTTCAGTCCTACCAGGAACTTGGCCAACAACAGCCGGGCCGTACGGCATCAGCCTGCGCCTTGGTGGAAGAAGCCCAAGTTTAAGACTTATTGTGAGTGGCAGGAAGAGTTTAAAGAGCAGTTGATCGAGTCTGGCCAACCCATAGACGAAGATTGTTACGAAAAGAAATAAACCTTAACGGAGAGGGTAGACATGGCTAAGCTTCCAAAACCGGATGAGCTAATTAAAAGTATAGATTGGACTCCCCCTGAGAAAGACTGGATGGATGATATTCCACCAGAGATTAAACCGGGGAGATATTGTTATCCAGCTAAGAAAAATATCGTAGAAGAGATCGGTTTTCCCAATCCCCGCGATTGGTCTCCCCTGGATGAAGACTGGAAATTGCCCTCCAATTTTCGGGAAATCATCATCGAGGGCATGAAGGATCGGCTGTCCAAGTATCGTTCCTTTAAGGTGTTCATGGATATCTGCGTGCGTTGCGGGGCCTGTGCTGATAAGTGCCATTATTTCCTCGGCTCAGGGGACCCCAAAAACATGCCGGTTTTGCGGGCGGAGTTGTTGCGTTCCATTTATAAAGGTGAGCTTACCTGGCAGGGCAAGCTTTTTGGTAAGTTGGCCGGGGCGCGCAAACTAAATGAGGATGTCATCAAAGAGTGGTTCTATTATTACTACCAGTGTAGTGAATGCCGTCGCTGTTCCGTCTTTTGCCCCTATGGAATTGATACCTGCGAAGTGACCATGATGGGGCGTGAGCTCCTCCACCTGGTAGGTTGTAATATCAACTGGATCCTTGAGCCGGTGAGGAACTGTTTCAAGATCGGTAACCACATCGGTATCCCGCCCCATACCATCAAAGAGATTATCGAATACCTCCTTTGGGATATTGAAGAAGTGACCGGGGTCAAGATGGAGGTCCCCTTTAACAAGAAAGGGGCGGAGATCTTGTTCGTCACCCCCTCTGGGGACTATTTCGCCGAACCCGGTATCTACACCATGATGGGCTATATCATCTTGTTTAATTACCTTGGTCTGGACTGGACCATGAGCACTTACGCCTCGGAGGGTGGTAATTTCGGGCTGTTCACCTCCCACGAGGCCATGGCCAAGATCAACGCCAAGATTTACCATGAGGCTGAGCGTCTCAAGGTGCGCTTTATCATCGGTGGTGAATGTGGCCACATGTGGCGGGTAAAACACCAGTATATGGACACGGCCACCGGGCCGGCGCCTAAAAACCTGGAAGTTCCGCGCAGCCCCATCACTGGCACGGTCTTTGAGCACGCCAAGTCCACTAAGATGATCCACGTCTGCGAGTTTACTGCCGATCTCATCGCCCATGGAAAACTCGAACTAGATCCCAGCCGGAACGACAAATACGTGGTCACCTTCCACGATTCCTGCAATCCTTCCCGCGGCATGGGCTTTTTTGAAGAGCCCCGTTATATCCTGAAACACGTGTGCAATAACTTTTACGATATGCCAGAAAACACCATTCGGGAAAAGACCTTCTGTTGCGGCAGCGGCTCCGGTTTGAATACAGACGAATTTATGGAGATGCGGATGCGTGGAGGCTTTCCTCGGGCTAACGCGGTGCAATACGTACGGGACAAGTATGGGGTAAACATGCTGGCCTGTATCTGCGCCATTGACCGGGCGGCCTTACCCACCCTTATGAATTACTGGGCCCCTGAGGTTGGGGTGTGCGGGGTACACGAACTGGTGGCTAACGCCTTGGTACTCCCGCATGAAAAGACGGGTGAACGTCCGCGGACTTTGGATATGCGTCAACAACCCTTAAAGCCGGAGGAAGAAGAAAATGCATGATGCCGGCAAAGTCATTCCAGGAATAATAGCCTTTGTTCTCTTTGTTACGGTTCCTTTCTGGACCAATTTTGGTAAAGCGGCTCCCAAGCCGCAGCCTGAGCTGCCCAAGGAATACAAAAAGTGCGTGGAATCTAAGGAGTTTATGCGGCGTGAGCACATGAAGCTGCTGCGCAAGTGGCGGTATGACGTGGTCCGTAACAATATGCGGGTCTACATTAATTCCGAAGGGCGGCTCATTAATATGAGTCTCCAGAATGAATGTTTGCGTTGTCACACTTCTAAGAAAAAGTTTTGTGATGTGTGCCACGATTACGTGGCGGCACATCCCTATTGCTGGAATTGCCACATTCCCCCGGAGGAGAAGAAAGGATGGGCGACAAAAGAAGTAAAAAGCTTGACCGAAGAAGCTTCCTCAAAGCAGCCGGCTTCGCATCATTAGCCGGGCTTTGGGCCTCAGCCACCGTTGGGGTCCTCAGCAAAGGGGAGGTCAAGGCCTATGCGGTAAAGCCTTCAGAGAAGGCGCTTACCGCGGGGCGCTGGGGCATGGTAATTGATACCAGGGTTTGTAAGAAACATGAGCCGTGTGAGGAATGTATTAAAGCGTGTCACCATGCGCACAACGTACCTTTGATCCCTAATAAAAAGCACGAGATCAAGTGGATCTGGAAAGAGGAGTTTGAGCACGCTTTTCCGGACACGGCGCACGAGTACCTGGACGAGTATCTACATGATCGCGAATTTATTGTGCTTTGTAACCATTGTGAGCATCCGCCTTGCGTGAGGGTCTGTCCTACCCAGGCCACGTTTAAACGGGAAGACGGGATCGTGATGATGGACATGCACCGGTGCATCGGTTGCCGGTTCTGTATGGCGGCCTGTCCCTATGGGTCCCGTAGCTTTAACTGGGAAGACCCCAGGCCTTACATTAAAAACCCTAATCCGCGTTATCCCACCCGGATGAAGGGTGTGGTGGAGAAATGCACTTTTTGTACAGAGCGCCTGGCCGAAGGTAAGCTTCCGGCCTGTGTGGAGGCCTGTAAACATGGGGCCATTATGGTGGGAGATTTGGCCGATCCCCACTCCGAAATTAATAAAGTTTTGCGGGAGCATTTTACGCTCAGGCGTAAAGTACATTTAGGAACTGGTCCTTCTGTTTTCTATATAATTTAGGGTGAGGTGTACCTATGTTAGAGAAGGCCTTAGTAGGGAGTAAAAAGTATTGGGCGCTGGTTTTCTTTTTAGCGGCGGTCTTTTTGGTTGGCTTTTTCTTCTTCCTTAAGCAGCTAAAGTATGGTTTGGGTATCACGGGGATGAGCCGTGATGTTTCCTGGGGTTTCTACGTAGCCCAGTTTACCTATCTGGTCGGAGTAGCAGCCTCCGCGGTGATGGTGGTCCTCCCCTATTATCTTCATAATTATAAGGAATATGGAAAACTTACTATTTTTGGGGAGTTTTTGGCCATCGGCGCTGTTACCATGTGCCTCCTTTTCATCGTGGTGGATATCGGTCAAACGCACCGGCTCTTCAACGTGCTTTTGCACCCCACCCCTCACTCCATGCTCTTCTACGATATGATCGTCTTAAACGGTTATCTTTTGCTTAATCTTATCTGTGGTTGGACGGCCTTACATGCTGTTTACAAAGGCACCAAATATCCTGATTGGGTCAAACCTTTTATTTATCTCTCAATCCCTTGGGCCTTTAGCATCCATACGGTTACGGCTTTCTTGTACGCCGGTCTGCCTGGCCGTCATTTCTGGTTGACCGCAGTGATGGCCCCTCGCTTCCTGGCTTCAGCTTTTTGTTCCGGACCGGCGTTGCTTTTGATCCTGATATACATTGTCAAGGCCTTTACTCGATTTGATCCGGGAGAAAAGGCCATCCGGGCGCTGGCCAAGACCATAACTTACGCCCTGCTTGCCAACCTTTTCCTCTTCGGCTGCGAACTCTTCACCGCTTTTTATAGCGGTATCCCAAGTCACCAAATTTCACTCAAATATCTATTTGCCGGACTTTACGGGCACATGAAATTGGTGCCCTGGATGTGGGCCTCCTACGCCCTGATGCTTACGGCGGCTGTTCTCTTGGTCATTCCTCAAACCCGTAACAACCTAGGTCTTCTTCCTTTCCTCTGTCTCCTGGTGGTGATCGGAACCTGGATCGATAAGGGTATGGGGCTCATCGTAGGCGGTTTTGTCCCCAACCCTTTGGAGCACATTACGGAGTATATGCCCACTTTTCCTGAGGTTATGATTTCTATCGGTATCTACGCGGCAGGCTTCCTCATTATAACGGTCCTCTATAAAATGGCCATCTCGGTAATGGAAAGCAGAGGCCTTATTTAGTGAAAAAGCCGGGGTCAAACCCCGGCTTTTTTGTTTTTATTTAGTGGAAATTTCGGTTAAATTTCCTCTCATGCACAAATTTACACTTCCCCGATTGGTTATCAGCGCGCAAAAGGGTGGAGCCGGCAAGACCCTTTTCGCCCTCGGCTTGGTGGCGGCCTTAAAAAAGAAGGGTCATCGAGTAATCCCCTTTAAAAAGGGGCCAGATTACATCGACGCGGGCTGGCTTTCCTTGGCGGCCGGGCATCCCTGCTATAACCTGGACCCTTTTTTCATGTCTCAGGAGACCATTCTTTCTTCTTTTCTGGGCCATGCTTCCCCGGAAGGTATTTCAGTTATCGAGGGTAACCGGGGACTTTTGGACGGGGTAGATAGCCAGGGGTCCTGTTCTACCGCCCAACTGGCCCGGGTACTTAAAGCCCCGGTTATTCTTGTTCTGGACAGTACCAAAGTTACTAGGACTCTGGCCGCTTTTGTTAAGGGGTGCCAGGTCATCGAAAAAGACCTCTTTTTCGGCGGGGTTATCCTTAACCAGATCGTCCGGCTGAGGCACGAAAAGATCATCACCGAGAGTATTGAAAAATATACTGATCTCAAAGTCCTGGGGATATTGCCACGGCTCAAGAACTTTTCCTTCCCGATGCGCCATTTGGGGCTTCTTCCCTGGCAGGAACACGGAGAAGGGGAGAAAGTGGTCGAAAAATTGGCCCAACTGGTACAGGAAAACGTAGACCTGGACGCGGTGGAAAGACTGGCTCATAAGGCCGTGCCCCTTGCCGGCGCGCCCCTAAAGTGGCCTACCGTGCAACCCGTGGTGAAAATAGGGGTCTTGCGGGACGAAGCTTTCCAGTTTTATTATCCCGAAAATTTGATGGCCCTTGAAAGTCTGGGGGCCGAGCTGGTCTATATAGACGCCCTGCGGGAAAGGACGCTGCCTTCTGGGTTACACGCCCTTTACGTCGGGGGCGGGTTCCCGGAGACCCAAGGGGAAGCGCTGGCGGATAACCTTTCCTTACGCCGAGAACTGCGGGAGGCCCTAGAAGAAGGCCTGCCAACTTATGCGGAATGCGGCGGGCTCATGTATTTGGGGCGGTGTATTTTTTGGCGTGGGAAAAGCTTCGATATGGTAGGGGTTTTGCCCATCGATTTTGCCGTGCATGAAAGGCCCCAGGGGCACGGATACGTGCAGGCCACCGTTATCAAACCCAATCCCTTCTATCCGGTAGGCACGAAACTCAAAGGGCACGAATTTCATTATTCTTGCCCTGTAAACGTAAAAGAAAACGCCATTTCCCTGGTCTTAAAGTTGGAAAAGGGCCATGGTTTTGCGCAAAAGTTAGACGGCGTGGTTTACAGAAATATATTTGGAGCCTATACTCACGTACACGTCTTGGGACAGCCCCTCTGGGCCAAGGCGTTGGTAGAGGCGGCGTTTAAAAGAAAAGAAGGGCTTAAAGAAGACTTGAGAGAGGTAGTTTTTCGGCCAGAAAGTTTAATGCTTGGTTATTGTCAAACTAAAATTTAACAAAGGAGGAGCGTATGTTTGAGATCACCGTTGATTACGACAAGTGTCAGGCGGATCAGGAGTGCATTGAGGCTTGCCCGGCTCAGGTTTACGACGAGGGTGAAGACGGCAAACCCGTAATCGCCCGTCCAGAAGATTGCCTTGGGTGTGAAACCTGCGTCGAAGTCTGCCCCACCGGTGCTATCACGGTCACGGAAGTTTAAAACTTAGTTTGGCTCACGCGGGGAGGGGGCCTCAGCCGGGGCTCCCTCTTTTTGTTTTAAGCTGGCCAGTTCCTTCTCCAAGATTTCTGCCTCTTTAAAAAACTTTTCATACCTTCCTTGGTCCAGGAGTTCCTTGAGGTAAAGGAGTCGTATTTCCCATTTCAACCTTTGTTCTGGGGGAATAGAAGCCTTGCGCCAGCGGGCCAGTACTTGTTCGAATTTACGGGCTCCGGCTGCCTTTAATTGTTTTTGCTTGGCTTTAGTCTTTTCTTGGGCCTGTTTAGCCAGCTTGAGGGCCTTCTCAAAATAGTAACGGGCGTGCGCGTTTTTCCCTTCTTCCAAGGCCTTTTGTCCCTTTTCAAAATATTGTTGGGCCTCCTCCCAGAGCTCGGGGACGTAAAAGGGGGCTCCTTCCCAGTAGGCCTGCTCAAGCGCTTTATAGGCTTTGTCTTTGAGTGCAAGAGGCGGGGTGGCTGGTTTAAAGAACTTTCCCACGTAAGGCAGGCGCGCCAGCCGCTCCTGCCATCCAGCGGGGAGAGTCAAGGCGGTGGTAAAAACCAAAAGATAAATGAGGACAAAGACCTTTAAAAAGTGCCGCGCCTTTACTATAAAGGTAAATTGTTTCATGGGGACAGATTATAAGTGAAATTAAACTATAAGCCTACGGGGTGTACCGGTGAAAAAGTTATTTTCGCTCTTGTTGGTGCTGGTGGTTTTGGCCTTGGTGGTTGGTCTTTCTTTTCTCTTCTTTTTTAAGTTGGAAGGCCAACCTCCGGTCCTTGAAAAGGTGGTTTTGAGAGAACCCCTGGGCAAAAAGGCCCAGGCCACGCTGGTCTTATTTGATAAACGCTCTGGCCTGCGGGAGGTAAAAATTTACCTCAAACAGGGCAAGCAGGAAAAGTTGCTCTTTGAACGCACCTATCCCGTGGATATCGTCTGGGGCTCCAAGACCAAGGCCCAGGAACTAAAGGTCTCCTTTGAGCCTCTGAAACTGGGCTTTCGCAGCGGTAAGGCCCGCTTGATACTTGCCGCCAGAGACGCTTCCTGGCGTAACGGTCTTAAGGGCAACACCCTTATTTGGGAAAAAGAAGTCCTCTTAGACCTTGAATCACCAAGGATAGTGGTCCTTTCCCCTATCCATTATTTGGTTCCCGGCGGCAGTAATTTGGTAGTATATAAGATCTCAGAACCGGTCAGGCGTCAGGGAGTAGTAATTAACGGACGGCCCTTTAAGGGCTACCAGTTGAAGGGGTACCCGCATAAGTTTTTCTGCCTCGTAGCCCTTCCTATAGACCAGAAAGAGATTTCCCACATGTACGTGGAAGCCGAAGATTTGGCGGGTAACGTTTCCCGCCTGCCTGTCGCCTATTACGTGCGTAAAAAACGCTACCGCCACGACGTGATAAACATCTCTGACGCCTTTCTGAAACGTAAAATGCCAGAATTTCTGGAAAGGTACCCGGATATTCCCCGTGATGACCTTCTTAAGGCCTTTATTTACGTAAATACCGTCCTCAGGCAAAAAAATAACCAGGAAATTGCCCAAATAGCTCGCCATTCAAAAATAGCGGAATTTTACGTGGATAAGCCCTTCTTGCGTCTTCCCAAAGCCGCTACTCGGGCCCTTTTCGGGGACCACCGCACCTATTATTACCACGGGCGCAAAATCGGTACCGCCGTTCACCTGGGTTTAGATTTGGCCTCCGTCGCCCGGGCCCCGGTACCGGCGGCAGCCACGGGGAAGGTAATCTTTGCCGATTATCTGGGGATTTACGGCAACACCATTATTATTGATCACGGCCTGGGGCTTTTTACCCTCTACGCTCACCTCGCCGGCTTTTCAGTCGCCCCGGGGGATCTGGTCAAGAGGGGTCAGCTTATCGCCTATACCGACACCACCGGTCTGGCCGGGGGAGACCATCTCCACTTTGCCGCCCTGGTCCAGGGGGTTTTTGTGGAACCCATTGAATGGCTGGACCCCCATTGGGTGAAGACCCGGGTTCTGGACAAGTTTAAAGCTCCTACTCCTTGATGATTTTCCGGCCCTGGGCCACCTGGTCTAAATGGTCCTTTTCCACTAGTTTTAGGCGACAGGGTAGGCCAAAGGTCTCTTCAAAGGCCCTTTCAAACTTTTCCGCCACCTGGTGAAGTCCCAGGATACTTGGCTCAAAAAGTTTTTCGTTGATGGCCACCCAGAGTTCCAGCTCTTCAAGGAAATTGCGCCGGCGTACGTAAAGGAGATATTCTGGCACGTGGCCGTAGGTCTCTTTGAACAGGGTCTCAACGTAGGAGAGGGAGACTTTGATCCCGCGGATGGATACTCGCCCGTCGGCCTGCCCCAGAATCTGGGAGATGCGCGGAGTGGTGCGCCCACAAGGGCAGGGACCTTCTAAAAACCGGCACAGGTCTCCGGTACGAAAACGGATAAGGGGGTTGGCTTTTACCGCCAGGGTCGTTATGACCAGTTCACCCACGGCTCCGGGAGCTACTTCCTGGCCGGTCTCAGGGTCGACGATTTCAGCCAGGAAATAGTCTGCCGCCAGGTGATAGCCTTCCCTCTCTTCACATTCGTAACCCATGCCAGGCCCCACGGCTTCGGTAACCCCGTAGCCCAACCTGGTGGTCACCCCGAAGGCCTGTTCCAATTTGAGCCTTTCGGCACTGGCGATACCTTCTCCTACCAGCAAAAGGATCCGGAGGCTCTCCGGCGGCCTGATCCCTTGCGTTTGCATAAAATGCAGCAGATATAAAGCATAAGAGGGGGTGGTTACCAGGACTGAAGTGCGAAAGTCTTTCATGATACGGATCCGGTTTGTCACGCTCTGAGGGTCAGGGGGGATCACCGAGGCCCCTACCTCTTCGGCCCCTTCTTTTAGTTCCTCGATCCAGACGGACATCCCCGGGTCCAGACAGATTTGGACGATGTCTTCGGAACTCACCCCGGAAGTAAGCATAAAACGGGCGGTAAGCCGCCTTATACTGGTAAGATCCCGCCTGGTAAAGCCCTTGACGATGGGGGTGCGCGGGCCGGGAAAGGTATGGAGACGGACGATATCTTTCAAAGGGACGGCAAAAAGATCGTAGGGGTAGTTTTCCTCAAGGTGCTCCCGGGTAGTGAAAGGAAGCTTTTTAAGGGCGGAAAGATCCGTGATGTCTTCCGGGCTGATCCCCCGCTCATCCATTAACTTACGATAAAAGGGGACCCGGTGGTAAACCCGGTTGATGGTACTTTGGAGGAGTTCTAAGTGCCATTGGCGCCAGCCTTCTTCTGAGAGGTATTCTACCTTTTGTTCCAGTTCCATAAGCACCTCTAATCCGTAAATTGGCGGTATTCCTTGCCCAGATAGGCCCGACGGACGTCTTCGTCGGCCAAGAGTTCTTCGGTCCTACCCTGGAGAATGATACGGCCTGTCTCCAGCACGTAGCCCCGGTGGGCCAGTGATAAGGCCTTTCGGGCGTTCTGTTCCACCAAAAGGATGGTCAGGCCCTTTTGGTTCAGGGTGGCTATGGCCTCCATAATAACGTCTACCAGTTTGGGGGCTAAGCCCAAGGACGGTTCGTCAAGCATAAGGAGTTTGGGCCGGGCCATAAAGGCGCGGCCGATGGCAAGCATCTGTTGTTCCCCACCGGATAAGGTGCCCGCTAATTGACGCCGCCTTTCCTTAAGCCTGGGAAAGAGTTCGTAGACCCTTTCGAGATCCGCCAGGATCCTTTCTTTGGGTTCTTTTTTGAAACGCTGGTAGGCCCCAAGCTCGAGGTTTTCTTCCACCGTTAAGGGATAAAAGATCTGGCGCCCCTCAGGGACCAGACTGAGCCCTTTGCCCACTACGTCCGGGGTCTCAAGGTGGTGGATGGGCTCCCCTTCAAAGAGGATTTCTCCGCTGTGGGGTTTTACCACCCCCATCACGGAAAACATGAGGGTTGATTTCCCCGCTCCGTTGGCCCCTATAAGACAGACGATCTCCCCCGGGCCTACGTGTAAAGAGACGTTTTTTAAGGCCCAGACCGGTCCGTAATAGGTGTTCAGGTTCCTTACCGTAAGCATTATTCTTCCCCACCCAGGTAGACCGCTATGACCTTGGGGTCGCGCTGGATCTTTTCCGGTGGGCCCTGGGCGATCTTCTCTCCCTGGTCGAGCACAATCACTTCGTCTGCCAATTCCATGGTAAGGTTTATGTCGTGTTCCACCAAAAGGATACTTAGCCCCTGGGCCTTGAGTTCCTTAATTAACCTGGCCAAAAGCGCCTTTTCTGAGGCGTCAAGCCCCGAGGCCGCCTCGTCAAGCAAAAGTAGTTTGGGTTCAGTGGCCAGCGCGCGCACGATCTCCAGGTAACGCTGGAGCCCAAAGGGCAGGGTGGCGGCGGGCACGAAGGCCTGTTCTTCAAGCCCAAGGAGCCTTAGAAAAGAAAGCGCCTTTTGCAAGGCCTCCTTTTCTTTACGGAAGAAAGAGGGCCAGCGCAGCACACTCTCCCACCAAGACACCCGGTAACGACTATTGATGGCCAGCAATACGTTTTCTACCACTGAGAGGTGGCCAAAGATCTCAAGGTTTTGAAAGGTGCGGGAGATACCCAGCCGGGCGATTTTATAAGGGGGCAGTTTGTCTATCCGGTGACCGTCAAAATAGATGACGCCGGCGTCTGGTTTTAAGTGGCCAGAGATCATATTAAAAGTGGTGGTTTTGCCGGAGCCGTTAGGGCCAATGAGGGCGGTGATAAGGCCTTGCTTGATTTCAAAGGACAGGTCCTTTACGGCGACCAGGCCTCCAAAGGTTTTATTAAGCCCCTCGGTGCGCAGGATGGTCTCCGCCATGATGGGCCAGGATAATTAGGAACGCTCAAGAATTCAACAGGGTAGTTTGGTAGCCCAGGTCCAATATCATCTGGCGGTCTGAGGCCAGCTTCCTGCCGCTAGTAGTAAGGTAGTGGCCGACCATCAAGGCGTCAGCGGGAAACAGCAGGAGGGCCTGAAGGTCTCTCAGGTTAAATTCCCGTCCCCCGCATACCCTAAGCGAAGTCTCTGGTAATACAAAGCGCAGGACACAGAGGATGGCCAAGGCCTTTTGTGGCGTGAGATAAGCGGTCTTTTCCAGCGGGGTGCCGGCGATGGGGTGCAAGAAATTTACCGGCACGGAGTCCGGCCCGAGTTCTTTCAAGGTATAGGCGAATTCGATTATCTGTTCTTCACTCTCACCAAGCCCAAAGATTCCCCCACAACAAAGGGAAAGGCCCGTTTCTTTGACGCGCTTGGCGGTCTCATAACGCCTTCGCCACTTTTGACGGGTGCAGATCTGGTGGTAAAAGCTTTCAGCACACTCCAGGTTATGGTGGTATCGGGAAAGTCCCGCCTCTTTTAGGGCCAAAAGTTCTTCCTGGTCCAAGGTCCCCAGGGAGGCGCAGAGTTTGAGTTTAGGGTGGTAAGAGCTGATCTTTTCGATAATCTTAAGGAGTTTTTTAAATTCTTTGCGGTCAAGCCTAATCCCGCTGGTGACCAGGCTGAACCGGTTTATACCTTCACTTTCCGCCCAGGCCGCCTTCTCAAGTATTTCCTCTTCGGAAAGGAGGGGGTAAACCGGGGCCTTGGTACGGTAATAACGGGATTGCGCGCAAAACTTGCAATCAGAAGCGCAGCGGCCGCTTTTGGCGTTTAAGATGGCGCAGGTCTCGACGAAGCGGCCAAAACGGGCCTCTTTTATCCTTTTGGCCTCAAGGAGGGCCTCAAAGAGATCCTGTTCACCCCTTAATAAGCCCGTTAGATATTGAAGCGCCCAAGCCACCTTAAACCTCGCTAAAGAGGGGTACCAATTCGAAACGGTTCACGTCTACCAGCCCCTGGTCGGTGATCTTGAGGGCCGGAATAACGGGTAAAGCCAGAAAGGAAAGGCTCATAAAGGGGTTAGGCAATACCCCGCCGAGACGGCAGGCGGCCTCTTTTAATTTGGCCAGGCGTTGGGCCACCTCTTCCGCCGGAAGCTCTGCCAGGAGCCCACCGATGGGAAGGGGGAGCTCTGCCAGGACCTCTCCCCTATTAACCACCACTAGGCCGCCTCCTAACTCTTTTAACCTACGGGCGGCCTGTTTCAGGTCTTCGTCGTTTACCCCAACTAGCAGCATCTGGTGGCTATCGTGGGCCACGGTGCTTCCCAGGGCCCCTTCCTTAAGCCCGAAGCCCTTTACAAAACCGACGGCCAAGCGTCCGGTACCGTGGTGTCTTTCCAGACAGACGATTTTGAGGAGGTCTCTTTCAGGGTCTGCCACCACGCCGTCTTTTTCTATTTTGGGTTCCAGGAGGAGGTGTTCGGTGATTATCTCCCCGGGCCGGATCCCAATGACCCGGATCTTTCCCGGAGCCTTTGACACGCTAAAGTCAAGCTCTTCCGGAATGAGGACGGGGTGGGGAGGAGGGCTTGAAGGGGACCTTTTAGGGAAGACCGCCTCCCCATCCCGGGCCACCACTTCCCCTCCGGCCAGGACCAGTTTGACCGTGAAGGTTTTGAGGTCCGTCACCGCCACCAGGTCAGCCCGGGCCCCGGGAAAGATACCCCCGCGGTCCCTGAGCCCAAAATAGAGGGCGGGTGTGATGGTTACCAACCGGATAGCGGTTTCTGGGGGCACGCCCAGGGCCACCGCCTCCCTTAAGATACGGTTCAGGTGGCCTTTTTTTAGGAGCTCTTCGGCGGAGACGTCGTCACTCACCAAGGAAATGAAGGGAAAGTTTTCAGGACGGATAAGCGGGGCCAGCGCCTTGAGGTTGTTGGCCACGGTGCCCCGGCGTATCAGGATATGAAAACCGGCGCGGAGTTTTTCTTCAGCCTCTTCAAGGCTTACTGCCTCGTGCTCTGAGGCCGGTCCCGCCAAGCGGTAGGCCTCAAGCTCCCGGCCCGAGAGCAAGGGGGCGTGTCCGTCAATTATTTTTTCAAAAAGCCTCACCGCTTTAAGCTTTTCCAGGACTTCTTTTTCCGCCTTTATTACCCCGGGGAAATTCATCACCTCCCCAAGGCCCAGAAAAGCCCTCCTTTTGAGAAAGGCCCCTACCTCTTCCGCGGAAAGGACGGCCCCCGGGGTCCCGAAGGGGGCGGCGGGAACGCAGGAAGGCACCATAAAATAAAGGGATAAGGGAGTTTTTTGTCCTTCACAAAGCAGGTATTCCAGGCCTTCCAGACCAAGGACATTGGCGATTTCATGGGGGTCGCACACCGCCGTAGTGGTACCCCGGCTTATCAGCAGGCGGGCAAATTCTTGGGGGTTTAAGTAAGAACTTTCTAGGTGTACGTGGGCCTCGATAAAGCCTGGCAAGAGGTAGAGTCCTGAGAGATCAAGGGTCTTACGGGCTGGCCTGGGGGCTCGGCCAAGGATGACTCCCCCAGCCAGATATAGGTCCTCTTCGTAAAATTGGCCTGTGAATACGTCAAAGATTCTGGCCCCGGTCAGGCGATAGTCCGCCGGCTCCCGGCCGCAGGCACAGGCGATTAATTTTTCAAGCTTTTTCATTCGCTCCCCTTTTAGTGAGTCTTTTTTTGGGTTAACACTTTTAAACACAATTTTGAAGAAGGGGCTTTTGGTGAAGTGGGATAAGAAAGAAATCCTGACCCTTGACCGCAAGCACGTCTGGCACCCCTTTACCCAGATGAAGGATTACGAAGACCGGGACCCCCCGGTCATCGTCAAAGCCAGGGGGACACGCTTAGAAACCATCGAGGGCCAACTCCTTTACGATACCATCTCTTCCTGGTGGACCAACGTTCACGGGCACCTACACCCCCGTCTGAACCAGGCCCTTAAGCGCCAGCTTGAACTCCTTGACCACGTAAATTTTTCCGGTTTTACCCACCCTTACGCCACCGAAGTGGTAAAGCACCTCCTTGATTTTCTCCCGCCTCACCTTAGCCGCTTTTTCTTTTCAGACAACGGCTCAACCGCGGTAGAGGTGGCCTTAAAAATGGCCTTCCAATACTGGCAAAACCAGGGTTTCACCGCAAAGACCCGTTTTGTTTGTTTGGAAAACGCCTATCACGGAGACACCCTGGGGGCGGTAAGTGTGGGCGGGGTAGACCTCTTTTTTAAACTTTACAAACCCCTAACCTTTGAAACCTTCCGGGCCCCAAGTCCCTATTGTTACCGGTGTGAAGAAGGCCCCCCGCTTACCCTTTCAGCGGAGCATAAATGTAGCCTCCGCTGCCTTCAAGGGCTTGAGGAGATCCTTACCCGTCATCACCAGGAAATTTGTGCGGTCATCCTTGAGCCCCGACTTCAGGCCGCCGGGGGGATGCTGGTCTACCCTGCCGCCTACCTTAAGGCCTTAAAGGAACTTACGGAGAAATACCAGGTCCTTTTGATCTTTGACGAAGTGGCGACTGGTTTTGGGCGAACAGGGACCATGTTTGCCTTTGAACAGGCCGGGGTGGTGCCGGACCTAATTTGTCTGGCCAAAGGTCTTACAGGAGGCTACCTACCGCTTGCCCTAACGGTGACCACGGAAGAAGTTTACCGGGCCTTTTACGCGGATTATCTGGAAGGGAAGACCTTTTACCACGGCCATTCTTATACCGCTAACCCCCTTTGTTGCGCGGTGGCCATCGAAAACCTAAAGGTCTTTAAAGAAGAAGACCCCCTCGCCCGGGGAAAAGAAGTCAGGGCCCGTTTTCACCGCCTGCTAACCGACTTGTTCGCCGAGGAACCATACGTAGGGGACGTGCGTTTTGTGGGCTACGTGGGGGCGGTGGAGCTGGTAGCGGACAAAGACCGAAAAGAGCCCTTTCCCGTGGAGAAAAGGCTTGGTTTTAAGATCTATATGAATTCCCTGGAGGAAGGGCTGGTCTTGCGCCCGTTGGGAGACGTGATCTACTGGTTCCTGCCGCTTTGCGTCACCGAAGCGGAAGTGGAAGAAATTTTGACCTTGAGTCGGGAAGTGATCAGAAAAACCCTCAAAGAAGGGGGTTTCAAAATCGGGTGAAAGACTGGCCGGAGCTAACCCAGGAGCTTGCCCAACTAAAAAGGCAGGGGCGATTTAGGCAACTAAAAAATATTGAAAAAAAAGAAGGCCCCTATGTTTACGTCGGGGGTCGCAGGCTGCTCAACCTCTCTTCAAACGACTATCTGGGGCTAACAACCAGGCTCAGGCTTGAGGAAATTCTGGCAGAACTGGCCTCAGCGCCCACCGGGGCCGGGGCGGCGAGACTCCTTTCCGGAAACCATTTCTGGTACGAGCAGGTGGAAGAATTGCTGGCAGCCCTTTTCAAGCGCCCAGCTCTTATTTTTCCTTCCGGTTATACCGCCAATTTGGGGATAATTTCGGCCCTTTGTGGCCGCAAAGACGTCATTTTTGCGGACAAGCTGGTCCACGCCAGCATTATCGACGGGGCAAGGCTTTCCGGGGCCGCCTTTTTTCGCTACCCCCACTTAAATTACGAGGCCTTGGAAGAACTGCTCAAAAAGCACCGGTTCCGCTACCGGAGGGCCCTCATCATTTCTGAGTCCGTCTTCAGTATGGACGGCGACAAGGCCCAGCTTGCCCCCCTCTGCGAACTTAAAGAGCGCTATGAGGCCTTTCTCCTGCTGGATGAGGCCCACGCCCTGGGGGTCTTCGGGGAAAGGGGCCTTGGCCTCAGCGAGGAAGAGGAAAGACTCAGTGAGGTGGATCTTTTGCTTGGCACCTGCGGAAAGGCGCTTGGAAGCTATGGGGCCTTCGTGGTTACCAGCCAGACCCTCAAAGACTACCTCATAAATAAGGCCCGATCGTTCATCTTTACCACCGCCCTCCCGCCCTTTGTGCTGGCCGTAACCAAAAGGGCCCTTACCCTTTTGCCTGAGCTTAAATGGGAAAGAGAAAAACTTAGACGTCTTTCTCGTTCCCTGCGTGCCAAACTTGGCCTTTCTCCAGACGATACCCCTATTGTTCCCGTGGTGGTGGGCTCTGATGAGCAGGCCCTTTCGCTGGCCAGGCGTTTGGAAGGGTTAGGCTATTTTGCGCCGGCCATACGGCCGCCTACCGTACCCCCGGGGACCGCTCGTCTGAGGATCTCCCTTACGGCGGCCATGGAAGAGGAAATGCTGGCCCCTTTGGTGGCCGAAATCAGACGTTTCCTGGCTGAAAACTCATGATCGAGTGGAACCTTTTGTAAGTATGGGCCAGAAAGGGAAATATTTTCTCTTAAAAAACCGAAATACCCCCAAATAAGAGAATAAATCTCTTGCCTGGCCGGGGTCTAAAAAGCTATAAAAGTTAGCTTAAACAGGGGAAAGGAGGGTTCTTATGAAGCTTGATCCTACCAAAATGAAAGATTGGGAGATCGCCGCGGAAGCCGAAAAGCACATGAAGACCGTTTATCAACTGGCAGAGGAACTGGGTTTAGAAAAAGAAGAACTTCTGCCCTACGGCCATTACGTAGCCAAAATCGATTACAAAAAGGTCCTCGAAAGGCTGAAAGACCGTCCCAACGGTAAGTACATCGACGTGACCGCCATTACCCCCACTCCTTTAGGAGAAGGGAAATCCACCACGGCCATAGGTTTGATAGAAGGGCTGGGCAAGAGGGGGCAAAAGGTTATCGGGGCGTTGAGGCAGCCCTCCGGTGGACCAACCATGAATATCAAAGGGAGTGCCGCCGGAGGTGGCCTGGCTCAGATCATTCCGCTTGATAAATTTTCCTTGGGTCTTACCGGAGACATCAACGCCATTATGAACGCCCACAACCTGGCCATGGTGGCCCTTACGGCGCGGATGCAGCACGAGGCCAACTATGACGATGAAACACTGGCTAAAAGGGGCTTAAAGCGTCTTAATATCGACCCCAAGCGGGTTGAGATGGGCTGGGTGCTAGACTTTTGCGCCCAGGCCCTGCGGCACATCGTGATCGGGCTCGGGGGCAAAAAGGACGGTTATCCCATGGAGAGCAAGTTCTGGATCGCGGTGGCCTCAGAGGTGATGGCCATTTTGGCGGTGGCCCGGGATCTCAAAGATTTTCGCGAACGGATAGGCAAGATTGTGGTGGCCTTTGATAAGTACGGTAACCCCATCACCACCGAGGATCTTGAGGTGGCCGGGGCCATGTGCGCGTGGATGGTGGATGCCATCAACCCGAACATGATCCAGACCATAGAAGGGCAACCGGTCCTCATCCACGCCGGTCCGTTTGCCAACATCGCCATCGGCCAGTCCTCCATCATCGCCGATTACGTGGGGCTAAAACTGGCCGATTACAACGTTACTGAATCCGGCTTTGCCGCAGACATCGGCTACGAAAAATTCTGGAACATCAAATGCCGTCTCTCCGGGCTCACCCCGGATTGTGTGGTGGTGGTGGCAACCATCCGGGCCCTTAAGTGTCACGGTGGTGCTCCCATTCCTCTTCCCGGGCGGCCCATCCCGAAAGAGTACTTTGAAGAAAACCTGGAATGGGTGGAGAAGGGCTGTGAGAATTTGATGCACTGTGTAAATATCGTCAAAAAGAGCGGGGTTACCCCGGTGGTCTGCATCAACGCCTTCTACACCGATACCAAGGCCGAGATTGAGCTCGTGAAGAAGATCTGTGAGGAACACGGCGTGCGGGCCGCGGTCTCTGAACACTGGTTGAAAGGGGGCGAAGGGGCCCTTGAGCTTGCCGACGCGGTGATGGACGCTTGTAACGAGCCCAGCCAGTTCCGGTTCCTCTACGATTTGGACGAACCGGTAAAGAGCCGGATCGAAAAGATCGCCAAGGAAGTTTACGGGGCCGACGGGGTCATTTATCTTCCCGACGCTGAGGCCAAGATAAAACTTATCGAAGCCGATGAAGAATTGCGACGCATGCCCATCTGTATGGTAAAGACCCATCTATCGCTCTCTGACAACCCGGCCCTTAAAGGGGTGCCCAAAGGGTGGCAGCTCAGGGTGCGTGACGTCCTTATCTACCGGGGCTCCGGGTTCATCGTTCCTGTGGCCGGTGATATAAGCCTTATGCCCGGTACGGGTTCTGATCCGGCCTACCGCCGGATTGACGTGGATACAGAGACCGGCAAGGTAAAAGGTCTTTTCTAAAAAGACAGGGGGCCTTGGCCCCCTTTTTATTTGGGAAATTTTCCCCGAAGGGTGGGGAGATGCGCCCCATGGCTAAGCTAAAAGAAAGGCCCTAAACGGCCTGAAGACCAGGAAAGACAAGGGGGGAGGGGGACCGAGCCCCGAACTCTTTAAAGGTACATTTTTTGCTAAGAAGGCGCCAGGAAATTTTAAGGGAGGGCAAAGATGTCGGCCAAAATTATAAGTGGGAAAGAGATTTCAGCTGAGATAAGGGAAGAACTCAAAAAGGAAGTTAAAGAGTTGAAGGAAAAACACGGTGTTACCCCGGGTTTGGTAACCATCCTGGTGGGGGAGAATCCGGCTTCGGTCTCTTACGTTACGGCTAAGCAGCGTACCGCCCACGATCTAGGTTTCCATTCCGTCCAGGAGAATTTACCCGAAGATGTGTCCGAAGAAGAGCTCCTCAAGATGATTGATAAATATAACCAGGACCCCAGTATCCACGGCATTCTGGTGCAGCTTCCCCTTCCCAAACACATCGACGAAAGAAAGGTCATCCACGCCATTGACCCGCGCAAGGACGTAGACGGGTTTCATCCGGTAAACGTAGGCAAGATGGTGATCGGGGAGCCCTGTTTCCTCCCCTGTACCCCCCACGGCATCCTTGTGATGCTGGCCCGGGCCGGGGTGGAAGTCTCGGGCGCAGAGGTGGTGGTGATAGGCCGGAGTAACATCGTAGGGAAGCCCGTAGCCATCCTCCTTATGCAGAAGCGCAAGCCGGTGGGCAACGCTACCGTAACGGTTTGCCACACGGGGACCAAAGACATGACCTTCCACACCAAACGGGCAGATATTTTGATCGTGGCCGCAGGTAAACCCAAGGTGGTCACCGGGGATATGGTCAAGGAAGGGGTGGTGGTGATTGACGTTGGGGTCAACCGCATCGGGACCACCCCTGAAGGGAAGGCCATCCTTTGTGGTGACGTAGATTTCGATTCGGTAAAGGAAAAGGCAGCGGCCATAACCCCTGTTCCTGGAGGAGTGGGGCCAATGACCATCACCATGTTGATGAAAAATACCGTGGAAGCGGCCAAGTTGTGGGCGGGGCTTCCTTCTGAAGTGGGTTAGCTCTTGCTAGGAGGCCGTTTTCGTGTTTTGTTTAGAAAAATTCTAAATAGGAGGCTCTTTCATGGCGATGGATCCCAGGGCCAGGTTTAAGGGGCGTAAACCTTCGTGTACGGTGCAGTGCGCCGTCAACCAGGAAATGCTTGAGCAGATCCAGGGCAAGGTGCTCACGGCGCCGGAACGGGTTTTTAAACGCGGCACGAAGCCCTGCCTATTTGGTAAAGGGGGTACCTGCTGTCACGTCTGTAACATGGGCCCCTGTCAGATCATCGAAGGGGTGGAGGAGATGCGCGGGGTCTGTGGGGCCACAGCGGCTACGGTGGCTTCCCGAAACTTCTGCCGGATGGTAGCCGCTGGCTCTTCGGCCCACTCAGACCACGGCCGGGGTATCGCAGAGGTCTTTTACGAGACGGTCCACGGTAACGCCGAGGACTTCGAGATCAAAGACGAAAACAAGCTACGGGTAGTAGCCTATTATTTCGGGCTCGACCCCAAGAAGGAGACCAAGGAACTGGCCAAAGAAGTGGCGGTCAAGGCCCTTGAACAGTTCGGCCAGCAGCACGGGGAGCTTGCCTTTATCAAGCGGGCGCCGGAGAAGCGGCAGGCGAAGTGGCGGGAGCTTGGTGTCGTGCCCCGCGGGGTGGATCGAGAAGTGGTTGAGCTTTTGCACCGGACCTCCGTGGGGGTGGATCAGGACTACCGCAGTCTCCTGAAGGCTTCGGTGCGTACGGCCCTTGCCGATGGCTGGGGTGGTTCCATGCTGGCCACGGAGCTTCAGGACATCCTCTTCGGGACCCCGGTGCCCATCAGGGCCACGGTGAACCTGGGGGTCCTTAAAGAAGATATGGTAAACGTCACCGTGCACGGCCACGAGCCCGAGGTGGCTGAGGCACTGGCCATGGCGGCCCAGGATCCGGAGATCATCAAGGAGGCGCAGAAGGTCGGGGCCAAGGGGGTTAATCTCGCTGGCATCTGCTGCACGGGAAACGAAGTCCTTATGCGCCGGGGGATTCCTATCGCCGGAAGCTTTGTCCAGCAGGAAATGGCCCTGGCTACCGGGGCCGTTGAGGCTATGATCGTGGACGTGCAGTGTATTATGCAAAACGTGGCCACGGTGGCTAAGGCCTTCCACACCGCGGTGATCACCGTGAGTGACAAGGCCGAAATCGAAGGGGCCATGCACATCCCCTTCGACCATCACCACCCGGTGGAAAGTGCCAAGAAGATCCTGCGGGAAGCCATTTCCCGTTTCCCCAAGCGGGATAAAAGCCGGGTTTATATCCCCAAGAGCAAGATGGACGTGGTGGCGGGTTTCAGCCACGAAACCATCCTTTATATCCTTGGAGGACGTTTCCGGGCCTCTTACAAGCCCTTGAACGAAAATATTATCAACGGGCGCATCCTAGGGGTGGCGGCCATCGTGGGTTGTGACAACTTCCGGGTCTTTGACGAAGTACACGTAGAACTGGCCAAAGAACTCATTGCAAACAACGTACTGGTAGTGGCTACGGGGTGTGCGGCCACGGGCCTTGGCCGGGCCGGGCTCCTCTCCCCTGAGGCGGCAAGTCTTGCCGGTGATAGCCTGAGAGAAGTCCTTGAGGCGGTAGGGTGCCCGCCGGTGCTACATATGGGCTCCTGCGTGGACAACAGCCGCATCCTGATCGCGCTTACCGAAATGGTCAACACCGGAGGATTGGGGGAGGACATTGACGAGCTTCCGGCTATCGGTTGTGCTCCGCAGTGGATGAGTGAGAAGGCGGTAGCTATCGGTAATTACTTTGTAGGCAGTGGGGCTTGCGTGGTTTTTGGGCCTGATTTTCCCACGGAAAAAAGCCAGGTGGCCACGGATTATCTCTTTCACGAGTTCAAGAACATATTTGGGGCCCATTGGCTGGTGGCCCGTTCGGCCAAGGATTTTGCCTCAGTGATGATTGATATCATCAATGAGAAGCGCAAAAACCTGGGGATTGATAAGCCCAAGCCGCGAATCCTCTTTGACATGGCCATGCGCCGGGCTCTTGAAAGTCCCAAGGTCACTTCGCCCTTCCACGGGCTTGGCTGTTTTGGCCCCACCCACGTGCGGGTGGAAGAGGAGGAAGAAGCGGCTTAAGGGAAGGGGCCTTCGGGCCCCTTTACTCCGGTTGGAATTCCAATAAAATGGCGCAAAATCTCGGGAAGAGGTGTTAAATGGCAAACAAAAAGAGTGGTAAGGTTCTCGTCCTAGGAGGAGGCATTACGGGGGTTCAGGCGGCCCTAGATCTTGCGGCGCTGGGATATTACGTCTACCTGGTGGAGAAGAAGGCCTCCATCGGGGGCGTGATGGCCCAGCTCGATAAGACTTTTCCCACTAACGATTGTAGTATCTGAATCCTGGCCCCCAAGCTGGTGGAGGCCGGTCGGTCTCCCAATATTGAGATTATAACCTTGGCCGAGCTCAAGGAGTTATCCGGCAAGCCGGGTAATTTCAAGGCCAAAATTCACGTCAAACCCCGTTACGTAGACCCAAACAAGTGTACTTCCTGTGGGATGTGCATGACCTATTGTCCTAAAGAGGTGGTGGACGAGTATAACGAGCGTCTCACCTTCACCAAGGCGGCCCGGATAGATTACGCCCAGGCTGTCCCTACGGTTTACTACCTTGACGAAAAAGAGTGCTTGAGGCTTCAGCATGAGAGCTGCCAGCTCTGCGCCAACGTGTGCGGGCCAAACGCCATCTTTTTTGATCAGCAGCCGGAAGAGAGGGAGCTTCACGTGGGGGCGGTGGTTTTGGCCTTGGGCTTTGGCCGGGTGCCGGAGGAAGTCTTGGAGAAATACGGCTACGGCAAGTACCCGGACGTCCTTACCAGCCTTGAGCTGGAAAGGATGACCTGTGCCTCTGGGCCTACGGAAGGGGAAGTGCTAAGGCCCTCTGATTTTACTCATCCCCAACGCATCGCCTTTCTCCAATGCGTAGGTTCCCGGGATGTCACTTGCGGCAACGGTTATTGTTCTTCGGTCTGCTGCATGTACGCCATGAAAGAGGCCTCGGTGGTGAAAGAGCACCTACCAGAGGCTGAGATAGACCTTTTCTTCATGGATATCAGGACTCAGGGCAAGGGTTTTGACGAGGCCTTTAACCGGGCAGTGGAAAAGTATGGTTTCCGGACGATCTACGCCCGGGTGCCTAGGGTGGATCAGGTAGGGCGCAAGCTGGCCCTGACTTACGTAACCGAAGACGGAAGAACGCACCGGGATTTTTACGATATGGTGGTCCTTTCGGTGGGGCTTGACGCCCCGGCGGGGGCCGAAGAACTCGCCAAACGCCTGGGGGTTGAGCTTAACCACTACGGTTTTGCCCAGACCAAAGTGGCCACCCCGCTTGAGACCAACGTGCCCGGGATTTTTGTGGCCGGAGCCTTCCAGGGGCCCAAGGATATTCCAGAAAGCGTGGTCCAAGCCCAAGGAGTGGCGGCCAAATGTTCGGAACTTTTGGCCGAGGTCAGGGGGCAAGACGCGGTCCACAAGGAATTTCCGCCCGAAGACGAAGAGCTTGAAAGGGAAGAAGCGAGGATCGGGGTCTTTGTCTGTCACTGTGGGGTGAATATTGCCGGCGTGGTGGATGTCAAAGAGGTAGCCCGCTACGCGGCGACCCTGCCTGGAGTGGTCTATACCGAAGACGTCTTATATTCCTGTTCTCAGGACACCTTAAACGAACTGGTCAAAAAGATAAAAGAAAATCGGCTTAACCGCGTGGTGATCGCGGCCTGCAGTCCCAGGACCCATGAGCCCCTCTTTCAGGAGACTTTGAGGGAGGCGGGGCTTAACCCGGCCCTCATTGAGATGGCCAATATCCGGGACCAGTGTGCCTGGGTACACGCCGAGGATCCCGAAGCCGCCACCCAGAAGGCCAAAGATCAAGTACGGATGGCGGTGGCCAAGGCCAAACGGCTCACCCCGCTTGAGCTCCAAAAGGTTTCAGTGACCCCTTCGGCCCTGGTAATTGGCGGAGGGGCGGCAGGGCTTCAGGCGGCCCTTTCGGTGGCGGAGCAAGGCTTTGAGGTCTATCTGGTGGAAAAAGAGGCCGAGCTTGGGGGGAACCTGCGTCGGGTCACCGGTCTTCTCTCCGGGGAAGACCCACAAAAAATCTTAAAGGACCTGATCACCAAGGTGGAAGAGCACCCCAGGATAAAGGTCTTTACTGGCACCACGGTGGAAAACGTTTCGGGTTACGTAGGAAATTTCACCTCCACTTTGAGGAAGGAAGAGGGCTCGGAGGTGATTAACCACGGGGTGGTGATTCTGGCTACCGGTGGAAGAGAGCACCGGCCGGACCGTTATGGCCTCGGGGCCAACGAGCGGGTTATCACCCAGCTTGATCTTGAGGCGGAGCTTAAGGGCAAGGCCGGAAAGCTTGCCCGGGCCCGTAGCGTGGTGATGATCCAGTGTGTGGGTTCCCGGGGAGACGACTTAAACTATTGCAGCAAGCTCTGCTGTCAGCAGGCGGTAAAAAACGCCCTGCGTATTAAGAAGAGATATCCCAAAAAGGACGTCTATATCCTCTTTCGTGATATGCGCACCTACGGTTTTTCCGAAGACGCCTACCGGGAGGCGCGCAACTCCGGGGTCATTTTTCTGCGCTATAAACCGGAAGCCAAGCCGGAGTTAGTACAAAAGGGCAAGGCCCAGTTTGTTAAGGTTTACGACGCCCTGCTCGGAGAGGAACTCCTGATTCCCGCCGATCTTCTAGTCCTTTCGGTGGGGATTGCGCCTGGAGAAAACGAAGAGCTTTCAAAGGTTATCAAGGCTCCACTTACGGGAGACGGCTTTTTCCTTGAGGCGCACGTGAAACTCATGCCGGTTGAGCTCCCGGTGGAAGGGGTTTACGTCTGCGGGCTGGCCCACGGTCCAAAGCCCTTGGACGAGACCTTGGCTCAGGCCCGGGCGGCGGCGGCCAAGGCCGCGATCCCCTTGGCCAAAGGGTTTGTGGAAGTGGCGCCCATTGTCTCCCGGGTGGATCAGAAGAAGTGCATCGGCTGCGGCATCTGCGCCGAGCTTTGCCCCTTTGGGGCGATAGAGATGGTCAAGGTAGGTAAACGCAAAAAGGCCCAGACGATTACTGCATCGTGTAAAGGTTGTGGTATCTGTGCCTCCCACTGTCCGGTGTTGGCCATCAGCATGGGTGGTTTCACAGATGAGGCCATTTTGGCGCAGATAGAAGCCTTCGGGGCCTTTGTGGAAAAAGAACTTGAAAAAGAAAAAGCCGGTGAAGAAGCGGCTTAAAGGGGTGGGTTTATGAGTTTTGAGCCCAAGATTTTGAGCTTTTTTTGTCACTGGTGCTGTTACGCAGCGGCGGATTCGGCGGGGGTGGCCCGTTACCAGTATCCCCCCAACAACCGGGTCATTCGGGTGATGTGTACGGGCCGTATTGATCCACGTTTTATCCTGGAGGCCTTTTACGTCGGTGCGGACGGAGTGCTGGTTGGGGGGTGACATCTGGGCGAGTGTCATTACCAGTCTGGTAATTACGAAGCCCTTTTGATGGCGGAGGTAACCAGGAGGATCCTGGAGTTAGTAGGTTTGAAGGTGGAGCGTTTCCGGATTGACTGGGCCTCTGCGGCGGAGGCCCCGCTTTTTGTAAAGATCGTCACGGACTTTACGGAGACCATCAAAAAGCTCGGCCCCCTCGGCGAGCCGGAAGGGCTTGATTGGGAGACGATCAAGCTGCGGCTTGCGGCAGCACGCCAGCTTACCGCTAAAAGTCGTTTCCGGGCGGCTTACGGGAACTTAGCCCGGGAATTAAAAAGGGCCGGTGATTACAGTCCCGAAGGTATATCCCGGCGGGTGGAGGAAAAGCTCGTGCCCCTTATCAAAAAAGAACTTCTTGAGGCCGAGGTCAAGGCCCTCTTGGGCAAGGGGCCCGTCTCTATTGAGACGTTGCTTCAAAAAACAGGGGCAACCCAGGAAGATATCGTGCCTATTTTGGAGGCTCTTTCCAAAAGAGGGCAGGTGGAAAAACAGGGAAAGCTTTGGCAACCCAAGGCAAAGGAGTAGGAGATGATAGAGCTTAAGGGTCGCGATCCCCATCTGGCGGGGGAATTGATAAACACCGGGGCCCCTGAGACGCTGGCCCAGTGTTTCCGTTGTGGGGCCTGCTCCGGGGTGTGCCCGGTAGAAAAAGTGGCCGAAGATTTTGACCCCCGGGTCATAGTGCACGGGGTTTTATTGGGGCTTAAGGAGCGGTTGCTTGCCGGAGACACCATCTGGAAATGTTCCGGCTGTGGCTCCTGTGTGCCGGTCTGTCCCATGGACGTAAAACCCATGGAAGTGATTAAGGCGCTCAAAGGCCTGGTTGCGCAGGAAGATCCGGCCCGGGCCCTTGAACTGCGCTTTGAAACCGGGCGTTTGGCCCGGGTGGAGGCGGGTAAGTGTATCGCTTGTCTTACCTGTGTGCGCACCTGCCCCTTCGGGGCACCGCGCATTGTTTCAGAGGGTTACGCCGTAATCGATCCTGAAAAGTGTCAGGCCTGTGGGATTTGCGTGGTGGAATGTCCCGCCCGGGCTATCGAACTGAAAACCGCGCCTGAAATGGCGGTCATGGTGGTAGGGGGGTAGGGTAGATGTCTCAGCTAAAGTTAGCTATTCTCTGTTGCCATTATACCAACGAGGCCACCGCTCAGGACGTAGCGGACATCCCCGCAGAGGTGGTGATTAAGCGGTTTCCCTGCTCCGGGCGGATCGAGGTGGTAGACATTTTACGGGCCTTGGAGGAAGACGCCGGGGCGGTGCTGGTGGCGGGTTGCGAGAAGGGAAGCTGTCATAACAACACCGGCAGTCTGCGGGCAGAAAAGAGGGTAGAGGCGGCCCGGAAAATCCTTGAGGAGATTGGGCTTTCGCCTGAGCGGGTACAGATGGCCTTTGTCCCCCGTCTTGATACAGGGGCCTTGGTGGAGGCGGCCAAGAGGACCTTTGAAACCTTGCTTGAGATTTCGGCAAAAGGGGAGACTTCCTCATGATCATTGCAGAAAGAAAACCCATTAAGAGAATCCTTCAGATGATAGAGCCCTTTGAACGCATCGCCGTCATTGGTTGCCGGGGCTGCGTGGCCATTTGTTCCGCGGGTGGGGACCGCGAGGTGGAGATTTTGGCGGCGGCCTTGCGGCTGGCGCGTAAAAGGCAAGGACGCCCACTTAAAACCGTTGAGGACACCTTTGTGCGGCAGTGTGATCCGGAATATCTGACCCCGCTTGGGGAACTCAAGGAAAAGGTAGAAGCGGTGGTGTCCCTGGCCTGCGGAGTGGGGGTTAATCTGGCGGCTGATCTTTTTCCGGATTTAAAGATCTATCCCGGGGTGGATACCAGTTTTTACGGGGCCAACCCTGCTTTAGGGGAATGGGAAGAGAAGTGTCGGGGCTGTGGGGATTGCATCATCGATTTCACCGGAGGACTCTGTCCCATCGCCCGCTGTGCCAAGAATCTTTTGAATGGGCCTTGCGGGGGTTCCCAGAACGGAAAGTGTGAGATCAGGCCGGAGGTGCCCTGTGTATGGCACCAGATTTACGAGCGGCTTAAGGCCCGCGGGGAGCTGGAAAAGCTTTCCCAGATTTTTCCGGCCAAAAACTGGATCCCGGCTGGCCATGGTGGCCCGCGGGAGCGTAAGAGGCCTGATCTACAGATGAATTCGCAAAAATAGATAAAACGGCGGCTTGAGGAGGAAGAGGTGAGTAACGAAAAATATCGCAGCCATCTGGAAAGGGTGCTTCGTGAGGGGCACTTTGCCGTTACCTGTGAGATTGGTCCACCCAAGAGTGCCGACGGCGACGTAGTCCGTCAGAAGGCCCGCTTGATCCGGGGCTTTGTGGACGCCGCCAATATCACCGATTGTCAGACGGCCATCGTAAGGATGTCTTCCATTGCTTCTGGGGTTTTGGTGATGCAGGAAGGGGTGGAGCCGGTCATCCAGATGACCTGTCGGGACCGGAACCGGATTGCTATTCAGGCTGATCTCTTAGGCGCGGCGGCGTTGGGGATCAAAAACCTCCTTTGCCTTACGGGGGACCACCAAAAGTTTGGTAATCATCCCGAGGCCAAAGGGGTTTTTGACCTGGATTCCATCCAGCTGCTGGACATGGTCCGGCGGATGCGGGATGAGAAGAGGTTCCAGTGCGGGGAAGAGATAAAGGGAAAGACCGTGGAATTTTTCTTGGGGGCGGCGGCCAACCCCTTTGCGGATCCCTTTGAGTTTCGGGTACACCGGCTGGCCAAGAAAGTGGCGGCAGGGGCCCAATTTATCCAGACCCAGATCGTTTATAACCTTGAGCGGTTCCGCAAATTTATGGAGATGGCAAGAGACCTCGGCCTTACCGAGAAGGTCTATATCCTGGCAGGGATCACCCCGCCCAAGTCCTTCGGGATGGCCCGCTACATGAAATATTTTGTCCCCGGACTGGATGTGCCTGATGAGATTTTAAAACGACTCAAGGACGCCAAGGACAAAAGGGAAGAGGGAATCCAGATCGCCGTGGAGATCATCGAGCAGGTGCGGGAGATCCCTGGTATTGCCGGGGTACACATTATGGCCATCGAGTGGGAAGAGGCGGTGCCTGAGATCGTAAAACGGGCGGGCCTCCACCCGCGGCCTCTAGCAGAGGAGGTAAAGGTCGAGGTACCGCGGCCGGCACCAGAGATTATTCCCGAAAGACCGGAGGTGGAAGAAGAGGTCCCTGAGGCCCCGCCTAAGGTGGAGGTGCCGGCTGAGGCCCTGAAGGAGATCTTCGGGTCCCTACGCAGCAGTATGGAGGCCTTAAGGGACGGCATCAACCTCCTCCATGAAGGTCTGGCGAGCCTTGAACGGGCCTTGCTGGGAGGGCCCGCTGAGAGGCCGGTACCGCCTGAGATAAAGCCAGAGGAAAGGCCGGTGGTCAAACCCGAAGCCCCGGCGGTCTCCAAAGAGGAGGAAGAGCGGGCTCAGAAGGTGGCCGATCTCCTCTCTGCCGCCAAGGCGGCCCGGGAGGCGGGAGAGCTTGCCAAAGCCGAGGCCCTTTACCGTCAAGTCCTTGAGCTCGAGGCAGAAAACGAAATCGCTAAAAGTGCCTTAGCTGAGATCGAAAAAGAACGTTTGGTTGAGGAGTTACTGAAAGAAGCTGAGAAAAAACTTAAAGAAGAAGACCTGGACGGGGCCGAAGCGGCTTACCAGAAGGTCTTGGAGCTCTATCCGCAGAAGACGGAGGCGGTAAAGGGGCTTGAAAAGGTCAAAGAATTAAAGGCGGCCCGGGCGGAAAAGAAACCGGAAGAAGAAAAGCCTGCGGTTGAGGAAAGGCCAGCGGCGGAGGTTAAGGCCCCGGAAGTGGCCGATATTTTGGTCTTTGCCGAACTTTCCAAGGAATACCGTCCGGTCTCTGAAAGGGCCGCTGGCATACCCGAAGACGTTTATAAAGAACCTGGGACGGCCTATATCCGAGAAGTCACCATCGGAGAGGGGGAAAAGGCCATCACCATCGGTGGCACTAACGTACTCCCCTTCCACCTCTTTGAGGGCGAGATGAAGAATCCGCCCCACGTGGCCATGGAGGTCTTGGACGTCAAGCCTGAGGATTGGCCGGAGGCGCTGGCCAAATATTTTGCCGATGTGTTTGATGATCCGGGGGCCTGGGCCAAGAAGTGTGTTGAGGTTTACGGGGCGGAGGCCATAAACGTCTACCTGGTTGGTACGGACCCGAATTTTCTCGATCTCGGCCCGGAGCATGCGGCCAAAGTAGTGGAAAAGGTGGCCAAGGCGGTGGATGTGCCCTTGGTGATCTGGGGTTCTGGTTCGGCGGAAAAGGACGTAGAGGTTTTGCGTGAGGTGGCCAACGTGCTTGGGGCCAAAAACGTCATGATCGGGCCGGTAGTGGATACCAACCACCGGGCCCTGGGGGCCACGGCCATGGGTTACGGCTATTCCCTCATTGCCTCAAGCCCCATTGACGTTAACCTGGCCAAACAGCTCAATATCCTGCTTGAAAACGTAGGGGTCCCGCTAGATAAGATCGCCATGGACCCTTCGGTGGGAGCGCTGGGTTACGGTTTAGAATATACTTATTCCGTGATGGAACGGATAAGACTTGCGGCTCTTTACGCTCAGGACGAAAAGCTTCAGGTGCCCTTCGTAATAAACGTGGGGCGTGAGGTGTGGAAGACCAAAGAGGCAGGGCTTCCGAGCGATGACATGCTGGGGGACCAGGAAGTTCGGGGAATAGCCCTGGAAGCGATTACCGCCCTGGCTCTGCTCTTGGCCGGGGGAGACTTCTTGATCATGAGACACCCCAAGGCCATCGAGGTGACCAAAAGGGTCATCGATGGCCTTATGGCCCAATAAGTTTGTAATTAAAGGAGGAAACCGGATGTCAAAGATTATTGCCAGTGCCGCTATCAGGGGAGCGCACAAAATCGTCGAGCAGGCGTTAGAAAAATACGAAGAGGCTGTTAAGAAGTTCGGTAAGGACCAGGAGATAGGGTTCCCGAACACCGCCTATTATCTCCCCATTATCTACGCCATGCTCGGCTACCCGGTGAAAAAGCTGGGGGATTGTGAAGAAGTCTTGCAGGAGGCCAAGAAATTACTACCCCCTGAGCCTTCAGAACACCTGTGGCTGCCCTACCTGGGGCCGGCCCTGGACGCGGGGATGGCTACCTTCTTTGCCGAAGAGATTATCGAGGCCATCCGCTACCTAGAAGACCCTGATTTTTACACCAAGACTGAGGAGCCGGTAAACGGCAACATCTGGCTCGGGGCGGCTGACGACGTGATCTTCCGGAAAAGAGGGGTGGAGTTCGTGGACGGCACGGCCCCTGGTTTTGCCGCCTGTTTAGGGGCCCCGCCGGAAAAAGAGATCGCGCAAAAGATTGCCCAGGAGCTCCTTGAGAAAAACCTCTACGTCTTCATGCACTCGGACACCAACGGGGTGCGGATGGCGGAGCAACTCAAAGAACTTGGGGTCCAGCTAGGCTGGCCTACCCGTCTGATCCCCTTTGGGCCGGATACCTCCTCGGTGGTTTTTGCCATCGGTTTTGCTTGCCGGGTGGCCATGGCCTTTGGTGGCATAAAGCCTGGCGATTATATGGGCAATCTCCTCTACAATAAGGACCGGACTTTTGCCTTCGTTTTGGCCTTCGGGCCGGTTTCCGACGAGTGGTACGCCAACGCGGCGGGGGCCATTAACTGGGGCTTTCCCACCATTTCTGACTGGGATATTCCGGAAATCAAGCCCTTTGGGGTGTGTACCTACGAGCACGTAGTTTCCAAAGTTCCTTACGACGAGATGGTAGACCGGGCCCTTGAGGTGCGAGGGCTTAAAGTCACCGCGGTCAAACTCAACATCCCGGTGGCTTACGCCCCGGCTTTTGAGGGAGAGCGGGTGCGCAAGGATGATCTCTACCTTGAGTGTGGAGGTGGCCGGACCCCGGCGGTGGAGCTCCTGCTTTCTAAACCCTTGGACGAGGTAGAAGACGGTAAGATCCAGGTTATCGGGCCGGAGATTAACGAAGTGGAAAAACTGGGGCTTGAAGGGCCTCCTTACCGGCTCCCTTTCGCCGTGGTGGTAGAAGTGGCGGGGGCCAATATGCAGGAAGACTTCGAGGCCATCCTTGAGCGGCAGTTCCACCATCTGATCAACTACGCCCAGGGGATCATGCACGTGGGTCAGCGCAACATCATGTGGCTTCGGATCAGTAAGGCGGCGGTGGAAAAGGGCTTCCTCTTCCGCCATATCGGGGAGATCCTCTACGCCAAACTGCGGCAGGAATTTGGCGCCATCGTGGATAAGTGTCAGGTGACCATTTACACCGAAGAAGATAAGGTCAAGGAGATCCTGGAGCTGGCCAAAGAAGTATACGCCCGCCGAGACGCCCGGATTGCGGGGCTTACCGACGAACAGGTAGACGTTTATTATTCCTGCACCCTCTGTCAGAGCTTTGCCCCAAGCCACGTCTGCGTCATCACCCCTGAGCGGATAGGGATGTGCGGAGCGTACAACTGGCTTGACGGTAAGGCCTGTTATGAGATCAACCCCACCGGGCCTAACCAGCCCATCGAAAAAGGGGAAGTGATAGACGAGACCCTCGGCCAGTTTACGGGGATTAATGAGTTTGTAAAACAGGCCTCCCGGGGTAAGGTGGAGCGGGTAAGTCTTTACAGTATCCTGGTAGACCCCATGACCGCCTGCGGTTGCTTTGAGTGTATCGCGGCGGTACTTCCCACCTGTAACGGGATCATGATCGTCAACCGTGACTACCTGGGCCTTACGCCTACGGGAATGAAGTTCACCACTATGGCGGGTATGGTAGGTGGTGGGCAGGTGACCCCGGGGTTTATGGGGGTCTCCAAGCATTACATCACCTCGCGGAAGTTCCTCCTGGCCGAGGGGGGCCTCAAGCGGGTGGTGTGGATGCCCAAGATGTTGAAGGAAGAGTTGAAGGATAAGCTCAAGGCTCGGGCGGAAGAACTGGGGGTCCCGGACCTGATAGACAAAATTGCTGACGAAACCGTGGCCAATACGGAAGATGAAGTGCGGGAGTGGATTGAGAAGGTGAATCACCCGGTGAAAGAACTTCCGCCGCTCATGTAGCGGTAAGAACAAAGTCGGAAAAGGGGTAAAGCGATGGGTCTTACGGGAATTCAAATCCTAGGGATGCTCCCTAAGAAGAACTGTAAAGAATGCGGGTTTCCCACGTGTCTAGCCTTTGCTATGAAGGTGGCGGCAGGGCAGGCGGATATCGGGGCCTGTCCTTACGTCTCTGAGGAAGCCAAGGAAAAGATCGCGGAGGCCTCGGCTCCGCCCATCCGGACGGTGAAACTGGGCAGCGGAGACCACATCCTTGAAATAGGCGGGGAGACGGTCCTTTTTCGCCACGAAAAACGCTTTGAGCACCCCCCGGGCATAGGCCTGCGCCTTTCCACCGAGATGGACGGGGCTGAAGTGGAGGATCGCCTGGCCAAATTTAAGAAATTTCGCTGGGAGAGGGTAGGGGTCAAACTTGAACCAGAGGTGATCGCGATAGAAGACACCAAAGGGGAACCGGAAACCTTTGCCTCTTTGGTGAAAACCGTGCGGGAGAAGGCCCCGGAGGCGGTCCTGGTACTTATGAGTGATAAGAAAGACGTCCTGGCAGCCGGGGCTAAGGAGTGTGGGGAGCACAAGGCCCTGCTTTACGCAGCCACCATGGACAATTACAAGGAGATGGCGGCCCTGGCGAAAGAGACGGGTTTTCCCCTGGCGGTTAAAGGGGATTCCCTGGCGGAGACGGCCCGCATCTCCGAGGAGCTGATGAAGGAGGGTTTAAAAGATCTCGTCTTGGACACGAGCCCACGCGGGGTACGGGAGCTTTATGAAGACCAGGTGATTATGCGCCGGGCGGCCATCAAAAAGCGGTTTAAGCCCTTTGGGTTCCCGAGTATTACTTTTCCCTACCGGTATACTGAAAACATCGTGGTGGAGTACATGATCGCCTCGGTCTTGGTGGCCAAATACGCCGGGATGATCATCCTCTCAGATTTCCGCGGGGACCTCCTTTATCCGCTCATGGTGGAGCGGATGAATATATTTACCGACCCGCAGCGGCCTTTGGTGGTGGAAGAGGGCATTTATCCCATCAACGGGCCGGATGAAAACTCCCCTGTTTGTATTACTTGCAATTTTGCCCTCACTTATTTTATCGTGTCCGGTGAAATTGAAGGGAGCCGGGTCCCTACCTGGCTTTTGATCAAAGACACCGAAGGCCTTTCCGTGCTCACGGCCTGGGCGGCAGGTAAGTTTGGCGCAGACACCATCGCTGAGTTTGTCAAAAAGAGCGGTATCGCGGAAAAGGTCAAGCACCGCAAACTCATTATTCCGGGATACCTGGCTTCCATCAAAGGGGAGCTTGAAGAAGAGTTGCCGGACTGGGAGATCATCATCGGTCCGCGTGAAGCCAGTGGGTTGCCCTCCTTTTTAAAGGAATGGAAGGCGGCCTAGAGGCAAGAAATAAAGTCTAGGAGGGGGTTAAATGAGTGACAAGGTGGTTTGTATAGCAGAGTCCATCAATATTATGTCTAAGACCATCGGGCCGGCTATGAAAGAAAGGAACCCCGAGCCTATTCAGAAGATGGCCAAAGAAGAAACGGAGCTCGGGGCTGATTATTTGGATCTCAATATCGGTCCCGCCAAGAAGGACGGACCGGAGCTGGCGGCCTGGATCGTAAAGACGGTCCAGGAAGTGGTGGATACCCCTATATCTTTGGATACCACCAACCCTGAAGCTATGATCGCCGGGATCAAAGCCGCCAAAGACCCCAGTGCCGTTTTGATGAACTCCATTTCGGCCCAGCCCGAAAGGATGGAAAAATTGATCCCGGTGGCTGCGGAGACCGGCTGTGACGTGGTGGCCCTTTTGTGGGGGCCTGAGGGGATGCCGCGGGACGCCAACGAGCGGGCGGCCATGGCGGTGGATCTGGTGATGGCCTTGAACGAGGCCGGTATCCCCAACGAAAAGATCTGGATCGACCCGATCGCTACCCCTATTACCCTGGGGGCGGAACAGATTTTGGCCGGGTTGGAATTTCTGGCCATGCTCCAGGATATCGCCCCCGGGGCCAAAAGCACCATTGGTCTTTCTAACGTTTCTAACGGCGTTCCCAAGCACCTGCGTCCCTATTTAGACCGGGTCTACCTCATGATGCTTATGAAATACGGGATTTATTCCGCCATTTTAAACGTCTATGACCAAGAACTGGTCGAGATCGCCAAAGGCAAGCACCCTGACTGGGTGAAGCTGGTCCACGATATCATGGACGGAGACGAGCCGGATCCCAAGACTCTTTCCCCTAAAGAACTCGAGATCTATAAGACCGCCCGGGTCCTGCTCGGGAAGACCATCTTTTCTGAATCCTGGCTTGAACTCTAGGGCCTAACGCTATCGGACGGACAAATGGGGGCATAAGCCCCCATTTTTATGATTTCCGCCGGGAGGGGTCATGAAAATCTGGGTCAATGGCCAAGAAGTAACCGCAAGGGAAGGCCAAACGGTCCTTGAGGTTTTGCGGGAAAACGGGGTGGAAGTCCCCACCCTCTGTTATATGCCGGGGGTTTCTGAGCCGCCGGTCCCCTGCGGGATGTGCCTGGTGGAGGTGGAAGGCAAAGGTCTCTTAAGGGCTTGTGCCACCCCGGTTCAGGAAGGGCTTAAGGTCTTTACCGATACTGAGGCGGTCAAAAAGGCCAGGCGCGCCAAGTTAGAGAGCCTGGTGGCGAACCACTTCGGTGACTGTAAGGCCCCCTGCAGTGTCCCCTGCCCGGGGGGACTCAATATTCAGGGGTACATTGCCTTTATCGCGCGGGGCGAATTTCGGGCGGCCCTTGATTTGATTAAAGAAAAATTGCCGTTGCCGGCGCTGGTAGGTAGGGTGTGTCCACGTTTCTGTGAGCCCCGTTGCCGTAGGGCCCTAGTGGACGTACCGGTAGCCATCAATGATCTCAAGCGTTTTGTGGCGGATTGGGGGCTTGAACACGGTTACCGCCCGGAAGTGGCGCCATCCACCGGCAAAAAGGTGGCCATCGTGGGGGCGGGGCCTGCCGGGCTCACCGCTGCTTATTATCTGCGTCTTAAAGGCCATGAGGTGACCATTTTTGAGGCTCGTTCAGAACCCGGGGGTATGCCCCGCTGGGCTATTCCCGATTTCAAGCTTTCGAAAGATATCTTGCGACGGGAAATTCAGGGGATCCTCGATTTGGGCATAACTTTTAAGCCGGGAAAACGCTGGGGGAAAGACTTCACCCTCAAAGATCTCTTTGATCAGGGCTTTGAGGCCGTATTTCTTGCGGTGGGCGCTGCCCGGTGCCGGGACCACGAGGTGCCAGGGGAAGAAAAGGCGGTTTCCGGGCTCGAACTCCTCTACAGACTTCAGGAGGGAGAAAGGCCTGAAGTCGGGCGCAAAGTGCTGGTTATGGGAGGGGGTTACACCGCGGTGGACGTGGCGCGCTCTCTCCTGCGTCTGGGGGCGGAGGTAACCCTGGTCTATCCCAGGTCCCGCATGGAGATGCCGGCCCCGCAAAGGGAGATTTCGGAAGCTGAAAAGGAAGGGGTCAAACTCTTTTTAATGGCGCTTCCCCTCAAGATAGAACTTAACAACGGGAATTACCGGGTGGTAATCGCCAGAACACGGCTTTCGGAACCGGATAAGGCCAAAGGTAGGAAAGTAGTGCCGGTGGAGGGTACAGAACAACTCTACGAATTTGACCTGGTAGTCAAGGCCTGGGGGGAAGAGCCGGACACTGATTTTTCCTCTTACGGTGAACTTGAGGCCAAGTTGGCCACCCACCGGGGCGGGATAATCAAGGTTTCTTCCGCTACCGGTGCCACCAACGTGGCCGGGGTCTGGGCCGGAGGAGATTTTGCCACCGGACCCAAGACGGTTATTCAGGCGGTGGCTTCCGCCAGACGGGCTGCGGAAGATATCCACCGTTACCTCGTGGGGCAGAAGGCGGAAAAGGTAACAGTTAGCGTCAAGTTTGATTTTAACCGCGGCCGGCGGATGGAGGAGATGGACGTTGATTTTTACGCGGAGTTTCCTACTCAGCCCCGGGAAAGGCCGGCTGAGCTTCCCCTGGAAGTGCGCCAGCGCAATTTCTCCGAAGTGGTGGCTACATTTACGGTGGAGCAGGCGCAAAAAGAGGCCGCTCGCTGTCTTAAATGTGGCTGTTTGGGCCTTCACAAATGCCAGTTTCGTGAGCTCCTAATAGCAGAAAACGTGGCCGCCACCAAAGGGCGTAAACGTTCTAAATATAAGCTGGCTACGGATCATCTTTTCATAGAGGTAGATTCAAACAAGTGCGTTGGTTGTTACCGGTGCGTAAGAGTCTGTAACTACGGCGGGATTGAACTAACCATTTACGCCCAGGGGACACCGGATGAAGAAATACATTTTTCTTTTACCGAAGACTGTGTCTCCTGTGGTGCCTGCGTAGACGTCTGTCCCACCGGGGCTTTGACCAAAAAAGACCAAAGCGTCCCTTACACCCTCAAAGAGGCCCGGGAGATAAGGACGGTGTGTCCTTACTGTGGTACCGGCTGTAACCTGCTGGCCCGGGTCAAAAACGGCAGTATCCTTGAGGTCGTACCGGCGCAAACCCCACCCAATTACGGAGAACTTTGTGTTAAAGGTCGCTTTGGCTACACCTTTTACCGTCATCCTGACCGACTAAAAAGACCCCTTATCAGGTTTTCTCGGGACGAAGCCTTTCGTGAGGTCAGCTGGTCCGAGGCCTTCGATTTCGTGGCCGAACGGCTTACCCGTATCAAGGATAAATACGGGCCTGATGCCATTGGGGTCCTTTGTTCGGCCAGGACCACCAACGAGGATACCTATCTGGCCCAAAAATTCGCCCGGGCCGTGATTGGGACCCATAACGTGGATAACCCGGCCCGAGTCTGACATGCCCCTTCGGTCGCAGGGCTTGCGGCCACCTTTGGTTCAGGCGCAGCTACGGGGCCTTTTGACGAGCTGGAGCGCACGGAACTTCTGGTCCTCTGGGGGGCCAATACCACCGAAGCCCACCCGGTCATAGGGGCGCGGATACTGAAGGCCTTAAAGAAGGGGCTTAAGCTGGTGGTCATCGATCCACGCAGGACAGAGCTGGCGGAAAAGGCCCTCTTCTGGCTCCCCTTGAAGCCGGGCACCAACGTGCCCTTGGCCAATGGTCTGGCACACGTCATCCTCAAGGAAGGTTTATATAACCGGGAATTTATAGAAAAACGCACGGAAAATTTTGAGGCTTACGCCAATTATATCCTTTCAGAGTGGCCCCTTGAGCGGGTGGAACGCATAACCGGGATCAGGCGGGAACATATCATCCAGCTGGCCCGGATGTACGCGCGGGCTGAAAGGGCCCTTATTTTCTGGGGGCTTGGGGTCACTGAACACCGCAGTGGCAGCCAAGGGGCCATGGCTATTGCCAATCTGGCCCTCCTTTGTGGCCACGTAGGCCGACCTGGGACCGGGGCGATGCCGCTGCGGGGCCAAAATAACGTTCAGGGGGCCTGTGATATGGGGGCCCTGCCTTACACGCTGCCTGCATACCAAAAGATGGCTGATCCCCTGGTCCGGAAGAAATTTGAGGACTTTTGGGGGCGGCCTTTACCGGAGCGCCCCGGCCTTACCGAAACCATGATGTACAGGGAGGCCATAGAGGGGCGTGTCAAGGCCCTTTACGTCATTGGTTACGACGTGGCCATGACCCACGGCAACCTGAAGCGGGTCCATGAGGCGCTCTCAAGGCTAGATTTCTTGGTGGTCCAGGACATTTTCCGGCCCAAGACGGCAGATTTTGCCCACGTGATCTTACCGGCGGCCTGTCTTTTTGAAAAAGACGGGACCACGGACAACGGGGAACGGAGGGTGCAGCGGATCCGGAAACTGGTCGAACCACCCGGAGAAGCGCTGCCAGATTGGAAGATAATCGCAGAGATTGCCAGCCGCATGGGCTACGAAATGGCCTATAGCAATGCTGAGGATATTTTCGAGGAAATGCGGCGGATTATGCCAAGTTTTGCCGGGCTCACTTATGACCGCCTAGCTGAAAAAGGCATCTGCTGGCCGGTGCCCCATGAAGAACACCCTGGCACGGAGCTCATGTTCACTGAGCGTTTTTCCAGAGACTCGGGTAAGGCCTCTTTTGCCATACCCAAATACTGGGGTCCTCAGGACAAGACGGATGTAGATTTTCCTTTTATGCTTATTACCGGCCGTAGACTACCGCATTACAACTGCGGTTCTATGACCAGAAGGGTAGAAGGGCTAATGGAATATCTCCCGGAGGAGCTCGTAGAGATTAACCCCCGGGACGCGCGCAAATTAAAGGTGCGGGAACGCGACCCGGTGAAGGTAATAACCCCGCGGGGCGAAGTAATCGCCCGGGCCCACATTACCACCCGGGTAAGTCCGGGTATTATCTTCATGGATTTTCACTTTGAAGACCCCCTTACCAACCTCATAACCAGCCCGGCTATCGACACCGAAGTTCACACGCCGGAATATAAAGCGGCTTGTGCTCGTATCGTAAAGCTTTAGATGACAAGAAAAGGCGGCCCATCCGGGCCGCCTAACGGAGGGGGTTAATCCATCGGATGCATAGGTTGCCCGCAGCAGATGGGAGCCTCACCTGCCGGATATTCTTCCATCCGGTTACACTCCATACAGACGTAGCGGATCTTCTTGGTAGCGGTTGGTTTGGGAGTAGGTACTTTTACGCCCTCTACCTGAAACATGGCCTCCGGAGTGGAACCGGGTACGTAAACCCCGATGGGGACCAGTTTAAAACTTTCCCCTTCACAAGAGACCACGTATTGCCAGAGTTTGTTTAATTCTTCTTCCTCTTTTTGGTTTTCCGGAACAAACTTGATGATTTGTTTGTCTATTTCGATGCGCATGACGGCCTCCTCACTTATTCTTGTCCGCTTTCTACTTCTTGCATGGGACGGAAGGCCTTTTTGCTCGCCCCGCATACCGGACAGCGCCAGTCTTCGGGAAGATCTTCGAATCGGGTTCCCTTAGGGATTTTGCCCTTTCGGTCCCCTTTAGAAGGGATGTACATATAACCACAATTGGAAGTGGAACAGATCCAGGCCCCTTCGTACATATTCTCCGCCATATTTTGACCTCCTTCTTCAATTTAGATAAATTCTAAAAGACTGAATTCTTTAAGTCAAGAAAAAATTTAAAGAAAAATTTCAATTCCTTTGGGCAATTTTTTGTTGACAGAAAGTTTTTTCAAATTATTCTAAACTAAAATATAATCAAAATTATAATTTAAGGAGGATCGTTATGGCCCAGAAGCTTGAAGTTTATCGGTGCAACATTTGTGGTAATATCGTAATGGTTTTGCACGCTGGCCGTGGTCAGCTTGTGTGTTGCAATCAGCCCATGGAATTATTGCAAGAAAACACTACCGATGCCGCCCAGGAAAAGCACGTACCGGTGATCGAAAAGGTCGAGGGAGGGTTTAAAGTAAAGGTAGGTAGTGTACCGCATCCCATGGAAGAAAAGCACTACATCGAGTGGATCGAACTCCAGGCCGACGGTAAATCTTATATCCAGTTTTTGAACCCAGGGGACGCCCCTGAGGCCTTTTTCCCGGTTGAGGCGGAAAAGGTGACGGCCCGCGAGTATTGTAACCTTCATGGTCTTTGGAAGGCCTAAACTCTGGTTTTAGGGGGAGGTTTGCCTCCCCCAAAGACTTTTTACGGAGGGGGATTATGGCGCCAGTCAAAATAAAAGAGGATATCTACTGGGTCGGTGCGGTTGATTGGAACATCCGGGACTTTCACGGTTATTCTACCAAGAGGGGTTCAACGTATAACGCCTACCTCGTTCTTGACGAAAAGATAACCCTCTTTGATACGGTTAAAAAACCCTTTGCCAGCGATCTGATCCATAACTTAATAAAGGTCCTGGGTGATCCAGCAAAAATTTCTTACCTGGTGGTCAACCACGTGGAGATGGACCATTCCGGGGCCCTGCCGGAGATCATCGAACGGGTAAAGCCTGAGAAAATATTCTGTTCCCCCATGGGATACAAGGGGCTTAAGGAACATTTCCACCGGGAAGATTGGCCCCTGGTGGAGGTCAAGACCGGGGATGAGATTTCGCTGGGAAAAAGGAAGGTCAAGTTTATCGAAACCCGCATGATCCACTGGCCAGACAGCATGATCTCTTACCTCCCAGAAGAGAAGATCCTTATTTCTCAGGACGCCTTCGGGCAACACTATGCCACCAGTGAACGCTTTGACGACGAGGTCCGTTACGACGAACTTATGCAGGAAGCGGCCAAATATTACGCCAACATCGTTTTGCCCTTCTCACCCCAGGTAGAAAAACTACTTCAGACCGTCGAGGAGATGAAGCTTGAGATCGAGATGATCCTGCCGGACCACGGTGTCATCTGGCGTTCCCATATAAAGGATATCCTTGAGGCCTATAAGCGCTGGTGTACTTATCAGGGTCGGGAGTATGCCTTGGTAGTTTACGCCACCATGTGGCACAGCACCGAAAAGATGGCTCTCGCCATCGCGGAAGGGATCATGGCCGAAGGGGTTTCCGTAAAGGTGATGAACGCCTCCATTGATCACCGGAGCGACATCATGACCCAGGTCCTTGAGGCCAAGGCCCTGGTTTTTGGTTCCTCAACCCTTAACAACAATATGCTGCCCCAGATGGCTGACGTCTTGACCTACATCAAGGGACTTAGGCCGCGGAAAAAACTAGGGGCCGCCTTTGGCTCTTTTGGCTGGAGCGGGGAGGCGGTAAAACATATCAACAAATATTTAGAAGAAATGAAGGCCGAAATAGTGCATCCGGGGCTCAGGGTCAAGTTCGTTCCCACTCACGCCCAGCTCAAAGAGTGTTTTGAGCTGGGCCGGAGTATCGCTCAAGCTATCAAAGGAAAGAGTGGTGCATAAGGCCTTTTCCCACCGTGCGTTAAAGCAGGAGGTCCTCCACCTTTTACAGAGGGAGGACCTCCCCTTAATCAAAGAAAAAATCCGGGAATTTCCCCCGCGGCAGGCCATAAACCCGCTAATCGGCGCCCTTTGTCACCGGGACGAGGCCGTTCGTTGGAAAGCGGTGGCCGCCATAGGGGTCGTGGTAGCAGAGATCGCCCGTGAAGACATAGAACACGCCCGGGTTATCATCAGACGCTTCATGTGGATGTTAAACGAAGAGTCGGGGGGTATGGCCTGGGGCGTCCCGGAAGCCATGGCTGAGGCCCTGGCTAACCACGAAAAATTGGCCAAAGAATACACCTCTATCCTGATTTCTTATATCTGGCCGGAGGGCAATTATCTGGAATATCCCCCGGCCCAGCGCGGAGTGATCTGGGGTATCGGCCGGCTGGCCCAGGAATTTCCTCACCTTCTCAAGGAATACAAGGCCCCGGCCTACGCCTTTCACCTGATAGATTCCCCGGATCCATTCGTACGAGCTTTCTGGGTCTGGGCTTACGGCCAGATGGGCAAAGACCTTCTGGGTGACCTCCTACCCCAGGTAATAGAAAAGCTCAGAGCCCTTCCTTCCCTTTCTTTCACCCTCTTTTTTTATGACGGAAAACAATTAAAAAAGACCAGCTTCCAACAAATTTTAACTGAGACTCTTTCTCATCTTACTTGACGAACCAGGTTCTTTAAGGTTAAAAAGAGTTAACCGCTGTTTTTTACACCGCCGCTTTCTCGTCCCTAGCGGCCTTACGAGGCAGAATCTTTGAAAGGAGGTGCTCATGGCGCATAGGACAACCTTTATATCTTCCACGCGGTATATTCCCTCTCTGGCGGAAAACGAGAGGATACAGGAAGTGGTGGCCAAGTATCCTTTTAAATGTACTGAATATTACCTGAACCTGATTGATCTTACTGATCCTAATGATCCGCTGGCCCGCATCGTCTTACCCCATGAAGACGAACTCCAGGAATGGGAGTGGGGGCGCCTTGATCCTTCTAACGAAAAGGCCTACACGGTTATGCCCGGCCTCCAGCACAAGTACGATTCTACCGTCCTTTTGCTGGCAAGTAGTAATTGCGCTGGGCTATGTCGTTACTGCTTTCGCAAACGTCTCTTTGTAGACGGTGGTCAGCCAGAAAGGCTGGAAGACCTGGACGGGGCCGTACGCTACATCATGGGGCACCCGGAGATAACTAACGTCATTCTTTCCGGGGGTGATTCTTTAATGCTCCCCACCGGCTATTTGCGGGAACTCATCAGCAAGCTCCGCCGCGTTCCCCACGTGGGGATCATCCGCCTGGGGACCAAAGTACCGGCTTACTATCCGCACCGGATCCTAAACGACCCGGACCTTTTAAACCTGATCAAGACGTATTCTACCCCTACCCGCCGCCTTTACGTGATCGTCCATTTTGATCATCCCCGTGAATTGACCCCGGAGGCGATAAAGGCCTGTTCCCTGCTCATGGAGGCCGGCGCACTGGTGCTTAACCAGACCCCTCTCATCCGTGGGGTAAACGACGACCCGCAGGTCCTGGCCGAGCTCTTCCGCAAGCTTTCTTTTGCGGGGATTGCCCCTTATTACGTCTTCCAGTGCCGGCCCACGGTGGGTAACCGCCCTTACGCGGTGCCCATTGAAGAGGGCTATCAGATATTTGAGACGGCCCGGGGGCTGGTCTCGGGGCTCGCCAAACGGGCCAGGTTCACCATGTCTCACGAAAAAGGTAAACTAGAGATCGTGGCCCTCACCGAAGAGCAGATTATCTTTAAATTCCACCGGGCGGCGGACAATAAGAACACCGGCAAAATCCTTATTTACCGCCGCAACCCTGACGCCTATTGGCTGGACGATTACGTGGAAATGGTCTCATCCCACTACCTGGAAAGCGAGATCTTTCGGCCGACTTATTTTGTGTAGAAGTTGGTAGAGCGGCCCTTGCAACAACTTGGCCCCCTTCTCTTGGCCTGGGCTTTTTGGTGTTTTGGCCACAGTTTCTTGTTGACTTTGAGGTTGCGGCGTTTTTGTGAGAAGAGCCCTTTTTTCAAGAGATGGGGGCGGTTGCTATTCAATATCTTTAGCACCGTTACGGTCCTTGCCCTGGTATGCTGGACTTACCAGCTGGATGGTCCGCTGGTTTTTAAATGGCCTTTTTATCTCTGGCCCCTGCGTTTGGCCTTGTTCTTCGGGGCCCTTTACCTTATGCTGGCCGCCTTTAAAGTGTATGGGTTTATGAATTTTTTTGGGCTTAAACCGGAAAAGAGAGAGCTTAAAAGAGAAGGCATACTCTTGCGCTTACGCCATCCCCTTTATACCGCGGGCTTTATCTTCCTCTGGGTAAGAGACCAATCCCTTTCCTGGTTTTGGGTAGACCTTTTACTCACCGGTTATTTGCTTATCGGGACTAAACTGGAAGAGAAAAAACTCAAACTCATGTTTCCCGAATATGAACAGTATCAAAAGGAGGTACCGGGGTTTTGGCCGCGCCTGAAAAAGGGTTCCTCATAGATCTCCACCTCCATACAGATGTCTCTCCCTGCGGAGGCCAGAGCCTTAAAGAATCTCTCTCGCGGGCCAAGGCCTGCGGTCTTCATCTGGTCTGCATCACGGACCATTTCAGTACCGAGGCGGCCTCAGAGCTTCCTCAGCTCAAAGGAAAAGACTTACCTCAGGCCGTGGTCGGGATGGAATACTCGACCCGCGACGGAGATTTTATTTTGCTGGCACCACAAAAAGTCCCTTATTGGCCCAAAGGGCTTTCTACAGAAGAGATCTCCTGGGAGATCCACCGCCTGGGCGGTATCATTATCTGGGCCCATCCCTTTCGTTGGGGCCGCAAGGTGCGGGAAGAAATACTCGCAAAAGGGCTGGTGGATGCTATCGAGGTTTTAAACGGGCGTACTTCCCCATTGGAGAACGAAAAGGCCTATCTTTTGGCCGAGGCGTACGGGCTTCCTGCCACGGCTGGCAGTGACGCCCACTTTCCCGATGAAATCGGAACCGTGGCCAACCTTTGTCCGAGACGGATAGAAGACGCCGCCCAGTTAATCGCCGCCATCAAAGAAGGACTTCTTAAGCCGGTAGTCCTTTCCCGGGATCTGAGGCGTTTTTATAGAAGGAGCCTAGGGATTATAAATGAGTCCTTCTAGGGTGTCCCTGATTTCTTCAGGTGGCACCCAGCGTATGCCCAACTTGTCTGCCAGGGCCAGGATGCCCCGGTCGGCGGAAAGCAAAAGCCCATCCAGTTCCAGGGCTAGCAAAATGAGCTCTATGTCTTCTTTGGAATCCACGATCCCTTCCCGCAGGGCCTCCCGGTATTTACGGCGTAAGGCGTTGATAATTTCGTCGGGTTTCTTCTGGGTGGAGGCCCGGACCGCCTCCTCCGCCACCCTCAGGCCCTTGTTGATCCTTTGGCGGATATCGTCAATGAGTTCGTAAAGCAAAAAGGCCGGTATCTGGATTTCGTATTTCTTGGGGGATTTGACCCGAAAGACCGCCCGGGCTTTGGGAGGGATCCGGGGGGTTTTGAGCATCTTTTTCAACTCTTCGTACACCGAAGAAGGCATATAAACTTTCACTTGCGGGGCCTTGGCCGCTAATTCCAAAAAGTTGACAAAGGCTTCGTTGGGGTCTTTACCAAACTCCCGGTAAACGTCCGGGTTGGTAAAAACGCTGGTGTCTGGAATGAGGATTTCTCTTTCTTTTTCCAGCTCAAAGACCATCTAGCTTCCCCTTAGGGTCTCAATTTGGTAGCCACCTCCCGTAAAAGGGAAAGGGCATGCGGGACCAATTCTTCAGACAGCGTCCCCATCCCGCAGCTGGGGGTGATGAGGGATTTTTCCAGAACAAACCCTTTTGAAAGACCCTGCTGGCTAAGCCTTTCCAGGGCTACTTCCAGTTTTTCAGTTAAGGCTTCGGCCTGGGTTTTCTTAAGGGCTTCTGGTTTCAGGGTGGGGACGATGCCCCAGGCGATGTTGCCCCCCTGGTTTAGGAAACCCTTCAAGGGCGTTTCATATAAGAGGAACCGGTCAAGGTAATCAAAGGCGTCAAAATTAAGGATATCAAGCCCGGCCTCTATGAGCAGGTCCCATTCCGTGTTGGCACAGACGTGGACTCCGGGAATACCGCCCCGCCCCCTGATCTCTTCTACCACTTCCTGAATTACCTGGAGGACCTCCTCACGATTTACCCCCACGAAACTTGAAGAGCCAAAACCTGAAAGGGCTGGTTCATCAAGAAAGATGATGACAGGGACCCCAAAATCCTTTAAGAATTCCACCTGAAAAGCGGCTTTGAGGGCGATGTTTTTGGTTATCAGGTCCCTTAAGGTGGGGTCGTAAAAGGCCGCCTTCCCTTCTTTGGTCTTAAGCCCTACCGCTAAAGTAAAAGGCCCGGTGATCTGTCCCTTTACCGCCAGGGGAATGGAGTGGCCTTCTTTGAGCCGTTCTTTGAACATAAAAAGCCCGGGGGCATCGTCTTCTTTTAAGGCAAAACGGGTGGCAGCAAAAGGCTTTTGTCCCTCTTTGACGGCCAGGTACTCCTCGTAGAAGGCCAGCATCTCTTTTTCAAAGGCGGCATCTTCTGGGTCTAGAACAAGCCTTTGCGGATTAAAACCTGGAAGTCCTCCTGAGAACTGGACAAGCATGCCCTCCTGGGGATAGGCGGGTAGCTGGGGCCAGCAGGGAATTTCGGGACAGTACCGAAAGATATAATCAAGGGCCTTTTTATGTTCTGAACCGGGGAAACTCCCGATAAGGGTAGGGTAGGTGTGCCCGGAAAAAGCCATTTAGTCCTCCTTGTGTTTTGAAAATGGCATACCAGAAGAAAACGTTCTTGTTAATCCGAAAATCTGTTCCCTGAGATATTAGCCAGATGGATTTCAGGTGAGTAAAATATAGCTATGCAGCGCAACCCTTTTGAGGTTTTGGGCATCGCCCCAGAAATGGTTCGTGAGCTGGAAGAAGAGGCCCTTTACGCCCTGGTCAAGGCCTGTTACCGGGCTCTTCAAAGGGCCTTCCACCCGGATCTCCGGAACGGCGGCAAGGAAAAAGCGGTGGAGCTTAATCTCGCCTTTGAGGCCCTTGACCTTGAGCGCAACCCTGATTCCTTTCGAGCCCACCGTAAGGCGTATTTGAAGCGTCTTTGCCGGCGCACCCAGCGGCGCACCATAGACGAGCTTAACCGGAAACTGGCCGTCCTTTTACGGCAGCAGGAATTGCTGGCGGAAAACTTCTGGCGTCACCTCCTTGAGGTCTCCCAAAGGCCCACCTCTACCCTTTTTCCCGAGCAACCCCGTAAGATAAAGGTTACTCTCCTGGACCTGGGGCTCAAATTCAATACCTCTTTTACCGGTTATGCCCGGCACGTGGCCTTTAAGGAACTCCTCTTTGATGAAGAAGGCCAGCTCTACTATCGTTTTCCCAGGCGGCGGCTTTTTCAGCCGGTAAATTTTATCACCCTGATCGGTTCGGTCCCCCGCCGGAAGCTGGAAATCTGGCCCCTGCTGGAAAAGAAGCCCACCATGCAGGCCGCCGAGGGAGGTTTGCCTGACCTTAAAGCCTTCGAGGTCTTAAACGCTATCCAAACCGAGGTTTTTAAAAGGACCTGTCTGCCCTTACTAAAGACCGAACTTGAAGAAAACGCCTACCTCTTTTCTCTGCACCGCAAACACACCTCCCTCAAACCCGTGGTCTTCGTAGAAGGTATGATCCTCAAAATAGCTCCTGCGGACCGCAAAGATTTTGACAAAGTTGTAAAAAAATCCCCTAAATCGTTACATAAATGTAAAAAGGCTCTGCCGGCTTCCTTGATGTTAGAGGCCTAGGTCTTGGCACAAAGATTGTATAGAGCTTTGATAAGCGTCAGAATTTAAGGAGGTTTAAATGAAAAAGATCGAAGCGATTATCAAGCCGTTCAAGTTGGAAGAGGTCAAAGAGGCCCTGGCGGAAATCGGGATTAAAGGTATGACGGTGAGCGAGGTCAAGGGTTTTGGGCGGCAGAAGGGGCACCGGGAAATTTATCGGGGGGCGGAGTACATCGTTGATTTTCTGCCCAAAGTTAAGATAGAAATCGTGGTAGAGGCGGATCAGGTAGAGAAAGTGGTGGAGACCATCATCAACAGTGCCAGAACGGGGAAAATCGGCGACGGTAAGATCTTTATTCTACCCGTCGAGGAGGCCATCCGTATCCGTACCGGTGAGCGGGGGAGGGAGGCCGTATAAATGCCCACGGAGAAAGCGGGCTTGGCTGTCTTGCCGGCAGCCAAGCCTCAAGTGGTGGCCCGCAGCAAAGAGATTGACCGTCTGTTGAAGGGCCTTTACCCGGCGGAGTTAAAGCGCAGGCCCTTTTGCATTATCGCCACCGGAGGGTACGGCCAGCGGGTGCTTTGTCCCTATTCTGATATCGACTTGCTCTTTCTACACCAGGACTTAGACGAGGAACTTTTGTCTCAGGCGGTCCAAGCCATCAGCTACCCCCTTTGGGACAAACACTTCGAGGTGGGCTACCGGGTCTGCACTTTAGAAGAGGTATTGAGCGACGCCTTAAAAGACCTTTCTCTTTTTACTTCTTTGCTCAGCACCCGGCTGATCGCGGGCAGCCGTGGGCTTTACCGCAAATTTGTCAGTCTTTTTGAGGAACGTCTGATTTCAGGCCGGCGGAAGGAAATTTTTCAGGCTCTGAAAGAGGCTCGTAAGAGGCGCCTGGCTCAATATCAGGGGGAGGCCTATCTCCTGGAGCCTCATTTAAAAGAGGGGCTTGGGGGCCTGCGGGACTATCATTTCCTCCTTTGGGTGGCCCGAATTATCTTTGGTTTGTATGGTCTCAAAGACATGGAAAGGGCCGGGCTCATTACTCCCGGGGAAAAGGCCACTTTAAAGGCTGCTTTCAATTTTCTCCTTCTGGTAAGGGAGGAGCTCCACCTTTTGGCTGGCCGCAAGGAAGATCGTCTCTATTTTGAATACCAACCCACTCTTGCGGTAAAACTGGGCTTTGGTCTCGAGGTGGAAGCGGCCATAGAGAAATTTATGACCGGTATTTACCGGGCCATGACTGTTATCAGAGAAGGGGTGGAGGCCCTTTTTGATCACGTGGAGGTCATTTTAGGGCTGCGCCCGGAAGAACGGAAACTCCTAGCCCCGGGCCTTGAAATCCTTTCGGGGAGGATTCACCTCCTTTTCCGGGAACAAGCTTTGCTGGACCCTTCTTACCTGCTGCAAATCTTTTTGTTCCAGGCAGAAACAGGGCTTAAATTACACCACCTCACCCGTTCCTTTCTCAAAGAAAAGAAACCCCTTAAAAAATTTTCTGGCTTTGAAGGGCGTATTTTTATCAAATTGTTGACCAAGCCACACGCCTACCTGGCCCTCCAGAGTCTCAGGGACACCGGGGTCCTGCTCTATGTGCTACCGGAATTTGAAAGGCTATTAGGCCTTACTCAGTTTGACGTCTATCATATCCATCCCTTAGACGAACACCTTTTCCTTACCGTGGCGGAACTCAACAGGCTGAGAGAAGAAGAGCCTGATTTTTGGGACCTCATCGAAGACGAAGAGGTCTTGTTCTTGGCAGCCCTGCTCCACGATATCACCAAGGGACAGGGCCCGGGCCACGCGCGCACTGGGGCGGAAAAGGCTTACCAGATCGCTTTAAGGCTTGGTCTTTCTCCTAAACAGGCTGAACAGGTAAAACGTCTGGTAGCGCAACACCTCTTCCTGGTGGAGACTGCGCTTAGACGGGACCTTACGGAAGAAAAGGTGGTGGTTGATTTTGCCCGCCAGATGGGTGACGTGGGGCACCTGACCCGTCTTTATTATTTGACCGTGGCTGATTCCCGGGCTACCGGCCCTGCGGCCTGGAACGAATGGAAAATGGCCCTGGTAAAAGAACTTTATCTGAAAGCGGCTAAACTCCTTACCGAAGGCGAGCTTTCCCAGAAGGAAACCGTAAAAGAACTACTTCAACGTGAGGAAAAACTGAAGAAAGATTTTGGTCCCTTGGTAGAGACCTTGCCGCCCTGTTACTTGTTACACGCTTCATTGGACGAAATCACAAAGGAATTGAGCCTCCTTCAGGAATATAAGGCCAGTCGGGATCCGCTTCGCCTTTTGGTGCGGCGCTTAAACGGGGTATACCGGGTGGTGATCATAACCCAAGACCGCCCGGGACTTTTTGCTAAATTGGCCGGGGCCTTCGCCCTCCACCACCTGGATATTCGTTCGGCCCGCATTTTTACCTTGACAGACGGGACAGTTCTTGATGTGTTCGAAGTGGCGGCCCCTTACGGGGAGATCTGGTGGGAGGAAATAAGAGAGACTGTACAAAAAGTGCTCAACACAGAAGAAGAAGAGGAACTGGAGCGGCGTTTGAAGAGCCTTAAACCCCTGGTTTGTGCCCTTAAAAGACCAGAGAAGAAACCGGAAATCTACGTCCGCTTGGATAACGTAAACTCTGACTTTTTCACCATTATAGAAATATTTGCTCCGGACAAGATTGGTCTCCTCTATTTCTTGGCCAAAGCCCTGGCCAAATGGCCGGTCAACATTGAAAGGGCCTTTATTTCAAATCGGGCTGACCTGGCCTCAGACGTCTTTTACGTCCGTACCTTAGAAGGAGAAAAGGTCCCCGACGAAGAACTGGCGGACCTTAAAACTTATCTAGAACGCATCTTAGATGAGATTTGCCCAACTAAAAAACAACACAACAAGGAGGTCGTATCATGACACCCAAAGAGGTAATTGAATTTGCCAAGGCCAACGGGGCCAAAATGGTTGACCTGCGTTTCACCGACTTTCCCGGTATGTGGCAACACTTTTCCGTTCCCATCGAAGAGCTTACCGAAGAGTCCTTTGAAGCAGGGTTTGGTTTTGACGGATCTTCTATTCGTGGTTGGCAGGAGATCCACGAAAGTGACATGATCATCGTGCCTGACCCGGACACCGCGGTCATGGACCCCTTTTTTGAGGTACCGACCCTGGTTCTCCTCTGTAACGTCTATGACCCCATCACCAAAGAACCCTACACCCGCGATCCCCGTTACGTGGCCCAAAAGGCGGAAGAGTATCTCAAGAGCACGGGTATCGGAGACGTGGCCTATTTCGGGCCGGAAGCCGAATTTTTTATCTTTGATGATATCCGCTACGACAGCGGCGCTCATTTCGCCTTTTATTTTGTAGATTCTATTGAAGGGATCTGGAATTCTGGCCGGGAAGAGTGCCCTAACCTGGGTTATAAACCCCGCCACAAAGAAGGTTACTTCCCGGTGCCGCCTTCTGATAAGTTCCAAGACCTGCGTACCGAAATGGTCCTTACCATGCAGAAGGTGGGCATCCACGTCGAATGTCAACACCACGAGGTAGCCACCGCCGGCCAGGCCGAAATCGATATGCGTTTTGCCCCGCTCCTCAAGATGGGTGACCAGCTCATGTGGTTCAAGTACATCATCAAAAACGTGGCTTATAAGCACGGGAAAACCGTCACCTTTATGCCCAAGCCGCTTTTTGGGGACAACGGTTCCGGGATGCACACCCACATGAGCATCTGGAAGGGAGACACCCCGGTCTTTGCCGGTGATCGCTACGCCGGGCTTTCGGAGACGGCCCTTTACGCCATCGGGGGGATCCTTAAGCACTGCAAGGCCGTCTGCGCCTTCACCAACCCCACTACCAATTCTTATAAGCGTTTGACCCCGGGTTTTGAGGCGCCGGTAAACCTCTGCTATTCCAGCCGTAACCGGTCCGCGGCTATTCGTATCCCCATGTATAGCCCGAGCCCCAAGGCCAAGCGTATTGAGTTCCGTACTCCTGATCCTTCCTGTAACGGTTATCTTGCTTTTGCGGCTATGCTTATGGCGGCCCTGGATGGTATCGAAAACCGCATTGATCCTGGTGAACCCATGGACAAAGACCTTTACAGCCTGCCTCCGGAAGAACTCAAAGATATTCCCACCACTCCCGCCAGCCTGGAAGAGGCGCTCCAGGCCCTGGAAGAAGACCACGAGTTCCTGATGAAGGGCGACGTCTTTACCGAAGACCTGATCCGCAAGTGGATCGAGTATAAGCGCGAAAACGAGGCCGATCAGGTCCGTCTGCGGCCGCACCCCTACGAATTCTACCTTTATTTCGATATCTAAACCCAAAGGGGCGGGGAAACCCGCCCTTCTTTTTTATGTGGCGCGAGATCAGCAGGGCCTTTGGAGAATTAGCGGAGGAATATGACGCCTGGTACCGGGAAAATCCCCTTTTTGAAGCCGAACTGGCGGCCTTAAAAGAACTGGGCTCCCCTCCTCAGCCGGCTTTGGAAATAGGGGTAGGGACCGGGGTCTTTGCTAAGGTCCTTGGCTTTACTTACGGGCTTGATCCCTCCTTTCCGATGTTGAAACGGGCACGCTCAAAGGGCCTTTGGGTGGTTTGTGGCCGAGGAGAAAGCCTGCCTTTCAAAGAAGAGAGCTTTGCGGCCTGCGGGCTATTTTTCACCCTGTGTTTTGTGGAAGATCCCCTTCAAGTATTCCAGGAAGCCAGAAGGATCCTTAAACCGCAGGGAAAACTTTGGCTGGGGTTCATTCCGGCAGATTCTTCCTGGGCCAGATATTACGAAGCCAAGAAGAGGGCAGGGCATAAACTTTACCGTTTTGCCAGGTTTTATCACCACGACGAGGTCTTAAAGCTGGTGCGAGAGGTAGGGTTTTCTTTGGAAAAAGAAGTCTCTTCCCTTTACCAGTCCCCTGACGAATCTCCCCGTTACGAGGACCCGCGGGATGGCTACCAAAAGGGAGCAGGCTTTGTGGCCCTCAGTCTGAAAAAGGCACTCCGGTAAGGAGCCAGCGGTAATAAGCCTCTCTCTGTTTTTGGTCTTCAAAATCTATCCATTCGCACCCTACCAGCCCCTCGGTTACGTGCACTACCACCGCCTGGCCCTTAATATTCTCTCCCCGGTAGAACACGGAAATATCGAGCTTTTCTCCCGGTTCAAAGGAGACCCCTTCTGGTTGTTGAAAGGCCAGCCCGCTGATACTAGCGTTAACCAATTGACCTTTCCGTCCTTCCGGCAGGAAGACCTTGGATCCTTCAAGGCTTATCCGGGTGTGTTTGCGTCTTTCTTTGATAATCATCTTCAACCCTTTTGAATGGACTTTCTTAATTAAGTTCGGCTGGGAAGGCTTTTTCCTAAACCTGATTTTCTACTTCCCGAAAGCGGGGAAGGTAGACCAGCGGAATAAGACAGAGAGTAATTAGGCCGGAAATAAAAAGAGGCCACTGGTAGCCAAAATGGGCCCCTATGGGGCCGAAAATTAGAGAACCGGTAAAACTACCCAACATGATGGCCAACGTGATCAAGCCACTGTTACCACCTATCCTTTCTACCCGGAAAAGCTTGGCTATCCCCACGTAGGAAAGCACCATAATGGTGCCGTCTCCAAAACCGTGCAGGAGACGAAAGGCCAGGCTCAAGGGCAGATACGGGATAACCATGCCCATGTGCCCCAGTCCGGAACAAAAGAGCCCCAGGCCGGCCAGCTGGTAAAGACTGGTCCCCCGTTCGAGGCGCAAACCGTTGAGGTAGCTTGCTATTCCCACCATGGCGAACTCAGCCGACATGTAAAGCCCCATCCCTTTGAGAGAAAGGCCCAAGTTTTCGCGCAAAAAGAGGCCGTAACTGGTGAACTCTGCCCCCCAGTGGAGGTAAAAGAGGTAGAGCCAGAAGGCAAAAAATAACACCCGGGGGTGGCGAAAATCATCCCAGTAGCTTTTCAGGCCAAATTTGACCGGGACGTTTCTGGGCAAGAAGAACCAATAAAGACAGAGCAGGAGATAAAAACTCCCTACCAGACGCAAGGTATAGACAAAATCGTATTTACCCAGAAGGATGCCCCCGCTCAACCCACCCAAGGTGAAGCCAAGCATCCGAGCCCCGTTAAATACCCCGTAGGTCCGCCCCACCCTCTGGGGCAAGGTCTTTAAGAGCAAGGCGTCAAGACTTACCCGAAAAAGGTTTTGTCCAAGTCCCCAGGCCAGATAAGCCAGGGCGAACAAGAAAAAGGAGGTGACCAGGCTCTGGACCCAGGCCGAGGCCCCCATCAGGCTTAAAGCCAGGACGATCAGGTTGCGGGCGTAAAACCGGTCGGAAGCCAAGCCGGAAGGAAAGGAGGTGATGATGGAGGTCACGCTAAAAGCGGCGTAAAGTGACCCAATCTGGGCCCCGGAAAAGCCGATCTTTTTAAGATAAACCGGCATAAAAAAAGCCACCGTCGCTAAGGCGAAGGCCCCGCAGGCAGAAAGGCTAGAAAGGACCAGGAGCGGTTTTTTAAAGGGCTTGGGGAACATCTAGAAAACCTTTACCCCAACCCCTAACAAAAAGAAAGGGCCCCTCTACGCATATTATTAATGAGGTCACAAAATAGTCGATGGGCATTGCATCAAGTCATTGCGAGGAGCTCCGTAAAGCGGAGCGACGAAGCAATCCCTGTGGCGAGGCTTGGACAGAAGGCGTACGATCCGAGATCGCCACGGCCCTCTACGCGTTTTAAAGCGTAGAG
>WGCA01000024.1 GCA_015494065.1 Thermodesulfobacteriaceae bacterium | reverse complement strand
GTCCCCAGCAACCGCCTGAAACAGCTTTTCGGCCTGCTTATCGTGGTGATGACGGCTTACAAGATTTACACCCTTTTAGGAGGTTAGGCATGAAGCACGTCTGGGCCATATTTTTTATCGTTTTCTTTATGGCAACCCTGGCCCTGGCCGGGGAGGGGGCTACGGACAATTCTCCGGACTGGTTCTTTCCCAAATGGGCGGCCGAAGCCCCTAATAACAAGCCCATTAAGGTGCTTGATACCGAGGCCCCGCTTGGGCGTTACGCCTTGAAAACCAAAGAGATCGGGCTTAAGGACCTGGCCCGCATCCACGGCCACCTCTGCGACGGGCTGGCCTTTGCCTTTGTGGCCATAAGAGAGGCCCTCCTAAAGCTCTTTCCCGACGGAGTGGTGGACCGGACGGACATAAGGGTGGTCACCAGAAATAGCCCCTGCTTTGTGGACGCCGCTACCCTTATGACCGGGGCCCGGATCAACTTCATGACCGTGAGGGTGGATAACTCCCTGGGCTGGGAATTCATCGTCCAGAAAATCTCTACGGGAGAGGCCTACCGGGTAAGGCTTAAGCCGGGCTTCATTCCCCAGGATTTTGAAGAGATCGAAAAAGAAATCAGGGCCCGGCGCAAGAAGGGGCTTCCGGTCTCTGCCGACGAGATTGACCACTACGAGGAGCTTCTTGCGGCCTGTATCCGCAAGCTTCTCTATACTCCGCCTGAGCGATTCGTTATCGTTGAGCGGCTCCCCCACTATGAGTTCCATTTTCTAGACCTTTTTGGCCCTCGTGGAGACATAATTAACAAAAACATGCCGCGAAGGGACCTATAAAGCTTTACTCAAATGAAAAGTTTACTCATGCTAAAATTGCGGTCCAAAATTTCCCCTGGAGGAGCTAATGATTGCGGTTTCTTTGTTCGGTGTTCGCTTGGGAGTTAGGTGTAAAAATTGCCACACCACCATCGCCCCTGACGACTTGAATGAAGTTATGGAATTTTTGCTGCGCAAGAGTTGTTCTATATGCGGCACTCCTAACGCCCGGAGAGTGCTTTACGCCGAGGCCGTTGATGCCTTGCTGGCAGATTTTGAAAATTTCCTTTACGAAGTCCAACGTCTCAGACTGAGAGAAGGAAAAGATCCTTTTCTTTGCGGAAATGTCAGGGCTGCGGTCTGTTTTCACGGAGAAAATTTTTGCATCGACCGGTTTACCGGAGTAATCGCCGATTGCCTTTCCTGTCGCAAACACGGCAAGAAGATGTTTCTCCACTTCCCTTTTGATTACCTCTGGCGGGTGGAAGTGAGTCCAAGCTGCCCGCGTTGCGGCGCCACCTTTGAAGACCTGGCCAGGGCCTTTGATCTCCTCCGCAATTTATCTAAAGACTTTCGCAAGCTAAGCCCGCTTTTTCAGGAGCAGACCTTGGTCCCCCTCCTGGTTCCTGACCCCGCTAGCAGCATCCATTGGAAGGCCTTTTACGACGGCTATCCCTACCTTTGAAATGAAAATAAAAGTCTAAATTCAATGACTCTACACACCGCTTCTATATCTTGAAATTACAATACTGATAAGAGACATCTTCTAGGACAGACGCTTTTTCTTGGAAGAAATTTAAGGGTAAAGAGTTACTAGCCGATAATATTAAAGTAATCCCGTTGCAAGGAGAAATTAATGAGTTATGCAGGCTTTTGGAAGAGATTTGCAGCTGCTATCATCGACTGTATTGTCACTACTATTGGCGGATTTATTATCGGTTTTGTGTTTGGTTTTATCATGGCAGTTAGCGTAACTAACGATCCGCAAATCTTAAGAGGCATGGGAAATATTCTCGGGATAATTCTTGGTTGGATATATTTTGCTGCAATGGAAAGCTCTCCTATGCAAGGAACTCTTGGCAAAATGGCTCTTGGTATCAAAGTTACAGATATGGAAGGGAATAGGATCAGTTTTGGCAAAGCTACAGGCCGCCATTTTGGCAAGATAATCTCGGCTCTCTTATTAGGGATTGGATTTCTCATGGTCGCATTTACACGAAAAAAACAAGGGCTTCATGACATAATGGCCAGATGTCTTGTAGTTAACAAATAGATTACCTAATAAATATAATGGGAGTTTTTAGCTCTAATTCAGAATGCTGACTATTTGATGATCTTTATTAATATTAATGGAACATTTTTACCACAATTTTGCTTAACAAGTCCATCTAGGATCGCTAAATATAAAATCATGAAAGAAAATGAAGTTATACTAATTACCATATTTTTATTTCTTTTGACAAGCATAGTGTGCCTTCTTTTCCAAAAAGATTCAAGAACGTATTATAAACGCGCAAATATATAAAAGAGGTTTAGGAAAATTTAATCCATTCAAAAATTGGATAGAAACGCGCCAATATATTATATCATTACGAATTATTGGCTTAATAATCTTCTAATAATATTTTTCCTATGATTATACATGTCAATATTACCAGTTAAATAGTAATACCAATCAAAAATCGCTTGCAAAACTAACAAAAACTTTATTAAGTATGCTCTAAAACGCGAATAAAATCAGTAGCAAGCCGGATTTTCAAAAAGACAGACGTTCTCCGGTTTCGGGACGGAAAAGGTGAACCTCTTCTAACCGGAGGGCTACTTCGAGTTCTTCACCGGGGGAGGCGGGAAAATCTGCCGCCACCAAGGCCCGGAGCTCGTAAGGACCGAAGGCCAGAAAAAGGATTTTTTGCGGGCCCCAGGATTCCACCCACAAAACCCGGGTCTTTAGCTTGAAGCCCTCCCCTCCTGGCCTCAGGCCTTCCGGCCGCACCCCGAGTTCGACCGGCCCTTCGTAATCAAAGCCTACGGGAATTTTCACTATCTGATCCTCCGAGAAAAAAGTCCCGTCCTTTATTCGGCCTCTAAGGATATTGATGCGGGGAACTCCTACGAAGGCGGCCACCCTGCGGTGTCTGGGACAACGGTAAACCTCTTCAGGAGGTCCCATCTGATAGATCCGTCCTTGAAACATCACCGCCACCAGGTCGGCCATGGTCAGGGCCTCGATCTGGTCGTGGGTCACATAGATCACCGTGGCCCCAAGGTCCTGAAAGAGGCGTTTTAACTCGCTTCTGGTCTCTTCCCTGATCTGGGCGTCAAGGTTACTCAGAGGCTCATCCAGGAGAAAAACTTCCGGGTCCCGCACCAAGGCTCGGGCCAGGGCCGTCCTCTGCTGCTGACCACCGGAAAGCTCCCGGGGATAACGGTCAAAAAGCCTTTCTAGCCCAAGCATTCGGGCCACTTTAAGAACGCGTTTTTGTATCTCTGCTTTGGGATATCCCCGTAGTTTGAGCCCGATGGCGATGTTCTGGTAGACGGTAAAATGAGGATAAAGGGCGTAATTCTGAAAGACCATGGCTACGTTCCGTCGGGCCGGGGGCAGATGGTCCACTCGCCGGCCAGCAATCCATATTTCTCCTTGATCCGGCCTTTCAAGCCCTGCAATCACCCGCAAAAGGGTACTTTTCCCACAGCCCGAAGGTCCTAGTACCGCCAGAAACTGGCCTTTTGGGACTTCGAGGTTGACGTTATCCAGGGCCACTACCTGACCGGAAAGATAGGTCTTGGTGAGGTTAAGGAGCCGGACCTGCGCCATAGTTACCCCTTCAAGGCTCCGGCGGTAAGACCCTCAAGGATTGAAGACTGGAAAAGGGCTACGAGCAGGATCACCGGGAGGGTGGTGAGAGCCACCGCGGCGTTTATTTCTCCCCAGGGGATTTCGTAAGCCGAGGCCCCGCTCAGCAAGGCGATGCCTACGGGTACGGTATAGTGGCTCTGATCCTGAAGTAAAGTCAGGGCCAGGAGAAATTCGTTCCAACAAAAGATGAAGATCAGGATACCCGCCACCGCAAGCCCCGTCCGACTCAAGGGAAGGAGGAGGCGAAAGAGGATCCCCAATCGGCTAAAGCCGTCCAAAAGGGCGGCCTCATCAAGTTCCCGAGGCACTTTACTAAAACTAGCGTAAAGGAGCCAGACCCCAAAAGGGAGATTCAGGACGGTATAACTCAGGATCAGGCCCAGGAGATGATTCACCAGCCCCAGGGCCTTTATGGCCATAAAGATGGGAATCACCAGAAGCGTGGGCGGTATGATGGAGGCTATTAGGAGCCAACGCTGAAGAGCAAGGGCCCGGCTCACCGGTAAATAGCGCAGACGAAAGGCAAGAAGGCTTGAAAGGAAGAGGGAAAGGAAGGTTCCCCCGCCTGAGACGACAAGGCTGTTCATAAGATACCGCCCAAAGGGCCTCTTTTCCCAGACGCGGTATAAATTTTCAAGCGAAATAGGCCATGGGAAGTACTCTAGCGGGAGGGAAAAGATCTTTGACGGGGGTTTTAAGGCGGTAACCACCGTCCAGTAAAAGGGAAAGAGGCAATAGGCGCAGGCGATAAGGCCAAAAAGAAGAAAAATTATCTTCTTCATGATCTTCTTTCGTACTCCAGGGTAGTCAAACGTACAATGAGCAAGCTCATAACCATTAAAAAGAAGACAAAAAGCACGGTCAAAAAGAGGGCATAACCCACTTCATCATACCTAAAGGCCAAATCGTATAGATAAAGCCCCAAGGTGCGGGTACTATCGGCGGGGCCGCCTCTGGTAAGCACCCAGATAAGATCAAAAATCCCTAAGGCCTGAAGCAGCCGGAAGATAAGGGCCACCCGGACGAAAGGAAGGAGAAGGGGCAGGGTGAGATAGAAAAGACGCTTTAGCGGCCCGGCACCGTCCACCTCAAGGCTTTCTTTAAGCTCCCTGGGGATGGAATAAAGCCCGGCCAGGAGGATGATGACTACGAAGGGGGTGGTCTTCCAGACATCGGCCAGGATTGCCGACCACATGGCCCCCTCGGGGCTTGCCAGCCAGTCCACCGGGTGGGAGATAAGCCCCGCCTTCAACAAAAGGTCGTTTATCACCCCAAAGGGGTTGTTAAGCATCCACTGCCAGGACATGGCCATGACTGCGGTGGGCAAGGCCCAGGGGAGGAGCACCGCAAGCCTAACCCACCAGCGCCCGGGAAAGGGGGTGGCCAGAAGAAGGGCGAGCAAAAACCCTAGTAAAAATTCAAGGCTTACCGAAACCGCCGAAAAGAAAAGGGTATGCGCCAGGGTCTCCTTCAGTTCGTAGTCCAAAAGGAGCCTCCGGAGGTAGTTTTCTCTGCTGCCCCGAATGATAAATTTTAGGGTCTCAGAAAGGGCCTTTAAGGCCTCCTCCGGGGTCTCCACCCCGGCCAGTACCGCACTTACGTGTTTTTGCAGGGTATCGCTTATCCGAGGATATTGGGGATGAACCGGCCTGGGGCGGGCCCTTTCTAAAAGGAAGTACAGATCTTTTAGAGCGGGATTTTCTCGGAGGAGTGTCGGGTCCCGGAAAAGCTCCTTTCGGGCCGGAAGCCATCCCCTTTTAAGATAAAGGATCTTCTGGGCCTCGGCGGAAGTAGCAAACGCAATAAAGGCCCAGGCCTTTTCCGGAGCTTTGGTGCCGCGGGCTATGCCCAGCCCCCAGCCCCCGAGGGTCCCCGGGGTCGGGGCTCCGGTCTTGGACGGAAGTGGTGCCAGGCCCACTTTTCCTCTTAAGGGGGACTGGTTTATAAGCCTTAAGGCGTATGGCCAGTTACGCATAAAGATGGCTCGCCCTTTAAGGAAGAATTCAAGGGTATGCTGCTCTTGAAAGGAAAGGACCGCCTTAGGGACCCAGTTTTTTAAGCGAAGTTTGCGGAGAAAGTTAAGGGCTGAAAGGCCTTCCGGCGAAGCTATGGCCACCTGCCCCTTTTCGTCAAGGATCTGGCCGCCTGCGGCCCAGAGGAATTCCAGGAAGTTACAGGTAAGCCCCTCATATTGCATCCCCTGAAAGACTAAGCAGTAAAGCTCGGGAGGGTGGGCGTGAAGCCGGCAGGTGTCCTCAAGCTCTCTCCAGGTCCGGGGAGGACGGGAAACGAGGTCCTTCCGCCAGTAAAGGACCCCTACGTCAACGGTGAGGGGCAGGCGGTAAAGGTACCCCTGATAATAACCGGCCTTAAGGGCCCCGGGAAAGAAAGCCGAGCCTTCATGAGGACTAAACCAAGGATCTAGGGACAGGAGCCAGCCCCGGGCGGCAAACTTGGCCGTCCAGGTGACGTCCATATAAACGATTTCTATCGGGTCCCCGCTTAAGAAAGAACGGAGGTACATGTTTTGCCGATCATCAGTGGACCAAGGACCAGAAATGTATTTGATCTTCACGTCGGGGTGGCGGGCCTCAAACCGCTTGATGATCTCCGCCCAGGCCCCATTCACGTCTTCTGGCCCAATCATCCGCAGGACCACCCTTTGCGCCAAACAGGTACCGGAAACTCCCAAAAGGACCGCGATTACGCCCAGCCCCAAAATTCGCAAAAAAGTCTTCACTATGGCCCCGAAAAAAAACCCTTTTGAGTTTATTTTAAGGTTTGCTTTTCCCACCCGGAAGGAGAAAATGGAGTTAGCAAACTCTAGATAAGGGAGCAACTTATGGAAGAGTTAAAGAAAGAAGTTGAAGCCTTTGTCCGGGAAAGGGAGAAACCAGAGGGTGGTTTTGCCGCCACCCCGCACCTTCCACCCACGGTAGAAGACACCTATTTTGCCATCCGCACCCTGGAAACTCTTGCAGCTTTGACCCCAGAGACGAAAGCCCGCACCCGCGTCTTCCTTAAAAACGTTAGCGAGATCCCGAACCAGCCACTGGTCTTTTACCGCTGGCTCTGGCTTTTGGCACGCCTTAAAGCCCTTCCTCCTGACCCTGAACCCCTTATTGTTCTTTACCAAAAAATGCTCTCTCGCACTGCTTCCCGGGCCAAACCTGAAGGCTTGTTCGCCCTCTTTTTTGCCGGAAAAATTCTCGGAGAACCTACAAACAGCCTAAAAGAAATGGCTCAAAAGAGGGGCTTTCGCACCCTTTCAGACCTTTATCATCTTTCCCGGATCACCCCAGAGCTTTCCGCAAGGCATCTCTCCTTCGTTAAGGCCTCCCTCAATCCTGACGGGGGCTATGGTTTTTTCCCGCACACCACCTCCTTTCTGGAAAACGTTTATTACGCGGTAAGACTTTATAAGCTATCCGGAACTGAACCTCCCGAAAGGGAAAAGACCCTCTTTTTTGTAAAGAGATGCTTCCGCCAAGGAGGCTTTGCCCGAGCCCCAGGAGGCATCCCCTTCCTCGAAAGCACCTATTATGGGGTCTTTCTGCTTAAAAGACTGGAAAGATTTTAAGCCACTTTGCGTGGGCTCCGTTTGGCAAGCTTTTCCTTTTCCTCCCGAGACAGGAAAGTAACCCGTAAAGGATGATGAGGTTTTAGAGAAAGCTCTTTACGTGCCGAGGATTCCAGTTCTTTTTGTTCATCTTCAGAAAGCTTTTCAGGGGTAACCACCGCCAGATGAAGAGTGTGGGCCAGATCTCTTTCTCCACGTGCAAGCTCATCCAAGAGATAGATTTCGGCTTCTTTGACCCGCTTCCGAAATATTTGGGCCAGATCCGCCGTATATTTCTCAAAATTGTCCAAAAATTCTTCCCTTTCCCGCAGACGCCAGTCAATGAATTCTGAGAGTTTACGTTTGGTAACCAAACGATAGATAAGTTCAAATAGAAAAGTGGAAGAAAGGACAATGGCGGCGGAATAAAGCGATTTAGGAGCCACCTTGAGGTTATGTAATACAAGGACCAAAGCCGCTGTAAAACAGGAGATAGCCCCCAAAAGGGCGAAGAATTTTTTGGCCCTGGTAAAGGAAGCAAGTTTAAAGTTGGCCAGATTTACCACCCCAAAAACTAAGAGAAAGCCAAGGCTTCCCGCTACCGAAATATTTTCCAGGTCAAAGGAAAGGGCAGCTACCAAAGTTAAAAGGGCCAGAATGATAAGCCCTTCGTAAGCCCCTTTCCAGATCCTGCGGGCGAATATTTGGGGAAGCTCCCCATATTTGGCAACCAGGTAACTGATACGAGCGGTACCGTAAAGGGTAGCGTTTATAGCTGAGGCCGTGGACACCAGGGCTGCCACGCTAATAATCACAAAACCCGTCTCGCCAAGAAAAGGTTCTGCGGCCTTAGCCAGCACATAATCCCTGGCCTCTAAAACTTCCTGCGGTTCAAGATTGGCTACCGCTACCAGCGCCACCAGACAGTAAATGAAAATGACCACCAAAACCGAAATAAAAAAGGCCCTGGGAAGCGTTTTTTCTGGCGTCTCTATGTCCTGGGCTGTGTTAGCGATGAGCTCAAAGCCCTCGTAGGCCAAAAAGATAATAAAACCACCGGTCAAAATATGAAGAAAATGAGGGTATGCATGGGGATCAAGACGGGAAAAATTAGCGGTAAAAAGGCCAAGTAAGGAAAATAAAAGAAGCACTACTACTTTAAAAATGACCATCAGATCCTCGGCCTTGCCCACCACGTAAGCCCCGAGAAGATTAAGGAAAGTAAAGAACAGAATCACAAAAACCGTAAGGACTTTCTTTAAAAAGGGGTCTTCTACCCCCTTTATCAAAGCCGCCCCGTAACTCCCAAAAGCATAAGAATAAAGGGCTAGCATGATGATGTAGCTGGCCAGCAAAAGGGTGTTCAGCCAGGCGGGCACGGTGCCGTTGCCAAAGGCCCGCACGATAAATTCGATAGTTCCCCCCTCGCTGGGGAAACGGACCGAAAGCTTGGCGTAAGAATAAGCCGTGAGCAAGGCGATAAGACCGGCAAAGAAAAAAGCGATAGGGGCAGCCCCTTTGGCAAGCAGTACGGTAAGACCAAGGACCGCAAAAATTCCTCCCCCTATCATACCCCCTATGCCAATAGAGACCGCCTCAAGAAGACCGATCTTTTTCTCTCTCATCTAAACCTCTCCGTTTTTTGAATGAATTACGGCCTCCCTAAGAGACGTTTTGCCCCTACTTAGGGGGCCTATCATCAAATACTAGGCATTTATTGCCCTTTTGCCAGCCGGTCAGGCGCTTCTTCACTATGTTCCTGATCCTTTCCACCCCTAGAGGGATCCACCGTTTTACAGGCAAAATACCCCCTGCCTCCCGTAAATTCAATCCTTTAGTTCCAACGAAATTTGACCAAATTAAAAAATTTTTAAATTCAAACTTTACAAAAAAGATATAGTTCTTAGTTTTATTTAAAAAGAAAACGACGAGGAAAAAATGAGCACCCCGATCAAATGGCTCGAATCCTTGGATGAAGCCTTGAAAGAGGCCAAAGAAAAGGAAAAGGCGGTATTTTTGGATTTTTTTAACCCTGGCTGAATTGGTTGCCAGCAGATGGATGCGGTCACGTATCCGAACGAAAGCGTAGCCACTTTTATAAAAGAGAAATTTATCCCCCTCCGCGTTGCTTACGACCATCCTGAACTTTCTAAAAAATTCAACGTCACCTGGACCCCGGCTCTGTTCATCTTGGATGAAGAAGGGGTCATTCATCACAGCGCAGTAGGGTTCCTTCCCCCTGAAGAATTTATCCCTTTCGGTTTGTTAGGCTTGGCAAAAGTGGCCTTCGACAAAGGGCGTTATGATCAGGCCTTATGCTTTTTTGATAATGTAATTGACAGACATCCCGAAAGTTCCGCCGTTCCAGAAGCTATCTATTTAAAAGCTGTCTGTCTCTTTAAGAAGACCAACGACGCCAGCGTCCTCAAAAAGGCCTATGAAGAACTAACGGTCCGTTTTCCACAAAGTGAATGGACTAAACGGGCTTATCCTTACCGACTTTTGTAGCCATGAAAAACTCTTTTGAATTTAGCGTTTTATTTGGTGGAAAGGCGGGTGACGGGATAAGGCAGTTGGGGATATTATGGGCCAAACTCCTTTGTCGCCGCGGGTTAAAGACCTTCCTTTACGACGACTATCCCTCTCTCATCCGAGGTGGGCATAATTTTTCCATCGTCCGAGCGGCTGAATTCCCGATTTCGGCCCACCGGGACCAGGTAAACGTTATCGTTGCCCTAAATGAAGAAACTATTAGACGACATCAACAACGACTCTCAGAAAATGGCGTTGTCCTCTGTGACCAAGAGATACCAGAGGCCCAAAAGGCCCCCTCAGCCCAAATAACTGTCCCATGGGCCCAAATAGTAAAAGAGCTTTCCGCGCCTAAAATCATGAGGAACACCGCGGCCCTTGCCTCTTTGGTGCGTTTCTGTCAAATCCCCTGGGAGGAGCTTGCACAAACCCTCCGCGAACTCGCTAAGACTGAGCTCAATCTTTCCGTAGCCCAAAAAAGCTATGAGCTCTCCGAAAAAGGCCATGTTGATTTCCCTTCAAAAGACAAAAATCAAGCTTTCTTCTTCGGAAACGAAGCCATCGCTTTAGGAGCAGCGGCCGCTGGACTAAAAGTCTTTCTTGCCTACCCCATGACCCCGGCCTCTTCTATCTTGCACTATTTGGCAGCTCATCGCGAAAGATTGGGGATTAACGTAATCCATCCCGAAAATGAAATCGCCGCGGTGCTTGCGGCCATTGGTGCGGCTTATGCCGGCTCTCCGGCCATGACCGCCACTTCTGGCGGTGGGTTCGCGCTCATGGTAGAGGCCCTAAGCCTTGCCGGACAGGCGGAGATCCCCTTGGTAATTGTTGAATGCCAACGCCCCGGGCCAAGCACCGGAGTCCCCACCTATACCATGCAGGGAGATCTGGAGTTTGTGCTTACGGCGGGACACGGGGAATTTCCGAGAGTTGTACTGGCCCCTGGTGACGCGCAAGAAGCCTTTGAACTGACTGCGGAAGCCCTAAGACTAGCTTGGCGTTACCAGACCCCCGTTTTGGTCCTTTCAGACAAACACTTGAGCGAAAGCCTCTTTAGCCAAAACCTTCCACAACAATTTGCCAGAGTGGAATACAAAGCGTGGAGCGGCGGCCAGACTTACGCCCGCTACGCCTTTAGCGAGGACGGAGTATCGCCTCTTGCCTTCCCGGGAAGGAAAGACGCCATAGTCAAAGCCACTTCTTACGAACATGATCCCTTCGGCCTTACTACGGAGGAACCGACACAAATTGCCCGAATGCAGGAAAAACGCCTGCGTAAAGAAGAAGGTTTAAAACGGGAAACCGAAAAGATGGTAGGAGTTTTTAACCGGGACGCTCCTGTTGCCCTCCTCTGTTTTGGGTCCACCAAAGGAGCCGCCGTAGAAATCGCTGAACGCTTGGGTTTGCGGTTAGTAAGACCTTTGGTGCTCAGGCCTTTCCCAACGCAAACGCTCCAAAAGGCCCTTAAAGGAGCAGATAGGATCATCGTCTGTGAGACCAACGCCACAGGCCAACTAGCCAAACTCCTTGCGTTCCATGGATTTCGGGTTGACCAAAAAATTCTCAAATACAACGGCCGCCCTTTTAGCGTTGATGAACTTTACGAACGGGTAAAGGAGCTTTTATGAACATTTTTGCTAAAAACGATCCACTGGCTACCTATGCCGGAAACACCTGGTGTCCGGGCTGCGGCAATTTTGGCCTCCTTACCGCCGTAAAAAGCGTTTTAAAAAAATTTAAAGAGACCGGACGGCTTCACGAAACGCTCTTGGTTTCTGGGATCGGCTGTCACGCCAAAATCGTTGATTATCTGGCGGTAAATAGCTTTTATTCCATCCACGGAAGGGTTTTACCCGTAGCCTGGGGTATCAAAATGGCCAACCCCACACTTACGGTCATAGGCCATGCCGGAGACGGGGATGCCTACGGCGAAGGAATTTCACACTTAATCTTTGCCGCCAAAAGGAACACTGACCTGACTTTACTTGTCCACAACAACCGGGTTTATGGCTTGACTACCGGGCAATTTACCCCTACCTCTCCCAAAGGCTTCCCAGGGAGATCGACCCCTTCAGGAAGCCCTGAAGAGCCTTTAAACCCCATCAAGCTCGCCTTAGCCAGTGGCGCCACTTTTGTAGCCAGGGGTTACGTAGGAAAGGTAAAACACTTAACAAACCTCATCTGGGAAGCCGTTAAGCACCGAGGATTTTCTTTTATCGACGTCCTCCAGCCCTGTTATACTTTTTTCAATACTTATTCGTTCTACAACGAATGGGTAGTTGAAATACCATCCGACCACCCTTACGAAGACCTGGAAGCGGCCTTTAAGCTGGCAGAAAAGTGGGACTATTCTTCACAAGCCGAAGAAATTCCCATTGGGATTTTTTATAAGGTAAAGCGCCCCACCTTTGAGGAAGAGGCCCTAATTGAAACACGCGACTTTGATCTTTTTGAACACATTAGGAAATTTCACCAATAAAGGAGGGAGAAATATGACCAAAAAGATCCAGATTGACCCAGAAAAACTCTGTAAAAAGATTGAACAAATTTATCCTGATATTGGGGTCTGCGGTATCAACGTGCAGGTGATATGGGATGATAAGGCTGAAAGCTGGGCCGTTGTCCTTGAAAAAGAAGGGAAAAAACTTTTAACCCACCTTGAACCAGAAGACATAGAAGCTTGCGAAAAGGGAGAAAAATGTATAGCTATCGGCCTTCAGCTCGGCGAACTCAAAAAGAATTTGGAATTAAAATAAAAAATAAAAATTGGTGCCCCCGGGAGGACTCGAACCCCCAACCAACGGCTTAGAAGGCCGCTGCTCTATCCGATTGAGCTACGGGGGCAAAGCTAAATAAAAAATTAGCGGGTTTACCAAAGAAGGCAAGACTTATTCTTCAGACTTTACCACCGGTTGAGGGGCGCGAATAAATTCTCTGATCTTTTCGATTTCTTCGGGGAGATCTGGGTCTGTCTGACAAATGGGACACTGGTTTACGTGTTTCTGGATCAGTTCCATCATGCGGGCCGGGGCCAAAGCATCTTCCTTTACTTTTTGATACCAGTCTCTGGCGAGTTTTTTAAGCCGCTGGCACTGCATCTCTCAACCTCTGTCTTTTATCGGGCTCCATACCCAATTTCTAAAATAGTATCAAGGGCGATCCTCAATTTTTTTGGAGACTTTCCTAAAATATTCTTAAAATTGTAAAAAATTTATCTCGATCAGGGCGCTGAACTTGATCTAGACCGTTTTTTTTGTTAAATCCTAGTAAAGAACTAATCGTTCTTACCTCCTCTACCTTAATCATGGGCGCGCGGTAAGCGCGCCTCTTCTTTATACTTTACTTCTAAGCGGACTAAAATTAATGTTTCAAAAATTCCATCTTAGAGATTATATGCGCTGGCTACACCAAAATTTGGGGCTTTTTTGTCGTAGTTGCAAGGGGTGTTTAAAGATCGAGTACACCTGAAAAAACGTGGCTCTCCGGTGTGAGAGTTGCGGACGAAAATTTAGTCTCAAAGAATACTGGGAAGAAATCACCCCCGAGCTTGAAGAAATATTAGCTTATATCCGGTGTGACCGAATAAATTAGGAGGACGCATCATGAAAGAGTTTAACGTCGCTGTGGTAGGGGCTACCGGGGCCGTGGGACGCATGATGATCCAGGTCCTGGAAGAGAGAAATTTTCCCGTCAAGAACCTGAGACTTTTTGCTTCAGAAAGGTCTCGGGGCGTTAAAATACCCTTCCGGGGCGAAGATATAGAAGTTGAAGTCCTCTCGGAACAAAAGAGTTTTTCCGGGATTGAAATCGCCTTGTTTTCCGCAGGTGCTTCCCGAAGCCTGGAATACGCCCCTAAGTTTGCCGAAGACGGGGCCGTAGTGATCGACAATTCCAGCGCCTGGAGAATGGACCCGGAAGTCCCGCTGGTAGTCCCTGAGGTTAACCCCCACGCGGTGGCTGACTTTCGCAAAAAGGGAATCATTGCCAATCCCAACTGTTCCACCATCCAGATGGTGGTGGCCTTAAAGCCCCTTTACGATTACAGCCGTATCAAACGCATCGTGGTAGCCACCTATCAGGCGGTATCCGGAGCGGGCCAAAAAGCCATCCAAGAACTCATAGAGCAAACTCAGGCCTGGTGCCGTGGAGAAACCCTGCCCGAGGCCAAAGTCTTCCCCCACCAGATTGCCTTTAATTGTCTTCCCCACATAGACGTCTTCCTGGACAACGGCTACACCAAAGAAGAAATGAAGATGGTAAACGAGACCAAAAAGATCATGGAAGACGAAAATATCGGGGTGACTGCTACCACGGTGAGGGTACCCGTCTTTTACGGCCACGCCGAGGCCGTAAATGTCGAAACAGAAAAGAAGATAACGGCCCAAAAGGCCAGAGAACTCCTAGCTAACTTTCCGGGCGTAGTAGTGGTAGATGAACCAGCGGAGAAGAAATACCCCCTTCCTATCGAAATCGCGGGACGAGACGAAGTTTTTGTGGGCCGCATCAGGGAAGACGAATCCATCGAAAACGGCCTCAATCTGTGGGTAGTAGCTGATAATCTGCGCAAGGGGGCGGCCACCAACGCCGTTCAAATTGCCGAAATATTGACCAAGTATCTTTAATGATCCTGGAATTAAGGCTCAAAGATTTTGTCCTGATTGAAGAAGCCCGGCTCGGTTTTGAGCCGGGTTTTGTGGTTTTGACGGGAGAAACGGGAGCCGGTAAGACGTTACTGATAAAGGGGTTAAAGTTACTCATGGGCGCAAGGGGAAGCCCTTCCCTCATTCGTCCAGGTGCCCCTAAAGCTGTACTGGAGGCCGTTTTTCTTCCGGGATTAAAGACAAAAGATAGGCTGGCCCGGGCAGGGTTGGATAGCGGGGAAGAAATCCTGGTACGGCGCATCTTAACCCCGGACCGAAGCCGGGCTTATCTTAACGATTCTCCCGTTTCTTTAGGCCTTCTGGCAGAAACCATAGGTCCCCTAATAACCCTGGCCAGCCAGCACGATTATCAAAGACTCAAAGACCCGGAAGAGAAACTGGCCATCCTTGATACTTTCGCCAATCTCGGGCCGCTTAGGGAAAAATACGAAGAGCAGTACCGAAAATTAAAGGAACTAGAAAGAGAATTAGAGAAACAGCGGGAAAAACTCCAAAACAGCCTCAAAGAAGAGGACTTTTTACGTTTTCAAATAAAGGAAATAGAGGATGTGGCCCCTCAAATAGGAGAGGACCAAGAACTGGAAGAGAAGGTAAAGGTTTTAAAAAACCTAACCCAGCTGGAAGAACATCTCAAAAAGGCCGCCAGAGAACTCGACGCGGCCCTTTCTGCCCTCAGTAGAGGAAGGAAGGAACTGAGGGAGGCCGCTAACCTTTCAAAGGAGTTGTTTTCCCTGCGCGAAAGGGCAGAGGATCTATATTACGAACTGGAAGATTTCTTGGCGGAATTAAACGAAACTTCAAGGAAACTGCCGCGGGATTTTGAAGACCTAGAACAACTGGAAGATAGGCTTTATCAACTGAAGCGCCTCAAAAGAAAATATGGTCCTGACCTGGAAGACGTACTCCGTTACCTGGCCCAGCTCAAAAAACAGCTGGCTGAACTCTCTCACGGAGAAGAACACCTGGCAGGCCTTGAGGAAAAAACGGCCCGGGTGCGCGAAAAGACACTCGCCCTGGCCCAGGAACTTCACCTGAAGCGCAAAGAAGCCGCTCACAATCTCGGCCGTGCCGTAAGAAAAATCTTACCCCTTCTCGCCCTAAAAGAGACACGCTTTGAAATAGAGCTAACAGAAGGGCCTCTTACTTTAAGCGGAAAAGACCGGGTTGAATTTTTAGTGGCCACCCAACCCCGAGCCCCTTTGCGCCCGTTAAACCAAGTGGCCTCAGGGGGCGAACTCTCCCGACTTTTCTTGGCCTTAAAAGTGGCTTCTGCCCGGGGAGATTCAGGCGAAATCCTGGTCTTTGACGAAGTAGACACCGGTATAGGGGGAGAAGTGGCGGCCAAAGTGGGTAGACTCCTTAAAGAGCTAGCGCAACATTATCAGGTGATTTGCGTCACCCACCAGCCCCAAATAGCCGCCCTGGCAGAGCAACATTTTTATATCGAAAAACAATTGGGGCCAGGAAAGGCCGCTACGGTGATCAAAGAGCTGACACCAGGAGAAAGGGTGGCTGAAATCGCTCGGATGCTGGGCGGACCAGAGGCCCAGGATTTGGCCCGGAAAATGCTTGCGGTATGAAAAAAAGGGCCCTACTCCTTTTCTCCGAAGGGCTGGACAGCATACTGGCTGGCAAGATCCTCCAAAAACAGGGGATCGAAATTGTAGCCTTACGTTTTATCACTCCCTTTTTTGGCTGGCAGTGGAAGGGCAAAGAAGAGGCCTTCGACCGTTACGTGCAGGAAGAATTCGGCTTTGAAAAGGGAATAATAGTAGATTTAAGCGCCGAGTTTCTAAAAATGCTGGCCCAGCCCAAACACGGTTATGGCAGCGGCTTTAACCCTTGTATTGATTGCAAGATTTTAATGCTTAAGAAGGCCAAAGAATTGCTGCCCTCTTTCGGGGCGAATTTTTTGGTAACCGGGGAGGTAGTTGGCCAGCGCCCCATGAGCCAACAGAGAAACACCTTAAGACACATCGAAAAAGAGGCCGGCGTTGAAGACGTCCTCTTAAGGCCCCTTAGTGCCAAAAAGTTAAGGCCCAGCCGCGTTGAAGAAATGGGCCTGGTGGACCGGGAACGCCTCCTTGACATTTCCGGCCGAGGGAGAAAAAAACAGCTGGCCCTGGCGCAGGCCCTGGGCTTAAAGAAAATCCCTTCCCCGGCAGGTGGGTGTCTTTTAACTGACCCGGCCCTCGCCCCCCGTTTCAAACGTTTTTTTGCCCTGAAAGGGGGAGAAGTTGCCCCTAAAGAAGCGGAAATATTGACTTTTGGGCGGCATTTTGAATTGCCTGGCGGAAGCTGGCTGGTTGTCGGGCGCAACCAGGCCGAAAATGCAAGACTTCAGGCCCTGGTGGGAGACCAAACCATCCTGAAGCTTAGCCAGATCCCAGGCCCTACCGGGGCCCTTTTGATAGAAAAGGGCACAAAAGACCTGCAGGAGGCCGCCTCTCTTATAAAACGCTACGCCCCCAAGGCAAGAAACTTGGAAAAGGTAGCCGTTCGTGTTATCCGCAAAGGAAAAGAAGAAATAATCTGGGTCTAGGAGCCAATTATGAATCCGGAATTGAAAGACTTTATCCTTAAAACCTTTTATTTCAGGCACGCTTGCAAAGAGTTTGATCCTGAAAAAAAGATACCGGAGGAAGAGTTCGGCCTCATCCTTGAGGCCGCCCGCCTCTCACCCAGTTCCTTCGGCTTTGAGCCGTGGTATTTCCTTATCGTAAACAATCCGGAATTGCGTCAGAAGCTTCTTCCTTATACCTGGGGCGGGCAAAAACAAATTCCCACCTGTAGTCACCTGATAATATGTCTGGCCAGGAAAAGTTATTTTATGCGTTGGGACCGCCCTTACATCACCTACATGATGCAGGAGGTGCAGAAGCTCCCACCCGAGCTCCAGGAACTAAAGAGGCAACGTTACCGCCAGTTTCAGGAAGAAGACTTTAAGCTCCTGGAGAGCGAACGCGCCCTCTTTGATTGGGCCTGCAAACAAACCTATATCGCCATGGCCAACATGATGACCGTAGCCGCCATGTTGGGCATCGATTCGTGTCCCCTCGAGGGTTTCCATCAAGAAAAGATAGAAGAAATTCTGGCCCAACACTTTGACGTAGACCGGGAAAAATTTGGCATAGCCTATATGCTTTGCTTTGGTTACCGGATAAAGGAGCCCCGGCCCAAGACCCGCCAGCCCCTGGAAAAGATCGTCAAATGGTACCCCTAGGAGGCCCCCTTTGCCGTACAAACTGAGCGAACTAGCCGACCTGCTAAAGGCCGCCTGGTCAGGCCAGGACGTGGAAATTAGCGGGGTAAACGCCTTAGCGTACGCCCAAGAGGGGGAAATCTCCTTTGTGGAAAGCCCCCGTTTTTTAGAAGAAGCAAAGGCCTCCAAGGCCTCGGCCCTGATCGTCTCTCCGGCGCTCAAAGAAAAGCTGGTCGGCCGAAATCTGCTTGTGGTGCCTAACCCACGGGTGGCTTTGGCCAAGATCGCCTGGCTTTTTTACCAGGAGCCCAAGCCAGAACCAGGGATAAGCCCTTTGGCCTTTGTGGCGGAGGGGGCTGAAATCCACGAAAGTGCAAGTGTATTACCCTTCGTGTACGTGGGCGAAGGGGCCAGGATTGAGGCCGGAGTGATCTTGTACCCGGGGGTCTTTGTAGGGGAAGAGGTCTTTATCGGCCGGGAAAGTATCATCTACCCAAACGTGGTCCTTTATCCCCGCACCCGTATAGGCCAGAGGGTGATCATTCACGCCGGGGCTGTGATCGGGACTGATGGTTTTGGGTTTGCTTTTGATGGAGAAAAACACCTTAAAATTCCTCATTTTGGCCACGTGGAAATCGAAGACGAAGTCGAAATAGGGGCCAATACCGCCGTGGACCGGGCCACTTTTGGGGTTACCCTGATTAAAAAAGGGACCAAACTGGACAACCTCATTCAGGTGGCCCACAACGTGGAAATCGGGCAGGCTTCGGTCCTAGCCGCTCAGGTAGGCGTAACGGGCAGCGTAAAGATAGGAAATTACGTAATGATAGGGGGACAAGCCGGCATAAATAACCAAATCGGCGACCAGGCCTTGATCGCCGCCAAAGCCGGGGTAGCCAAACCCGTACCTCCCAAAACCGCCGTAGCCGGGGCCCCGGCTATAGAAATTGGTAAATGGCGGCGATGTGTGGCAGCCTACGAACGGCTGCCGGAAATCCTAAAAGAAATAAGGGAGCTTAGCCGAAGACTTGCTGTCTTAGAGGAGGCCCTAAATGGAAGAAAAGACCCCAAATCATAAAGACATTCTGACTTCCCTCCCCCACCGTTATCCTTTCCTTTTTGTCGATCGCATAACGAACTTTACGGTTGATCCCCCAACCATTGAGGCCGTCAAATGTTTCACCCTGAACGAGTGGTTTTTCGAGGGACATTTCCCGGGGGAACCGATCGTTCCAGGGGTTATCCTCATTGAAGCCTTAGCCCAGCTTGGCATTATCTTTTTCAAAAAACTTCGGCCAGAATACCAGGACAGGCTCTTCTTTTTGGCCGGAGTGGAAAGAGCCCGCTTCCGGGCACCGGTTTACCCTGGAGACGTGGCCTGCCTCAAGCTTGAGGGTTTTAACTTTCGCCGTAACATTATCCGTACCGCGGGCAAAGTCTTGGTCAACCAAAAAGTGGTGGCGGAAGCTGAAATCATCGCAGCCATAAAATGACTGATCTCCATAACACAAAAAGCTTTATCCATCCTACCGCTCAGATAGACCCCAAGGCAGAACTCGAAGAAGGGGTGGAAATCGGCCCCTTCGTGGTTATCGGGGCGGGAACCAGGATCGGCCGTGGCACCAAAATTGGTCCTTACACCCTGATCGAAGGGGAAACCCTTATCGGGCAAAATAACGTGATCGGCCCCCACGTCACTCTGGGCACGGCGCCTCAACATCTGGCCTACCGGGGAGAGCCAACCCGTCTGGAAATAGGAGACGAAAACGTTATCAGGGAATACGTTTCCATCCACCGGGGCACCTTACTGGATCAGGGCCTCACCAAGGTCGGAAATCGCTGCTACCTCATGGCTTACACCCACGTGGGGCACGACTGCGTCCTGGCAGACGAAGTCATTCTCACCAATGGCTGCCAGCTGGGAGGACACGTAAAGATAGACTTTGGGGCCGTATTGGGGGGAGGGGTCTTTGTCCACCAGTTTTGTCGGATAGGGGAGCTCGCCTTTGTAGCGGGGATGAGTGGGGTGGATAAGGACGTGCCCCCTTTCTTGCGGGTTTTTGGAAAACCGGCCCAAATTCTCGGCATCAATCTGGTGGGGCTTAAAAGACGGGGTTTTGGGGCCCGGGAGCTAAAGATTATTGACCAGGTCCTCAAGCTTTATCTCTCAGGGGGTACCGTAAAAGAAGTCTGTCAAAAGATAAAGGAACTCTTTGGCCAGGAACCGCTGGCCAATAAATTCGTAGAATTCATAGCAAACCCCTCCTCGCGGGGACTGACCAGAAAGAAATTGGGTTAGGAGGAATATGGTAGGTCTTATAGCCGGAGGCGGTCAATATCCCCTCCTTTTTGCCCGGGCCGTCAAGAAGGCGGGCCAACCCCTAGCGGTTTTTGCTTTGAAAGGAGAAGAACGCCCCAATTTAAGACCTTGGGCCGACGTGTATTATGAAATCCCGGTCAGTCGGTTTGGCAAATTGTTGGCCCTCCTCAAAAGGGAAAAAATTTCCGAGATAGCCCTGGCAGGCCATATCAACAAGAGCCGGGCCATTAAGATAGCTCGCCCTGACCTTAAGACCCTTTTCCTCTGGGGCAAATTACGTAACCGAAACGATGACGAAATCCTGCGGGCCGTAGCCGAAGAGATAGAAAAACTAGGCATCAGGGTGATCTCCCCCACCAAGTTTCTCCCGGAACTTTTGACCCCGGCTGGAGTACTCACTAAAAAGAAACCCTCGCCTGCCCAATGGAAAGATATCGTTTATGGTTTCGGGATAGCCAAAGCCCTGGGAGAACTGGATATTGGCCAATGCGTCGTAGTGAAGGACCAGATGGTGGTGGCGGTCGAGGCCATCGAGGGCACGGACGCCACCATCGAAAGGGCCGGGAAACTCGTGGAGGATACCGTAGTGGTAAAGGTCTTTAAACCACAACAAGATCCCCGTTTTGATCTCCCCTCCGCCGGTCTCCAGACCATCCTCACCATGAAAAGGGCCCGGGCCAGGGTTTTGGCCCTGGAGGCCCGGCGTTCTCTCTTTTTTGAGCGGGAAAAGGCTTTGTCTTTGGCTGATAAGGTAGGTATAGTGGTGGTAGGAGTGCCTTATGAATAAGATCCCTCTGGCCGTCATCGGGGTGGGTCATCTGGGCCGTTTTCACGCGGAAAAATTCGCCTCCTTTCCGGAGGTTGAGCTAGTTGGGGTGGTGGACGTTATCCCCGAGCGGGCCTTAGAAGTGGCCAAGACTTGTCAAACCAGGGCCTTTTTTGATTACCGCGAAGTCCTCCCCCTGGTAAAAGCCGTTTCCGTGGTGGTGCCTACCGTGCACCATTTTGAAGTCACCAAAGCGGCGCTTAAGGCAGGGTGCCACGTGTTTGTGGAAAAGCCCCTGGCCAGCACCCCGCAGGAGGCCCGACAATTAGTTAAACTGGCCCAAAAATTGGGGCTCATCCTGCAGGTTGGGCATATAGAACGCTTCAACCCGGCCATTAAAAAGCTCCTGGCCTCGGTCTCTAACCCCATTTTCATCGAAGCCCAGCGTGTTTCTCGCTTTTCACCTCGTTGTTTAGACGTAGACGTAATTTTGGATTTAATGATCCACGACATAGACCTGGTACTCACCCTTACCAGGGAAAAAATAGCGGAACTTCAGGCCACCGGGGCCCCGGTCATCACGGACAAGGTGGATTTGGCCAGCGTGCGGTTGCGTTTTAAAAATGGGGTCGTAGCTAACCTCACCGCCAGCCGCATTGCCTTAAAACCGGCCCGTAGCTTTCGGGTCTACCAACCGGGAGTCTATTTCGCCGCTGATACCCTGGAGAGCACCTTCCTTAAAGTCGACCTTTCTGAAAATGGTCTCGCCCACCACCCCTCTCCGGTTCCAGAAAAGTTTGCCCAGGCAGATCCTCTTAAGGATGAATTGAGGGCCTTTGTCGAGGCCATCTTTCGAGAAAAAACCCCTCCGGTTAGTGGGGAAGAGGGGTTTGAGGCCTTGGAATTGGCTTTCCGCATCAAACGTGAGATTGAACGCCAGCAAGCCTCTTTTCTAGCGAGAGAAGGATCTTGTCTGCCCGATCTCGTTCGTCATTGCGTATCCTCATAGTAGCGGGAGAAGCCTCTGGTGATCTGCATGGGGCTTCCTTTTTAAGGGCGTTAAGGGAACTGGTCCCCGGTATTCACGCCGTGGGGATAGGAGGCGCCAGGTTGAGGGCAGCCGGGCTTCAGTGTCTCTTCCCCGCAGAATCTTTGAGTATCGTGGGGCTTCCCTCATTAACCGAGCTCAAAAACGTCTTTTCAGCCTTCGCCAAAATCCTGCGCCTTCTAAAAAAAGAACCTCCGGATCTGGTGGTACTCATCGATTTCCCCGACTTTAATCTTTTACTGGCCAGATTTGCCAAACGTTACAACCTGCCGGTCTTCTATTACATCAGTCCTCAAATATGGGCCTGGCGGGAGGGACGGGTAAAGACCATCAAAAAATACGTGGATACCATGGCGGTAATCCTACCCTTTGAAGTAGATTTTTACGCCCGTCATGGTTTCAAGGTCGAGTACGTCGGGCATCCCTTACTTGACGTGGTCAAACCGGCCCTTTCCAGAAAAACCCTGGCCAGCCTCATCGGCCTTGACCCTAAAAGACCCTGGGTCGGCTTTTTTCCGGGCAGTAGACCACGGGAGGTAAGGGCCCATACCCGCCTCTTTTACGAAACCTTTGCCCTTTTACGCCAGAAAAACCCTGCCATTCAGGGCATATTTGTACAGGCAGAAAGTGTCCCTACCCTGCCCCTTGAAACTTCCAAAGACTTAAAACTTGCCCGGGGCTACCAATATGAAGTAATGGCCCAGGCGGAGGCGGTTCTTCTGGCCTCAGGCACGGTAACGCTTGAAGCCGCCATCGTAGGCACTCCCATGGTGGTGGCTTACCGCCTTAACAGGTGGAGTTTCTGGCTAGCGCGCCGGCTGGTAAAAGTGCCCTTCGTGAGCCTGGCCAACCTCGTGGCCGGAGAGGAAGTGGCCCCGGAGTTTTTGCAAGATCAAGCCTGCCCTGAAAACCTAGCCGCAGCCCTCTGGCACATCCTAAAAGATGAGGAGCAGGCCCAGAAGACAAAGACCAAACTAGCCCAAATACGCCAAAGGCTGGGACCACCGGGAGCTGCCTGGCGGGCGGCTGAACTGGCGGCCCAGTATTTGCGCCGGACCCCTCAGGCCATTGCGGTTACTTAAGCACCATAATCTCTATTTCCTTGGGTTTGCGTAAGACGTTTATGGTGACGTCGGTCTGGTGGTTTATGATATCCAGGTCCAGGGTGGCCCCGTTCACCCAGAGATTGCGCAACTGAACCTTGCGCAGGAAACGGGGCAGGGTGGGCCGACAAAAACAAAGCCCGTGCGCCGTGAATTTGAGCCCGAGACAGGCGGCCAGGAGTAAAAAGACCGCCCCCGCAGACCAGGCCTGCGGATTACAGGCCACGGGATAAGGAGTGGGACCCTGGTCAGGTCTTCTACTGAAACCGCAGAAGAGTTCTGGCATACGGTGGTACGGGAAATACACGCTGGCGTCACAAAGACCCTTTATTAAGCGGTTGAGATAGAACTTAAAATTGTAAAGGGAAAGGCCCCAGGCTATCAAAGCGTTGTCATGCGGCCAAACAGAGCCGTTGTGATAGGAGACCGGGTTATAAAGGACTTCTTTGGAGGATAGGGTCCTGATTCCCCAACCGGAAAAAGAATCGCGGGCAAAGAGATGCTGGGCCACTAAACTGGCCTGCCGTTCGTCAGCGGCCTCACAGAAAAGGACGTGTCCGGCATTTGAGGTCCGCACCCTGCAGGGTTGCTTTCCACCGTCTAAGGCGAGCACAAAGGTCCCGAGTTCCTCGTCCCAGAAAGTTTTTCTTAAATTTTCTTTAACGGTATTGGCTTTTTGTAAAAGTATTTCTGACAAATCTTTTTTCCCTAGAGCATGGGCTAGGAGGGCCGTTTTTAGATAGGCCTGATAAGCGTAGGCCTGGACTTCTACCAGGGCTATGGGAGGTTTGGCCATAGAGCCGTCGGCGTGAAAGATGCTGTCGTGAGAATCCTTCCAGCCTTTATTCACCAGACCTTCTTCAGAAGCCTGGTATTCCAGAAAACCATCCCCATCCAAGTCACCGTATTCTTCCATCCAGCGCCAGGCTGCTTCGATATTGGGCCACAACTCGCGGATGAGGTTAAGGTCACGGGTCCTTTCGTAATAGGCCCCGGCCAGGATGAGAAAAAGGGGGGTAGCGTCAATGGTGCCGTAATACCGGGCAAAGGGTATTTCTCCGGTGGCCGCCATCTCCCCTGGCCTTATTTCGTGTATTATCTTGCCCGGCTCCGCGTCCCGGCTTGGATCAAAAGAAGTGGCTTGGGTGGCGGCCAAAAAGCGTAATACCCCTTTGGCGATTTCCGGGTTCAACCACAAACATTCGAGGGCGGTGATGATACCATCTCGGCCAAAAACGGTGTTAAACCAGGGGATCCCTGCATAAGGATAAAGGCCATAGGGGGTATGGGTCAGCATCATGAAGAGGTCACTTTCTGAACGCTTCAACCAACTATTGAAGTGTTCCTGAGGTGTGCTTACCTGGCAGCTCTGACGCTGCAGATCTTTGAGTTCCTGCCGGGTAGAAAGATAGGCCTTAACAAAGGGAATAAACTTGTCTTCTTCGTCAACCAAACACACTATGACCAGAAAAAGATTGGTTCTCTCTTTGGGTTTGAGGTCAAGGTAGAAGAGAGCTTCTCTGGCATTTAAAGAATGGGGTTTAGGGTCAAAGATCAATCTGGTGGTGCGCAGCTTCCCGTCTAGCCCTAGGTATTTAAAATAGACCTCTCTTTCCTTCGTTTGTGGTTCGTAATAATGTCCCCTTTTTTTCCTTTTTACCCCGCGGACCTCAAAAATATCCACAAAATCCGCGTCAAAATTATAAGTAAGGGGCAAATGAATCCGGCAGGGAGAGAAGTTTTCTATCCGAAGGGCTTCGTAACAAATCCCCTGGTAAAGGAATTTCTGACGCAAAATATGGACACTTCCCCGGGGAAGAAATTCTTTTCCCTCAAGCATGATATCGGGATTGGTCAGATCGCTGGCGACCATCAGGTTATCCCTGGTGGCCGAAGAATTTAAGAGAAAGGGGCGGACGTGACAGAACTTGAGTTCCAGCTTGGAAAGAAAACGGGTCCCCAAATGATAAAGGCCCTGTTCGCCTAGACCTTCCTGCCGGATATCCCCGTAAGGGTCAAAAAGGCCAAAAGTGTCACCGTGTTTTAAAATAAGGGCCTCTTTTGAGAGGCCCGGTGAGGTAGCCAGGATATAAAATTTCTGGGGTCTTATCTCAACTACGCATTCCTTCATGCCACTTTGAGTACGGGTTTTTCCGCCATCAAGAGCCGTTCGTAAACCTTGAGATAATTCTGGGCCATTACCTCCGCGGTAAAGCGGCGTTCAAAGGCCTTACGGCAAAGAATCCGCTTAAGACCAGCCACCTTCTCCACCGCCTGCACTGCTTCTTCCAGGCTTTCCACGATAAAACCGGAAATCCCTTCTTCGATCACCTCTGGCACCGAACCGCAGCGCCAGGCAATTACCGGCGTCCCACAGGCCAGGGCTTCGATCATTACTAGCCCGAAAGGTTCAGGCCAATCAATAGGGAAAAGAAGGGCGTAGGCCTTACCCAAGAATTCGTTCTTTTCTTTGTCATTGATCTCACCAATAAATTCCACCCACGGGCTTTTGAGCATGGGTTTTATCACGTTTTCGTAATAGACCCTGTCCGCCTCGTCGACTTTGGCGGCAATGAGCAACTTCATGCCGGCCTTTTCGGCTATCTTGATCGCCCGATCCGGCCGTTTTTCCGGGGAAATACGCCCCAAAAAGGCCAGATAGTCACCTGGCCGGGCGTAAAAACGGTACAGGTCTTTGGGCAGACCGTGGTACACTGTCCCCACCCAGCGGGCAAAGGGCAAAGGCCCTCTCTGGGCGTCGGAAATGGAAACAACAGGCACGTCGCGGAATTCTTCAAAAAGGGGCCTTAATTCCGGTAGATCCAGGCGACCATGAAGAGTGGTCACGTGTGGTACCGGCAGCCGCCGCATGAGGGGAAAATGGATATGATCCACGTGGAAATGGATAATATCGAATTCCTCGGCCCTCTGGGCCACTTTTTCTAGTTGCAAGACGTGGGGAGCCAGGCGATCCTTAACCCCGTCCAGACGCAGGGCTCGTTTACAACAAGGAATTAAACGGGCCGAAGTCTGAGAATCCTCTGAGGCAAAAAGCGTTACTTCATGCCCCATTTTTACCAGTTCTTCGGTCAGGTAATGCACCACCCGCTCGGTCCCACCATATAATTTTGGGGGCACGCTTTCATGAAGTGGTGCTACCTGAGCGATCCTCATAGGACCTCCCTCCCACAAGATTTCAAAAAACGCAAATATTCTGGCAGGTCCACTTAAAAATTAAGCTGGCCGTTTTAATAATCAAGATTTATGTTATTCATTCTTTAATAAGAAAGTTTTTAAAAGGAGAACAAAAATCAATAAACTAGCCCAAGAAAAGAGTCTTTATTTGCGGCAACACGCCGGCAACCCCGTTGCCTGGTGGCCCTGGAGTGAGGAAGTTTTAGAGGAAGGCCAAAGGAGAGACGTCCCTCTCTTCATCTCGATCGGCTATTCCGCGTGCCATTGGTGCCACGTCATGAACCGGGAATCCTTCGAAGACGAAGAAATAGCAGGCCTTTTAAACAAAAATTTTCTCCCGGTTAAGATTGACCGTGAAGAACATCCGGAGATAGACGCCGTCTACCTCTTGGCCTGTGAGATGGCTACGGGAAGGGCTGGCTGGCCCCTGACGGTGCTGGCTCTGCCTGACGGGTGGCCCTTTTTCATCACCACTTACCTACCCAAGGAAGGAGACGGAACCCGCCTGGGCCTTAAGGAATTACTAAAGCTGGCAAAGAAACTCTGGAGAGAGGACCGGGGGCGCCTCCTGGAAGCCGCCCAGAATTTTAAAAAAGCCCTAGCGCAAATAGCGTTTAGGCGGGAAGCAACGGTAGAGCCTGCCCTTCTTTTGGAAAGGGCCTTTGAAGGGGCCCAAAGACAATTCGACCCTCAGTTTGGTGGTTTCGGCAAGGGCCCTAAATTTCCGCTGGCTACCCGGCTCCTTTTCCTGCTCCGTTACGGCAAGCGTTTTGCTGACGCTAAAGCCTTAGAGATGGTGCGTTTTACCCTGTTTAAAATGCGTTTCAGCGCCCTATTTGATCAGGTAGGTTTCGGATTCCACCGTTACACCGTGGATCGGGCTTGGAAGGTGCCTCATTTTGAAAAAATGCTCTATGATCAAGGACTTTTGCTGTACCTTTACGCAGAAGCCGCCGCACTCTTAAAAGAACCGGTTTTTGAAAAGACAGCTGAAGAAATCGTCACTTATCTAAAGGAACGCTTGAGATCTCCGTCTGGGGCCTTTTTTAGCGCCGAAAGCGCGGAAAGCGCCGAAAAAGAAGGGCTATTTTACACTTGGCGTCTAAACGAAATAGAAAAAAATCTGCCCCCGCCAGAAGCCGAAGTTCTAATTAAATATTTTTCTCTGAAACGGGAAGGGAATTATCTTGAAGAACACACCGGGCAACCTACAGGGCGTAACGTCCTTCATCCTGTCGATTTCCCCTGGCTTTGGGCCCAAAAAGAAAATTTTGATGGATTCGAAAAACTTCTCTCCTCCATACTTTTAAAGCTTAAAAAAATTCGTGCCAAAAGACCTTATCCTCCCCGAGACGAAAAGATTCTTACGGATTGGAACGGCTTGGTCATCGCAGGCCTGGCCCATGCAGGAAGATTACTGCACCGGCCAGATTTCATATCCCTGGCCAAAGAAGCCTTTGTGTATTTAGAGCAAAAGGCCCTCTGGCAAGGGCGCCTTCTCCACCTCCCCGAAACGAACCTAAAAGGCCTCCTTGAAGACTACGTGTATTTCTCCTGGGCGGCCTGGGAACTCTGGGAGGCTACCGAAGCCGAAAAATATCTCAAGCTCTTTTACACTTTGTTAGACGAAACCGAAAAACTTTTTAGCTCGGGAGAGTACCTTTACCAGCAGGTGGGAAAAGACCAAAAGCCTTTTCTCATCTCTTATTACCCGGTCTTTGAAGGAGCGCTCCCCAGCTCCAACGGTCTGCTCGCCTTACTCTTTAAACAGGCGGGTAAAGATGAAGCTTCGGAAAGGATAATTTCCGCCGTAGGAGGCTACCTCCTTGAAGATCCTTTTAATTTTCCCTCCTTTATGATGAGCTTTGTTTCCTCATAAAGCTTAAAAAAATCTCCCCGGAAAAGACTTAAATTTTTGGTCAATTTTCCGATTGTAAGTAAGAAGCGTCCAACTTACTTAGAATGCTTTTTACTTAACTTGGGGGTGGAGCATGTATCCTATCTGGGTAGTGCCTTATCTTTCTTCGGCCTTGGTGATTGGTCTTATTGCTTCCTTTCATATCCTTCCCTCGCATCTTGCGGTGGGAGCCTTCTGGTTCAATATTTACATTGAAAGAAAGGCTTATCGGGAAGGCCGGCCAGCGTTTCTCTCCTTCATCAAGCGCTACACGCTCCTTATCTTGATTTTTTGCTTCGTGTTCGGCTCCCTTTCCGGAGTAGGTATCTGGTACTCGGCCACCGTCTCAAGCCCTAGAGGTATCTCGGCCCTTATCCACAATTACGTGTGGGGCTGGGCCACAGAATGGGTCTTTTTCTTAATCGAAGTAGCCGCCATCTACGCCTACTATTACACGCTGGGCAAAGTAGACGAGCGCACCCATCTCCGGATCGGTTACCTTTACGCCCTTTCTGCGTGGATCAGCATGATTATCATTACCGGCATCCTGGCCTTCATGCTCACCCCGGGAAAATGGCTCGAAACCGGTGGCTTCTTTGACGGATTTTTTAACCCCACCTATTGGCCCCAACTCGGAGCCCGCACCTTTTTTATGTTTGGCATTGCGGGGCTTTATGCCCTTATCATCGCTGCCACCCTTAAAG
>WGCA01000023.1 GCA_015494065.1 Thermodesulfobacteriaceae bacterium | reverse complement strand
TACGGGAGTTTTACCAGAGACTCAAGGAGCGGGGGAAGCCGGGAAAGGTGGCTTTGGTGGCCTGTATGAGGAAGCTAGCCCTAATTTGCTGGGCCCACTACAAAATGGCCCTGGCTTCTACTCATTGACAGGCCACACAGTATCTCTACACTTTAAAATGTGTAGAGTGGCGTAGCGATCTCAGGAGATTGCTTCGTCCTGTCGTGATAATTTAACGACGACAGGGGTCGCAATGACTGAGGGGCGGATGCATGTATGTAATGATAAACAAGATGTCGACTATTTGACGGCCCTATTAATAGAAAGGCTTTTATGTCTTTTGAAGAAATATTAGAGCTTAGCTGGCGCTATTTAGAAGATCCCCAGAGGCTTCGCGCCTTGATTCAAGATTTTGGGCCCTACGGGCCCGTTTTTTTTATTTTTTTGCAAGCCTTCCAGGTGGTCTTTGCCCCTTTACCTGGAGAGGTAACGGGTTTTGTGGCCGGGTATCTCTTTGGGGCCTTTTGGGGCTTCCTTTACGCCATGGTGGGTATAGCCCTGGGTGCAAGTGTGGCGTTTTGGCTGGCCCGTAAATTCAGAAATTTTTTCGCCCCCCGTCTTTCCCGTTCCCCCCATTTCCGGCGTCTTGAACGCTTTATGCAGCGAAGGGGCCTCATGGCCGCCTTTTTTTGTTATTTGTTCCCGGGCTTTCCCAAAGACTATCTCAATTATTTCCTCGGGCTTTTTCCGATCCCTTTTAAGATTTTTTTGCCCCTGATGTTAATAGGCCGTCTGCCTGGTACCTTGGCCCTTGCTATCCAGGGGGCTTCGCTCTATGAAGGTGATTGGCTTACCTTGGCGATCGTAGGGGGAATCTCCCTGGTTTTAGGGGCGCTCTTTTACTTTAAACGCGAAAAAATTTACCGGCACTTGGACCATGCCACTAGCATATCTTGAACTCATAGGTGGTCTGGCCGGGGACATGTTCTTAGCTGCCCTTCTGGACGCCGGGCTGCCTGCAGAAATTCTCCAAAAGACCTTTGAGAAACTCCCGGGCCGATTGACCTTTAAAATCTGCCAAACCAAAAGGCATGCTCTTTCCGCCACCCAAATCGAAATTACCTGTGCGGAACCGGGAAGCCTTCCTCAGACTTACCCAGCCTTAAGGGAACTGGTGGCCAAACTTCCCTTTCCCCGGGAAACCAAAAGGCAGGCCCAAGAGATTTTAAAGGAACTCTTTCTGGCCGAGGCCGCGGTACATGGCGAGCCGCTAGACCAGGTACATTTACACGAACTTTCCGCTTACGATACCTTGGCTGACATCTTCGGGGTCCTGGAAGGCCTTAAGTATCTCGGGGTTGAGAAACTTTACGCCTCTGAAATTCCCCTAGGCAGAGGGTTTATTTCTGCCGCACACGGTCCCCTGCCCTTACCCGCCCCGGCCACCCTCAAACTGTTAGAAGGGTTACCGGTGGTGGTTACCAACATCTCTGGGGAGACCGTAACCCCTACCGGAGCGGTCTTGTTGAAAAAATTGGTCCATGAGTTCGGCTCGCCTCCCCCTCTGGCCCTTAGGCGAACAGGAGTAGGGACCGGCCAAAAAGACTTTCCGGAAGTCCCCAATATCGTTCGCTTGTGGCTGGGTCAGAGTCTCGTTCCTTCCTCCCGGTGGGAGTGGATTTTAGAACTTGAGACAGATCTTGACGACCAAAGTCCGGAAGAGATCGCGTATCTTTGCGAAAAGTTACGCGCCGCGGGGGCCTTAGACGTCAGCTTAAGCCCCCTCTATATGAAAAAAGGCCGATTAGGGACCAAGGTGTCCGTCCTTATCCGGCCACCGGACCTGGCCCAAATCAGCGACTTAATCCTGGCCGAAAGTACGACCTGGGGGCTTAGGGTAAGAGAAACCAAGAGGCTGGTATTACCTCGGGAAGAAATCTTACTTGACACCGAATGGGGGCCAGTAAGGGTCAAAAAAAGCTTGAACAAATTTAAAATAGAATACGAAGATCTCAAAAAGATAAGCCAGATGAGCGGCCTTCCGCTGCAAAAAATCAAGCGTCGTATCGAGACTCTGGCGAACCGTAAGTTCTATTCTGAGGATTAGTCCCGGTGTGTGCCGGAAAGTATACTTCAAAAAGGGTCCCTTTCCCTTTCTTGGAATATACCTTTATGTGACCGTTATGGGTTTTAACTATGCCAAAGACCGCGGCCAACCCCAGCCCCCGCCCAAAATCCTTGGTTGAAAAGAATGGTTCAAATATCTTTTCAAGAGTCTCCCGTCCCATACCGCAACCCGTATCCTTTACCCGTAAAACCACGTATTCTCCAGGCGGAATGTCTTCTACCGGAGAGGTGAGCCGAATATTTTTGGTCTCCACCGAAAGCTGCCCTCCGTCCTTCATGGCTTCTACCGCATTGATTACCAGGTTCATCAAAATCTGGGTGAGCTGGTTGGGATCCCCGTGAATGGGCTTTAGTTGAGGCTGTAATTTGAGGGAAAGATCGATCTTGCCATTAAGAATGGTCTCTTGTAGACGCAGGCTGGCCTGGACGATCTGGTTAAGGTTTACCAACTCTGGTTTAAATTTATGGCCACGGGCGTAATCCAGGAGCTTTTCCACCAGATCGCTAGACCTTTGGGCGATTTCCAGAATTTTTTGTACCCGCTCATAATCCTTACTGCCTTTGGGCAAAGAGAACTTCAATAATTCGGCCTGACCCACTATAGCGGTCATCAGATTGTTCAGGTCGTGGGCGATGCCACCAGCCAAGCGGGAAATGGATTCCATTTTTTGGGCCTGAAAGATACGCTGTTCAAGCTCCTTACGGTAGGTGATATCCCGGTTACTACCCCGAATTCCTAAAAATATCCCTTTTTGGTTGTAAACCGGGTTACAAAGGTGGGCGATCCATTTGGTAGTTCCTTCCGCCGTAATGATCCGGAATTCAAATTCCCGGCCAACTATGCGGCGTCGGTGAATTTCTCTTTTATGCTTCAGCCAGGCTTCCCTGTCATTAGGGTGAATAATGCGCTCCATAAGAGAAGGATCATCTATGAATTGTTGCGGAGAATATCCGGTTATGCGCTCACAAGCGGGTGAAACGTAAATGAGTCTACCGGCAGGATCCTCCCAGTACTCCCAGTCAGCGGTAAAGTCCGCGATAATGCGGAACTGCTCCCTACTTTGTTCAAGTTCAGCGGCAAACATTTTGAGAGCACGAGCCATATTATTAACGGCATCTATTAGCTCATCAATCTCTCG
>WGCA01000022.1 GCA_015494065.1 Thermodesulfobacteriaceae bacterium | reverse complement strand
GGCACGTACTCCGCCAGCCCCTTCGTCGACAATACCTTCGTGATCGCACTCGTCAGCGTGGACTTCCCGTGGTCAATATGACCAATCGTCCCAATGTTTAAGTGCGGCTTCTTCCTCTCAAACTTCGGCTTACTCATCTCCAAAACCTCCTCTCACGACCTGAAATATAATCGAAAAATGGAGCCCACGACCGGAATCGAACCGGTGACCTCTTCCTTACCAAGGAAGTGCTCTACCGACTGAGCTACGTGGGCCCCTAATATTCAGTCTTTGGAGCGGGAAACGGGACTCGAACCCGCAACCCTCAGCTTGGAAGGCTGATGCTCTACCAATTGAGCTATTCCCGCTCCCAAGCTGATCTCTAAAAAATTTGGTGGAGAGGGGAGGATTCGAACCTCCGAAGGCTGAGCCATCGGGTTTACAGCCCGACCCCTTTGACCACTCGGGAACCTCTCCACAAAAACGGCAGGTCAAGTATCAACCCGACCTGCCGTCTGGAAATATAACAAGCCTGTTGTTACTGTCAAGTAAAAGGCTAAGCTTCCTTCTTCTCTTCCTTCTCTTCTGTAGCCTCTGCCGCCTCTTCCTGAGATTCCCCTTCCGCTACCTCCTGGGCTTCTTCCGCCGCTTCTTCGCTTTCTTCAGCTTTTTCAGCCGCAAGGGCCCCGGTAGCCTCCATCTTCGCCCTTACGTCGGTGATATAACGGTCATATACCATGACCGTGGTCCGGTAGAGCAAATGGGCAAACTTAGAAAAAGGCAAGCCCAAGAAGAGGACAAACACACAGGCTAGGTGCGCAATATACATGGGGTAAGCGATCTTGAGGTTAAGGAGCCGCAAGATCTCCGCACCCAACCCGGTAAGCCCCACAAAAAGGATGAGATAAAGGAGGAACCAGTCCGCATAGGCACCCTTCATGGCCCCTTCTGCTTCCCGGGCCTTGCGGTTCTGGATCAAAAGGATGGAGCCGTAAATCAGAATGATGGCCCCAAGGTTGGCAAAAATCTTGACCGGATTCCAGAGGGGCCAAGGGGTATGATACCCTAGGAAATCCGCCCCGATGAACACGATATTGGTGACGATAAAAAGGATGATAAAGGCCCACAGCACAAAACGGTGCCCGGTAAAGCGGTTAAAATTGACCCCGCATTTTTTGAAACGTTCGTGGGCCAAGATTTCTTTGATCGCCGGGATGATATAGTTAGAAACCATCTCTCCCGTGGTGGGACGATACGCCTCAGGTACGTGAAACCCTTCGTTCAATTGCCGCCACATCATGGAGATGCCGCGGATAGAGATCAGGGCCACGAAACCTGCCAAAGGGAGAAAAATAGCGTCTACAAAGGCTACCGGCAAAAACCCATGGAAGAGACCATGGGAGAAGCGTACCGGGCTCTCAAGCTCCGGGATTCCCTTATTGGCGATCAAAATGGCCGCCACGATAACCGAAATAGCCAGACCAAAAAGGACTATCAGCCCCCCTAAATTATTATAAAGGGACCAGAGAAATTTGGGCTCAGCATACTCCCTGATGGCCATGGCCCTTATGGCGGCCAACACGTCCCCCGGCCGTGCGCCCCGGGGACAATAGGCCGTACAGTCACTACACTGGTGACACAGCCAAATCGCCGGGTCTTTGGCAATACGGTCCGCCATACCCCACTGGGCGAGGATCATCTGTTTCCGCGGAAAAGGGACCTCGTCCGTGGAGAGCGGACACACCACCGCACAGGTGGCACACTGATAACACCTTTTTAAGGTGTCACCCCCTGAGGCAATTACACCCTTTACAAATTTTAAATCCGGTTCGACATAAGTAGGCATATTCTCTCCCTCCTTACCAGCCTTTGAAGGGGCTTTCGCCAATTCCTTCCAAGGTTTCCTGGAATTCCTGCAGGAGCTGCGGCACTTTATCGTACTCGTCAATGGCTACCGTGTGAAGGACCACCCGTTCCGATTCAAGGGCCAACTGTTGCAAGGTCTCAGCCACGTTTTCCATCCGGCGGTTCGCCAGCTCACTACCTTTGACAAAGTGACACTGATAATTCTCTCCGTATTTACAGCCAAGCATAATCACTCCGTCCCAGCCGCCGCTCATCGCATCCCGCACCCAGGCCACGTTTACCGCACCAAGGCATCGAACCGGAATAAAACGGATAGAAAGCGGAAAACTATTACGATGATAAGCCGCCATGTCAAGGGCCGGCCAGGCGTCATTTTCACAGATAAACGCTACCACCCTAAAGAGGCCATAATCCGGCTCGGGCATCTCACAGGCCTTAATCATAGAGCTTACCATGTCGATATTGTAGTCCTTAAAACCGATTACCCGCTCCGGACAGGCCCCAAAACAGGTACCACAACGGCGACAACGGGTGGGATTGGGCATCGGTGTCCCTTTGGGATCGTCATCCAGGGCCCCGAAAGGACACTCTTCCGTACAACGTTTACACTGGGTACAACGCTTGAAGTTGAATTCCGGATAGGCGTAATCCCAGGTTCGGGGATGGACCGCGTGCCCCGCTTCAATGGCCTTGAGACACTGAATCGCCTTGAGCGCCGCCCCCGCCGCGTCTTCCATGGCCTGAGCGGTGGTCATCGGCTGGTGTACACAACCAGCGGTATAAATTCCAGTACGCCTGGTCTCATAAGGGAAACAGATATAGTTGGAATCTGCGTAACCGTAAAAGAGCTCAAGCTCCGGAAAGCCCGGTCCTTGACGATATTCAAGCGGCACCACGGGATCATCAGCCGTAGTGGGCACCATACCGGTAGCAAGCACCACCAAGTCTACCGGAACCGCAAGGTCCTCTCCCAGCAGGGTCTGGGTCACTTCCACTACCAGCTTTCCGTCGTCCCCCTGGGAAATGGACTTGAATTCGGCTTTGGTCAAGAACACCCCAGGATCATCTTGCAGCGCCTGATAGAAGTTTTCATAAATTCCCATGGTGCGCATGTCTTTGTAGAAGATATAGGCCTTGGCCTCGTCGTCAGCCTCCCGCAAAAGCTTGGCCTGCTTTAAGGAGGCCAGACAGCACACTCCGGAACAGTATGGCAGATGGTCCGGATCACGCTGCCCCGCACACTGAATAAAGGCCACGCTTTTGACCGGGGAACCATCAGAAGGCCGTTTAAGCTCCCCTTTGGCCAGCATTTCTTCGAATTGGATGTTGGTAACCACGTCGGGATATTTTCCGTAGCCGTAAGGCTCTTCCAACTTGGAAGCGTCATAAGGTTTCCAGCCCGTGGCCACCACAATGGTTCCGATACGGATGGTCTCTTCGGAACCACCCTGTTTGTAAGTAACGTCAAAGAACCCCGGCGCTCCGGCGATTTTCTCTACTGTAGCCCCGGTGATCACCTGGATCTTATCGTTGGCCTGTACCTCTTCGATAAGCTTTTTGGTAATCGGCTCCTGGAGGTTCCGGTACGGATGGCCCACCTCCAGCTGTTTTTTCATCTTGGCCACAAAACCACCCAGCTCATTTTCCTTCTCTATGATCACGGCCTCATAGCCAGCTTTGGCCACCTCCAAAGCCGCCGTAAGACCAGTTACTCCGCCACCCATAACCAGGACCTTCCAGGACATTTCTTCTTCTGGTTTGTACGGCTCAGGCGGAGCATATTTCTGCATCTTGACTACGCCCATGCGGACGTAATCCTTAGCCAAGGCCATAAGCTCGTCTTTAAAAGAGACCCCTTCTGCCACCTCTATCTGACTTTCATCCTCCGGTACCTCTTGCCCTTCTTCTACCTTGGGCCAGCGGCTCCAAACCACGCCTTCCCTCAGGTTTACCCGCTCAACAGGAATATTGCCGAAATCGAACACGTCATAATTTACTCGCCCGGAACAGGCACAAATAACTACGCTATCAAGCTCGTTTTCTTTAATGGCGTTTTTAATGGCCTCTACCCCTTCCTTCCCGCACAGGAAAGGCATAGAAGCACAATGAGCGCAGCCTTGCTCGTTGGCCGCCGCCTCAAGATCAGCGATTTCTAACCGGTCCCCAATATTACAGGAGGTGCAAATAAAAACCCCTATTTTTTCCATGGATGTTTACCCCCTTACCAAAGTTTGGATAGCTTTTAATGCCGCCGCCGTAGCGGTTTCGTTCGAAGTCATAACGTCAAGGGGCATACGGGCACAACCGCACGCGTACATCCCCTTGGCCTCGCTGGGAATTACAAAACCATTTTCGTCCATCTCTAAGAGCTGAGGCATTTCCTCCCCGGCGAGGCTCGGCTGCATCCCCGTCGCCAATACCACCATGTTGACCTGCTGCTGGACCCTTTTGCCAGATAGCGTATCTTCCGCAATAACGATTAGATCACCATTTTCCGCCTGCTGGATATCAGCCACCTTGCCCTTAATAAACTCAATATTGGCTTCCTCCTTGGCCCGGTTGAGGAACTTTTCATACCGCCCCGGGGTTCTGATATCGATATAAAAGATGTAGGCCTTACCTTCCGGATTCTGTTCCGCAAAATAGAGACTGTGCTTCAAAGAAGCCAGACAGCAGATATAAGAACAGAAAGGCAGATGATTCTCATCCCGCGAGCCCGCACACTGCACAAAGGCAATGGTCTGAGGTACCGTTTGATCGGAAGGCCGGAGAATCTTTCCTTTGGTAGGCCCGTTGGGCGCGGCCAGCCGCTCCATTTGCATATTGGTAATTACGTTTTCAAAACCAGGCTGACCATATTTTAAGTTGGTAAGCTTGGTGGCGTCATAAGGTTTCCACCCGGTGGCCCAAATAATGGACCCTACTTCCAAAGTTAAGGTCTGGGGCTGCATGTCAGGCTCGATGGCGTTGTACTTACAGGCCTCAAGAATCCTTTCCAGGTCGCCTTCCGCCAGCGCTGACTTGTCCAGGACATAACGGGCCGGAAAAGCGTGTTCGTGCGGGAGATAGATAGCCTTGGTCTTGCCCAGGCCGAAATTGAAGGTATCTTCCCGCTCGCCCTGACAGACCTTTTCACACTCCCCACAACAGGTACAGTTTTCGTTGACGTAACGCGGTGCTATCTCCACCGTGACCTTGTAGTTTCCCGGGCTACCTTCGATATTTTTTACCGTAGCCATGGTATAGAATTCGATGCGCGGATTCTCTTTTATGCGCCGGTAGTTGATTTCCAAACCACAAGTAGGCGGGCAAAGCTTAGGGAAATAATAACGCAGTTGGTTGACCCTTCCCCCCAAATAGGGCTCCTTTTCCACCAAAATAACGTCATATTCCATCTCTGCCGCCTCTACGGCAGCAGTAACCCCACTGATTCCCCCGCCTACCACGAGGATCTTGCCTTCTCCCATGACCGCCTCCTGTTAAAAGATTTCCATGCACAGAACTCAAGCCCTTAGCAGGACCTCAGCCCTGAACACGGATCTAAAAAAACTCCAGGCACCGCTTTGAGCGGCACCTGGAGTTTTTTTCTAAACTAAGCCATCATCTTACGGGCCCAGCGGATCAGGGATGATCTGGACGTAGGGGAACTTCTCCATCTTCCACTCGCCGGTCTCAGGATCAATGGAGGAGAGAGTGAAGCACTTCCAGTTTTCGTCATCGATGTTGGGGAAGTCAGCCCGGTAGTAGTAACCAGGATAACGGGTCTCCTCTCTAAAGAGCACGTGACGGAGGTGGGCTTCAGCCGTCCAGACACGGTGGATGTTTTCCCAAGCCCTCATGAGCTCGTGGAGGTCACGGGCCGCCGCCTTCTGCATGTCTTCCTTGAGCATGGTAAGCAACTCAAGACCACGCTCAAGCATGACTTTGTTAGTCTGATAGTAAGTAGCGATACCAGCCACGTACTCGTCCATGAGCTTCATGAGACGGACCTGAATCTGGCGCGGCAAGAGATAATTCGGGTTGACTTCATAAACCGTGGTGGCCTCTTTGTACTGTTCGAAACGATACCAGGGCGCGTAAATTTCTTTCTTGAGTTCTTCAGGGTTCTCCTTCGGGGTAGGAGTATAGTCTTTGTTGTCCAAGCAGAACTTCACCATAGCCTTGGCCGCGATCCGGCCTTCCACGTGAGAACCGGAAGAGAACTTGTGACCGCAGGCACCCACGGTGTCACCCGCGCAGAACATACCCTTAACCGTGGTCATACGGTTATAAAGCCCGATCTCCTTCCAAGGCTCTTTGTACTGGTCAGGTACCCAGTCTTCATCCGGCCCGCAGCACCAGGCACCGGCGCAACCGGCGTGGGAGCCGAGGAAGTAAGGCTCGGTGGGCATAATCTCAGAGGGCACCTTCTCAGGCTCGATGTTCAAGCAGGCCCAAAGCCCAGCCTGAGTGACGCACATGTCAAGGAAGTCTTCCCAGGCCTCAGCTTCAAGCTTCTTGAACTCTTTCTTGTCCATGGTCTTCATGGCTTCCTGGAGGGCCCATTCGGTGTGGATGTAGATCGGACCACGGCCCTCTTTCATCTCGATGAGCATGGCGTGGTTACGGAGACAGGTACCGATGACGGAAGCCTCACTGTACGGCTTAAACTTCTCAAGCTCGCCCTTGTGCTTGGCGATGTAGTCTTCGTCAAAGGCGTTGGTAGCCCGAGCCTTAAAAAGCAAGAACCAGGCCCCAACCGGCCCGTAACCGTCCTTAAAACGAGCAGGTACGAAGCGGTTTTCCATCAGGACCAGCTTACCACCGCTCATAAGGACCATGGCATAACCGGAGCCAGGGTTCCAGACGGGGTACCAGGCACGACCCTGACCTTCACCCACGGAACGCGGACGGAAGATGTTAACCGCCCCACCAGTGGCAATCAAAGTGGCCTTAGCCTTGATGATGTAAAGCTTGTTTTCACGAACAGAGAAACCAACACCACCGCAGCAACGATTAGGCTCATTGGCGTCCATAAGCGGGCGGACGATGAAGCAACGCTCAATGATTTCGCCGTTTTCACCAAGCTGTTCCATGGCGTTCTTGGCCGCTTCCGCCACGATGCACTTATAGGACTCACCGTTGATCATGATCTGCCAGCGACCGGAACGTACAGGCTTGGCCCCGGAACGAAGAGTAAGCCCCTTAGCCTTGGCTTCGGCGCCGTCGATGGTCTTACCGTCTTCAGTGGTCTTCCAGATGGGGAGACCCCAATCCTCAAAGGCCATGACGGTGTCGTCAACGTGACGGCCAACGTCAAAGGAAAGGTCTTCCCGGATGATGCCCATCAGGTCACAACGGACCATCCGGACGTAGTCATCAGGCTTGTTCTCGCCAATGTAAGTATTGATAGCGGAAAGCCCCATGGCCACCGCACCGGAACGTTCCATGGCCGCCTTGTCACAGAGGATTACCCGCAGACCGGCCGGCTTGGCCCAGCGTACGGCCTCTACCGCCGCCCCGCAGCAGGCCATACCACCACCAACCAGAAGGATATCAGTTTCCTTTTCTACGATTTCAGGCTCCGCACAAGGAAGCCCAGGATTATAAGACCAAATCCTTCCCATAGCTCTCCCTCCTTTTATCTAAATTTGTTGGTTTCGAATGATTACTTCCAAGCCACGGCTTCGGGCACCGCCGGTGTTACGTTGTCAGCCACCTCGGTAAAGAGCCGGTTGTCACCAATGGCGGAAAGGTCCGGATCAGGCTTACCAAGCGTGGGATCAGCCTCACCTTCAGGCGTAGTCCGGATGGGGAACTTAAAGCGCTTTACCACACCATTACGGAACTTAATAGTCCACATGATGTCCGTGGTACCCCGCATGGGCTGACAAGTACCGCCTAAAGGGGAAAAGTCCACGTAGTGACGCACAGAGATGGCTCCCTGAGGACAAATCTTGACACAGGAATAGCATTCCCAGCACTGATCAGGCTCCTGGTTGTAAGCCTTCATAGCTTCGGTATCAAGAATCATCAGGTCGTTCGGGCAGATGTACATGCACGCCGTCTTTTCACCGCCCTTGCATCCGTCACACTTTTCAGGGTTTACATAGCTCGGCATACTCCTACCTCCTTTTTTGTTTTTAAATTGCCCTCACAATTTCCCTTTCAAGAAGACCTTTGAGGGCAGGCAGAATACCAAGTTTTAAAGAGCTTTTGGTGAATCCTCACTCATTTAGCCAGTCTCTTTATACGTGTCAGCCCTTTGAGTGTCAAGGTAAAATTTGTCGACCAACAGGAATTAAAACGGATTAAAACCCATAGAAATCTTATTTCTGGCTCTTTTTTAAAAATTACAAATGCTTGCAAAACCATTTTATAGCGCTGCCCTACTCTCATGAGCTAAAATGGAAAGCGTGGAGAACGCCATTAAGACCGGGATAAAACCCCGAAAAAAGATCATAGGGTTGATTTTGGCGGGGGGGCTGGCCAAACGTTTTGGCGGCGGAAAATGCAAGGCCAAACTTAAAGGAAAGCCCTTGATCACCTGGGTCTATGAGGCCATTTCTCCTTTTTGTGCTGAAATCTGGCTTTCCTGGCGCAAACCCCCGTATGAAGGCCCAAAGCTTCCCTTTTCCAAGATCATCTACGACGAAAGACCAGGGGCAGGACCAGCGGTGGCCTTGAACTCAGCCCTCAAAAAGAAAAAGGACGGCTATCTCTTGGTCCTTCCCTGCGATCAGCCCCTGGTTCAGCCAAAGCTTCTCAAAAAGCTGATAAAAACGGCCCAAGATGAGCCTTTTTGGGAGACCATCGTCTTCAGAGACGACCAAAGGCTCCTACCCTTCCCTGGTCTTTATTCAAAGGCCACTCCCATAGAATATGGTACTTTAAAAGAATTGGTTGCAAAGACCAAAAGCCTCATCATCCCGGAAAGAGTCTGGCGAGAATGGGACGAGCAGGGCTTGAGTTTTTTTAATATTAATTACCAGGAAGACCTGAAGATGGCCGAGGGGCTCATCAAAAAAAATGAGCCCCTTTCAATTTAGGCCTTGAGGAATTTTCTCCCGGAAAAGATGCTTGAAATAATTCCTTCGCTGCCGAAGATATCATTCCAGACAACTAAATAAACGTGGATCATTACGAAGATGAGATAGACCCAAAAAAGAAGATAGTGGAAAAGTCTTGCGATTTGCTGCGTCCCGAAAAGGGCTACTCCCCAGGAGGCCCAAAGGCCACCTTCCGGATAGAGCATAAAAAGGCCACTTAAGGCCATAAAGATGCTTAGTACCAAAACGCAGAGATAGACCGTTCCGGCAAGGGGATTGTGCCCCCCGTGAGATTCATGTTCCCCCAGGTAAAGATATGCTCTAACGGTATGGAAAAGACGTACCAGGTTCCGGGGACGGAAAATGATAAAATCGGTAAAACGTTCGAATTTATTACCGAAAAAGAGTAAGTATAGGCGCGTAAGTAAGGCGGCCATAAAGACATAACCCGCCACAAAGTGCACGAAGCGTATCTTAGCCATCAAAAAATTGGTGGGTGTCCCTTCCCAAGGACCCAGGGCAAAGGGATTATGGATATAGTAGCCGGTCAGAAAAAGGGTAATAATTGAGAGGGCAAAGGCCCAATGGTAAAGCCTTAATAAGACGCTCCAGACTTTGACCCGTCGGTAAACTATCATCTTTAAGCCTCCTCTAAAGGGCTTTTACTTTGATAATTTCTTTCTTTTCAGGATTCAAAACGTGGACCGCGCAGGCGATACAAGGATCAAAGGAGTGAATGGTGCGCAAGACCTCAAGGGGCCTTTCCGGATCAGCGATAGGGTTGTCAATCAAAGAGGCCTCGTAAGGCCCCATCTGGCCTTTATCATCCCGCGGGCTCACGTTCCAGGTGGAGGGGACCACACACTGGTAATTGGCGATACGGCCGTCTTCTATCACCACCCAGTGGGAAAGGGTCCCCCGCGGGGCCTCATGGAAGCCAAAACCTTTTATTACACCTTTGGGAAACTTCGGAGGATTAAATACTTCTAAGTCGCCAGTGGCTATATTTCTAACCAATAAGTCTAAATGTTTAGCACCAAGCTCCGCCAACATTGAGGCCCTGATAGCCCGGGCCAGATGACGACCAGGAGTAGAATGTAAGGCTTTGAGTGGCACCTTTGCCCCCGCAATCTGAGAGAGCCGTTTTAAAGCGTAGTCCACCCATTTTTTGGTCAATTCATGCCCCAACGCATAACCCACCAGTACCTGCGCAAGGGGGCCGACCTGCATGGGCTCGCCTTTAAAACGGGGCGCCTTGGCCCAAGAATATTTGTCATGGGGATGAAAATCTGTATAATACGGAACAGTTTCCTCTTCCCAGGGGTGTTTGGTCCAATCTCCTTGGTACCACGAATGGGCAATACACTCGGCCACGTTGTCGCGGAAATAAGGATCATTAAAACTAGTGATAGGTTTGGCATTTCCAAGATCACCGTTAAAGATGGTCCCACCGGGTAGGTCGAAGCTTTCTCCCTTGGTGTCAAGGGGCATGTCCGGTACAGCCAGATAGTTTGTCACCCCGGCCCCATACTTGAGCCAGTCCGCATACAAAGCCCCTATAGCGATCACGTCCACGAGATAGACTTCATGGACAAACTTTTTGACCTCCTCGAAAAGTTTCTTGGCCCATAGGATCCTTTCCATATTGAGGGTGGCCTCGTTGTCCGGGTTAATGGCAAGTGCCACCCCTCCCACCACGAAGGTCTGAATATGGGGGGTTTTACCACCAAAGAGGGCCACGATTTGATTAGCCTTATATTGATAGTCCAAAGCCTCAAGATAGTGGGAAACCGCCATAAGGTTGGCCTCAGGGGGAAGCTTCATCGCTGGATGCCCCCAATAGCCGTTTTCAAAGGGACCTAGCTGGCCGCTTTCCACAAAGGCTTTAAGTCTTTCCTGAACCTCTTTAAACCGGGTGACACTGTTCCCGGGCCAGGGAGAAAGGGCCTGGGCCAACGCCGCCGTCTTTTTAGGATCTGCCTTAAGGGCTGAAACTACATCCACCCAATCCAGGGCAGAGAGATGATAAAAATGGACGATGTGGTCGTGCAGGGCGTGGGCGGCCAGAACAATGTTCCTTACGTATTGGGCGTTTAAAGGTATTTCTAAACCCAAGGCATTTTCTACCGCCCGCACGGAAGCCAGGGCATGTACCGTGGTGCAGACCCCGCAAATGCGCTGGGTAAAGGCCCAGGCGTCCCGCGGATCCTTCCCTTTTAAAATGATTTCTATTCCCCGCCACATTTGGGCTGAAGACCAAGCATTGGTCACGCGGCCTCCGTCCACTTCTACGTCTATCCTCAAATGGCCTTCAATCCGGGTAATCGGATCTACCGTTACTCTCCTGGCCATGGTTTATTCCTCCTTCTCTTTGGTGGTGGCTTTTTTGATAACACCGGCGGCGGCGTGGATAGCAATTCCTGCAGCCGCGGCTCCGATGGCAAACTTGCCAATTCTTTCCGCCTTGCCTACAATTCCCTGTCCGGCGGGGACTTCTACGCCGGGTACGTGCTCGTAGAAGGGAATCATGTTGTCCCAGAAATTGGGTTCAGTACAACCGATACAGCCGTGCCCCGCGGCCACCGGCCATACCCCTACGTCACAAAAACGCTGGGTAGGGCAATTGGCGTAGGTAACCGGCCCTTTACAGCCAACCTTGTAAAGACAGTAACCTTTTTTATGTCCTTCGTCCCCGAATTGCTCCACAAAGCGGCCCTCATCGAAATGGGGACGCCGCTCACAATGGTCATGAATACGGCGACCGTAGGCAAACTTGGGCCGATTTAGTTCATCAAGCTCAGGAAATTTATTGAAGGTAAGGATATAAGCTATGGTGGCCAAAATATTATAGCCGTTTGGAGGACAGCCCGGGATATTGATAATGGGTTTGTCTTTGACAATATCCCTCACTCCAACGGCCCCGGTAGGATTGGGCGCGGCGGCCTGAATGCCACCGAAGGCGGCACAGGTCCCAACCGCAACCACGGCTGAAGCATCCGCTGAGACATGTTTTAAGATTTCAAGGGCCGTCCGCCCGCCAATTTTGCAGTAAACCCCTCCGTCTTTGGTGGAGATACCACCTTCCACTACGCAAATGAACTTGCCTCGGTATTTCTCTACCGCCCGCTTAAGGTTCTCCTCGGCCTGGTGCCCTGCCGCCGCCATCAAGGTCTCGTGATATTCCAGAGAGATAAGATCGAGAATGAGTGTGGCCACGTCAGGGTGCGAGGTACGCAAAAGGCTTTCCGTACAACCCGTACATTCCATGAAATGGAGCCAGATGACGGGCGGCCTGGCCGGTGACTTTATGGCGGCTGCCACTTTGTCCACCATGCTTGCAGGCAATCCCATCGCCGCCGTAGCTATGGTGGCTGCTTTCAAAAAATCCCTGCGACGGAGCTTCATCAGGCCATTGGCAAATAACCGGCTCATTAGGGCCCTCCTAAAAATTATTTTTGACCTTATCCTCGTTATAGGTTATTCTTGACTAAAAGTAAAGGATTTTTTTCACATTTATGGGCTTGTACTTGTAATAACTTTCTTTAAAAATTCTTATGCAAAAACCCAAAAAACTTCAAAATTTTGAAATAGCCGTGGTTGGCCTGGGGAATCTGCTGCTGGGAGATGAAGGCTTTGGCGTACATTTTGTACGTTACTTAAAGACCTATTATTCCTTTCCTCCTTTAGTAGAACTGATAGACGGAGGTTGTCTGGGCCTTAGAATCCTTGACCTCTTTCGGGAAAAAGAGGCCCTCATCCTAATAGATATCTTTCTGGCGAAAAGTCCTCCCGGGACGATAAAAACCCTTTCCTGGGAAGACATAAAAAAACTCGGTACAGCCAAACTCGCTTCCGGCCACCAGGTGGGGATAAAAGAGGCCCTGTCCTTGGCCGAGCTTACAGGTTTGAAACCTAAATATTTCAAGGCCTTCGGTATTGTTCCCGCCCAACTAGGGGTAGGAACCGAACTAAGCCCGGTGCTAAGAGAACGCCTCCCCGTTCTTGCGGAGATGGTGCTTGCTGAAATAAAAAACCTGGGCGGGAGAGCAGAAATGCGGAGGTAAATATGTGCCTGGGCATTCCCATGAAAATTGTTGAACTTAATTACCCTATGGGCATTTGCGAAGCCGATGGGCTTAAGAGAAAAGTAAACCTTCAACTCTTGCCAAAAGACGAGATAAAAAGCGGAGATTACGTGATCGTCCACGTAGGTTTTGCCATCCAGAAACTTTCCCCTCAAGAGGCCCAGGAAACCCTGAATTTTCTAAAAGAGCTGGCGCAACATGCATGAGGCTTCCCTGGTGATGGCCCTGGGCGAGGAAATAGCAAGGTTGGCCCAAGAGCAAGGGGCCAAAAAGGTATTACGGGTAGTAGTTTCTTTCGGCGAATGGTCGGGAATAGAAAAAGAGGCCTTCTGTTTTGCCTTTGAAGCCTTCAAAAAGGACTCCCCGCTCTTTGAAGAGACCAAACTGGAAATAGAACTCATACCGGCTATCTATTTTTGTCCTTTATGTCAGCAAGATTTTACCCCTAAAGAAGCGCCCCTTTGCCCTCGATGTAAGTTGCCGGGGCTTCCCTCAAAGGGGGGAGAACTTGAGATCAAAAAAGTAGAATTTTTAGTGGAGGATCAAGGTGTGTGAACATTGCGGGTGTGAAGCGGGGCTTAAAAGAAAAGAAATTACCCTTGAAAAAAATATTTTAGAACAGAACGAACGCCTGGCTTTAAAAAACCGGAAACATTTTGACCAAAAAGGCATCGTGGCCATTAACCTGATAAGTGCCCCTGGCTCAGGAAAAACGAGCCTCTTAGAGGCCACCATCGCACAACTCAGGGATGAAATTCCGCTTGCGGTGATTGAAGGAGATCCGGAGACCGAAAGAGACGCCGAAAGGATCCGCCGGCAGGGGGTGCCTGTGGTCCAAGTCACCACCGGTGGGGCCTGCCACCTGGACGCCGCTCAAGTCCACCGGGCCTTTCACCAGCTGGAAAGAGAAAAATTCAAGCTTCTCTTTATCGAAAACGTGGGCAACCTCCTCTGTCCTTCGGCCTTCAATCTGGGCGAACACTTACGGGTGGTGCTGGTTTCTGTGCCTGAAGGGTCTGACAAACCGGCCAAATACCCCGCGGCCTTCTACAAGGCAAACGTCTTTTTGATATCCAAGACGGATCTCTTGCCCTATTTTGACTTTGACCTGGAAGAGGCCAAAAGCCTTGCCCTCAAAATTAACCCCCGGCTTCGCGTTATCGCCCTTTCGGCCAAAAGCGGCCAAGGCTTGGAGGAATGGTGTCAACTCCTGAAGGACTTGGTCTCCGGGTAAAAGGGGTGGTCCAGGGGGTCGGTTTCAGACCCTTTGTCTACCGCCTGGCCACGCGCCTGGGCCTTTCTGGTTACGTAAAAAACACCGGAGAAGGTGTCTTTATCGCCATCTTCGGGGAGCTGGAAAAGGTTAAACTTTTTACTGAGGCCTTAAGGAAAGAAGCCCCTCCCCTGGCCCGGATTGACGCCATCGAAGCTTCACCCCTTACCGAAACGCCTCCGCCCCTTTTCACGGTCCTTGAGAGCACCAAAGGGGAATGCCAGAGCGCCCGTATCCCCCCTGACGTGGCTACCTGTAAAGCCTGCCTTTCTGAACTCTTTGACCCTTCCGACCGACGTTACCGTTATCCTTTTATTAATTGTACGGACTGTGGTCCCAGATTTACCGTAATCGAAGGCCTCCCCTATGACCGGGAAAAGACCACCATGCGCAAGTTTGCCATGTGCCCGGACTGTCTTGCCGAATATACCAATCCGCTTGACCGCCGTTTTCACGCCGAACCGAACGCCTGTCCAGTTTGCGGGCCCAGGATATGGGTCACAGACCGGGCTGGCCGAAAGATTCAAACTCAAGACCCCTTGGCCCTGGTCATCAAGGCCCTTAAAGAAGGGAAAATCGTGGCTTTAAAAGGGCTGGGGGGATTTCATCTGGCCTGTGACGCCACCAACGAGAGGGCCTGCCAGACCCTCAGAGAGCGCAAGAGAAGGCCGGCCAAACCCCTGGCCGTTATGGTACCTGATCTTGAACGGGCCCGGGAGGTGGCCTGCCTAAGCCGCGAAGAAGAAGAGCTCCTTGCCTCAGCCCGTTCGCCCATCTTGCTCGCCCGCAAAAAAAGGCCCTTTCCTTTGGCAGAAAGTGTGGCCCCGGGCCTTGAAATCATAGGCCTCATGCTCCCTTACACCCCTCTTCACCACCTGATTTTAAAAGAAGGGGCCTTTTTGGCTCTGGTGATGACCAGCGGTAATCTCTCCGGCGAACCCATTTGTTACAAAAACCACGAAGCCCTTAAAAAATTAAGCCCTATTGCTGACCTCTTTCTCTTACACGACCGGGACATCGCGGTAGGGATAGACGATTCGGTGATACGGATAATAGGAAAAAGTCCCCTTCTTATCAGAAGGGCCAGGGGTTACGTCCCGGAAGCTCTCCCCTTTCCCGGGGAGAAAAGCGTTATCTCTTTTGGTCCACACCTCAAAAATACCTTTACCCTTACCCGCCCCGGGGAAGCCTTTGTTTCCCAACACTTGGGAGATCTTGAAAATCTTGAAACCGTAAGTTTTGCCCTCAAGGTGCGCCAACATTTTGAAAAACTCCTGGGAACCGAAGCGGAGCTTGCGGCCTGCGACTTGCACCCGAGTTATTTGAGCACCTTCATGGCCCGAGCCTACGCTGCGGAAAGAAACCGGCCTTTGCTTCCTGTCCAGCACCATCTGGCCCACGCCGTGGCGGTGGCCGGCGAGTATCATCTAGATCCGCCTTTTCTGGGTTTGATCCTCGACGGACTCGGCCTGGGACCAGAAAAAGGACTCTGGGGAGGGGAGTTGCTTTTGGTAAAAAGAAACAGTTTTAAAAGGATAGGGCATTTGGTCCCCGTGCCCCAACCGGGAAGGGACGCGGCCGCCAAGAAGCCTTGGCGCATGTTTCTCTCTTACTTCCGGGCCGGAGGCTTGGGGGGCTTGAAAGAGGCTCTGGCCTTCCTCCCAAAAGAGCTTGCTTCCGAAGTAAAGCTTGTCTGGAAGATGCTTGAGAAAGGACTAAACTGCCCCCTTACCACCAGTCTGGGCCGTTTTCTTGACGCCTGCGCCGCGGCCCTTGGCCTTTGCTACGAAAACACCTTCGAGGGAGAGGCCCCGATGGTACTCGAAAGCGCGGCCCTTAGAGCCTCCCAAAGAATCGTCTGGGAACCCGCCCTCAACGGGCTTAAATTTGATCTGCGCCCCCTATTTGCCAAACTTATGCGATTGGTCACCAAAGAAACCACGGAAGATCTGGCCTGCGCCGTACACCTTACTTTGGTTAAAGGGTTTAAAGAATTAGTGTGGACGGCGGCGCAAAGGTACGGTTTAACCCGGGTAGTCTTGGGGGGAGGCTGTTTTCAAAACCTGATTTTGACCGCGGAATTAAAAAGAGAACTGGAAGAAGCGGGGTTAACGGTTTATTTGCCCCGGAACTTGCCCCCTAACGACGGCGGCCTCTCTTACGGGCAGGCCCTCTGGGCGGCGTGGCAAGCCGAAGACGGCCGGGCGTAAACGTCGTAAACGTCTGTTTCTTCTATCTCGACCTCTACGATACCACCTATTATCGCCTCATCATCTTTAATAACAGTGAGGCCGTCAATTTCAGGAGCCTGAAAGGCCGCATGTCCCACCAGCCGCCCCTCCTCATCAAGCCCTTCCACCAGGACCTCTACCTTTTGTCCTTTACGCTCCTTCAGGCGGGCGGCAGAAATCTCCTGCTGAAGCCGCATGACCTCGTGAAAACGGGCCTCCTTTTCCCGGGCTGAAAGCTGGCCGGGAAGCTTGGCCGCCAGTGTCCCCTCCTCGGGCGAATAAATAAAGGCCCCTAAATGGTCAAAGGCCGCCTCCTTGAGAAAGAAAAGGAGTTCTTCAAATTCTTTTTCCGTCTCCCCGGGAAAACCCACCATGACACTGGTACGAAGCGCAGCATGGGGAATCTGGGCCCGGATCTTCTCGACAAGCCCCAAAAGCTTTGAAGGCTCATACGAACGGCGCATGGCTTTTAAAATTCTAAGGCTTACGTGTTGAATAGGGAGATCAAAATAAGGCAAAAGCCGCTTTTCTTCCGCCACGAGTGCTATAAGCTCAGGGGTTACGCCTTCCGGGTGTAAATAAAGGAGCCGTAGCCAGGAAACCGGCACCTCTTCTAAAAATCGCTTAAGGAAAGGGACCAGTCTTCGGCTTCCCTGCTCAAGACCATAAGCGGAGACGTCCTGTCCCACCAGGATTATTTCTTCTACCCCTTGCGCCACCAGCTCCCTAGCCTCAGCGATGAGGAAGTCTTCAGGGATACTCCTCAAAGGCCCCCGAATACGAGGGATGGTGCAGAAGGAACAGGCCCGGGAACAGCCTTCGGTCACTTTGAGATAGGCGTAGAAAGGGCTTACCGTAAGGATACGCCTGGTTACTTCCTCACCCTTGAGGTTTACCCAGAGAGACCTTTCGGTAGCAAGGAGTTTTTCCGGTTCCCGGTAAGGTTCAATCCCTAGGAAGAGATCAACTTCCGGGAGTTCTTTAAGGAGCTCTTCCCGGTAGCGGCTGACCAAACACCCGGCTACGACCAAGCGCTGATGGGGTAATTTTTCTTCCGCCAGCTCAAAGATGACCTCGAGGCTCTCTTCCACCGCCTCTTGGATAAAAGCACAAGTATTTATGAAGAGAATATCGGCTTGGGTAGGGTCCAGCACTATTTCCCAGCCCTTTTCCGCCAAAACCGCGAGCAGTTTTTCGGTATCAGTCCGATTTTTGGGACACCCTAGAGTGACAGGATAGATTTTCATGGAAGGCTTTAGTCTTTTACCGGGTAACTCCGTTCGTCAAGGATGTTATTGTTTTCGTCCAGATAAACGATGGTGACTTTGGCGTGGGGGATCTCTTCCGGAGCAAGCCAGGCGTATGAGACCACGATCAAGCGGTCCCCCACTTCCCCTTTGCGCGCCGCCGCCCCGTTAAGACAGCATTCTTTAGTGCCCCACTCCCCCTTTATGACGTAGGTCTCAAAACGTTCGCCGTTTTCCAGGTTATAGACCCAGACGGTTTCGTAAGGTTCGAGACCAGCGGCGATCATAAAACGGGGATCTAGGGTAAGGCTTCCCTCATATTCCAGGTTTTTGTCCGTTACCCTAAGGGTATGCAATTTGGAACGCAAAAACTTCCGCCACATAACTTTAAGGTTTGAGAATAGTATTATCTATTAGTCTAGCGCGCCCCACAAAAACGGCCAGGGCCAAGAGAGTCTCTTGCTCGACCCGGGCTACCGGGGCCAAAGTCTCCGGGTCACAGAATTCAACGTAGTCAATTTTAGTAAAAGGATGCGCCAGGATAAACCGCTCAAGCTCCTCTTTTAAGACCGGTACGTCCTGCACCCCTTCTTTTATTCTTTTCTGGGCCAGACACAGGGCCTGGTAAAGACAGCGGGCGCTTTGGCGTTCTGCCGGTGAAAGATAAGTGTTTCTGGAACTCATGGCCAGGCCATCTTCCTCACGCACGATCGGGTGGCCCACGATTTCCACGTCAAGGTTAAGGTCTCTTACCATCTGTTTGATGACAAGGTACTGCTGGTAATCCTTTAGGCCGAAGACCGCAAGCTGGGGCGAGACGATATTAAAAAGTTTAAGTACCACCGTGGCCACCCCACGAAAATGGCCCGGCCTTTTGGCCCCACAAAGGGGTTTGCTAAGTTCCGTTACCTCTACGAAGGTCTGAAAGGAGGGAGGGTACATCTCTTCGACCGGAGGGGAAAAAAGTACGTCCACCCCTACCTCTTCTGCCATACGGGCATCCCTTTCCAGATCCCGGGGATAGGTCTTAAAATCTTCTTTAGGCCCGAACTGGATAGGGTTCACGAAAATGCTTACCACCACCTTGTCCGCCAGCTCCTTGGCCCGTCGCATGAGGGCCAGGTGTCCCTCGTGGAAATAACCCATGGTCGGGACGAAGCCTATCCTGGCCCCTTCCCGGCGCACCCGCTCGCTCCAGGCCTTCATCTCTTTGATGTTGGTCAAAAGCCTGATGGCTAACCTCCTTCCCCGTGGGCTAATCTTTTCTCAACCCAGACCGGCAACAATTCCAAAATCTTTTGCTGCACCCGGTCGTAAGCCCAAAGTGGGTGGAACAGAGAATTTTTTCTCTCCCAGCTGGAAAGAACCCCGTCTGCATTGTCATCCCGATAATAAAAAAGGAGCTTTTTTGAAGCTGGTTCAAGACCAAACAATATCAACCGCCGCAAGCCCTGATGATTCTCCCAGAGGGAAGCCCGCAAAACCAATCCCTTTAAATTAAACTCCCATTCCCCCCACCAGGGCAACAGTCTGGTCCCAGGAACTTCCACGGGAAAGACCACGTTCTTTAAGATTTCAAAAAGGGGCCTTTTTAGATCATAAATAAAGACCGGGATCCCTAAAGAGACCAGACGGCTCAGCTCTTTGATATCGGCGTCGTTTAGGGCAATACAACCGTACGTCCAATCTCTTATCTTTTTCCCTTCCTCTTCCCGAAAAACGCCTCCTCCATGGATCCCAATACCAAAGCCCAAAGGGCAGGAAGGGTTGGGCCGTTTTTTCTGAGCTGCTTCAATGCAAACCAGGTAGTCTTCGTAAGAGAGTCTTCCCTCCCACCAGGCCAGATTGACGTCTTTTAAATTGGGGTAGTCTAAGGCCAAAAAGAGACCGTATTTGGCCGAGGGCCTTTTGGCAATGATTTCATAAATTCCTTCCGGAGTAGCCCCGTCTCCCCGGACTTTCTTGGGACCATTTGGATTCCAGCCCAGAGAAACCGGATAAGCCCTAAGGATCTGGCCGTTCCGAACGAAATAAAGGGTGCGGGAAAATTTTTCTACGATGATCAAGTCCTGCGCCAAAGAAAATCGAAAAAAAAGCAAGGAAAAGAGGACAAAACAGCTATTTAATAGTACTATAGACCTTATTTTCTCTTTTTTAAGCTTTAAAATCATCAAAAATAAGTTTCAAAAAATCTGGCAACTTGCTTAGTTTATATTAAACTATTTTTTCAAACTCTGAGGAGGTGTTGTTATGAAGAAAAGGGTATTGGCTCTGCTTATGGCGGTATCTTTCATGGGGGTTTCCGGGACGGCGCTTGCCAAAACCTGTAAGGGGACGGTTAAGGAAATGGAAGGCAAAACCATGGTCATCGAGCTCAAGGGTAAGTGCAAGTGCAAGGTAGGTGACACGGTCAAGATTAAGCCCATGAAGAAAAAGGCCGTGGAAGGTTGCTAGAGCAAACAAAGGGGGCTTAGGCCCCCTTGCTCAATAACCTCTCAAAAAGGACGGTGGCCTCCTGGTAGACCTTACTTTCTTTAGGAAGAGTAAATAAAGGCCTGCGTTCTATTTCGGCCTCAAAGATTTCCGGACTCTCTTTAAGATAGCCCAAAAAATCCATCTTCTTTTCAGTACAAATCCGCCGGACGTAATCATCAAGGGCCGGAGGGATTTCCCCTGGAGCCCGGTTCACCAGCAGCCAGATCTTACCCACCTCTAGTTGAAGAGGTTTTACGAGCTCGGCGATACGGCCTGCGGTCATCACCCCTCGGGAGGAAGCGTCAGACACCACCAATAGGTGGTCAATCTTGCGCATGTTGAGCCTTGAGAGATGTTCCATCCCCGCTTCGTTATCCACCACCACGTAGGCGTAATGCCGCATTAGCTTTTCAAGGGCCTGAGACAAAAAGGCGTGAGCGGCACAGTAGCACCCCGGGCCCTCTGGTTGCCCCATCACGATGAGGTCAAAGCCCTGGGCCTCGATGATAGCTTCGTTTAACCGCATCTCGATAAAATCTCCCCGGGCCATGCTCTCCGGCACCGCGGTACGCAGCTCGTTTTTAATCTCCCCAAGGGTTACCTCTACCTCCACCCCCAGGAGTTCGTTGAGATTGGCGTTGGGATCTGCGTCCACCGCTAAGACCGGAGTTTGGCCTGTCTCGGTAAGGTATTTGACCAGAAGGGCGGCTACGGTGGTCTTACCGGTCCCGCCTTTACCGGCTAAAGCAATAGTCTGTGACACTTCTCCCCCCCTAACTCTTCTTTTTGTGGCGGTCCTTAAAGAGTTTGTAAGTCAAACTATCTACTAGGGCCTTACAGCTGGCCTCCAAGATGTCGTGTGAGACCCCTACCGTACCCCAGCGGTCTTGCTGGTCCCTTGAGAAGATAAGCACCCGCACCATGGCCCCTGTGCCGGGGCTGCCTGGAAGGACCCGGACTTTATAATCTTCCAAGACCATTTCCTTAAGCTGGGGATAGAACCTTTCGAGGGCCTTCCGAATAGCGTTATCAAGGGCGTTTACCGGCCCGTTTCCGGAGGCTGCGGTGTGTTCCACCTCTCCTACCCCCGGAGGAACCCTTACCATCACCGTGGCCTCTACCAGAGGGTGCCCCTCTTCCGGGTTTTGCATGTCAAAAACCCGGTAACCCAAGAGTTCAAAATACTGTTTGGGCTCGCCAATCAAGCGGTACATCAAAAGTTCAAGGGAGGCCTCGGCCGCTTCAAATTGGTACCCTTCCGCCTCCCGTTTTTTGACCTCCTCCACGATCTTGGTGACCATGGGGTCGTCGGTCTCAAGACGAATGCCAAACTGCTGGGCCTTGTAGAGGATATTACTGCGCCCGGAAAGGTCAGAGACCAGGATTCGCCGGGTATTCCCGACCAGCTCTGGGGCGATATGTTCGTAAGTGCGCGGCTGACGCATCACCGCCGAGACGTGCACCCCACCCTTATGCGCAAAGGCACTCCGCCCCACGTAAGGCAAATAGCGCGGGTGAGGGATATTGGCGATTTCACAGACGTAGCGGGAAACTTCCGTCAATTTATGGAGGTTCTTTTTGGCCTCGGCCTCATACCCCATCTTGAGGAGTAGATTAGGGATGATGGAGCAGAGGTTGGCGTTGCCACAGCGCTCCCCAAAGCCGTTGATAGTCCCCTGGACCTGGACGGCCCCTTCAAGGACTGCTATAAGGGAGTTGGCTACGGCGCATTCGGTATCGTTGTGGGCGTGAATCCCCAGGCTCATCCCCTTGCCCAGCCTTTTTTTGACCTCCCGCATAATTTCTACGATTTCGTGCGGCAGCGTCCCCCCGTTGGTGTCACACAAGACCAGGACGTCAGCCCCGGCCTCCCTGGCCTTTTTGAGGGTGGCCACGGCGTAGTCCCGGTTTTCCTTAAAGCCGTCAAAGAAATGTTCGGCGTCGTAAAAAAGCTTTTCGCAATGGGGCTTGAGATAGGCCACCGAGGCCTCAATGATTTCCAGGTTGCGTTCCAGCGTGGTTTTAAGGGCCTCTTTTACGTGAATATCCCAGCTCTTTCCAAAAATGGTAATGACGGGGGTCCGGGCCTCTATCAGGGCCCGCAGGTTGGCGTCTTCTTCCGGACGTTTGCGTGGGTGGTGGGTGCTACCAAAGGCCGCTATTTTGGCGTGTTTAAACTTGATTTCCCGGACCTCGCGGAAAAAGCGCGCGTCTTTGGGATTTGAGCCAGGCCAGCCGCCTTCGATATAGTCGATTCCTAGTTCGTCAAGCTTCTGGGCTACCCTTAATTTATCTTCCACTGAAAGGTTGAATTCTTCGGCCTGGGTGCCGTCCCGCAAAGTGGTGTCGTAAAATTCTACCTTTTGAGGCATAAAAGACCCCTTAAGCCTTATTCTTCCTCTGGCTCACGATCAAGACCAAAGGCTTCGTGCAAGGCCCGTACCGCAAGCTCCGTGTATTTCTCGTCGATGACACAGGAGATCTTGATCTCGGAGGTAGAAATCATGTGGATATTGATCCCGTGTTGGGCCAGCACTTCGAACATCTTGGCCGCGACCCCGGGGTGGGCCCGCATACCAGCCCCCACGATGGAGACCTTAGCGATCTCTTCAGAACCTTCTATCTTTTCCAGCCCCAGCTTTTCTGCCAACCCTTCCACCAGCCTTAGCGTCTTTTTAAAATCGGTTTTGGGTACGGTAAAAGTCATGTCAGCCCGCCCGTCAGGACGGCCGGTCTGGATGATCATGTCAACTACGATACCGGCCTCGGCAATGGGCCCAAAAATCTGGGCCGCTACCCCTGGCCTGTCCGGCACTCCGTAAAGGGAAATACGGGCCTCGTTGCGGTTGTACGTAACCCCTGAAACAAGGACCTTTTCCATGGTTTCGTCCTCCTCCACCACCATCGTCCCCGGCTCGTCAGAAAAACTGGACCTTACGTGAACCGGCACTTTATAAATTTTGGCAAATTCCACGGAACGGATCTCCAAGACCTTGGCCCCCATGCTGGCCAGCTCAAGCATTTCGTCGTAAGAGATACGCTTTATCTTGCGCGCCCTGGGTACGACGCGTGGATCAGCGGTGTAGACGCCGTCCACGTCAGTAAAGATTTCGCACACGTCTGCCCCTAAAGCCGCCGCAATGGCCACCGCCGTGGTGTCAGAGCCTCCGCGGCCCAGGGTGGTGATGTCTCCTCCTTCGGTGATGCCCTGAAACCCGGCAATGATAAGGATGTAGCCCTTTTTTAATTCCTCAAGCATGCGGTCGGTGGCGATATCACGGATGCGGGCCTTGCCGAAAAGCTCGTCGGTCTTGATCGGGATCTGGAAGGCCACCAAGGCCTTGGCGGGATACCCCATGGCGTTTAACGCCATGGCCAGCAGGGCAGAAGAGACCTGCTCACCGGTGGCCACCAGCATGTCAAGTTCCCGGGGGCTCGGCTCTTCTACCAACTCGTGGGCCAGGTTCAGCAGACGGTCTGTCTCCCCGGCCATGGCGGAAACTACCACCACCACGTCATGGCCTTCGTCCTTGTATTTGGCAATCCTTCTGGCCACGTTACGGATCCGCTCGAGATCTCCTACCGAAGTACCTCCGTATTTCTGTACTACCAACATCTCTTATTCGTCCTCCTTCTTTCCACCCCACACCGGGTCTTCGCCGAAGTGTAAAAACCACCACTCTTCCGCGTCTGCCCCGCGGTCGTTCGGGGCAAGGTCAATGCGGTAGTGGTCGCAATATTCCATCAGCAGGGCGTAAGCTTCGTTAAGCCTCCTCATGGCCTCCTCGTCCCCGGCGTGATCCGGATGTAACTTGGCCGCCAGCTTCCGGTAACGGGCCCTTATCTCGGCCCGGGAAGTCTGTACCGGCAGCCCCAAGAGGACCCGAGCTTCTTCGATTTTTTTCCACCGGTCACGCCCCATAGACCACCTTCGGAAAAGAAAAATGTAACCTAAATTGTTGTCTTTAACCAGCTATTGCCCAATGGGAATAGTGAGCAGGGGGACGAGACCCTTTTCTTTGCCAGCCTCAAGTACAAAGAGCTGACCCAGGAGGACGAAGGTTGATTTGGTGTTCAGGTCATAATCTGAAATATAAAACCAATGACCCCGGTAACGGACCGCTACCGCGGCCTCTGCGGGAAAGGTTTGACTGACCCTCACCACGAAAAGATCCCCTAGAAGCTCCTGCCAATCAAAAGGGCGTCCGTCAGGATAATGGGTAAGGGTAATTTTCCCCTTCTTGAGGTCAGTTTCAGGGGGTATGACCCCGTGCGAAAGATAAAAAAGTACTCCTATCAAAGAGCGGGTTTGCAAGGTGATATAAAAATCGCTCTCAAGCACCAGCTCCGGGGTGAAGGGATAAAAACTATGGGGTTTCAGGCCAAGTAGCTGGCGCCAAAGTTTGACTTCCGGGGCCTTCTCCCCGGCGGGATGGACCTGGATACCGGCGTAGATCTTTTGGTCTATGGTGCGGTAAACGAAATCTATGTATTTCTTGGCGTACAATCTTTGCATCAACTTGGCTATTTTCAAGAAGTCCTCAAATTCGGGTTTGAGCTCCGGGGTGGGGCCCGAGGCGGTAGCCGCGTTTTCAAAATTTTGGATGCGCTGGACACAAAGACGCAAGACGCGGTCCACCCGCCAGCCCGAATTAAGGAGCAAAATCAAGTGTTCCAGAGGAATGGGAGAGAGGAGCCGCTTTACGAACTGTTCGCCGTGCAGAGGGGAGAACGAAATGGTAGGTTTTTCTGCGTAAGAAAGACCAAGCCCCAAAGAATAGGTATCAGGATAGACTTCTTTGATGTCGGCCCCGGCGTTTGCCCCGGTTGAGAGAGAAAATTGGGTGGAAATATTGGTGATTTCAAGAAAGACCGGGTTGTCCCGGTAGCGCAGGCGTACCAAGTTGAGTAACATTTGTTCGTTAGCGGAAATCTGTACGGCGAGGTTGTAGTTGAAGCGAGCATCTTTGAGCGCCTTGGGCCCAACACTCGCGCACCCCCCGAGCAGGAGCGCCAAAAAGAACACGAGGCCGATCAGCATGGCCTTTTATTTAGCAAAGCTCGTTTTACTTGTTCAAGTTCTAATTCTTCTCTTATGCGGCACCAAAGCCTTGGCCCAGTCTGCCAACCATCTTCCTCTCCCTGAACGGGCCAAAGACCTGCGCTACCTTGAGAAGGACCCGGCCAAGCGAAAGGCCTTTTTTGAGGCGCAGGAAAAACTCCTATCTCGCCTCTTAAAGGAACTCCAAGGCCTTAAGCCCAAAGATAAAAAGGCCCAAAAAACCCTTAGAGAAGCCCAAGAACTTTTGGAAAATCTCCCCTTTCTCTGGCAAAAAATCGAAATCGAAACAGGGCAAAAATTGCCGCCAGCCCTTACTCTTCCCCCTCTCCCTAAGAAGGCGCCCGGGCTTTCAGGCCTTAAAGAATTCGTGGACTTCGGTTTCCAATTAAACCACCAGATAGAGACCCTGAAAGGGAAAAGGGAGCTTGAAAAAGAAGAGCTTGACCGCCTGGAAAAAACCCTGGAAGAGGTCTTCCGCAACTATCTTCTCCTGGCCCAAAGAGGGCCCAGCCCCGAAGCCTACCTGAAACTGGCTGAGCTCCTGAATCTTCAGGCCCGTTACGCCCTGGCCAAGCTTGAATTAGAGCGCACCGAAGAACGCCTAAATCAACTTGTAAGCCTGGAAGACGACTGGGAAAAGGACCTCGAAATACTTTACGAAAAAGTCAAGATCCGCCCCAAAGAAGTAGCCGAGCTTGAGAAGGAAATCGAAAAGACGGAGAAGGACCTAGAAAACCTGAAAAAAACCAACCAGGCCCTCAGGGAAGAACTGGCCCGAAAGCTGGCCCTGCTTGAAATAAGGCTTACCAAACTGCACTCCTCTCAAACCCCCTACAAAAGAAAATTCTACGAAACAAGAAAAGACCTTTACGAAACCCGGACCAAAATCCTTGAGGTACAAGAGGATATCCTTGGCCTCAAGCTCAAGCGGGCGAGGTTTTGGTACGATTTTGCCGCTGTCAGGGCCAAGCTTCCCGTAAAGGAAAGGCCTCACCGGCTGGAAGACTATGAGACGCAACTTGAGGCCTTAAAGGCCCAGGAACAGAACCTGGTTTTCCGCCTCAACTACCTTGAAGAAAAGACCGCCCTTATAAAGGGAAACCTTCGCTTCTACCAAGAAGAGCGGGCCCAAAAGCCCAAAAACTATCTGGGTCTCCTCATAAAAGAAAGCCAAGACCTCCTTGCTACCCTAAATACCCTGAAAAACCTCCTTCAAAAAAAGAAGGAGGCCTTGCGCACCCTGATCTTTGAAGAAGAAACGCTGCTCTTTCTCTGGAAATCACACATGAGCCTCTGGCAGCGGGGATTTAACCGGTTTAAAAAGATTTACCAGCGCAGTGCCACTACCGTGAAGGCCATACTCTATTACCCCCTCTGGAAATCAGGGGAAACCACCTTTACCGTACTGAGCTTTTTCAAACTCATCTTCGTCCTAACCGCGGGGCTCATTGTCCTCAAGCTGATCCGCCGGAGGATCGAACGGTTTCTGGTCAAACATCTGGGCATGGCTCCCGGCGTGGTGAACTCCCTTTCTACCCTGAGCTATTACCTTATGATCTGTCTGCTCGCCCTGGTGGCCCTTTCAACCGCCGGGATCAACATGAGTCAGATCGCCCTCATCTTCGGGGCCCTTTCGGTGGGAATCGGTTTTGGGCTGCAGACCATCGCCAATAATTTTGTCTCCGGCATCATCCTCCTTTCTGAACGGAGTATTAAAGTGGGAGACCTGGTCCAGTTTGAAGACGGCACCATCGGTGTAGTCAAAAAGATCAATATCCGCAGCACGGTTATTCGCACCTTCGACGCCCTAGAAATCATCGTCCCTAATTCAGAATTCATCTCCCAGCGCATTTCCACCTGGACCTACGATGATGACTGGCGTAGGATCTTGATTCCTTTCGGCGTAGCTTACGGAACCGACCCCGAAAAAGTCCGCGAAGTGGCTACTAAAGCCGCCCGCTCCGTCCCCATCACCCGGGAGGACCAGGACCACCCTATAAGAGTTCGCTTTGTCGGTTTTGGCGAAAGCAGCCTTGACTTTGAGCTAGCCGTCTGGATCAAGCAATCAGAGGTCAACCGGGCCATGACGGGTATTAAAAGTGATTATTACTACGCCCTTTATAAGGCCTTGACCGAGGCTGGCATCGAAATCCCCTTCCCGCAGCGGGACATTCATTTACGCAGTGTCTACCCAGAAGCCCTTAAAGGGCTTGCTAAAATAGTCAAAGGAGAGGGACCATGAGGGTAGGCTTTGGATTTGACGTGCACCGCTTGGTCCAAGGCCGCAAACTCATCCTTGGTGGGGTAGAGATCCCTTACGAATACGGCCTCCTGGGACACTCAGACGCCGACGTAGCCACCCACGCCCTGATTGACGCCCTGCTCGGGGCGGCAGGCCTGGGTGATATCGGCGAGCATTTTCCGGATACCGACGAACGTTACCGGAACGCCTCAAGCCTTGAGCTGCTTAAAGAGACCATGCAGCTCCTGCAAAAAGAAGGCCTGGTACCCCTCAACGCTGACCTCACTATCGTTTGCGAAAGGCCAAAGCTTAAACCGTACAAAGACCAGATGCGCCAACGGCTGGCCCAGGCCTTGGGTTTGTCTCCCTTACAAGTAAACATCAAGGCCAAAACGACCGAAGGCCTTGGTTTTACCGGCCGCCAAGAAGGCATCGCTACTTACGCCGTGGTCCTGCTTGACCATGCCGCTTAAGGAAGAGGAAGTCAAAAAGGTTCCGGAAAGCCCGGGGGTTTACCTCTTTAAGGGAGACAAAAACGAAGTTTTATACGTGGGCAAGGCCAAAAATTTGCGCCGTCGCCTTCAAACCTATCTAAGGGCTGACCTTCCCTATAAAACTCAGGTCTTACTGGCCAAGACCAGGCACTTTGAGACCATCGTCACCCGGAGCGAAAAAGAGGCCCTGGTGCTTGAGGCCAACCTGATAAAAAAACACCGGCCTCGTTACAACGTAATCTTAAGAGACGATAAAGCTTACCCCCTGCTGCGCCTTTCGGTTCAGGAAAGTTTTCCCGGACTTACGGTGGTACGACGCAAAAGAAAGGACAAGGCCCTCTATTTTGGGCCGTATCCATCGGCGGGAGCAGTGCGACAGACGCTCAAATTTTTGACCCGCCTTTTCCCGGTCAGGCGTTGCAGCAACGCCGAATTCAGGCGCCGGCAGCGCCCCTGCCTTTACTATCAGATCGGCCGCTGTCCTGCCCCCTGTGTAGGGCTAATCAGTGAGGAAGAATACCGCCAGATCGTGGAAGGAGCGATCTCTTTCCTCAAGGGACAGACCAGGCAGGTCCTCAAGAGGCTTGAGGCTGAAATGCGTGAAGCCGCTGAAAAGCTCGAATTTGAAAGAGCGGCGGTTATCAGGGACCGGATCCAGGCCATTCAGAAGACCGTTGAATCCCAGGCGGTCAACCTGGCGGAAGAAATAGATCTGGACGTCTTTGCCCTGGCCAGAGAAAGGGAAAAGGTCTCCGGGGTGGTCCTCTTTATCCGGGCCGGTGCCCTCCTGGGTAAAAAGAGTTTTCATTTGAGCCGGACCAACGGAGACGAAGAAGGACTTTACGCCACCTTAATCCAGCAATTTTATGACGAAGGGAAATACATACCCGACGAAATCCTCCTACCCCGGGAACCAGAAGGCCGGGAATTACTGGAAGAGTGGCTAAGTGAGCTGGGGGATAAAAAAGTCCGCATCAAAGCCCCCAAACGCGGCATACGCAAAGAACTGGTCCAAATGGCCCTTAAGAACGCCCGGGAAGCCCTGGCGGCCCGGCTGGCTGGAGAAAGACCCTTTGAAGAACTGGCCGAAGAGCTTGCAGCGTGCTTAAGACTTCGCCATCTCCCCCGGCGCGTAGAAGGTGTTGATATTTCCAATATCCAGGGAGAATTGCCAGTGGGTGTAGTAGTCTCTTTCCTGGACGGGGCCCCGGACAAGGAATACTATCGGCGTTATCATATAAAAACCGTCACCGGCCCTGACGATTACGCCATGATCTACGAAACCGTAAAACGTCACCTAAAACACGCCGTTGAAGAAGAAAGGGTCCCGGACCTTATGCTCATTGACGGAGGCAAAGGGCAACTCCAGGCCGCTCTGGCCGCCGCTGAAGAACTAGACCTCAAGGACAAGGTCGACTTCGTCGCCCTGGCCAAAGAAAGACAGGGAGAAGGAGAGAAAATCTATCTCCCCCAGCGTAAAAATCCCCTTTCCCTGGCCCGGCACAGCGAGCTTTTGCGTTTCTTACAAAGAGTAAGGGACGAGGCCCACCGATTTGCCCTGGCCTCTCACCGGAAACGACGCTCCAAGGCGACCTTCAGATCGGTGCTTGAAGAAATCCCAGGGGTGGGCCCTAAAAGGAAGCAGACTCTTTTAAAACATTTCGGCAGTATCGAAGATATCGCCCGGGCCAGCGAAGAAGAACTCGCTTCTCTTCCCGGGTTTAACCGCAAACTTGCGGCCCAAATCAAAAAACACCTTGCCCGAACGGAGTTTAGACATGAACATCTTTGAGGTCCCTTTTGAAGAAATATTGGCGGAATCGGTAAAAACCCACGGACACCTGTGCCCAGGTCAGGTGCTGGGCGTCCGGTTAGCTTTACTGGGCTTAAAGTTGATCGGCATTACGGACCCTAAAGGAAATGACCGGAAAAAATTCCTGGTCTTTGTGGAAATTGACCGCTGCGCCACCGACGCCATCCAGTCAGTTACCGGGGCCAGCCTTGGCAAGAGGTCCTTAAAATTTTTTGATTACGGGATTATGGCCGCTACTTTTTACCACCTTGAAACCGAAAAGGCCTTCCGTATCCTGGCCCGGGAGGAGGCCCGGGAGCTGGCGCGCAAATATTTCCCGGAGATCCCGGACAAATACCGCCGACAGCTTGAAGCCTACCGGGTTATGCCTGAAGAAGAACTCTTTGAAATCCAAGAAGTAAGGGTAAACATCTCTCCCTTTGATCTTCCTGGAAGGCCTCAAAAACGGGTCCAGTGTGCGGTTTGTGGCGCCTGGGTACAGGACGGACGAGAAGTAGAAAGACAGGGACGTCTTTTATGCCGCCCCTGCGCCCTGGGTGCTTACTTCCAGCCCCTTGGTCTCACCCCAAAGGCGCGCTAGCTCCGTCAAAAGGGAAAGGGTCAAGAGCTCCGGGTTGAGATTGGCCTCAAGGCCGGGGAAAATTTTCATGATCTTTTGGCTGGCAGCGGGAATAAACGCCCGGGGCGGCCTTGCGGGAAGGAGTGCAGGGTAAGCGCAAAGCCCCAGATATGATAACCAGGCGCGCCGCAACCACAAAAGTACCAATTCCCAGAAGAGGGATTGTTCCTCCTTCAAGGCCGCAATGGCCTCAGCCATGTTCACCAAATAAGAAGGACGCCCCGCTGAGACCGCCTGGACGAAACGAAAAAGTTCTTCCAACATCCCTTTTTCCGCCAGCCTCAAAGCACGGCCCAAACTCCCTTCAGCCAACAACGCCAGCCCCTCTGCCTCCTCCGGAAGTTTCTCGAAACGCTCAATAAGCAACTCCTTAACCACTGAAGAAGGAAGGGGCCTGAACCTGATTAGCTGGCAGCGGGAAACGATGGTGGGGAGGATGGCTTCCGTGCTCTGAGCCAGTAAAACGAAGATGGTGTAAGGAGGCGGTTCTTCTAAAGACTTAAGCAGGGCGTTGGCAGCCTCCCGGGTCAAAAGCTCAGCCTGGGGTAGCAATATCAGCCGCCTTTGTCCCTCAAGGGGTTGAAAATGGAGCTTTCCTTCCAGGGCCCTGATCTGTTCAATTTTTATGTTCTTACCCTGAGGGGCCAAAATTTCGATATCCGGGTGGACCCCCCGCAAAAACTTACGACAGGGGAGACAGCTCTTACAAAAATTATTTTCTAAGCAGATGAGGCGTCCGAAAAAGGAAAGGGCCGTGGTCTCACGCCCCACTCCGGAAGGTCCCACAAACAAGTAAGCGTGGGCCAGACGCCCCGAAGATAAAGCCCTTTCTAATAAGAAAAGCGCTTTTTCCTGCCCTTTGATTTCTTCAAAAGAAAGGGCCTTTAAGGATAATTCCGACACGGCGCCTCCCAGATGCGGGCCCCCAGGTTGCCGAATTTTTGGCAAATGGCCTCGTAACCTCTTTTGAGATGGTAAATATTTGAAATCTCGGTAACCCCTTCTGCCCCCAGGGCCGCCAGGATCAAAGAGGCACTGGCCCTCAAATCGGTGGCTTTAACCGGAGCGGCCTGAAGTCTTTTAACCCCTTGAATTATCGCCACTCGTTCCTCAACCGTAATATTGGCCCCCAGGCGGCATAACTCTTCCACGTGGAGAAAACGATTTTCAAATATGGTTTCCACGATTACGGAAGTGCCCTTTACGGTACTTAATAAGGCCATGGCCTGGGCCTGCAAATCCGTGGGGAAACCCGGGTAGGGGGCGGTGCGGATTTTGACTGGTTTTAATTGCTTGCCTCGTTGGGACCAGATTTGGTCTCCGTCTACTTCGATCTTGAGGCCAATTTCTCTAAGGGTGGCGATCACCGTTTCCAAATGGGCTGGTTCGGCCTTTTTCACCACAATCTCGCCCCCGGTAATGCCCGGGGCCATGAGATAGGTACCGGCTTCGATACGATCCGGGATTATGCTCACCTTGGTGGGAGAAAGCTCCTTTACCCCTTCGATAATCAGGGTTTCCGTCCCCAGACCTTCAATTTTGGCCCCCATTTGCTTTAGCATGGCCCCCAGGGCCACAATTTCCGGCTCTCGTGCGGCGTTACGGATAACCGTGCGGCCACGGGCCAAAACCGCAGCCATCATCAGGTTTTCCGTGGCGGTAACTGAAGGAAAATCAAATATTATTTCGGCGCCAGAGAGACCACGCCTGGGGGCACGCGCCATGATATAACCGTGTTCGATGCGGATCTTGGCCCCCATCAGTTCTAAGCCCTTGCGGTGAAAGTCAATCGGTCGTTTCCCGATGGGGCAGCCCCCGGGCAAAGCCACCTGGGCACGCCCGTGCCGGGCCAGCAGCGGACCCAGAACCAATACCGAAGCCCGCATCCGGGAAACGATTTCGTAAGGGGCCAGGGTGTCCTGCGCTTTACTGGTATCCACGTAAAGGACTTCGTTGGTAGTTTCGTACTGGGCCCCCAAACGGCAAAGGAGATCCAGCATGGTTTGGACGTCAACAAGCCAGGGGACGTTGAAAAATTGATATTCTCCAGGGGCCAACAAGGTAGCTGCTAGCGCCGGAAGGGCCGCGTTTTTGGCCCCGGAAATGGTAACTTCCCCTGAGAGTTTATGCCCCCCTTCCACAAAAAGACAGCTATTTTCTAGCATAAAAGGAGCCCCAACTTAAAAGCTTCTTTCATAATAAGTCAAATATCTTCCTTCCGTCACGGCAAGTATACGCCAACAAAAATTGGGATCCGTTCCTATTTTTGGTACGTCCTCAAAAAATCGCACCTCAATTTTTCCAAAAATAAAAGGTTCTCCCTAGAATTTGCGACCACCCAAAATTGGGATCCGTTCCTAATTTTCGATATCCTGTCCTGGCTAGTAAAAAGCATAAAAAATTCCGTTATTGGATACGGTTACAGATATTTACGCGAAAAATTGGGATCCGTTCCCAATTTTTGAATATGGATATGTTTTGATTTTTATTTACGGTTGGCTTTTTGGGCCACCAGGACCCGCTCGTAGCCCAAAAGATCTTTTTCGAAGCGGTATTGATAACCCAAGCTCTGAGCTAGATAAGTTACCTGATCTTTCTGATTAAAGCCTATTTCTAAAATAACCTGGCCCCCCGGTACCAAAAATTTGGGGGCTTCCCTTAGGGTATTGGCGATATAAAAAAGGCCCTCTTCTTCGGCCAGCAAGGCCTCAGGTGGTTCATGATATTTAACCTCAGGGGACAACCCTTCCCATTCTTCCGGGGCAATATAGGGAGGGTTACTAATAACGGCCTGGAAAAGGGGCTTTTCTTTTATGGGGCTAAACCAGTCCCCACCAATAAAATAAACACGGCCTTCAAGGCCTAGCTTTTTGCGGTTAAGGCGGGCGTAGCGTAAAGCCTTGAGGCTTTTTTCAACCCCGAAAATTTTTAAAAGAGGATTTTCCAGCGCCAGGGTTAAGGAAATACAACCCGAACCTACGCCGAGCTCTAAAAGCCTGGCCTCTTCTTTGAAGATACGGAGGACTACTTCCACCAAAATTTCTGTTTCCGGACGCGGAATAAGGACCCCCGGACCAACCTTAAAGGGCCGCCCGTAAAACTCGACCTCGCCGAGCACGTAAGCCAGGGGAATTCCTCGGGCCCGCCTTTTAAGAAGGGACCAAAAGTCCCCTTCCACCGCTTCAAGCTTTCCCTCAGGGATAAAATAGACTTCAAGGGGTCTACACCTTAAAAGATGGGAAAGTATCAAAAGGATTTCCCTCTCTGCCTCTTCCTTACCAAAACCACGGGCCAAGAGAAATTTTCTTGCCTGCTGCAAAATTTTTTTCTTTTTCAAGCCTTTATCCGATAAGTAAATTGTCATTCTATGCTTGGCGTTTGTATTATTTAAAAGCCTCTGGAACCCTATTATGGGAAATCTTTTACGATTAATAAATAACACCTCTTGGAACCTTGGTCCTTACAGGGCAAAAAGCGGGGAGCCAAGCCAAGCGAAAAAGAACCTTTATAATCTTCCCCAAGAACTGGCCGCAAAGAAGCTCCTTCAGGAACTAAAGGCCAGAGACCGTGAGGTAAGGGCCCATGAAAGGGCTCATCTCCTGGCGGCAGGGCCTTATGCTCGAACAATGTCCCTTAAGACGATAAAAGGGCCAGACGGCAGACAATACGCCGTAGCAGGAGAGGTTAAGATTGACACTAGCCCCATACCCCGGGACCCGGAAAAAACCCTAGAGAAGGCCCGGAGAATAAAGAGGGCGGCTTTAGCCCCCTTGCACCCCTCTGCCCAAGACTTAAGAGTTGCCGCTAAGGCTGACCAAATGGCCCAAAAGGCCCTTATGGAAATCATAAAACAGAGATTGAAAAACCAGGGAACCGGCAAGAAAACAAACCCTTACCAAAAATCCCCCGAAGAGAATACCGGACAAAAGGTAGATTTAAAGGTCTAAAACAAAAAAGGCCCGGTTGGGGTTGCCAACCGGGCCTTCAAGCTTTTAACCCGGGCACCGACCTACTCTCCCACCGGGGTAACCCGGCAGTACCATCGGCCCTGGAGGGCTTAACGACCGTGTTCGGAATGGGAACGGGTGTGGCCCCTCC
>WGCA01000021.1 GCA_015494065.1 Thermodesulfobacteriaceae bacterium | reverse complement strand
CGATCACCGGTTCGTGCTCGAAAACAAAAGGTCCCTGGTAACGGGTATGGCAGGTGAGACAGAGGTCGTTCAAGCGCTCTTCAGTGCGGAGCATCCCGGCGATGGGGTTGCCGGTACCATGCGGGTTGTGACAATCGGTACAGCTCATTTGCCCGTCTTTTACCGGGTGGCGGGAGATGAAGTACATCTTGGCCTGAACATCCCGGTGACACTTGCTGCAAAGATCGAATTCTTTGGCGGCTAAAAGTTGGGGATTAGGATTGTGGTGAACGCGGTGGCAATCCGTACAGGCCATGTCATTTTCGGCGTGTTCTGAACCGAGCCAGTGCGCAGTCTCTCCTCCCTGGTGGCAGGTAAGACAGACCGCCGAAGCCTCTTCGCCTTCAAGCCCCTCTTCACCAAAGCGGAGGATCTTTTCAGTATCTCCTCCCTCGTCTACGTGGACAGAACCCGGACCATGACAACCTTCACAACCTACCTGATAACCGGGCACTTCATACGAAGCCAGCCGCAGGTGCACGTTGGTTTTAGCCTCGGCTGCCATGTCTTCATGGCACTCGAGGCACGCCTCTGAACCCAGGTATTCCGCCCCAGGCGCCACCTCTGGTGGCTTGATTACCTGGGCCCGCTTCTCCGCGAGCTCCTGGGTGCAGCCTACGGCCAACACCAAAAATAAAGACAACCACCAAAACCGTTTAACCATAGCCACCTCCTCGCAGAATTTGACCTTCCTCCCAATTAGTTTTCGTTGCTATTTAGCAATTCCTTGAGTGGCAATCAAAAGCGGTTTTTTTAAAAAATTTTGAATATGAGGTAATGGCCAGGAATAATAAAAAAAACGTCGATGATTAGACTAACAACCTCGCTATAGGTGGGAATAGAAAACGAAAGAACAGCAGTATTTTAAGACCTATTTATTCCTATTTATTGTTAAGTGTTACTGAATCTATTCTTAAATATTGCTGAAAGTTGCTAACACAAAAGCTACTTTCTGACTAGGAATTCTCAAAATAGCGAACGCAAAAGGATAAAAAGGATATACAAATTTGCGGCAAAGCTGAAACTATCGCAAAAGCAAACGTAAGAAATGGCGGAAGCGCATGGGAATCGAACCCACCCACCGCCGTCTCCGACGGTGCACCGGGTTTGAAGCCCGGGGGGGCCACCAGGCCCCTGGCGCTTCCGCTGGCGGCCGCTGGGCACCCCTGCGGCACCCGGAGAGCCCTGCTACCGTTGCTCCCTTCCGGGCCTGGCGGGGTTCACAGGGATCCGTCGCGCAGGACCCAGCAGCCATTGTATTGGCCTATCTTAACGAAATTTCCGCTTTTGGAAAGAGAACTGGCGGAGGGGGTGGGATTCGAACCCACGGTGCGGGGTTTAGCCCGCACACACGATTTCCAGTCGTGCCCCTTCGGCCGCTCGGGCACCCCTCCTACAGGCAAGCATTTTAATGGGTAATTTGACCCACTACAAGACACAAATTGGCGGAGGGGGAGGGATTCGAACCCCCGGAGGGCCAAAGGCCCTCAGCGGCTTTCGAGGCCGCCCCCTTCGACCACTCGGGCACCCCTCCTAACGTTTCTCTTTAAAGAAATTTTTTAAAAGAGCAACCGCTTCTTCCGCTAAAACCCCACCGGTTACTTCTAAGCGGTGGTTTAAGCGCTCATCGTTTACAATATTATACACCGAGCCACACGCACCTGCTTTAGGGTCAAAAGCCCCGAAGACCAGCCGTCTTACCCGAGCATAAACTAAAGCACCCGCACACATCGGGCAAGGCTCAAGGGTGACGTAAAGAGTAGTCCCTAAAAGGCGATAGTTCTTTAATTGGCGGGCCCCCTCGCGCAGGGCGATGATTTCCGCGTGTGCCGTAGGGTCACAGAGCGAGATGGGGCGGTTGAAGGCCTCGGCGATGATCTTACCTTCCGCGTTTACCAAAACAGCCCCCACCGGCACTTCGCCGGAAAGGGCGGCCTTTTCCGCCAGAGAAAGGGCGCGCCTCATAAATTCTTCATCTCTTGGAGACAAGGCGGTTGCCTCCTTCGGCCACAAGCAAAGACAAGGCTGTAATTATAGGAAGCCCTTCGGCCAAGACCTCAAGATAAAAGTTTCGGCCAAGCAATTCCTTTTCATACTGGTGGAGGACAAAATATACGTAAGCCACCACCAAGAACAAGGCCGCATAAGGGGGAGGGAAGGCCCCGCTCACAAGCCCCCCCAATACCAAAAGCCCCAAGAGGAACCACATTCCCTTAAGCACCCAAAAGGTCTTTTCTTTCCCCAAAAAGACGGGCAGGGTCTCTTTACCCACAAAACCATCCCCTTGCAGTTCGAGCAGTTCAAGGAAGACTGCCCGCATAAAGGCAATGATAAAAACCAATCCGCCCAGCCAGTTTAAGACCGGCTGATAGGAAAAGACAAAAGCCGGCAGGAGGATCATAGCGGCCCACCAGCCAAGCGCGATAAATAGACTTCTGGCCCCAGGAATGCGCTGGACCGGGGAGAAATGATCATTGCGCCCAAAGATGGGAAGGCTATAAACGATGCTCGTCAACACCAGGAAGAGAAGGAGCCAAAAAACCGGCACGCCATAACTGAGAGAAATCCCCAAAGCCAACAGATAAGTGGCTGCCGTAAGCAAAGAGAATATCTTGCGGTTCTTTTCCAAAAATCTGGCCCGGAAGGGATCATTCAAACGCAAAGATTTGAGATCGACCAGGCGGTTGACCGTGTGGGCCGCGAATAAAAAAAGTGAAATCATGAGTACCAGAGGCCACTGCCAGGGAAAACCGGCGGCCCACAAAACCGCTCCGCTCAAAGAGGCCGCCCCCAAAGCCAGGGCCAGATTACTTTCAAAAAGGAAACGCAAAACCTTGCGCCCTACCCGCCAGAAGGCGGCTTCGTAAGGAGAGGGAAGTTCTTCCAACGTCCGGACTACCTGGTTGATCACCCAGTTGGGGGTGGAGGCCCCTGCGGTAACCCCTACCTTGCGGTATTTCTTGAGTTTTTCCAGGTCGAGTTCATCAGCAGTTTCCACCAAAAAGACCTCTTTTCCTTCCTCTCTGGCGATCAAAGCCAGCCTTTTGGTATTGGCACTGTGTTTGCCCCCCACCACCACGATGGCATCGCATTCCTTAGCCAGCCGGCGAACTTCTCGCTGGCGGTCATGGGTGGCCCGGCAGATGGTGCGATAGACCTTGCCCCCGGGAAAACGGGCCAGGATTTCCTGGGCAAGGAGCTCAAAGAGTTCTTCGTCCTGGGTGGTCTGGGAAAGGACTACGTAGTTTTTCAGCGGAGGAAGGCGCTCAAGGTCTTTGAAACTGCTGACCACCAACCCTTTGCCCCCGGCGTAACCAAGAATCCCCTTTACTTCGGCGTGATCCGGGTCCCCCACGATTATTACCTGGTATCCCTGCCGGCTGTATTTACGCGCTAGGGCCTGCACGTAGGCCACCCGGGGACAGGTCCCGTCGAGCACCTTAAACCCGGCTTCTTTAAGTCGCTTTTTGTCCTCAGGGGGGACCCCGTGGGCCCTGATGATGATGGTCCCGTGGGCCTTTTTAGGGATCTCCTTTAGGGTTTTGACCCCCAACATTTCCAGGAGCTTAAGGGCTTGTTCGTTATGGATCAGGGGCCCGTAGGTATAAACAGGCTTTTCCGCCTCATAAGAGGCCCTGATAGCGAGCTGGACCGCCCGCCGCACCCCCATACAAAAACCGGCTTTTTTGGCCATAACGACCTTCATAGGTTCTCGGCCACCTCATTGGCAATTTGGGCCAAAAGACCCTTTTCAGCAAAACTGAAATATCCTTTCTGCGCAATAATGAGATGGTCAAGAAGCGAGACCTGAAGGAGTTTGGCGGCGAGATAAAGCCTTCTGGTGAGCACGATGTCTGCCGCTGAAGGCTGTGGGTCCCCGGAGGGGTGGTTGTGCGCAAGGACCATGGCGCTGGCGTGCAGGGCAAAAGCCCTTTCAAAGACCTCCCGCGGATAGACCACACTTTCGTTTACCGTCCCCTGAAAGAGGTCTTCCACCGCCATGATGTGGTTTCTAGCATCCAGATAAAGGACCTTAAAGACTTCTTTTTTCAAGTCTATCATGCTGTGGGCTAAATATTCGTAGACCTCCCGGGCGCAGGCAAGATAGGGTTTATCCTTGAGGCGCCGCTCGAGAAAACGCCTGGCCACGGCGTGCACAAACTTGATGGCGAGCACATTTCTGGGCCCGATGCCCGGTATCTTTTTCAGCTCCTCGACCGGGGCCTCAAGCACGGCAGCCAAATCACCAAAGCGTTTTAAAGCCGCCCGGGCCGCAGGTTTACAATCTTTGCGCGGGGTACCAAAAATAAGCAAGAGCTCCAGGACCTCTTCGTCGGTAAAGGCAGAAAGACCGTATTCCCAGAATTTACGCCTCAAACGTTCCCGGTGACCGGCCACCCGCTTACGAAAATCCTCCATAATCTTTCTTTTCGGACGGGCTTTACGCAAAAACCAAAAAGCCTTCTAGGGGGCCAAAGTTTAAAAAATTTGGCCTTCAAGCCGAAAAATTTCAGTTTTTTCTTGACAGAAAAATATCAAATTCGATAGAAGGAAAATTGAAGCCAATTTTCAAAAATTTTTAAAGCCGATTTCAAAATTTCAGCATTTGAAAAATCGAGGGGGCAAAGGGAGCATATTTATTGAAGCCGCTCTTTGATTTTTTAGCGCTGGCGCGAGAGGACCTGGAGGCCAATTTTTGGTCCTTTCTCACCGAGACCTTCTCCTTGGAAGAGGAGGAAAAGCTGGCCCTCCTTTTGCCCTTTGCCCTGGAGAGCGGAAAGCTCTCTTCCCCTGCCGAAATTCCCTGGGCTACCCCGCGGATGCTGGCCCAGCTTTTGGGCCTTTCCTATACACGCCTGCGTGAGCTATACTATCCCTGGGGAAAGCTCAGGCGTTTCCGCTTTATTCGTTTCCTCAAAGCCTTTGATGAATATCCCCTCCTTGACCGCCCTTATCGCCTCCCCGAAATGCTCCTTGACCGCCTCTCCGGGCTAAGGCCCGTGCTTGAACAGGTAGAAGAGTTATCCCCCGCCCCAAACGGAAATACAGGGCCTTTGGCCTGCCAGATCGTCTCCGTGGCCCGGCGATGTCGAGAGGAAGAAAGGCCCTTTCTCCTGGAGTTAATAGGGGAAAGAGAAGCTGCCCTTTTGGCCCTAGAAGAGGCCCTGGGGGAGATCGGTCTTAAGGCCTGGACGGTTTCTCTGCCGGCGGTCGATGATGACACCCTGGGAGAGATCCTCCGCGAAGCCCTTTTTGAGGGCCGTCTCGTCGTCCTTACCGAGGCCCAGGCCAGGGACCTTCCGCAGGCCCTAATAAAGGACCTTGGTTTCTATCTGGTCTTAATCGCCCATAAACCCCTTGGCCTTTTTGATGACCGCCTTCTGGTCCCTCACCCGCCTGCCTCATACCTGGCTGACGTGTTCAAAGACTGCGGGCTCACGGAATCCCGCCCCCTTCCCTTTTCCCGGCGGGCGTTGAAAAGCCTCATCAGGGCCAACCTGTCCCTCCAGGAATTTCTCCTGGAAAAATATCGCCAGAAGGCCGCGGGGCTGGCCATAGTGAGGAAACCCAGACGAAAATTGGCAGACCTCGTCTTACCCCCAAAAGAAAAGGACCTCCTTGAACACCTCCTCTTGCGCCTTAAAAGGCGCCATTTGGTCTGGGAAGAGCCCGGGTTGGCCTATCTCGCCTACCCGCGGCGAGGGGTAAACGTCCTCTTTTCCGGGCCCCCTGGGACGGGAAAGACCCTGGCCGCCGAGGCCCTGGCTGAAGCCCTAAGCTTGCCCCTGATCGTGGTGGATCTAGCTGGCGTGGCGAGCAAGTGGGTGGGAGAGACCGAGAAACACCTGCGCCACCTTTTCGAAGAACTGGTCTCTCCGGAAACGCTCGTGGTCTTTGACGAGGCTGAGGCCCTTTTTGGCCGCCGGGTAGAGAGCCGCCAGGCGCAAGACCGCTACGCCAATATGGAAATCAGCTACCTCCTCCAGCGCCTGGAAGACCACCGGGGCAGCGTCATCCTGACGACCAATTTTGAACCCGCCTTGGACGAGGCCTTCCTGAGGCGGCTTGATCTGGTCATCCGCTTTCCCTTCCCGGACGAAGAAACGCGCGCCAAACTGTGGCGGCGTTTCCTGGCCTACCTGCCTGAGACCCGCGGCCTTGAGGTCAGCCGACTGGCCCGGCAGTACCATTTAAGCGGCGGTCAGATACGCAACGTCGTTCTCACCGCCGCCCACCTTGCCGGAGGGGGCCCGGTTGGCCCCAAGGAGATCGAAGAGGCCCTGGCCCTGGAAATGGCCAAGCTCGGAGCCATGTGGGAGGGAAAATGAAGGCCCAGGCCCCTAAAGAGAAAAAAGACAGCGTTGAGCTAAGGGGCCGCCCCCAAGAAGTGGTCTTAAACGAGATCCAGGCCCTGGTGCCCAAGAACGAAACCAGGTGGCTTTCCTTTTCCTTCAGCCCCCTGGCCCGGGGTGAAATCGAGATAAAAAACACCAAAAGGGGGCCTCGGGGAGATGGTTTTCTCCCCTTACAAAACCCGGCCTTGCCCACCAGGGACCTAGGGCTTTACCTCCGGGTAAGGCCGCGGAGGATAACAGGAAGCCTCGCCTTTCGAGCCGGGAAAGGTTACCTGGGTTTCCACCGTCTAAATTCCGTCCTCAAACGTTATCCCCTGGCCCTGGGAATCAAGGGAGTAAAGGTTATTAGCCGGCCAAAAATCAAAAACAGGCTGACTCCCCAGGGGGAACTGGAGTTTTCCGCCACCAACGTAAAGCTCAAGATCCAGAAGGCCTTTTTAGGCGGACTTGACCTCTCCCTTACCGACCAGGGGCCCAGGGTAACCAGGGCTCAAGCCCGTCTAGATTTCGGGAAGATCGCCAAAGTAGAGATGGAACTCCTCCCCCGTAAAGACGGTTATCTCACGGGAAAGGTCCAAACGGATGTCACCCTGGGTAAGGCCGTGGGCAAGGGTGAATTTATCTGGGACGAAAAAGGCCTACAAGCCGGGGGAGAACTGGGCTACCAGGACGAAAAGTTCGACGGCAAGGTCCGTCTCAAGGTGGCAACCGCCGACCGGGCCAAAGCACTCCTAGCAGACAAGGTACCTCGCTGGCGCCCCCTCCATCAGCCCTACGCCGTTTTTGCGGAAGGGACTCTCACCTTTCATTTTACCGACTGGCTCACCGGCAGTGCCCAGGTGATCATCGATCCCTGGGGGCACTTTACTGTTTGCGGCGAGATCACCCCCCAGGCCGAGATCGAGCTCTTTTCCCAGAAGGACTTCCGCCGCGAGTTGCCTCCTTTAGAGGCCCGGGCCTCTTACGGGATCCCTGTAATAGGTAACGTCTTCCTTTTCATCGGGCTGGGGCTTGAGCTCTGGGCTGCGGTGGGGCCAGCCAAGTTCTATAACATCAAGGTAAGCGGTCAGTATTCTACCGACCCGGAAGTGGCCAAGGACTTTCGGATCCAGGGCTCGCTTAACATTTCTGCCGCCGCCGGGATTGACGCCCGAATTGAAGGTGGGGCCGGGATCGAAATCGCAGATCACGACGTAAAGGCCGGGGTGGGGCTCACCGGG
>WGCA01000020.1 GCA_015494065.1 Thermodesulfobacteriaceae bacterium | reverse complement strand
TTACCATCACGGGAGGAAAAGCTGTCTAATAAAAGAGGGGCACCCCCTTGGGGTAACTAGGAAAGGTAAATCGACCTTATGGTTCACACTTTTGTACTTCTGAACAGACCCCTTCGGGGGTCAAAAGTTCATCCAAAGGGAGGAGGGGCTCTTTCTGGGTCGCTTTAAGACGGGTCAAGATGAGTTTTGAGCCTACTAAAATTTCTTTCTCTCCGTTTTTATCAACAATCAAGACCGGGACCCCTTTAATATCTAAAGTTCTTAAAAGGGCCAGGGCTTTTTGTTTGGGGCATAACAAAAGGTCCACGTCGTTTAAAGTTTCACAAAAAGAAAGGACCTCGTGACAGTGAGGACACTGGTCCGCATAGATGAGGATCATCTTTTCCTGAGGGTTCCCCCGGTAAATACGTTTTACCGCCGCGTTACTTAAAGGGGTGAGGGAGATAGGAGTTAATAAAAGGGCCAGCACAGCACCTCCCACCACCCCGAAGACCGCCAACCTTTTGGAAGAAAAGAGGATCAAGGAGGCAGAAAGGAGGGTAAACCCCGCCACTTTAAGACAAAAGGGACAATGCTGGTGGTAATCGACAAACTGCCGCCCCACTAAAACGGTCTCAACCCCTAAACCCAAAGCTGCCAGAAGGACCAGAAATTTTAAGGCTAACTGGCTCCTTTTCCAGGCCCCCAGGGCAAAAATTCCCTGCACCAAAAAGTAAAGTGCCGCTACCGCCGAGAGTACGGGGCGAGGAAGGAGGGAAAAAGACTCCACGATCTGACAGGTATCACTATGGCAGAGACTCTTGCCGAAACTGCTCAGGATCACCTCTAGCGCGCAATAAATAAAACCGAAAAGCGATATCCCTCCGACCAGAAGAAAGACGTTCTTTTTCCGCTTCCGATAGGAAAGCCCGTCCCTTAATTCCATAGGATAACGGCGTAGCACCAGGTTTCGTACCATAGATCCTTCCAAAATATCGGATTCTTTACAAGGGCTCCCGCTAAAAGATTTCAACTATTCTTATCGAAAAAAGGCAAAAAAGACTTAAATTTGATTTTGCGGACCAAAAGACCCAGAGCAAAGCCAACTAAAGCCCCAAAAAGATGGGCCCATAGGTCTGCGCCCTTGCTCACCCCTAAAAAGGAAAGGAAGGCCAGCAAAAACCCGGTACTCAATAAAAATCCCTTCTTCCGGTCTAGCGTTGGTGACAGAGCCGCCAAAAGACCAAGTTCTCCGAAAACCGCGGTAGAAAAACCTATGGCCAGGTGGGGTTCACTGCGAAGATAAAAATTCAAAAAATTTCCCAACCCCCGCTTAAAAGGGTATAAACCCAGGCCTTTAAGAGGCCCAACCGGGTCCTTAAGAAATACATGAAAAGGGCACCAAAAAACATGTTACCCCAAAGATGGGCCGGGTCTTGGTGGAGAAAAAGGGCCGTAAAGACCCGCCACCATTGTCCCTGCTTGATAAGGGCCGAATCCCCGGCCCCTAAAGACAAAAGGCGGCTGTGCCAGGCAGGCGCAAAAGTAAGGGATAAAAGGGCGGTCAACAGGAAAAAGCTCAAAAATACCCCCTCCCACGGAGGGGTTTCAATTTTGGGAGGTTGGGAATGGTTTTCTTCCTCGTAAGCCAGGAGTTCTTCCCAGGCTTTAGCCAAAAAATCTTCTGGTACCAGAATTTCAAGATTACCGTCTTTAAAAATAACCTGGTGGGGGATATCCCTGGCTAGCAGGACTAAAGAATAACGCCAGCCCTTTTCAGGAGAAATACGTACTAAACTAACCACGATTAAAGCTTAAAGGCCTTTTGACCGAAAAACCAGATAGCCATATTAATCTCTTCGCGAGCGGGGGGAAATTATGTCCTTCATTAAATGGCAAAAAGAATTCTTAACCGGCCTCCCTGAAGTGGACCAGCAACACCAAAAATTGATCGAAACCCTAAATTTGCTTCATTTCCTCCTTTCCAAGGGAAAAATCCAGGAAGAAATCAGAGAAATTCTCCATTTCCTGGACAATTATACCGTTGAGCACTTTGGCACCGAAGAAAAACTTATGGGTCAAAATAGCGGCCAAATTCCCAGGGACCTTAAAGAAAGACACTTTCACGAACACCGCTATTTCATAGACCGGATTCAGGAATTCCACGGCCTCCTTGAGGCCTACCAAAACGGAGAACAAGAAAAAGAGGCCATTTTGGAACTCTTTGAATTTTTATGCACCTGGCTGTGCGAGCACATATTAGGAACTGACAAAGAAACGGCCTCTTATCTGATCAATATTCAGGAGGGAGCCTCTTTAGCGCCGCAAGGGTTATGACCGGGCCGTCGCGGCACACCAGAAAAGGCCCGACGTTGCAATGGTGGCAAAGCCCTATCCCGCACCGCATCCGGTTTTCTAAAGAAAGGTAGACCTGCTCTGGCCCAAACCCACACTTTTCAAGCACGGGCAAAGTAAATTTAATCATAATAGGAGGGCCGCAGACCAGGGCTACGGCGTTTTCCCCCGAAGGGGCCACTTGCTCGGTGATCTGGGGGACAAACCCCACCAAACCGTCCCAACCAGGGACTTCACGATCGATGGTGAGATAAAGTTTCATGTCTTCCCGTTTACGCCAAGCCGCTAGTTCTTCCTTGTAAAGTAAGAGACCCGGATTCCTGGCCCCGTATATCATAGTGATTTCGCCGTAATCTTCCCGGTGCTCAAGAAGATAGACCAGAGTAGCCCGCAAGGTGGTGACCGCAAAACCGCCGGCGATAAGGACCACGTTTTTGCCGCGGAATTTTTCTAGCGGATAACCGTTTCCCAGAGGGCCCCGCAAACCAATGATCGTCCCTTCAGGGAGGCGGTGAAGGGCGTCAGTTACCAGACCGGTACGAAAGACCGTAAACATGATTAGTTCTTCGGAGGGGGCCGAGGCGATACCGATAGGGCATTCACCCTTGCCTGCTACCGAGAGCATGGCAAACTGGCCCGGGGTGTGTTTGAAGCCCCTGTGGGCCTCTTCGTCTAATAGACGCAAATAGAAACTCTTGAGCAGGCCGTCATCGGTTTCCACGACGACCTTTTCAATTTTCGCTGGAAGGGGAATCATGTCTTTCTTGAGTGCCGACACCATATCTCCTCCTAAACCTCACTCATCGCCCGGATGACGTCCCAAAGATTGATATTGGCCGGGCATTCTTCGTTGCAACGACCGCACCCCACACACAAAGGCTCACCATACTCGTCGAGAAAATATTTAAACTTGTGCATAAAACGGTTGCGAAACCGGGCCATCGGACTGCGGCGTGGATTGTGACCGGAGGCGTGTCGGCTGTAAAGTTCAAACATGCAGGCCTCAGGCAGTCTTACCCGCACTCCCTCGCTACCTACCACTTCGTCCTGGACGTCAAAGCAATAACAGGTGGGACAAATAAAAGTACACGCCCCGCAGTTCAGACAGGGGAGGGCAAGCTCCTCCCAAAACGAGGCCTCGTAAATGGTCATCAGGTCCTTTTCCCTGAGTTTTTCAAGCGCCGGAGAGACAGGAAATTTGGCCTTGAATTCCTTTTCACGGGAAAGGAATTCCTCTTCTCCACCTTCTTCAGCCCGGGAAAGGGAAAGGAGTTTTTTTCCGGCTTCCGTAATCACCTTAACGAGATAAACCTCCTCGTGGGGGACAAGGACGAGATCAAGCCCTTC
>WGCA01000019.1 GCA_015494065.1 Thermodesulfobacteriaceae bacterium | reverse complement strand
CCTCCGGGGGTGGGGCCCCGGTCGGGATCTCCTTTTTGGCACAAGAAGCCAACAGCAAAAGGGAAAGCACCAGATACCATATCTTTTTCATCCCGACCTCCTAAACCCCGTAACCTGTAAGATCAAGCTCTAATAAAAAATCTCCGGTCCAGGCCTCAAGGCGCCGCCGCATCAAGCTGGTTATCTGGTGAAGCAGGACCAGCTCGTCGTTCAAGACCTGGGTAATATGGGCCATCTGGGCCTCCGTCAGCCGCTGGTGGTGGCGGATACAGAAATAATCCCGGCAAAGCATGGGACGGGCCAGTATCTTGCACCCTCTTGGCCCTACAAAGAAACAGCGCCCCGGCACTTCCCTTTCTTCCGGAAATTCTACCCCCAGCATGCGGTTGAGCAGCAGAATAAGCACGGTGCATTCGTTTTCAAGACCTATCTTACAACACCCCTTCTGGTCGATGACCGAACAGCGGTAGCATTCATCAAAGGTGCCGGCCTCTTCCATGGCCTGGTTTGAGCGGTTTACCGCCTGAAGATAGCGGGCCAGCATGGGTTTTAGCTCTTCGTCTTCTTTCAGATCCTGGCCCCACAGTTCGTAAAGCTCCCGGGCCACGCTAATCTTTTCTTCTATGAGACGGGTGGGATCCGGCCGCTGAAGGCGTAAAATACGCATGGGCTTTATTTACCATTAAAATGAAGGGCCCAAAAGATCTTTGCCTAAAAGAGAGAAAAATTTTATATGTCACCTAAGCTTTTAATTAGGAGGCCCACCAATGCAGCTACACAGCATGACCGGGTTCGGCCGAGCTGAAGAGGTCTGGGATACGTGGTCTTTGCGGGTGGAGGTAAAAAGCGTAAACCACCGTTTTTTAGAGATAATCCCGAGATTGCCCAAAAGATACCAGGGCCTTGAAGAAAAAATAAGAAGGCGCCTAAGAGAACTTTTCAAAAGGGGGCGTTTTGAAATTTACGTCCAGCTGACCGGAAGCCCTCCTCAGGGACAGGCGCTAAACGTAAACGAGACTCTGGCGGCCCAGTACGTGGCCGGGCTCAAGTACCTCAAAAACCTCTTTGGTCTTACGGGAGAGGTGGCAACCGCTGATCTCTTGCGCATGAGGGACGTCTTTGCCCCGGTGGAAACAGAAGAAGATCTCGAAAAACTGTGGCAGGAACTCTCTCCGGTCCTTGAGAAAGCCCTTTGCGAACTTGCGGAAATGAGAAAAAAAGAAGGGGCCTTCCTGGGAGAAGTCCTCCAGGAACAGATAAACTACCTTAAAAGACTCCTTGCCCAAATAGAAGCACTAAAAGAGCCCGCCTTCCAGGCCGCTAAACAAAGACTCGAAGAACGGCTAAAGCTCCTTTTACACGAAAAGGGCCTTGACCCGTTGCGCTTGCACCAAGAGGTGGTCATCCTGGCGGACCGGACGGATTTTACCGAAGAGCTTGACCGGCTACGCAGCCACCTGGCCCAGTTTGAAAAGACCCTCCAAGGCGAAGGGCCTCACGGGCGCAAACTCGATTTCCTCATCCAAGAGATGTTTCGCGAAATAAATACCCTTTCCAACAAGGCGGCCAACGCCCAGATCTCCCACCTGGCGGTCGAGGTAAAATGCACGCTTGAGAAAATGCGGGAGCAGGTGCAGAACCTAGAATAAATTGTTAAATATTTCACACGTTGACGTCTGTTTCACATTTTGTTATGCTCTCCCACGAAATCCATAATAAGTTTTGGGAGGCTTTAGTAATGAGCTGCAAATGTCGTCTTTTAAACATTGGCTTTGGAAACTCTGTGGTCGCAGAGCGAATTATAGCCATTGTTAACCCTAATTCCGCCCCTATGAAGAGGCTTCGTGAAGAAGCCCGGGAATCCAAACGCCTGATCGACGCTACCCAAGGGCGGCGGACCCGCTCCATCATTATTACCGACAGTAACCACGTTATTCTCTCCGCCATCCAGGCGGAGACGATCTCTCAACGCCTGGCCACGGACCTTATCAAGGCCTATTCCGAGGCCGAGGAAAAGGGCGGCTGTCCTGAGGCCGAGGCAGACGAGAAAAGTAGCCGTAAACGGAAAGAAAAAGCCGCGTAAATGAGACGTGGTCTGGTGTTAGTGGTTTCGGCCCCTTCGGGGGCCGGAAAGACTACTTTGTGCCAAAAACTCCTCGCCGCAGACCCGGAAATTTCCTTCTCCGTCTCCTATACCACCCGCAAACCCCGGCCCCATGAAAAAAACGGGGTTGATTATTTCTTCGTTGACCGGGACACTTTTGAGAAGATGATAGAAAAAGAGGCCTTTCTGGAATGGGCCAAGGTGTATGACCACTACTATGGCACCGCCAAGGCCCAGGTGGAGGAGGCCATCTCTCAAGGGCGGGACATCCTGCTTGATATTGACGTCCAGGGGGCCTTTCAGGTCCGGGAAAAATTGGGCCAAGACGCGGTCTTGGTCTTTATCCTGCCTCCCAGCCTGGCCGAACTTGAAAGGCGCCTTAGAAGCCGGGGAACAGAAGACGAAAAAACCATTAAACGGCGCCTTTCTTTTGCCCGGCAAGAGATCGCCCGGGCCAAGGAGTTTGACTATTTGGTCTGCAACCAGGAGCTGGCCAGGGCCTTTGATGAGCTCTGGTCCATCCTCAAGGCCGAAAGACAACGCAGTTTCCGCCGGCAAGACCTCTTAAAGAGGTTTTCTTAAATGGCCGAAGTTATCTGGGGCATTAATCCGGTATTGGAATATTTGCGCCACAGCCCGCAAAAGATCGAAGAGATCATCATCGCCAAAAAAGAACTGCGGGGAAAGGTCTTTCAGATCCTCGAACGGGCCCAAAAACACCACATCCCGGTCAAAATCAAGAAAGACTTTGCCCCCCCTTCGGTGCCTAAAGAGGCCAAAACCCAGGGGGTAGTGGCCTACCTCAAAGAATTTGATTACGCCCCCCTTGAAGAAATTTTCAAACAGGTCAAAAAATCCCAAAAAAAGGCCCTGCTACTGGCCCTGGATGAAATTACCGACCCCCAGAACGTCGGCTCATTGATCAGGAGTGCGGTAGCCGCCGGGGCCCACGGGGTCATTATACCCAAACACAGGGCCTGTGGGGTTACTGGCACGGTGGTGAAAAGCGCAGCCGGGGCCACCGCCCTCATCCCCATCCACCAGACCAAAAACCTGGGGCGCCTCCTGGAAGAACTAAAGGAACGGGACCTGTGGGTGGCGGGGCTTGAAGCCCGGGCGGAAAGCACCATCTACCAGCTAGACCTTGACCTCCCCCTGGTCTGGGTGGTGGGTAGCGAAGGGAAGGGCTTGCGGCCCTCGATCAGGGATAAATGTGACTTCCTGGCCTCCATCCCCTTACACGGCCCCATCGACTCCCTAAACGCCGCGGTGGCCGGGGCCATCGCCCTCTTTGAAACCGTAAGACAGCGTCATTACCGCTGATGTTAGCCTTACGCCTTTACCGTTTACTAGGTCAAGGCCTTGAACCCTTCATAGCCAGCAAACTCTGCCCTTCCCGGCGGGGGGAATTGCCCCGCGCCAAGCTCTGGTTACACGCGGCCTCAGTCGGAGAAGCGGGGGTGGCCGCCGCCATTATCAAGGCCCTGCGGGAGAAGAACCCCTCTTTGACTATTCTTTTAACCCTCCAGACCGAAACCGGCCTTAAGAAAGCGCGGGAACTCCTGGGAGGAGAAAATATCGCCCTGGCCCCCCTTGATTGCCCAGGCTTTGTAGCCCGGGCCTTTGAAAACGTGCGCCCCCAGGTCCTCGCCCTCATCGAAACGGAACTCTGGCCCAACCTCATCTCCTCAGCCCGAAAGTACGGGGTAAAAATTCTGCTTTTAAACGGTAGACTCTCACAAAAATCGCTTAAACGTTACCTGCTCTTGAAAAATTTCTGGGCCGGGTTGTTAAATCATTTTGAGGCCGTTGGGGTCATCGGCCCGAAGGAGGCCGAACGATTCCTCAAACTCGGAGCCCCCCAAGAAAAGATCCGCATCCTGGGGAACGCCAAATACGACCTCTTACGGGAAAGGTGCCAAAAAATAAAGCCTAGAGAAATAAAGGCCCTGTTAGACACCGGCCGCCTTATCACCTTTGGGAGCGTGAGAAGCGGGGAAGAAAAACAGGTGGTGGAGGCCACCAGGCTGCTCCTCAAAACTTTTCCGACCTTAACGGTGGCCCTGGTGCCCCGACATCTAAGTCTGGTAAAAAGGCTGAAAAAATGGCTTGCCTCATACGGCCTGCCCTACGCCCTCTGGAGCCAAAAAAAGAGGGCCCGGGTCATTATAGTAGACGAGATTGGGCCCCTGCTTTCCTTTTACGCCGCCTCTTACGCCGCCTTTGTGGGGGGAAGCCTCATCCCCAAGGGCGGACAAAATCCCCTTGAGCCGGCGGCCTTTAAAAGGCCGGTCATCTTCGGCCCCTACCTGACCAATTTTCCGTATGAGGCCAAGGCCTTAAAAGAGAAACTGGGGGAAGAAATAGTAGTTAGAAACGCCCAAGAAATCTTTGCGCAATTTTCTTCCTTCTTAAGGGATGGGGAAAAAACCCAAACTTTGGGAGAGAGGGCCTACACGGTGTTTGAAAGCTTTGTCGGCGCAAGTAAACGCTATGCTTCTTTGCTCAACGAAGTCCTTATTCCTCCACCTTGATCACCGGACAGGTCATGGTGTGCTGGATATAATCTATGGTTTGCAGCTTTTTTAAAACCATCTCCGAAAGTTCATCGTGGTCTCTGGTCTCTACTTCAGCGATAATGTCGTAAGGTCCCATGATAATATCAAGCCTCTTTACTTCTGGCATTTTCTTAAGGGTTTCGGCTACCTCTGAAGTTTTTCCAATCTGAGTATTGATAAGAACGTAGGCCTTAAGCGGCATGAGAACCTCCCTTGGTTAACATTTTGTGTAAAAGTTGGAGTAACTCTTCGGTGTTGATCGGTTTGGCTAGCACCGCGTCGGCTTCTTTTTCCTGGGCCAGGGATTTGACTTCCTCTCCGTAGCCCGTAATGGCGATCACAGGAATTTCGGGATAATCCCTTTTGATGATAGTAAGGATCCCGATCCCGCTCACGTATGGCATGGTGATGTCCGTGATTACCAGGTCAAAATGGGAAGCTTTCAAGAGTTTAAGCCCTTTGAGCCCGTCTTCTGCGGTCTCCACTTCGTATTGTCCCTTAAGTTTCAGGTAATCGGCCAAAACATCCCGCAGCTTCTGGTCGTCTTCGATTATCAAAATCCTCTTTCCCATGACAAGTCCTTAGTTTGGTGGCATTTTTATTTTGGTTTAACAAATCCCCTTGGAAATAGCAAACGTGGAAAAAATTTCACCTTCCAAAAACGAGTTAAGAAAAATTTTCCTGGCCCGCCGGGACGCCCTTCCTGCTTCCACCAGGGAAAAATTATCGGCCCGGATCACGGAAAGGCTCCTTAACTGGCCCCCTTTTAAGGAGGCTAAACGCCTACTCCTTTACGCCTCTTTTAAAAGCGAAGTGGACACCCACCCCCTCATTAAAAAGGCCTTGGCCCTCAAAAAAGAGGTATATCTTCCCAAGACCTATTTTAGGCCTAAAAGGCTTGGTCTCTTCCGGCTTTATTCCCTTAAAGAACTACGTCCCGGGGCTTTCGGCATCCCTGAACCACCTGAGACCAATCCGGAGCTGAGCCCCGAAGAGCTCGAACTTATTGTTGTTCCCGGAGTGGCCTTTGATAAACGAGGTGGGCGGCTGGGTTACGGCGGGGGTTTTTACGACCGTCTTTTCGTCAAGGCCAAAGGGGCCAGAAGGGTGGCGCTTGCCTTCTCCTGCCAGTTAACCGAAACGCTCCCCCTTGAGCCCCACGACGTCCTGATGCACGCCCTGGTAACGGAAAAAGAACTAATAGAATTCCGTTAATTTTCTGTCCCCTGAGGCCACTTCTTCAAGAAGCGAAAGGCCCTTCCGGTCCCCCAGGGCCACCAGAACGTCTCCGGCCTCAAACAAGTAGTTAGGCGGGGGGTTAAAGACCATCTCTCCGGTCACCTTCTTGACCGCCAAAATAATGACGCCAGAAAACTTCCTGATCCCGCTTTCAAGCAGGGTCTTTCCCACCAGATCAGAACGATCAGAGATACGGATTTCCTCCAGCTGAAGCTCAAGGTTCTGTTCCGGGGTAACCAGTTCCAAAAAATCTGTCACCGCCGGACGGAGGATGATGAGCGCCATCCGGCGGGCCCCGATGAGGTAGGGGGAAACCACTTTATCAGCTCCGGCCCGTTTTAACTTCTTCTCCACGTGTTCCTCATCGGCCCGGGCCAGAATAAAAAGCTTTGGGTTTAGGCTGCGGGCGGTAAGGGTGATGTAAACGTTGTCGGCGTCGGAACGCAGCACCGAGACCAGCCCTTTGGCCCGGTCAATCCCCACCCTTTTTAGGACTTCTTCTTGGGTGGCGTCTCCCTCAAGGTAAAGAAAACCCTCTTTTTCTATCTCTTTAATGACTTCCGGATCCTTTTCCACGATGACGAAGGGTACCTCCTTGGCGATGATATGACAGATATGGCGGCCGATACGGCCGTAGCCGCAAATGATATAATGTTCGTGTAAGGCCTCCAGTTTGGCCTCTAAGCGCCGCCGGCCCAAAAAGTCCTGAAGCTGGCCGGAGATGATGGTTTCCGTCACCATGGTAAAGACGTAAAAGGCGATACCAACCCCGGCAAAAATGAGAAAAATGGTAAATAACCGGCCGGCTTCCGAAAGAGGGTGCACCTCCCCGAAGCCCACCGTGGACAGGGTAATAATGGTCATGTAGAAGGCGTCAAATAGATCCCAACCCTCAATCAAAAAATAACCCAGGGTACCTACCAACAGGACGAAAACCAATAGGGCGAAGGCCAGAAAGAGACGTTCTACCAGGTTCATTCTTCTTCGGTATCCGTAAGACGCGTGATCACTTCCATAAAATTATAAAACTTTTTGAGGTCCTCTTTATAGTTTTCGCTAAGGTGGATGTGGATCACCGGCCTTTCATCTTCAGAAAGGGCCTGAAAGTCCCCAAAGGCCTGGGCAAATTGGAGGTCCCAGAAGGTATAGCCTTCCCCAGGGATTTCTTGTTCCGGCCTCCGTCCCTTGCGGGTAAAGATGATGAAGCGCCCGGAACGGGGCCCACCTTTAAAGAGCTGGCCGGTGGAGTGGAGGTACCGGGGACCAAAACCAAGGATAGTGGAACACTGACGCCGGCCACGGAAGAGGGTCCTCAAGTCGTTAAAGAGTTCTTCTATTTCGGGATCATAGGGCAGGTAAGGCAAAAAGGCAAAGTAACCCCATGGAGGGGTATCATACATAAATTTCTTAAACGATGCCCGCAGGCGGGGGTATTGGACTTTAAGTCCCCCTGCGTAAAGAAAACCCACCTCAAGATCATCATCCAGATAGAACTCCACCGGAAATTCCCCGGTTTTGCGAAAGCTTTCAAGCACTTCTTTGGTCTTCTTTTTGGCCCTGATCACGTCAGGCTCATCAAAGGGGTTAAGCCCTAGCCAGACGCCACAAAGGGCCACCGCCAGGGCCCAACGGAAGCATTCCGCCCCAAGCTCGTAGCGGTCTTCCAGCCAATAGGCCTTTAGGGGAAAACCCGCCTCTTTCAAATCGGAAAAGAGGCGCTGATATAAATTCTGCCGGCCGCGGAGCCCCAGATAAACAAAGATGCGGTCCGGACCATAGACCGTGGGTGAACCAGGACTTTCCCCCACGATAGGGATAACACCGGTGTATTCCTTACCCAGACTTTCCGCCACCAGTTGTTCTACCCAGAGGGCAAAGGGGCGCAAAAGGGGATCCGTCAGGAGGGTGAGCTTGTCCTGTCCAAGGAAAAAGCGTTCGGCGATATATTCTGACAACCAGGCCGCCGGGTTCAGTTCCCAGGGAATATCCGGGGCACAGGCGGCCTTCATTTCTTCGGCGGTGGTCAAAAGTTTTTCAACCTCAAGCCCCATCAAAGCGGCTGGCAAAAGCCCCACGAAGGTAAGGGCCGCGTATCGACCTCCCACGTCGGCGGGATTGAGAAATACTTTGCGAAAGCCCTTTTCTTCCGCCTCCCGGTGCAGCGGGGAACCTTCATCCGTTAAGGCCACAAAATGTGCGCCTGGACTTTGTGAGAGCCCTTCCAGTTTGGCCCAAAAATAACGGAACTGAGAGACGGTCTCCACGGTGGTGCCAGACTTGCTGGCGATGATAAAAAGGGTCTTTTTGAGGTCACATTCCTCTTCCACCCTGGCGATCTCTTCGGGATCCGTGGTGTCAAGTACGATGTATTCGGGCCAACCTGGTTCAGGGCCAAAGATTTTGGCCAGAGCCAGGGGGAAGAGGCTTGAACCGCCCATACCGCAGTGGACGATGTGGACGAAATTTTCTTTTATTTCCTGGGCAAAACTCTTTAATTCCGGAATATAAGGACGCATCCGTTCCGGAGCGTCCACCCATCCTAATCTGGCGCCAATCTTTTCCTGCAGCGTGGGATCATCGGTAAAAGCGGAAGGGTCCTTGGCCCAGATTTTGGCCAAGATCTCCCTCTTCTGTTCTTCGCTAAGGTTAGAAGGACGCTTGAACTTTTCCGGCTTGGTATCGGTAGACTTCATCTCTGCCTCCTTTGAGGGAATGTGGCTATTAAAGCAAATTAATTACCTCTTGCAAAACAAATTTCGCCGGCACCATTTCTGGCATGTTAGCAAAATTTTCCCAGCAAATTTTATCTTCAGGGTGTTTATTTTAAATATCAAAAATTTCTAAAATATATTTAAACTTGAATCATCGTCCAAAAAGCTTATACTGGAGTAGAACCCTATGAAAAAGATTCACATATTCCTTGTCCCGGTATTTTTTATTCTGCTAGGAGCCATGGCCATCGTGGCAAAGGAGGCCCGTATGAAGCTCCTATCCCCAGCTTTTGAAGACGGGGGAGAGATCCCCTTAAAATACGTCATGCCTGGTGCCGGAGGACAAAATATCTCCCCTCCCCTCAAATGGTCAGGAGAACCGGAGGGGACCAGATCTTTTGCCCTGCTCTGCGTTGACCCCCACCCCATTGCCCGCAATTGGGTCCACTGGATGGTGATAAATATCCCTAAAGACGTCCACCAGTTAGAAGAGGGGGCCTCACCAAGGGCGATGCCCAAGGGGGCCAAAGAACTCAAAAATTCCTTTGGTTTCGTGGGTTACGGGGGGCCTCAACCTCCACCAGGTACTGGCAAACACCCTTACGTTTTTACCATTTACGCCCTAAGCGTGGAAAAGCTCGATCTGCCGGAAGACACTGACCTGGCCACTTTTAAGAAGGCCATTGAACCTTACGTCTTGGCCAAAGGACAAATAACGGGGTATTTTGGGCGCTAATATGAGAAAAGGAAAAATTACCAAAAACAACCTGAGGCGTTTCGTGGTAAGCAAAAAACCGCTGGCCTATCCTGGAACCACCCGCATTATGTGCCCTTACTGTGGCAATGACGAAGACTTCCTCGAACTTGCCGAAAACGTAACCATCACTACCCGCTACGTCCAAAACGAAGATGGCAGTTTTACCCCGGTCGCGGACGACACCCAGGTCTTCGGGGAGATACGTTTCAGCTGCGGCAAATGCGGGGCTGACCTTACCAAATACCACAAACACTTCCTCGAGATGCTTTTTTAAATGCGGCCCCCGTGGATCATCGTTACGAACCGGGCCTTCAGAAGATATTTTCCGCAATTAGGCCCGAAAGATCTCATTATTGGCATACTGGCCCTTAAACAGGGGGAAGAATATCTTTATACTGACCTTTACGCCCGGGGGGTTAGGGCCTATCCTTCTTTGTTGGCCCAGTATCTTTCCCGGGCCAAGTGTTTTCAGGCTGAAATCTTCAAGGAGTTTATGATCCCGGAGACCACCGTGGTCCGGGACCGCCACGACCTCATCCGCCTGTTAAACCACTTCCAGGCCAAAGGTATCAAGGAAGTGGTCACCAAGCAGAACAGGTTTAACTGTGGGCTGGGTATCCATCGCTGGGACAACCTTGAAACCCTCTACAACGTGGCCTGTTTTGGTAATTTAAGCTATCCCTTTGTGGTGCAGCCCTTTTTGCCCGGGGCCTTCGACGTAAGGGTGGTCATTTTGGGGGATTACGTAGAGGCTTATACCCGCAAAAACCCCCACAATTTCCGCAACAACCTCTTTTTCGGGGCCAAGGCTGAGGCCTACCCCTTAAACGATGAAGAACTTTCTTTTTGCCACCGGGTGATGGCACGCGGCCAATTCCCTTATGCCCACCTGGACCTCCTGGTGACAGAAGACGGCCGTTTTTTCCTCTCCGAGATAAACCTCCGCGGTGGGCTCAAAGGGGCGCGGTTAGACCAGGAAAAATACCAGGCCAAAATTGACGTGTTACACCGGGCCTTTCTCGAAAAATTCCTGAAAGAACACCCCGAGGCCGTGGTCAAGGAGTAGGCCGGTAAGGAATTTCAGGGGCCCCGGAAAGGCGCGGCATCCGCAGGGGAAAGGCCAGCAAATAGGATTCCCCTTTCTGGGTGAAGGGGTTGCCGTTTACGTAAACTACAAAGAGTTCCCGGCCCACCACCGCCAGGCCCTGAAGAGGCCCTTCAAAACTCCCGGTAAGGGGAAGGAGGGAATAACCCATGGCCGTCCGGGTAAGCACCAGCACCTCCCCGGCCTCGTAAGCGGGGATCCCCGGGATGAGGTCCCGGTGGGCGCTCTTGTTGGCCACCAGTATCACTTCCTGGACCCCGTCCCCGTTCAGGTCATAGACGATAGGGTCGATTTCGGCGCTAATGGCCATTTTGTAACTCAAGGTCCCCTCCCCTGAAGAAACCAGCAGCGAGTATATGGACCCCCCTACTTTCCGGTTTGATTGCCAGATCTTCTGGCGCCCTTTAAAAATCTGGATCTTTCTGGCCTTGTTCTCACAAATTATCTCCCGCCTTCCATCTCCGTCCACGTCGGCAAAAGCCGCCCCGAGGATCTGGAAGTTTAAGGGGACTTCCAGCTTACGCCGGTAAACCAGTTTGCCCTGCCGGTCAGGCCGGACGTCATAGACCGGTAGACCAAAAAACTTGTTTTTGTCATAACTCTGGGCCAGGAGGGTTTCCCTCACCCCGTCGGCGTCAAAATCAAAGAAACCGAAGATGAAATTAGCGTCTTTTACGACTTCCTCGAAACGCCCCTGGTAAAACCGCAAAAGGAGGCTGCGCATCCCTTCCTTTTCCGCGTAAACGTTTAGCGCGATCCAGCCTTTGGGCCCCAAAGAAAAATTAAGGATCTTGCCAAAGCCCCGGTAATCGTAACGCCAGGAACCAGGGGCTCGGTATTTGGTGATATGAAGGCTATTGGGAGTTAAATAAACGATTTCAGGCTGCCCGTCCCGGTCGGCGTCCCCCACTTCAAGGTCAATCACTACCTCAGGCAAACGCCCCACTTTGCGAAAACTGGGCGCGATGGGCTGACGATACTGCAGGGTGGAATACGGATAAGGCCCTTTAGCCTGCGGAGCCGGGACACCAGCTGCCGGAGGAGGTGGCGGAGGCGGAACTACCCTCTGAGGCGCCGGTGGCCGGCGAGTAGGTGGCTGAAGCGCTGGCTCTTGAGGAGCGGGTGGGGGTGAAACCCTGGGGGCTGGCTGCGGCCCGGGTGTCTGGGGGGCCGCAACTCCATAGGCCCCAAGGCCGTAAATCTGGATGATCTCAAGGCGGGCGTTATAGACCCGCAGGTCACGCCCGTCGGTAACGAAGACCAAGTCAACTCCCTCGCGGGCCAGATAGGTGGAGGAAAGCTCGTTCCAGCTGATCCCTTTGGCTACTTCAAAAGTAAGATCCGGAAGTTTGGTCTTCAGGAGGGGAAGAAGTTTTAAGGCCGCTCCCGGTACCGTCTCAAGGACCAGGACTTTCTGATCAGCAAACCTCACCGCTGGAAACCCGACCTTGATCTCCTCTTGGGCCGTAAGGATGGTGGCGGTGCAAAAGTTCTGGTCAAGGCGCCTGACTTCGACCTTGCCTACGGGAATTTTGAGATAACCCAGGACCTTTTTGGTGGTAGGGTGAATAATCTTTTTGCCTTGCTTATAAACAGTAAAGAGGTCTCCGGGGTTTACCCCGTCGGCCCGGCCTTTATCCAGGATGACCTCTTGGCCTTCCACACTTATCACCAGGGCCGGCAGAGGTGAAAAATCCTGATAGAGGTCTTCCAGGGTCTTGGCCCAGGGTGCGACCACCGTACCCAACCATATCAGCGTGGCCCAAAATACCAAGCGCGCCAACATGGTTCCTTCTTACCACAGGAGTTTCAAAACAGCTAGTCAAGATAGAGAATTTCCCCTCCCGAAAAGAAAAACCGCACCCCTTTTTTCTCCAAGACCAGCCGGCCCTTTTCGTCAATCTCTAACACCTGCGCTACTTCCCCGGCCTCCCGTTGTAAATCTTGCCCAAAAACTACGGTGCGCCCCGGGGTATCAGAAAAGAGGGAGAAGATACGCTTAAAGGGAAGACGCTCCCCTACCAAGTACCTAACTTCAGCCGCCCGGAAAATTCCGTAATATTTGACCAAACAGGCGGCCACCCGGCCAAACACCTCCGGGAGAGACAGGGGGTGGCCCAAAATTTCCCGGAGAGAAATGGCCGGGAGGTCAGGAGGAAGAGGGTTATTTACGTTTAGCCCTATCCCCACCAGAGACCAGCGCTCACCCCGGCACACCTCTTGTTCCGTAAGTACGCCAGCCAGTTTCTTCCCAGCCACCAGCAGGTCGTTAACCCATTTGACCTTGGCCGGTACCCCGAAAAAACGGACCCCTTCGGCCAGGGCACAACCGATGAGCAGGGGAAGCCAGGCTCTGGTCTCCGGCCCAAAATCGTCGTAGAGGGCCAGAGAAAACCAAAGCCCGCCTGGCGGAGCAAACCAGGCCCGGCCCAGCCGGCCTTTGGCCCCGGTCAAACGCAAAGCCACCACCGTGGTCCCTTCCTTGAAAGAGAGATCCTCAGCTATCTGACGACGTAAAAGGGCCGTGGTCCGCTCTAACTCTGGATAGACCTGAAGGTCACTGGCGATAATTTCTCCCCGGCGGAAGACCTCATCTTTAGGAAGCCCAAAAATAAGGGGGGGTTCCTTTTCTTTGAGATCCGCCAGGGCCCGGTGGTAAGCCTTGGTAAAATTAGCCACCAGCCCCTTTAAGTGGGCCATTCCTCTTTGACCCGCGCGATGAGCTTTTCCACGTAAGGTCGTTCTTCTTCCAGACAAAGACCAAAGAGGGGCTCTCCCTGGTCTACCATCTGGCCGCGGGCGAAAAAGACCCGGAAAACCACCATAGGCGGGCCTTCGTGCACGATAGGGGTCTCCCGTTTCATAAAGGACATAATGGCCAGTTCGTCCCCCGGCTTGACCACCACGCGCCCTTCCCCGGCTTTTTCGATCTTTTGGGCCAGCTCGGGGGAGAGAAAGTATCTGGCTTTTTCCGGCGCCGTTACGATGTGAAGGATTTTGCGCAAGAGCTCAGCGATAATTTCCTTCTGGGTCAGGGTATGCTTGATCTCAAGCACCGGGGTGAAGGCCTCCACGAAACGGCCCTGGAGTTCCCAGTTGATTTTGGCCACCTGGCCGCTGGCCTTGGCCCGAATGGTCTTGGGGTTTCTTTCCCGCTCCAGGACAAAAAGCGGTGAGCCCGGCTTTTCCAGCCATTTGCCCGCAGGACCCTTGACTTCGTCCCCTTCTTTGACCAGAAATTCCCGGAGGTAGCCCGTATGCGGAGTCACCACCACAAAGATGCGGTAAGGGTTGGCCCGAAAACTCTGGAGTAACTGGTTTATTTTCTGGTTATCCAGCGCCATCTCAGTTTAGCGATAGTAAAGGTTTTTGCCTCCCATGGAAAGAAAGGCCTCGTAAAGCTTCTTGCGGAGCTCCCGTCTGTCCCAGATCCCCTGAATATGCCCGCGCCGTAAGGCGTTTTCCGCACTGTGGTAATCAGGCGGGACGTCTTCTCCCGTGGTCTCCCTGATAACCCGCGGACCGGCAAAACCGATCCTGGTGGACCTGATGGCAAACTGATAGGGCGAACACCCCAAAAAGCTGGCTACCGGCCCAGCGTAAGAATTGTTATCATACACCACCAGGTAAAGACCACCGGCGTCAATGTATTCCCGCACCGCCATAGTACAGCGGGGCATCTGCACCACTCCCAACGTGCCCTCGTGGATCCTGATCCCGCCGGTGGTATGTACAAAGGCGAGAAAAGGCCGTTTGGTAATCCTTGCCCGGTCACAGGCCTGGATAAATTTTTCTCCTTCCGCTACCCCCACCGTACCCTGTCTGAAATCCGCAATGAGCATGGCGCAGATAAGAGAAATACCCCCGATGCGCGCCTGAAAGGTGATAATCCCAGAATTACGGCCCGTCCTTTTCTTGGCCAGGGCCAGTTTTTTATCGTAACCCTCAAAACCCAGCGGATTTCCCGCCTCGATGTCTTCGTTGAATTCTTTAACGCTTTTGGCGTCAAAGATGTTGCTCAAATACCACTGGTATTCCAGGGGGAAATGATAGCCACAGTTGGGACATACCCCGCAAAACTCTCCGTAAAGATCTGGCACCCAGATGTCCGGGCAGCCGTGGGTCTCGGCGTTGGGACAGGTGACGGTGCGGTCTTCAAGGGCCAGGGGGCTTACGTAAAGCTCGGGGAGATCAATGAGGGCAGTCTCTTCCGCCACCACCTTGGCCCTGGTACGGCGGGGTTTGCTGGCCAGGAGGTCATAGGCACTTTTGATGGGTTCGGTAAGCTGTTTTAAGAAGGCCGCTCCCTCCCCAGACAGGTCCTCGATCATGCGCTGGATCACTCGCTGGCCCTGTTTCAAAAGCCCGTAACGCAGGTCGTGGTAGAGGCGCAGGCCGACGTCCTGGGTCTTTTCGAAATAATCCTTAAGACACCTTTTACTAAGCCCCAGCACGTGCCGGCTCATGGCCCGGTATTTCTTGGAGCGCAGGTCAAGGAGCTTTTCGATCTCAACCTCAGAAAGTTCCCAGCGCACGTAAATGTCGAACTCGTCAGGAGGGTTCTCTTCCTCGGACTTGCGCTTTAGGGCGTAGCTGCGAAAGGCCTTTAAACTTTTGGTACGCAGGATCACCTCGTCAGTGGCCCGGATCATCTCGTATCTCAGACGCTTGAAAAACTGATAGTCGTAACGCCGGGCCCCTAAGGGAGGTTCCGGAACGATCCGATCAATGGTGCCTAAACGCAGGTTATCTTCGGCGGTGATCTTCAGTTGCCGGGCACAGAATTCCAAAAGTTCCCGGCTGGGGCGCTCCCCTTCCTTTAGTTTACCCTCTATGGCCGCCGCCCCTTCCGGGCTGATGACAGAATAATAGCCCCGGGAGGCCATCAGCCGGATATCGGCCAGGCCGATGGCTTCAGCCCCTCCAGAACCTCCTTCGGAAATGAAGGCCACGGTGGGGACCTTCAGTTTACTCATGAAATAGAGGTTTCTTGCGATCTGCTGGGCGGCCCCGGGATAATCTTCGATGGGGTAGGCCCCAGGGGTGAAAATATAGAAATGAATAGGGATCCCTTCGGTTTCAGCCACTCTCATGTAGCGCAGGGCCTTTTCGTTACCCCAGGGTTTGGCACTGCCTCCGTTACGGAATTCTTCGCCGTGGCCCTTTTCGTGCCCGATCACGATCACCTGGTGGAGAAAGACCTTGTCCCCCACCCGCCGCGAGATCACGGCCCGGGCGCAGATTACGGCCGGGTCGACGTTGATGTCCCCTTCTCCCCCGAGCTCGGTGTAAGAGTCGTAGACGTTTTCCAGGATATCCAGCAAGGTGAACCGCTGAGGATGGCGCGTAATCTTTACGATCTCATAAGGGGTAAGGGCTGCTGCGGCCCGGTCTTCAAGGATTTTTAAACGGTTTTCTAAGCTTTCAAGCTTTTCCTGACATTTGGCCTCAGAGATTTGGTAAAAATCTTCTTTCAGCTTTTGGAGCTCATCGAGCAGGAGGGCGCAACCCTGCCAGTTTTCCCCCTTGATGTCCTGGAGATAAATTACCCGGTCTATCAGGTCGTGTAGGTAACGCTGGAGTTCTCTCATAAAAATTTTAAGATCTCGGGCAATTTTTCTTTTAGGTAATCAATATTGGTGCGCAAAGGTTCACCTTTGGCCGTCTGCCCTTCGATAACGGTTTCTTCCAGGAACTTAAAGCCCCGCCTCTCCGCCTCAAAGGTGTCTCTTCCCCAAACGATCCCCAGGGCAAGGTTAGGGTCAAATTCGGTGGGGATCCGGTAGGGCTCATCCTGGGGAACGTGGGTGCGCACCCTCAACCATTCGTAATTCGGAAAATGGAAACGTTTGATAACCCCGGAAAGGGGTTTAAAACCCTTTTTGGTATCTTCCGCGATGAGACGAAATTCTATACTGGTCCCCTCAAAGGTTATGTCTTCCTGACGATAACCCAACCGCTCCCCAAAGGCCACCCTGATCTGTTCTTCGATGAGGTTTGGCTCCCGCCCTTTGATACGACTTATCCGAGCCGAAATCTCGTTTTCTACCTGGATCCGGGTATTGACCTCCATAAGGTAGGCCCTACCGTCTCTGGTCACCAGCCACTCCCAGGTACCCACGCTGTCGTAACCTACGTGGGCCGCCAGTTTCAAGGAATGGGAGATAATATCCTTTAAGACCCTTTCCGCCTCGAAAGGATAGGTAGTATAGTTAGGGTCAAAGCCGGGGGCGATTTCTATCCTCTTCTGGCGTCCAATACTCTGGATGGTGCAATTCCGCGTCCCGAAGTGGACCAGCTCTCCAAACTGGTTTCCTAAAAGCTGGACTTCCAAGTGGTGATAATCCCGGATACACACCTCGATCACTACTCCGTCGTCCCCGAAAAGGCGCTTGGCGTAGGCCCGAATCCGGCGGAAGACCGGCCGCACCATGTCCAGTTCATCCACCTCTTCGATCCCCATCCCTCCGCCGCCGGCGGCGGCCTTTATCAGGATCCTGGGCGGTTCAAGCCCCCTTTCTTCCTGCCAGAGGAAGAGTTCTTCGGCTTTGGCTTCGGCTTCCAGTTCGTTGTAAACGGGGTTTATCGTCCCGGGGATCACTGGGATATTCAGGTCATAAGCCAGTTTTTTGACGTTTAGTTTGTGTCCCAGATCCCGGATTACCTCCCAGCGGGGGCCAATAAAGATTAAAGGATTGTTGCGTTTGACCACCCGCCGGGCAAAGCGGAAGTCTTCCGAGAAGAAGCCGTAACCCGGATGGATAGCGGTACACTTGGCCTCATCTGCCACCGCCAAAATGTCGTTGGCGTCCCGGTAACTTGAGATACGGTAGCAGGGTTTACCCTTGGCCCGGGGCAGGCGTACGTGGAGACTCTGTTCGTCCCCTGGGGTGTAGACCGCCACGTAGTCCAGCCCCAGCCTTTCACAAGCCTCCATTATGCGAAGGGCGATTTCACCCCGATTGGCGACGAGGACCCTTTCTTTCATAATGAGGCAAAGGGGTTCTTGAGCACGACGGTCTGGTGCCGGGCCGGGCCCACGGAGACGATCTCCACGGGAACCCCAGCCAGTTTTTCGATATAAGCCAAGTAAGCGCGGCAATTTTCCGGAAGGTCTTCAAAACGGGTGACCCCGGAGATATCCTCTTTCCAGCCGGGAAGTTCTTCGTAGATGGGTTTTAGTCTTTCTACCGCTCGGATACTGTTGGGAAGGGTTTCAATCCTGTTACCGTCAAGCTCGTAGGCCACACACACTTTTAAGGGATCAAGCCCTGTTAGGACGTCAAGCTTGGTGATGGCCAGGGCGGAAAGGCCGTTTAGCCTTACCGCTTCTTTCAGGACTACTCCGTCCAGCCAGCCACAGCGTCGTGGACGCCCCGTAGTGGAACCGTATTCCCCACCCTTCTCTCGCATATACTGCCCGATCTCGTCAAAAAGTTCCGTGGGAAACGGCCCCCCTCCCACCCGGGTGGTATAGGCCTTACAGATCCCCAGCACGAAGTCTATGGTAGTTGGCCCGACCCCGGCCCCGTGGCAGGCCCCTCCGGCCACCGTGTTGGAGGAGGTCACGAAGGGGTAAGTCCCATGATCGATGTCAAGCTGGGTGCCCTGGGCCCCCTCAAATAGGATCTTGGCCTTAGCCTGGCGCGCCTTCTCCAGCTCAAGGGAAACGTTGGTCACGTAAGGGGCCAGGCGCTCCCCCATCCGGCGGTAAGCATCGTAAATTTCGTCAAAGGAGAGGGCCTCCCCGCCCAAATACTGGGTGATATAAAAATTTTTTTCCTCCAAGATCTCGGTCAATTTATCCCGGAAAAGTTGGTCGTCCAGAAGGTCCCCCACCTTTATGCCCCGCCTGGCGATCTTGTCTTCGTAACACGGCCCGATCCCCCGGCCGGTGGTACCGATCTTGGTCTTACCCTTTTTGGCTTCCCGGCCGTGGTCAATGGCCTTATGATAGGGCATGATAAGGTGGGCCCGCTCGCTGATATACAAATGGCCCGGTTTGACTGAAATGCCCTGCCTTTCTAAATTGTCAATCTCTCCCAACAAGACTTCAGGATCCACCACTACCCCGTTACCGATGAGACACTTCTTTTCGGGATGAAAGATACCAGAGGGTATCAGGTGCAGGATGAATTTTTTTTGGTCGAAAACGATGGTATGGCCGGCGTTGTTTCCCCCTTGAAAACGCACGATGACGTCCGCATCTGCCGTAAGGAGGTCCACGATCTTTCCCTTTCCTTCATCCCCCCACTGAGTCCCTACGATGACTACTGAGGCCATAAGATCCCCCTTTTGCCTATTCGCGCACGAAAATAATTAAGACCCTCTGAAAAGTCAAATTTAAACCGTTGTTTTTCGCAAACAAACTTGACCCTCAAATTTTACTTTATTATAGAGCCTTATGGAAATCTTAAGAGAAAGTCTCATCCCGTCGAAGTCCAACTTTTAAGGAGGCCTAGATGTGGTCAAAGTCCTCAAAAATTTTGCTGGTGGTCGTAGCTTTCCTTCTGGCAAACACACTCGCCCTTAAGGCTTCTTCTTTTGGCCTCTTCCAAAAGAGGAATCAGGAAGGTTACCGGATCAAATATCTGATAACCGTTTCCGAGGGCCGAAACCAGGAAACCCTTTACCTGGTTTATTACCGCCTGGGAGAGAAAATGCGCACCGATATCCTGGAAAACGGAAACACCCACCGTATCTATTATTTAGGAGACAAGAATTACTCCTGTACCCTCTCTGAAGAGGGCTGGCGCTGTTTCGGGGCCCAGGGCAATACCGTCTACTTGGACACTTTTAGGGCAATTGGCGGTTCGAGCGCCCTCACCCGCGTAGGAACCCGCCAAGTGGCAGGACATAAGACCGCGTGTTACCGCCCCAAAAGCGGGGCCGAAGAGGTAGAATTCTGTCTCAACGACGAGGGGCTCCCCCTCTATCTCCGACAGACCTCCCCTAACGCTACTTTCGAGATGAAGGCCGTAGATTATTCTTTAAAGGTTTCCCCGAAAGATTTTGAACTCCCAGCCCAACCCGTGCTCATGGAGGACCTGCTCAAAAGATTTAAACAGATGGGCATTCCCGGTCTTAAATAGAGCCTAAATTTTTAAGGCGTTGGCTTCCCCGAAAAAACCGCAAGAATCTCCAGAGAAACGCATCGCCAGGGGTGCCCGGGCCGTAACCGTCGCCGTATTCTTAAGCCGTATCCTGGGGCTGGTCCGGGAACAGGTCCTGGCCATCCTTTTCGGGGCCGGCTTTCAGATGGACGCCTACGTGGTGGCCTACCGGATCCCTAACCTCCTGCGTGATCTCCTGGCCGAAGGGGCGCTGGCCTCGGCTTTCGTCACGGTCTTTACCCAGCACAAAGAGAAATACGGCCTTGAAGCCACCTGGCAGGTGGTCCAGCGCGCCTTGGGAACCATCTTTTGGATAGTCCTGGCCATCGTCCTAATAGGTGAACTCTTAGCCCCTTACCTGGTCTCCCTTTTGGCCCCTGGTTTTGCCCCGGAAAGCAAGAAGGAGCTGGCAGTCCTTCTTACCAGGATCATGTTTCCTTTTCTGGCCTGTGTCAGCATCTCTGCGGTCTTTGCTGGCACCTTAAACGCCCTGGGGGTCTTCTTTTTACCAGCGGTCTCCTCAGCCCTCTTTAACCTGGTCTCCGTTACCGCCGGGGTAAGCCTTTATTTCTGGCTGCGCAGCACGGGTTACCCACCCATCGTGGGGATGGCCGCAGGGGTGGTCCTCGGGGGTCTTTGCCAGGCCCTGATCCAACTGCCGGCCCTTAAAAAACGGGGTTTTCGTCTCAGGGTCTCATTTGCCCCGCACGACCCGGTCCTGCGAGAAATCTTCCGCCTTATGGTACCCATGGTCCTTGGCCTTTCGGCCATCCAGTTAAGCGTGTTTATCAATACCTATTTCGCCTCTTTTTGCGGCGAAGGGGCCCTTTCCTGGCTCTCTTACGCCTTTCGTCTCATGTACGTCCCGCTGGGGCTGTTCGGGGTGGCCCTTTCCGTGGCCGTCCTGCCTGTGGTTTCAGCCCAGGTGGCCCAAAGTCAGCTTGAACAATTAAAAAATACCTACGCCTCAAGCCTTTTAATGGCTCTGGCACTGGCCCTCCCTTCGGCCGCGGGGCTGGTCATCCTGGCCCAGCCCATCGTCAGACTCATCTTTGAGCACGGCCGCTTCGGCCCCCGGGACACCTTACACACCGCCCAGGCCCTGGCCCTCTTTTCCCTTGCCCTCCCAGCTTACGCCGCCACCAAGGTCACCACCCCGGTGTTTTACGCCCTAAGGCGCCCGAAAATTCCCATGGTCTCAAGCTTTCTCTCGGTGGGCATAAACTTTCTGGTAGTCCTTTTGACGCTTAATAGGTTTAATTTCCGCGCCATAGCGCTGGGGACCACCACGGGGATCATAACCCAGGCCATCTTCCAGGTAGGGGTCTTAAACCACCTACTTAAGGGGCTTAACTGGCCCCGATTGGTGAGCGGGGCTTTGAGGCTCCTTTTGGCCGCCACGATTATGGGCGGGCTGGCCCTGGCCGGGAAAAATTACCTCGCCTCCCTTAAGGGGCTTCCGTTTCTCGGAGGGACTCTTGGATTGATCGCAGGCTGCGGTCTACTCTATTTTCTGGTGGCCGGTCTCCTTGGGCCAGGGGAAGCCCTTTATCTTTTGCGTTTCTTTAAACGCCGGCCGTCACCGCAAAACCCGCCTCAAAGGCCTTAAGGTTTGCCTCCATGAACCTGGGTTTCACCAAGGTCTTGATGGCGTTGAGGAAGTCTTCCTTGGCAAAGGGCAGAAGACCGGTACCAGCCAGGGCCCCCAGGGCTACCACGTTTAAGGCCCGGGCGGTACCTGCTTCCTTGGCCAGTTTTTCGCCGGCAAAAAGGTAGACCTTATCAAAGGTTTCTTTCAGTCTGGCCAAAGGCTCGGCTAAATCCGGGTAGGTGGCGAGACCATCTTTGACGATCTGGGGTATCACCGGGTCGGTACTGGAAATGATGACCGTTTTCTGGTTGGCCCGACCAAGGGCCCTTAAGGTCTCTACCGGCTCAAACCCGACCAGGACGTCGGCCTCCCCTTTAGAGATCAACGGGCTCCTGACCGGGCCGAGGACGATGTTAGTTTCCACCACCCCGCCCCGCTGGGCCATCCCGTGTACCTCACTCATGGCCACCGGGACCCCGGCCCGCAAGGCTACCTCGCCCAGGATCCTGGAAAAGAGAAGGATCCCCTGGCCGCCCACCCCTACCGCCAAAATTCTTTTTTTCTCCATAGTGCCCTCCCGCTCTTACTTTTTGGAAACTCGTGCCCGGTAAAGGATACACGGGGCCTTGGCAATGATTACCGCCAGCTCCTTCTGGGCCAAAAGGGGCCTTACCGCCTCTTTGGCTTCCTTTTTGCGGTAAGGATTAATGGTGACCACGTGGGAAACCCCCAGCGCTCGGACTACCGCCTCAATATCGATCCGGGGCCGGTCCTCCAGCTCCGGCGGCCTCAGTTCCTGCGAAGGCACCGGCTGGTGGCCCGTCATCGCGGTGGTCTCGTTGTCCATGATTACCAAAGTGAAACGGTGGCGGTTATACACGGCGCTAGCCAGCGGGGAAAGACCGGCGTGGAAAAAGGTCGAATCTCCGATAAAAGAGACCACCCGCTGGTTGGTGGCTACCGAAAAACCCGCCGCCGTCCCCACACTTGAGCCCATACAAATCAGATAATCCGCCATTTGGATCGGGGGCAGAAGCCCCAGGGTATAGCAGCCGATGTCGGTGGGGAAAATCGTCTCCGGCAATTCACCAAGCTCTTCAAGGACCTCTTTGATTACCTGGTAGGTCTCCCGGTGCGGACAGCCAGGACACAACGTGGGGGGGCGAGGGGGAAGCTCCGGCACCCACGTGAGGGAAGGAGGCTCGGGAGGCTGGTAAGAGAGCCCGAAGGCCCGGGCCACAGCCTCCTTTACCTGCCCCGGATCAAATTCAAAAAAGCGGGGCAGGTGACCTGAAGCCTTACCGAGAATGGTGGTCTTAAGCCCCCTTTCCTGCGCCACCGCCCTTGCCGCCTCTTCTAAATAGGGTTCAAGCTCTTCTACCACCAAAACCGTCTCACACTCTTTCAAGAACTCCGCAATCAGCCCAGCAGGACAAGGATGGGTAAAACCCAGGCGGAGTACCTGTACCTTTTCCGCAAGATCCAGCTCATCCACGGCGTCCAGGACGTAATTTACCGCTACCCCGCTTACGATGATCCCGTAGCGGCCTTTCCCGTACCGACGGTTCCAGTTGGAACCATCGGCCAGGACCATAGCTTCCCGCATCTTCTCCAGCAGGACCTGGTGTCTTACCCGGGCCACCGCCGGCACAGGTACCCAGCGACGCAGGTCCTTTTCAAACCTTCCTTTGGTCTCTTCCTGGTAAGGGTCCAGGTCTCCCACCTCTACCACCGCCCGTGCGTGGGAGACCCTGGTGGTGGTCCGCAAAAGCACCGGCAGTTCAAACTTTTCAGAAAGTTCAAAGGCGTAAGCCGTCATCTGGCGTGCTTCTTCCGGGGTGGCCGGCTCCAGCATGGGCAGCCCCGAAAACTTGGCGTAGTAGCGGTTGTCCTGCTCGTTTTGGCTGGAATGACAGGAAGGGTCATCGGCGGTAACGATTACCATCCCGGCCTTTACCCCGATATAGGCCAGGGTCATCAAAGCGTCCGCCGCCACGTTAAGGCCCACGTGTTTCATGCAAGTAAGGCTCCTCAAACCCGAAGCCGCAGCGGCGGCGGCGACCTCCATCGCCACCTTTTCGTTAGTAGAAAATTCGAAATAAAGACCCGGTAGCTCCCGCTGGAGTTGAAAGAGGAGGTTGCCAATTTCCGAAGAAGGAGTTCCAGGGTAGGCCGCCCCAACGCGTAAGCCCCCTTCCAGGGCCCCGCGCACGATAGCTTCGTTGCCGAGTAAGAGTAATTTTTCCTTGGCTTTGGCCGCGATTAATGGATGCATAAAAACCTCCCGCCGGACTGATCAAAGGCTTTTTAACCGGCGGGAGGTAAAAAGGCAAGCCAAATTAAAGACGTTGGGCGCGACGCCACCCTTCCGCCTTCAGTCTCTTGACCCTGGCCAGAGTCCAGTTGCGCAATTCCTCAAAGTAGCGGCGGGGATCTTCTTTCAAAATGGCCACGATGGCCTCTTTTTCCGCCTTTATATCGTCAAGTTCCCCCGGGTAAAGCTCTTTCCAGGTGGCGTACCCCTCATCGAAAAGAAAGTCCGGGGTTATCTTGTCTGCCGGGATACCCAGCCTCGAAACCGCCATAAAACGGGCTAATTCTACGTCGTATTCGATGACCCAGCCGTTATCATTGATCATGGTCTCCGCGTCAAAGGCCACCTCCGCAGAACAGGTGGGGCAATAAAGGGCGGCAATCACCTCAGGAGGCATTACGTTATCGCGCAAATTAAAGGCCGCCTCTTTGGCCCCACACTTGCAGCGAAGCCTTACTTCCATACACATGGTCTGCTCCTAACCTTCCTTTTTCATAGTGCCCTTTTCCCCACACTGAGGGCACTTGCGCGGCTTACACCGCCCTTCTTTGGTGGCCCCGCACTTTTCACACCGGAAAACCGCCATGGTTACACCTCCTTTTCCTGACATTCTTTGCAGATACCGTAAAAGACCACTTCACAACGTTTTACCTTGAATTCCTTGGTATATTTCTCCGGCAGATTAACGGGAAAATCCTCGAAGACGTCCAGGATTTTGTGGCACCGTTCGCAAATCATGTGGTGGTGGGGCTCCGGGTTGGGGTCAAAACGCTTTTTACCCGGCTCAATGCTGAGCTCAAGAATTAACCCCCTCTCCTTTAGGGCCTCAAGGGTATTGTAGACCGTGGCAAAGGACATGCTCGGGAACTTTTCTTCTACGTGACGAAAGATGTCTTCTGCCGACGGGTGAGAGGTATTCCCTTCCAGATACTCCAGAATGGCCAGGCGTTGCGGTGTCATCTTGAGCCCCAGTTTACGGTAATATTCGATCTTTTCTTTGGTCATCGTTTTCACCTCATAAAAATTTTTTGCTTACATCGACTTTAATCTAAAACTACTTTCTTTTAACCCAAAAAACAAGTCTTGTTAAGTCCTTTTATTAGCCAATATCTTTCCATTCTTCGGAGGGTTCCAAATAGGCCAAAAGAGGGGTCACGAAGCCCTTGGGGAAGAGGGTGTGCAAACGGAAGAAGCAGGCGCTACAGCTAGTGGCCAAGAAGCGGGCCCCGGAGGTCAAAAAGGCCTTTTTTAAAGGGATAGCGATCCGGCGGGCCTCCTGTCGATATCTGAACCCGAAAAGGCCTCCCTGGCCGCAACAACCAGGGTAGTATTTCAGCTCTTCCCACCAGGGCTCAACACCAAGGTGTCTTAAGTGGCAGGGCACCTGGAAGAAAAGCTCAGAGGCAGGGACCTTTAAACGAAAAAGCCCCTGCTCCAGCAGGTACGAAAACCCGTCCCTAATTGGGAGCTGCTCTTGGGGCAAATAAAGGGGGTATATCTTTTTGAAGGTAAAAAGACACGAGGCACAGAAGACCAAGACCTTTTCGGCCTGGCCCAAAAGGGCCAGGTTTTCTTTGGCGATCTCTAAAAAGGCCTCCTCTTCACCGCTGGCCACAAGCGGAAGGCCGCAACATAGTCTTTTAACTGCCATGAAGGGGAACAGGGCTTTGATCTTTTCCAGGAAAGCCTCCGCCGCCCTGGGGTAAAGGATAGTCTCCGCGCATCCCAGAAACAGAAGCGTTTTTCCGGCGGTATCCGACGGGCGTAAAGGCCTCTGCCGGCGGATAAAACCCAGTAGTTTCCGCAACAGGGGGGTATAAAAGGCCTTGTATCGGCGCCGGGTAGCGAGCAAATGGGTAAATACCGGGACCTCGTTCGGGCAAACCGCTTCACAGGCCCCGCAGAGGAGGCAGTTTAAAAGGGCGGCCCCCTCCAAAAACCCTTCTTTGAGCTGAGCTACCCGGCCCCGGGGTGAGCAGGACTCAAGCCTAGTAGCCCAGAAACTGGGACAAACGGTCAGGCATTTGCCACAGCGGGCGCAGCGTTCAAGGGTTTTCATCTTTGGCGACAAACTGGTCAAGCCACCAGGAGGCCCAGTCCGTTTCTAAAACCGCCTCGGCCAGGCGTCGGCCCACCTCGGTTTTAAAACGCCTCTTGGCGTAAGCCATCCACCGGCGGGCGTAAGGGTTGCCCAGATCGTGTTGTTCCTTGAGCATGACCATCAGGTCCAGCTGATCTGCATCATGTACTAGCTGGGCCTCAAGGCTTTGTCCCTCCCGGTATTCCCGGTAGAGTTCAAGCCACTCCTCCTGCCAGGGCAACGCGGCAAAGGCGTCCCGGGCTGCAGCCTCCTCGTCCACCTGGTCGTAAAGTTTGTTGACAGAATTGAGATCCCCGGTACGGGCCTCCAAAAGGTCGTGCAAGAGGGCCATTTTTAGGACCTTTTCCTCATCAGCCGCGGGGGTGAGTTTGGCGAGCACCCAGGCCGCCAGCGCCGTCCCGAAGGAGTGGGCGGCGATATTTTCCTCACCAGTCCCCAGATAAGCGTAACCCGTCCGCTGGAGCCTTTTCAACATGGCGCCTTCAAACAGGAGTTTGGCCAGCCGGTGCCACTTCATCATACGCCTCCTTTTGGTGGTTGAAGATTTACTATTCTGCTACTAAATAGGGCTTATTCAAGAGTAAGGGAAAAAGAGGAGGGCTTTATGGCGGAGACAAGGAACTACCAAATTGCAGTGATTCCCGGAGACGGCACCGGCCCAGAGGTAATACGAGAAGGGGTAAAAGTGCTTGACGCCGCGGCCGAGCGTTTCGGTTTCAAACTCCGTTACCAGTATTTTGATTGGGGCGGGGAACGCTACCTTAAGACCGGGGAAACCATTCCCGAAGGTGGGATTGAAGAGCTTAAAAAACACGACGCCATTTATCTCGGGGCCATCGGGCACCCGGACGTCCCCCCGGGGATCCTTGAGAAAGAGATCCTTTTACGTATCCGTTTTGAACTGGACCAGTACATCAATCTGCGCCCGGTGAAACTTTATCCCGGTGTCTGGACCCCTATCAAAGACAAAGGACCAGAAGACATAGACTTCGTGGTGATTAGAGAAAATACCGAAGGGCTTTACGCCGGGGGCGGCGGCTTCTTGAGAAAGGGTACCCCGCAGGAAGTGGCGGTCCAGGAATCCATCAACACCCGTTTCGGGGTGGAAAGGTGCATTCGCTACGCCTTTGAATTCTGCCGCAAGAGAAACAAAAAAAAGGAATTGACCCTGGTGGGAAAGACCAACGTGCTCACCTACGCCTGGAATCTCTGGGAACGCACCTTTTACGAAGTGGCCAAAGAATATCCCGATGTCAAAACCAGCTACGCCCACGTAGACGCTACCTGTATGTGGTTTGTAAAGAACCCGGAATGGTTCGACGTGATCGTTACGGACAACATGTTTGGGGACATCATTACCGATCTTGGCGCCATCATTCAGGGTGGCATGGGTATCGCCGCCGGGGGCAACATCAACCCGGAAGGGGTATCCATGTTTGAACCCATCGGGGGTTCCGCCCCCAAATATACGGGCAAAAACGTGATCAACCCGCTGGCCGCCATCTGTGCGGGGATGATGATGCTGGAACACCTGGGTGAGGAAGAGGCGGCGGCTGCCATTGAGAAGGCGGTAATCAAGGTCTGCCGCGACCACCTGAAGAGCCTTTCCGCGGGAAAGATGGGTTATACCACCAGCGAGGTGGGAGATTTAGTAGCCAAATACACCAAGGAAGGAGTGGAACTCTAAAATGACGGAACTGGAAGCAGCGAGAGCTGGCCAGATTACCCCAGCCATGCAAAAGGTGGCCGAAGAGGAGGGGCTAAGCCCGGAATTTATAAGAGAAGGGGTGGCCCAGGGAAAGATCGTCCTCATCAAGGCCCCCCAAAGCGGGCGGGTGGTAGGCGTTGGGGCCGGCCTTACCACCAAAGTCAACGCCTCGGTGGGGACTTCAAGTGAGCTCTGTGACCCGGAACTGGAAACGAGAAAGGCCAAGCTGGCGGAAAAGACCGGGGCCGACACCTTGATGGAACTTTCCGCCGCCGGTGACATCGACGCCATCAGGCGGCAAATCATAGAGGCGGTCCAGCTACCGGTGGGCAACGTACCCCTCTACCAGGCCTTCTGTGAAGTGTTACGCAAGTACCACGACCCAGCGAGACTGGAGCCCGAAGCCCTTTTTGAATTAATAGAAAGGCAGTGCGCCGATGGGATCGCCTTCATGGCCATCCACTGTGGTATAAACCTTTTCACCATCGAGCGCCTCAAAAACCAGGGATACCGTTACGGTGGGCTGGTCTCCAAGGGGGGCAGCCTTATGGCCCAGTGGATGGTGAAAAACCAGCGGGAAAACCCCCTTTACGAGCAATTTGACCGCTTGGTCGCCATCCTCAAAAAATATGATACCGTCCTGTCCCTGGGTAACGGCCTGCGGGCCGGGGCTATTCACGACTCCTTTGACCGGGCCCAGGTGGCCGAACTATTGATAAACTGTGAGCTGGCCGAAAGGGCCCGGGCCGCCGGTTGTCAGGTCATGGTCGAGGGGCCAGGGCACGTACCCCTTGACGAAATCGAAGCCAGTGTGCTTCTGGCCAAAAAGATGTCAGGCGGGGCCCCTTACTACATGTTAGGCCCCCTCCCCACGGACGTCGGTGCCCCCTTTGACCATATCACCGCGGCGGTGGGCGCCGCCCTTTCCGCCAAGGCGGGGGCTGACCTTATCTGCTACGTCACCCCGGCTGAACACCTATCTCTGCCCAACGAAGAAGACGTGGTGATAGGAGTCAAGGCGGCCCGGCTCGCCGCTCACATAGGCGACGTCGTTAAATTGCGGGGCAAGGCCGACCTCAAGGACATGCAGGTCAGCAAGGATCGCCGAGACCTCAAATGGGCGCGGGTTTTTGAAAACCTCCTCTTTCCTGAAGACGCCAGGCGCCTGGTCCAGGAGCGCAAATCTGTCAAAGAACGCCGCTGTTCCATGTGCGGGGAGCTCTGTGCCCTGGAACAGGCTGAGGTGGTCTTCAAAGACTTTGTCAGCGGTCTCAAAAAGAACGAATAGGCTCAGTTCTTTCCCAAGACCTCCGGGGAAAAATAGATGACCAGTACTCCCCGGAGGTCTCCTATCTTTTCCCTGGTGGGACGGAATTCCGGGTAAAACTGCTTTATCCTGGGCACGTAAAGGCCACCTTTACTGTGGCAGGAAAGACAGCTTTCCCGGTCTATCAGCGGGACCACGTAAGCGTATAAGGTCCGCTTCCCCCCTTCCACGATAACGATCCGGGAACTAGCCACCCCCTCCATCTCCTTTTCCGCCTCCATGGCGGCCAGGCTTTCCGCCACCGCCGGGGGAGGAGTGTTGCCCACGTCTATGTAGTTTCGGGCCAGAAGCCGCACCCAAACCCTGGAAGTGCCCAGCCTTTCCCGTAAGGCAAAGGTGAGCCGGTCAGGCAGTTTTTTACAGACGGCAAGGGCCGTAGCCAGGTCTTCTTTCTTAAGGGCCCCCTTTATCTCTTCCCGTTGCCATTTCTCAAAGAGAGAAAGGCTGTAGTCGCCCAGCGCGGTTAAGGTCTCAAGGGGCTGGGCCTTTACGGAGCAGGCCAGGAGGCCGGTCAAAAACAAAAGCGCCAAAAGCTTATTCCTCAAGGATTGCCCCTTTGGCCCCTGAGGTTACCAGTTTGGCGTAGCGGGCAAGGACCCCTTTTACTTTCTTACGCTTGGGACGGAAAGCCTTGCGCCTTTTTTCAAGCTCACCCTCCGGCACCTTAAGGACTAAGCGCCGGTTAGGAATGTCGATCTCAATGAGATCGCCTTCTTCCACCAGGGCGATAGGGCCGCCTTCGGCGGCCTCCGGGGAAATGTGCCCCACGCAGGCCCCCTGGGTGCCGCCACTGAAACGCCCGTCGGTAAGGAGGGCCACCGAACGCCCCAGCCCCACTCCGATGAGGGCCGAGGTGGGGGAGAGCATCTCCCGCATCCCCGGGCCGCCTTTGGGGCCTTCGTAGCGGATGACCACCACGTCCCCCTCTTTGATCTTGCGGGAAAGGATGGCCTCGTAGGCCTCTTCTTCGGATTCAAAGACCCGGGCCGGGCCTTCGTGGTGTAGCATTTCCGGGGCCACGGCGCTGGCCTTAACCACCGCCCCTTCGGGAGCCAGGTTACCCCAGAGGATGGCGATCCCGCCTTCTGGGCGATAGGGACGCTCCACCGGACGGATGACTTCGTAGTCAAGCACCTTAACCCCCTTCAGATTTTCCCCCACCGTCTTTCCCGTAACGGTCTTGGCCCGTTTATTGATCAGGCCTGCCTTGGCCAGTTCCGCCATGACCGCGGGAATACCCCCGGCCTCGTGCAGGTCGACCACGCTGTGCGGGCCCGCCGGAATCAGGGAACAGAGGCAAGGGGTTCGGCGGGAGATTTCGTCAAAGAGTTCAAGGGCAAGGGTAAGACCAGCCTCGTGGGCGATGGCCGGGAGGTGGAGTACGGTGTTGGTGGAGCAACCAAGGGCCATATCCACGGCGATGGCATTTCGAAAAGCGGCCTCGCTGGCGATCTTGCGAGGGGTGAGCTTCTTTTTGAGCAGGGCCATCACCTGTTCTCCGGCCCTTTTGGCAAGCCTGATTCGTGCTGAAGAAACCGCCGGGATGGTCCCGTTGCCTGGTAAAGCCAGCCCTAAGGCCTCGGTCAAACAATTCATGGAATTGGCCGTAAACATCCCGGCACAGGAACCACAGGTGGGGCAGGCTTCCTCTTCGAGAGCGCAGAGTTCCTCCTCGCTCATCTCCCCGGCCTTTACCTTGCCAATGGCCTCAAAAACCGTGATCAGGTTTACTTTTTGCCCTTTGAATTTGCCGGGCAGCATGGGCCCCCCTGAAACCACCAGCGCCGGAATATCCAGCCGCAGGGCGGCCATAAGCATCCCGGGGACAATCTTGTCGCAGTTGGGCACCAGCACCAAGGCGTCAAACGCATGCGCTCTAGCCATTATCTCCACAGAGTCTGCTATTATTTCACGGGAGACGAGGGAATAGCGCATCCCCTCGTGGTTCATGGCGATGCCGTCACACACCCCGATCACCCCGAATTCCACCGGCGTTCCTCCAGCAGCCCGTACCCCGGCCTTGACCGCTTCCACGATCTGGCGGAGATGGACGTGGCCGGGGATGATCTCGTTAAAAGAATTAGCGATTCCTACCAGGGGGCGTGCCAATTCTTCGTCCGTAAAACCGGCTGCTTTTAAAAGGCTGCGGTGGGGAGCCCTTTCCAAACCCTTTTTCACCGCGTCACTTTTCATATTTTCCCCCTTAAACAGGATCTTTCCTTTAATAACTACGCTTTGAGGCTTTGCACAAGCGCCAAAACCTGGCAAAATTCAAAGATCTCTTCGTCTTGGCATGCTTCTTTTAGAAGATTAAAATGCTGGCAAACCCTGAGGGAGGATTTTATGCGCGAAGCGGTAGAAAGGGCCTTAGCCAAGGTACGCCCCATGCTCCAGGCAGACGGGGGAGACGTGGAACTGGTGGAAGTGACTGAAGACGGCATCGTCAAAGTAAGACTCCAGGGGGCCTGTAAGGGCTGCCCCATGTCCACCTATACTTTAAAAATGGGCATTGAACGTTATCTTAAAAAAGAAGTCCCGGAAGTCCAGGCAGTAGAAGCCCTTACCGATTAGGAGGCGTTATTATGGCCAGGGTGACAGTGGAAGATTGTCTGCGCCAGGAACCCAGCCGCTTTAAGCTTATTCACTTAACCATTCAAAGGGTGAAACAGCTGCGCAAGGGTGCCAAACCCCTGGTGGAGTGTGACAACAAAGAGATCGTCTGCGCCCTGCGGGAGATCGCCGCAGGCAAAGTTACCTGGGAGAATATCGAACAGCTCGGGCGTGAGCTTGAAGAACTCTCCATTTCTGACTTTTTAGAATTAACCAAGCTTTCGGGCGAAAAGACCACCTGAGAGTCATGAAAGATTATTACGAGATCCTGGGTGTCCCCCGAAACGCCAGCCAGGAAGAAATAAAGCGAGCCTACCGGCGCTTGGCCCGGCAATACCACCCGGATCTTCACCCTGGGGACAAAGAAGCCGAAGAACGTTTCAAAGAAATTTCTGAAGCCTATGAAGTCCTTTCTGACCCGGAAAAACGGGCGGTCTATGACGCCAGAGGGTATGCTGGCCTAAAGGACCAGGGCTACCACGGCTTTACCGACGTCGAAGATATCTTTTCCGCTTTTTCAGATATTTTTGAGGAGTTTTTAGGGGGGTTTGGGGGATTTACCCGCCGGCGTCGGGCTGAACGCCGTCCCCGCCGGGGGGCGGACCTCTCCTATGAAATCACCGTCTCCCTGGAAGACGTCTATTTTGGCCGGGAAATCACTCTAGAAGTAGAACGTTACGAAAACTGTAAGACCTGCGGAGGAAGCGGCCTGGCCCCTGGGGCGCAGCCTCAATATTGCCCCACCTGTAAGGGCCGGGGCCACGTGGTACACACGGAAGGATTTTTCCGTCTAAGTGCCACCTGCCCCACCTGCCACGGCGCAGGGACTTTTATTTCTGACCCCTGCCCTGCCTGCCGCGGAGAAGGGCGCCTGCGCCGCAGACGCCAACTCAAGGTCCGGCTTCCCAGAGGGATCGAAGACGGGGCCGTTATCAAACTTACTGGGGAAGGAGAAGCAGGCCTTTACGGTGGGCCTCCTGGAGACCTTTACCTCAGGGTCCACGTCCTACCTCATGACCTCTTTGAGCGTAAGGGCAAGGACCTTTACCTCGAAGTCCCCATCTCGGTAGTGGAAGCCATGCTGGGAGGAGAAATAGAGGTCCCCACCTTTGAAGAAAAGGTCAAGGTGAAGGTGCCCCGGGGCATTCAGCCGGGAGATACCCTGGCCCTTGAGGGCAAAGGGTTGCCTGACATGCACGGGGGCAAGCCCGGAGACCTTATCCTGCGCTTCCGGGTAGAGATCCCGAAAGACCTGACCAAAAGACAGGAAGAGCTTTTGCGCGAGTTTGCCGAGATAGAAAAAGAGAAAAAAGAGGGCTTTTTCAAGAAAATCCTGAGGAGCGTGCAGTCCAAGTGAAGTTTTCGCACCTCACCGCCGACGGCAAGGTCAATATGGTGGACATTTCGGCCAAGGCCTCCACCGCCCGGGAAGCCATCGCCAAAGGACGGGTCCTTCTGGGAGAAAAGGTCTTCCAGGCGGTTTGTGACCAGAATCTGCCCAAGGGGGACCTCTTCGCCGTGGCCCGGGTGGCCGGTATTATGGCTGCCAAAAAGACGGCGGAACTCATCCCCCTGTGTCATCCCCTGCCCTTAAGCAAGGTAGAAATCAATTTTGAGTTAGAACCTCAGGACTTTTCCCTCCAAATAGAGGCCCGGGCCAAGACCGTGGCTCAGACAGGGGTGGAGATGGAGGCCTTGACCGCGGTCTCGGTGGCGGCCCTTACCATTTACGACATGTGTAAAGGTTTAGATAAGGGGATTCGTATCACTGACATCCGGCTGGTGAAAAAATCCGGGGGCAAGAGCGGTACCATAATTCTGGAATAGTTAGGAGGTCTTATGGAACCGGAAAAGCTTGAACACTTCCGCAAACTTCTCTTGGAAAAAAGGGAGCGTCTCATCCGGGAAGCCCTGAAAACCGTGGGAGACCTGGTAGATAACCCGGAAAGGCTGCCAGACCCTACGGACCAGGCCTCCTTTGAAAGTGACCGTGGCTTTGAACTGCGCATTCGTGACCGGGAACGTAAATTGATCAAAAAGATCGACCGCGCCCTAAGGCGCATAGAAGAAGGCTCTTACGGGATCTGTGAAGCCTGCGGCGAGGATATCGACGAGAAGAGGCTGGAGGCCCGGCCTGAGGCCAGCCTCTGTATCCATTGTAAGCGTGAGCAGGAACGGCTTGAAAAACTGCGTGGTGATTGATGGAAAAACTGCATCTTGCCTTTCTCTGGCACATGCACCAGCCCTTCTATTACGACTGGCCGAAGGGCTGGCTGGCCTTACCCTGGGTAAGACTACACGCTGTAAAAGCCTATTACGATTTACCGGCGCTCCTTTCTCGTTTCCCCGGGGCCAAGAGTAATTTCAACCTGGTTCCCAGCCTCCTCAAACAGCTCCGCTTTTACGAAGAAGGGGGAACGGATTTTTTTCTGGAGTTATCCAGTAAACCAGCCGGTGAATTATCACCAGAGGAAAAGGAATTTATCCTGGGATATTTTTTTAGCTGCCACTGGGACACCATGGTCCACCCTTATCCCCGTTTCAGTGAGCTGCTGCGCAAACGGGGGACTGAAGGCAAGATCGACCTTGAGAAGGTGCGCGAGCGTTTTAGCACCCAAGATTTCCTGGACCTCCAGGTCTGGTTTAACCTTACCTGGGTGGGCTTTGCCCACGAAGATGAACCTTTAATAAAAGAACTCAAAAGCAAAGGGAGGGATTTTACCGAGGAGGAAAAGGGGGCCCTCCTTGAGCTTCACCGCAAAATTATCAAAGAGATCATCCCCCTTTACCGTAGGCTGGCAGAGGCGGGCCAGATTGAAATTTCCGCCTCCCCTTTTTACCACCCCATTTTGCCCCTTCTTATTGATACGGATTTGGCCCGGCGCAATCTGCCTCAGGCCCCTCTTCCCCCGCGCTTTCACCATCCCGAAGACGCCCTCTATCAGTTAAAAGAAGGGCGGGCCTTTCACCAAAAGACCCTGGGGCTTAACCCACAGGGGCTCTGGCCTTCGGAAGGGTCCGTCTGCCCGGAACTTATTCCACTGGCCACAGAGGCCGGTTTTGGTTGGCTGGCCACCGACGAAGAGATCCTTTATCGTTCTTTAGGCCGAGCCGGGCCGGAAGTCCTTCTAAAGCCCTACTGGGCTTCCTATGATGGGGCCCAAATAGCGGCGGTCTTCAGACACCACGAACTGTCTGACCGGATAGGTTTTGTCTACCGGCAACTTCCCGCCCAGGAAGCGGTGGCCAATCTCTTAGAGACCGCCAAGAATCTAGGCCGTGCCTCAGGGCTTAAAAACCCCTTCCTCGTTTTGATTCTGGACGGTGAAAACCCTTGGGAATATTACCTTGACGGGGGCAAAAACTTCTTGAGGATCCTTTTTGAAAAAATCACAGAAGACCCGGAAATCGACCCCGTGACCATCGGTGAATTCTTAAAAGCCCACCCGCCCTCAGAGACCATCACGGAGCTTTACACCGGCTCCTGGATTAACGCCAATTTTGATATTTGGATTGGCCATGAAGAAGAGAACCGGGCCTGGGAGGTGCTGAACCGATGCCGGTCCATGGTGGACAGACTGGAAGACCTTCCCGAGGAAGCGCGTCACGCCCTCATGGCGGCCGAGGGCAGTGACTGGTTCTGGTGGTACGGAGAGCACTTCTCAAGCATCTTTGACCTGGAATTTGACCGCCTCTTCCGCGGGCATCTCCAGGCCTTTTTCCGGGCCTTGGGGCGAGAACCTTTGATCGATCTTTTGGAACCCATAAGACGGCCCAGACCCATTGAGCCGGAAGAAATTCCCACTGCTTTCATTTCTCCGGTAATAGACGGCAACGAGACCTTCTTCTTTGAATGGATCGGGGCCGGCAAATACAGCCCCCTTTCCCTGGGGGAGGCCATGTACCTGGGCGAAAGCCTTATCACGGCCCTTTATTTCGGTTTCGACCTCAAAAATTTCTACCTGCGCCTTGATTTTAAAAAGAAGATCCTGGAACATCTTTCTGAGAAAACGACCATCAAGGTCACCCTGGCCGGGGCCAAACACCAGGCAGTGGTGGAGTTCAAGTTGAAGGCCAAAGATATTCAGCGGACCTTGAAATTACGCAAAGGACCTTACCGCTTGTACGGGACCCAGGCCGGCCGAATTGCCTTTGAAAAAATATTAGAGCTTGCCGTGCCCTTTGAAAATCTCGGTTTTGTAGTAGGAGAAAAGGTAAATTTTTATTTGGAAATTTTCGAAAATGGTATCATAAGGGAGCGCATTCCCCGGAGTGGAAACCTGGTATTCACCGTACCAGACGAAAACTTTGAGGAAGTGATGTGGCAGGTATGAAGGAGGCCTTATGCCGGAGTTAAGAAGGGACCCCATCGTGGGCCGGTGGGTTATTATCGCCAAAGAAAGGGGGAAACGTCCCCACGATTTTGTGGTTCCAGAGGAAAAGGTAAAAGGGGGGTTCTGCCCCCTATGTCCCGGGCACGAGTACACCACCCCGCCGGAGGTCCTGGCTTACGGGCGGCCCCCGGGGGCTCCGCCCAATAGTCCGGGTTGGACCCTGCGGGTAGTGCCCAACAAATTCCCCGCCCTACGCATCGAGGGAGAACTCTGGAAGGAGGGTGAGGGAATTTACGATAAAATGAACGGCATAGGGGCCCACGAAGTCATTATTGAGACCCCTAACCACCACGAAACCCTAGCTGACATGCCTTTAGACCGGCTAGTTCAGGTTTTTTGGGCCTACCGGGACCGGATGGTAGACCTTTCCCGGGATTCTCGTTTCCGATACGTGATCATTTTTAAAAATCAGGGGCGGGCGGCGGGGGCTTCGCTTGAACATTCCCACTCCCAGCTCATCGCCCTGCCTATCGTGCCTCTGCTGGTCTCACAGGAACTTAAAGGCTCAAAGCTGTACTATGACTACAAGGAACGGTGTATTTTCTGCGACATTATCCGCCAGGAATTGCAAACTGGAACCAGGGTGGTCTGTGAAAACCACGAATTTGTAGCCATTTGTGCCTTTGCTCCTAGACAGCCCTTTGAGATGTGGGTCATCCCCAAAAGACACCATTCCGATTACCGCTCCATTGACGACGCCCAGTTTCAGGCCCTGGCGGAGATCTTTTCCGAAATCCTGAAACGCCTTCAGACCGCTATCCCGCGTTGTCCCTATAATTTTGTCCTACATACGGCTCCGCTCAGGGAACCTTACCTTGAACATTATCACTGGCATTTCGAGATCTTGCCCAAACTCACCCAGATCGCCGGGTTTGAATGGGGCACGGGTTTCTATATCACCCCTACCACCCCCGAAGACGCAGCTCACTTCTTGCGCGAAATAAAATTAGGTGAAGGAGGCCATAATGGCGGAGAATAAACCCAAGATCCTCATCGTAGACGACGAAGAGAGCATCCATCTGCTTTACCGGGAAGAACTGGCTGAAGAAGGCTACGATGTAATCTCAGCTATGAGTGGGCCTGAAGCCCTGGAATTAGTGGAAAAAGAAACCCCGGATCTGGTGGTGCTCGATATAAATATGCCGGGGATGAACGGTCTGGAAGTCCTGCGCGCGATCAAAGAAAAACATCCGCACCTCCCCGTCATCCTGTGTTCGGCTTACCCGGAATTCAAACAGGACCTGAGTTCCTGGGCTTCGGACGATTATATCGTAAAATCCTTCGACCTTACGGAACTGAAGGAATCTATCAAAAGAAACCTGGCCAAAAAGAAGACCTAGGAAAGCAGGCCCTGGTACCAGCCAATGGTGCGCTTTAGCCCTTCTGCTAGAGGAATAAGTTCCTTCAAGCCCAGGATTTCTCTGGCCCTGGTGGTATCTGCCAGGGAATGGCGTACGTCTCCGGCCCGCGGTGGAGCGTAAAGGGGGCCGGAGTTTGACCCAATAATGCGGGCGATCACTTGGTAGAGCTGGTTTATGGAGACCGCCTGCCCGCTAGCGACGTTTATCACCTGCCCTACGGCCCTCCGGTCCGCCTGGCAGGCCAAAAGGTTGGCCCTTACTACGTCTTCCACGTAAATAAAATCCCTGGTCTGTTCTCCGTCTCCAAAGATGGTAACCGGCTCTCCTTTAAGAAGGGCGGTAATGAATTTGGGGATCACCGCGGCGTATTGGGATTGCGGGTCCTGTCTGGGGCCATAGACGTTGAAATAGCGCAGGACCACCGTCTCAAGCCCGTAAAGGGAGGGGAAGATTTGACAATAATATTCACCGGCCAGTTTGGCTACGGCGTAAGGGGACAGGGGCTGCGGCCGGTCAGTTTCTTTCTTGGGGATTGGTTTCTCCTCACCGGTATTACCGTAAGCCGAAGAAGAGCCCGCGTATACCAGCCGCCTCACCCCGGCCTTGGCCGCAGCACGCAACAAGGTCAACGTGCCGGTGGCGTTCACCCGGTGATATTCCTCAGGGTCTTCCACCGAGGCCGGGACAGAACCAAGGGCAGCCTGATGTAAGACGTAATCTACTCCCTTACAGGCCTGATAGGCCGTTTCAGGATCACAAATGTCTCCCTCAATAAAGGCGAGACGTTTCTTAGCCCCGGGAAGGGTCTCTAGAAAGGCTAGGTTCTCGTAGCGACCGTTTACCAAATTGTCCAGCACCCGGACCTTCTCTCCCTGGCGCACCAAAAACTCCGCCAGATTGGAACCGATAAAACCCGCTCCACCGGTAATGAGATAAACCGCCATAAAAGACTCCTAAAAAGACCTAAAGACCCATCTCTTCAAATTCTCGGATTTTATAAAGGAGAGCTTTATAAGAAATGCCAAGCAGGTTAGCGGCCTGTCTTTTATTCCCTTCCGTCTGTCTTAAGACGATGTCGATAATCCTCTTCTCCACCAGCGCCACCACCCTTTTCTTGACCTCTTTTAGGGCCACTTGCCCCTGTTCCGCCCGGGCCAGTTCAAGGGCGATTTTCTGGGCGGTTTCGTCTTCCACGGCGACAGGAGGGGGCTGGGGTTTTAACGCGCGTTGAAAACTACGAATCTCCCGCTCGACCTCTTCAAAATCACCGAGGACCACCAGGCGTTTGATGTAATTTTCTAGCTCCCGGACGTTGCCTGGCCAGTGATATTGCATAAAGAGGTCCAGCAGATAGCGAGGGAGCTCAAAATCCGGCACGTTATATTTATTCCGGTAAAGCTTAACAAAGTAATCGCAAAGTAACGGGATATCTTCCTTCCTTTCCCTAAGCGGCGGGACGTGGACCTTGATCACGTTTAGGCGGTAGTAAAGGTCCTGCCGGAACTTTCCTTCTTCCACTTCTTTTTCAAGGTCGTGGTTGGTGGCAGAAATTACCCAGACGTCTACTTTGATCTCCCGCTGGCCCCCCAGCCGGCAAAATTCCTGGTCCTGCAGGACTTGAAGGAGCTTGGACTGAAGGGAATGGGGCAGGTCCCCTATTTCGTCAAGGAAGATCACGCCCCCGTTAGCCAGTTCAAACTTTCCCGGTTTGGCCCGTTCCGCCCCGGTAAACGCCCCTCGTTCGTAACCAAAGAGCTCGCTTTCAAGCAGATCTGCCGGGATAGCCGCGCAATTTACCTTGACAAAGGGCCCCCTGGCCCGGTGGGAACAGGCATAAAGGGTCCGGGCCACCACCTCCTTGCCTACCCCGCTTTCTCCATATATAACAACGCTTAAGTCGGTATCAGCGACTTGGAGGATGAGATCTTTGATACGACGGATAGCCGCACTCTGGCCTACAATGTTCTTTAGTGGACCTTCCTGGTTTTCTTGGGAGATAAAAGCCACGCCCCAGATACCCGTTAGGAAATTTGGCTATCATTATACAGAGATATCCATCTATTCGGCAAGGTGAGGAAGATGGCAAACCAGAAATTTTCAGCAGAGGAATACCGGCAAAAGATAGAAGAGGCCAAAGACTTTCTGAAAGAAAGGGTCAAAAAAGTCCCTAGGATTATGATGATCCTGGGCACCGGGCTTTCCGGGGTGGCGGAAGAGATGGAAAAAGAGGTCGTGATCCCTTACGAAGAGATTCCCCATTTCCCGCAGGCCACAGTGGAAAGCCATCAGGGAAGACTCTTGGTGGGTAAGCTAGCCGGAAAGAGGATCGCGGCCTTTCAGGGGCGCTTCCATTATTACGAAGGTTATTCCACCAGGGAAGTCACCTTTCCGGTAAGGGTCATGGCCCTTTTAGGGACCAAATTGCTCATCATTTCCAACGCCGCCGGCGGCCTCAACCTTTCTTACCAGCCAGGGGACATTATGCTCATCGCCGACCACATCAACCTCATTCCGGAAAACCCTTTGCGCGGGCCAAACATCGAGGATTGGGGCCCCAGGTTCCCGGACCTTTCAGAGGCTTACAGCCGGCGGTGGCGCAAGCTTTTAAAAGAAGTTTCTGGAGATACTCCCTATCTGCAGGAGGGGGTTTACGTGGCCGTGCCTGGGCCGAGTCTGGAGACCCCGGCGGAGACGCGGTTTTTGAGGCTGATTGGGGCCGACGCCGTGGGCATGTCCACCGTTCCGGAAGTTATCGTGGCCAAGCACGCGGGGCTTGAAGTCCTGGGTCTGTCGGTCATTGCCAACGTAAACGACCCAGACCATTTTAAGCCTATCCTCCTTGAAGAAATCATCGCCCACGCCCAGAAGGCCGGAGGTAGACTTTTGACGTTAATAAAAAAATTCCTGGAACAACTGCCAGAGGATTGGTAGCCCCATGGCGGAATTACTGATCAATTACGCCCCTTACGAGACCAGGGTGGCCCTGGTTGAAAGCGGCACCCTGGTGGAGTTTTATCTAGAAAGACCCCGGGAAAGGGGCTTTGTGGGCAATATTTATAAAGGCCGGGTGGTGAGGGTGCTGCCCGGGATGCGGGCGGCCTTTGTGGAGATCGGCCTTTCTCGCACAGCCTTCCTTTACGGGGGTGACCTTTGCCCCAGACTTATAGAGGCCGAAGACCTTTTCGGAGAAGAGATCAATAGCAAAGACCTTAGGGGTTCTCCCATTGAGGATCTGCTTAAAGCGGGCCAGGAGATTATCGTCCAGGTGGTGAAAGAACCCGTTGGGAACAAGGGGGCCAGGGTGACCACCAATATCACCCTTCCCGGGCGCTACCTCGTCTTTTTGCCCACCATGAGCCACATCGGCATCTCCCGCAAGATAACCGACGAGGAAGAGAGAAAGCGTTTGAAAGAATTGATCGAGACCTTACGGCCCCCGGGGACCGGCTGGATCGCAAGGACTGTGGCCCAGGAAGCCCACCCGGAAGAATTGAAGACGGAAATGGACTTTTTGCTCTCCCTTTGGGAGGACATCAAGAAAAAGGCTGAAAAAACCACCGCCCCGGCCTTAATTTACGAAGAACTGGACATAAGCTTGCGGGCGGTGCGCGATCTCCTGGTAAAAGAGGTCTCTTTCCTGGTGGTAGATGACCGCCAGGTTTACGAAAAGATCCTCTCTTACCTGGACCACATGGCCCCTCATCTTAAGGGTTGTATCAAGCTACACGAAGGCCCGCCCTCTCTGTTTGAGGCCTACGGTATCGAAATAGACTTTAACCGCTTGCTCTCCCGCAAAGTGTGGCTCAAATCAGGGGGGTTCATCGTGATCGAACCCTGTGAGGCCTTCACCGCCATCGACGTAAATACCGGACGCTACGTAGGGGAAACCAACCTGGAAGAGACCATTCTGCGCACCAACCTGGAAGCCGCCAAAGAGATCGCCTACCAGCTCCGCCTGCGAAACATCGGTGGCCTCATCATCATCGATTTCATTGACATGCAGAAGACCGAAAGCCGTCAGAAGGTCTTTGAAGCCCTCCAAAACTATCTCAAAAGGGACCGGGCCAAGACCAACGTCCGACCCATGTCTGAATTCGGCATCATCGAAATGACAAGGGAGAGACGACGGGAAAGTCTTTACGACCTCCTTTTGGAGTCATGCCCCTTCTGCCAGGGGGACGGATATACCAAAAGTAAAAGGACTATATGTTATGAAATCCTGAGGCGCCTTGAGCGCATGGGCCCCCATGTCAAGGGCAAAACCGTGGTCATCAGAGTCCACCCGGAAATTGCCGAAGTCCTGACCGGGGAGGAAATAGAATTCCTGGAGGAGATCGAAAAACGCTTTGCCTTTGAAGCCTCGGTGAACGAAGACCAGGACCTGTTGCCTTGGGAATATAAGTTCTTCCCCCAATAGGGGAGAGGGGGGCACCCCCTCCCCTATTCCTGTTCCTCCTCTTCGTCTTCCATCTTTAAAAGGTCCTGGAAACGGATGTCCATCCCGAGGACCCCTACGATTTCTTCGTACTCGTTTCGGACCGGCCCGGCTACGGTAAGGCAAAGGGCACCGGTGATCTTTGAAGTATAAAAATCGGTAACGTATACCTTGCCCGTTTTAAAAGGCATAATGAACCAGGTACGATCCGAATAATCTTCTTCCTTGAGGAGGTGTTCGTAACGGGCCTTGTCTTCCAGGTGGGTCACCAAAGGTGTAATGCGTCTGCCCTCCTGGTTCACCACGTAGATAAACTGAATGTAGGGGTATTCTTCCAGGACTTCCCGCAGCACCGGTACGATCTTTTGGGGATCCATGGAACGGATTTCCGGCCGCTCCACCAGCCTTTCCACCAGTTCCACCAAGAGCTTGGCTGCCTTTTCCTTCATGCGGTCAAGTTCGGAGACAAAGAGTTCGGGGATGTAACGCCTGACCAGATGCATCATCTCTTCGTTGGAGATGGGTGTAATCCGACCAGCCTCGTATTGTTTAATTATCTGTTTATATATCTTGGCCACCCCTGGGTGACGCTTATCGATGCGCTGTTCCCCTTCCAGGCCAAAGTGGGTATTGATCCAGTAAGCGATGCCGGCGGTACCGCTTTTGTCCGTAATGATGATCCCGATAGGCCTTTTGAGTAGTTTCTGGGTGTTGAAGGGGTTGTAAATCTCTTCGTTTTTGAGGAGCCCGTCGATATGAATACCAGCCTTGGTGGCGTTAAATTCTGAGCCCACAAAGGGCTGGTTCGGTGGGATCTTGTCCCCCAGTTCCTTGCGGTAATAATCGGCGATATCGGTGATTACCGTGGTATCAACCCCGTTGTGCGTCCCTCTAAGCGAAATATATTCAAAAATCATGGCCTCAAGGGGGGTGTTCCCCGTCCTTTCGCCGTAACCCAGGAGGGTACAGTTCACCGCCGCGCAACCGTAAAGCCAGGCGGTAGAGGCGTTGATCACCGCCTTGTAAAAATCGTTGTGCCCGTGCCATTCCAGTAGCTCCCCGGGCACCCCGGCCTCCTCGATGAGGACCCGGACCAGTTTGGGCACACTCCTAGGAAGGGCCGCCCCAGGATAAGGTACCCCCAGCCCCAGGGTGTCACAGAGGCGGATCTTGATATCGATCCCCGATTCTTCCCGCAGCTTCATGAGCTCTATCGCAAAGGGGACCACAAAGCCAAAGATATCGGCCCGGGTAACGTCTTCAAAATGGCAACGGGGCACAATGCCAAGTTCTAAAGCGGCCTTCACGATGGCCAAATAATCATTTAAGGCTTGGCGCCGGTCCTTTTTGAGCTTCAAGAAGATGTGGTAATCAGAACAAGAAGTGAGGATACCCGTCTCCCTCAAGCCCATTTCCTTGACCAGCTTCAAGTCTTCAGCCTTGGCCCGGATCCAGCCGGTAACCTCCGGGAATTGATAGCCCCGCTCAAGGCACTTCTCGACCGCCTCTTTGTCTTTTTTGGTGTAAAGGAAAAATTCTGCCTGCCGGATTACCCCTTTGGGCCCGGAAAGTTTGTGTAAAAAATCAAAGAGGGTGACAATCTGTTCCACCGTATAGGGAGGACGGGCCTGCTGGCCGTCACGGAAGGTGGTGTCCGTAATCCAGTATTCTTTAGCCGGCATGGGCATTACGTATTTGTGGTCAAAATCCGTAAGGGGGACGTCATCGTAAGGGAAAATCTCTTTCATCAGGTTGGGTTCTTCCACGTCCTGCAACCGATGACGCCAAAACTTGGTATGTTCGTGGTCAAGTAATCTCCTTTCAGGGTTCCATTTCGGCATAATGACCTCCTCTCAGGCTGATCGCCAAAAGCGCAAACTTCCGGCATTACTTACCACGAAAATGCCAGATGTTGAAGAGCTAATTTAAATTATTTTTAAAATAGTATTTTAACGAAACATCAAGCTCAAATACCTCAGGGCCACGGCGGAGACTACCAGGAAAAGGCCCCCTTTAATAGGACGTTCGGGGACGAATTTCTGCGTGCGGGCCCCTAAGTAACCCCCGGCCAGGCCACCGAGCCCGAAGAGGAAACCCAGGAGAAAATCCGGACGGGTGGCAAGGCCTCCTGCTCCCAGCCCCAAGGTATAAAAAATGACGCCCGCCACCGAACAGACTAAGGTACCGAAAAGGGAGGCGCCTGCCACGGTATGGACCGGAAGCTTAAGCACCCCTACGCAATAGGGGGCGAGAATAGCCCCTCCTCCGATCCCGTAAGCCCCGCCGGCCACGCCTACCAGGAGGGAGAGTAAGAAGACCTGCCAAGGAGGGAAGGCGTAGACCTGTCCGGCAAACTCAAAACGCGCTTCTTTTATACTAAAGGAAAGGGTTTGGATCTTGGCCTTTAAAGGGGGCCTTGCCGGTCCCTTGCGTTTGAGATCAAAACCAAGCCTTATCGCCAGATAAAGTAGGACTAGCCCGGCAAAGGGCTTAAAATGGGTAGGGTCAGCCAAATATCTTACCCGGATAAAGTAACCCAAACCGATCCCGGGCAGGCTCCCCAGCGAAATGGTAAGGGCCAGAGGCCAGTTAAGGCGTCCTTCCCGGGCGTAACGCCAGATGGTCCCCGGGATGGCAAAGATATTGTAAAGAAAATTGGTCCCGGAAACCCCGGGGGCCGTGTAGCCCAAGACACTCATCTGAAAGGGTAGGAGGAGAAAGGCGCCCGTCACCCCGGCCATGGCCCCAAAAAAGGCCAGAAACAAGGCCACCAAAGGGGGCAAAAAGACCCAGGTAGTAACCCCGGAAGGAAAAGTTATCTTTAAAGACATAACCTAACCTTAGCTAAGAGACATGATCCCTGTCAAAAGGGTTGAGCGCCGGACAAAGGTGCTCAAAAAACCGGCTTTTGGCTGTTTGAAAGGTGTCCCGAGCGTTAACTTAACCCGGGGATGTCTCCACCGCTGTGTCTATTGCTACGCCCGCGTCTTTCCCGAAACCCCCACCAGGGAAGTTCACCTCTACGACAACCTGGTAGCCCGTTTGGCCCTTGAGCTCTCGCGTTCAAAAAGGCGAGGCACCCTCCCTGCGGTGGTCACCTTTTCTACAGCCAGTGATCTATTCCAGCCCCACCCCGCAATCCTGGCCTTGGCCTTTGAAATCCTGAAATTGCTCTTAAACCACGGGATAACCATTTCCTTCCTGACCAAGGGACGTATAACCAAAGAATTCTGGGATTTGTTCCAGGATTTTCCCGACCTGGTAAGGCCTCGTTTCGGTCTGGTGAGCCTGTCGTTAACCTATCATGACCACTTTGAGCCTTACACCGCTTCCCCTTTTTTGCGCCTTAAACAAATAGAAAAAGCAGCCTCATTGGGGCTAAAACCTGCGGCCAGGGTAGACCCTATCATTCCCAATGTTACCGATAAAGAAGAACAGATCTATAGCCTTTTAAGACACCTTAAAAACGCTGGAGTGGAAGAAGTGGCGGTAAGCTACCTGGTCTTACGACCCAAGGTGGTTCAGCAAATGAAAAGGGAGCTTCCCCGCACCCTCTGGGCCCTTATTTTGGCCCCATATCGTGGTATGCCCTGGGTGCAGGTGATCACCTCCGCCACCACCAAGTTGGTCAACGCGGAACACCGGAAAAAGGGCTACCGTCTATTTCGGGAAGTAGGCCAGGCCTTGGGCCTCAAGGTCAGGGTGTGCGGCTGTAAAAACCCGGACCTTCCCTTTGAAGAATGTCTTCCTTGGGAAATCAAGGAAAGACCAAAGCCCCAGCAGAAAAGTCTCTTCTTATGAACAAGGGCGATATATCTTAAAAATGGGAAAGGATCCGTTCCCATTTTTAAAACAAAAATTAGGAACGGATCTCAATATTCGGCAAATAAAGGGGGGCTGGTCATAAGCCGAGTTCTGTCCCTGGCCAAGGCCAGGTGGCGGTCATTCCTCTAGGCGGTTGGTTACCCAACCGCTCTAGCGGCCTACCCGGGAGCATCGGGCGGGCCACCCTCAAGCGCTCCCCTACATGGCCTTTCTCCGGGCGGGGTTTACCGTGCCTCCCCCTGTTGCCAGGGGGAGCGGTGGGCTCTTACCCCACCTTTTCACCCTTACCCCTGTACCCATAAATTTTAGAAAAGGGTACAGGGGCGGTCTGTTTTCTGTGGCACTTTCCAGGGGTTACCCCCTCCGGGTGTTACCCGGCGCCCTGCCCTGCGGAGCTCGGACTTTCCTCCGGGGCCTAAAACCCCGGCGACCGCCGACCAGCCCCTCTAAAAATATAAACCTATTCGTTTTTTGGGCCAGTCTTCTCTTCAGTGGAACTTTCGTCAGGAAGGATGTCAGCGTAGGCCTTTTTGAAGAAGATAATACGCTGACAGATGGGGCATTCGTAAATGCGGTCGTCCCGCTGTAGTTCGTTATAAAGCTGGGGGGGAATGTTCATGTGACAGCCGTCACAGACCGCGTTATTCACCGGAACCACCGCCAAGCCGTTACGTCTGCTTTTCACAAACTCATAACGTTTGAGGAGGTTGCCTGGTATCTTGGCGGCGATGGCCTCCCTCTCGGCCCAAATAACCGCCCTTTCTTTGTCTAACTCTGCCTTTTGCGCCTCATATTTGGCCCGCTCTTCTGCTACTTTTTTCTCTAGTTCAGCTATTTCCTGGGCCAGTTTTTCCTTTTCCTGATTGAGGGCCTCGACCTTTTCCATCATCTGCAGGAGTTCTTCTTCGCGCTGCTTGTTGGCCTTCTTGATTTCTTCAATCTCTTTTAGGAGGGCCTGGTATTCCCGCTGGGCCTTTACCTCCATCAGTCTCGTCTGGCTCTTTTTTAAACGCTGGTATTCCTGTTCCAGTTCTTCTTCAAATTTGCGTCTTTTGAACTGGAGCTCTTCGATCTCGTTTTCAATGGCCTGAAGCTCCTTTTTCTTCTCTTCCAAGGCCTTTTCCGCTTCTTTCAAGGTTTCCGGAAATTCTTCCTTGGCTTTATCGATGGCCAGTATTTTTTGGTCAATGGCTTGTAATTTAATGAGATTTACCATTTCCTCCCGCACTCTTTCCCTCCTATGCAAACGCCCCTTGAAATGGCGCCTTTTCCTCTAATACACTAACCTCCAAGTAGCAACCCCTTTCTTTAGCCCACGTGCTAAAATAACGAGCCAGTTCCGGGACGATCGGGTATTCTGATTCAAAATGGCCAAAGGTGATCAAAGCCAGACCGGCGGCTTCTGCCTCCCGGGCCTGGTGATATTTGATCTCCGCGGTCAAATAGACGTCAGCCCCCTTCTCCAAGGCCTGCCGCCAGAGCTCCCCTCCAGCCCCGGCACAAAGGGCCACCCGGCGCACCAGACGTTGGGGCTCTCCTACCAGATAGACCGCTTTGGTGTTCAATATCTCCCCCATCTTCTGGGCCAAATCCAGCAGGGTATATTCCAAAGGCAACACCCCAACACGCCCAAGTCCGAAACGGGGGTCTTTCCCTTTGACCAGCCAGAAATCTATGGGCACTTCCTCGTAAGGGTGAAGCTCCTCAAGGCCCTTTAAAAGCTTCGGTAGGACAAAGGCGGGGGCCAAAAATTCGATTTTGCTTTCGGAAACGAGGTTTAGTTTTTCGCGTTCCCCCGAAGCAGGGTTGGCCCGGGCCAAGGGATAAAAACTCCCTAAGCCCTCGGTAGTGAAGGTGCAGGCCTTGTACTGCCCCCTTACCCCGGCCTCGGTCGTAAGCAAAAAATGTCTTATCCGCTCTTCATACCCTTTTGGCACATAAACCGAGACCAGAAAGAGCTCACTTCCCGGGCTGGGGATCAGGGCCCCCTCTATTTCGAGTTTGAGTTTTTGGGCCAGGACTTCCGTCACCCCGTCCCGGGCGGCGTCAAGATTGGTATGTGCACAGACCAGGGCCACCTCGTGCCGAAGCAACTCCGCTACGGCGTAACCCGGCCAGGCATCCGTAGAAAGTTTCTTAAAAGGCTTAAAGAACAAAGGGTGGTGGGTTACGAGACAATCAAAGGCCAAAGCCTGGGGTAAGGTTTGGGGGTTAAGATCAAGACAAACCGCTAATTTCTTGACCTTCTTTTTGGCAGAGCCTAGTTGGAGACCAACGTTGTCCCAATCTTCTGCTAAAGGTGGGGGCGCCCAGTTCTCAAGTGCCGCTATAATGTCTCCAACCGTTATGTCCATTTTTGAGCATATAAAAAAGGTGCAAGCTTAAGCTTACACCTAAATGGTGGGCCCACCTGGACTCGAACCAGGGACCTACCGGTTATGAGCCGGTGGCTCTAACCAGCTGAGCTATGGGCCCACATATCGCATCTAAAAATGTAGCCTCACCCTGCTTTTTGTCAACTCTCCCTATCTTATCGGCTAAAAAGCCGCCTTTCTTTGCTATTTGATGAAACAGCGCAGCTTACGACTCCGGCTGGGGTGACGCAGCTTGCGCAAGGCCTTGGCCTCAATCTGGCGGATCCGCTCCCTGGTCACCTTGAACTCCCGCCCCACTTCCTCAAGGGTGTGTTCCCCCCTCTCACCTATACCGAAACGCATACGCAGCACTTTTTCTTCCCGCGGAGTAAGGGTGGCAAGCACCCTTCGGGTCTGTTCAATGAGGCTCAAAGAGACCGCTACCTGATCCGGGGCCGGCACCCGGGGGTCCTCGATAAAGTCACCCAGGTGGGAATCTTCGTCTTCCCCAATGGGGGTTTCCAGCGAAATGGGCTCTTTGGCAATTTTGAGTATCTTGCGCACCTTCTCCACCGGCAGTTCCATCCGGGCCGCAATCTCTTCCGGCGTGGGTTCCTGGCCGGTTTCCTGATAGATCTGAAGAGACACCCGGACCAGTTTGTTGATGGTCTCGATCATGTGGACGGGGATCCTGATAGTGCGGGCCTGGTCAGCGATAGCCCGGGTAATGGCTTGCCTAATCCACCAGGTGGCGTAGGTGCTGAACTTGTAACCCCGGCGATAATCAAATTTTTCCACCGCTTTCATAAGCCCGATGTTACCTTCTTGGATGAGGTCCAGGAATTGTAGGCCCCTTCCGGTATATTTTTTAGCGATGGAGACTACCAGACGCAGATTGGCCTTTATCAGCTCTTCTTTGGCCTGACGGGCCTTAAAAAGGCCAAGCTCCACTTCTTTGGCCACCGCTTCGAGTTTTTTGGCCGAAAGCCCGCAACGTTCTTCTGCTTCTTTGATCGCCTTTTTGGCCAGGAGGTAACGGGCTCTGAATTCCAAAAACTGGTTAATATTCAAACCCAACTTGTGGGCGGCCTTTTCGATCTCGCCAAAATGTCCGTTAGTCCGGGAAAAATAGGCCACCAGCCGGGGCAGGGAGTGGCCGGATTCCCTTTCACAGGCTTCAAGTTCCTTACGAGCGCGGCGGATCTCCTCAAAGGCTTTGAGGACGGGTGCGGTCAGGCGCTCCAGGCAACGCTTGTCCAGGCGAACCTGAAGGAGTCGTACCAAGACTTCTTCCCTCAACTTGTTTATCCTTTGCCGGAGCCTTAAACGGGCCTTTTTGTCCTTTAAGGAAACCACCTCTGCCTCTAAATTTAGCAACTCCCGGGCCAGGCTTCTCACTTCTAAAAGAAGACCCTTAAGCCCCTGGTTGCGCTCCTCCACTTCCTCCTCTTCGTCGGTGAAACAGTCATCCAGGTCACGCACGATCTCTCTGGCCTTAAGGCGCCCGGCAAAAAACTCTTCGCAAATGTTTAAAATTTCGGCCACGGTACCCCGGGCCTTGACCGCGGCGGCTAAGGCCTGGTGTTCCCCCTCTTCGATGACCTTGGCTACTTCTACTTCTTCTTCCCGGGAAAGAAGCCGGGCCTGGCCCATCTCTTTCAAATAGAGTTTCACCGGGTCAGAGCGGGAGATTTCTTCGATTACCTCTTCGGTCAATTCTTCAAGCTTCTCCTCGGCGACCGCCTTCACTTCCAAATTTTCCACCAGGTCCGCCACTTCTTCTAATTGGGCCGCCAAGGGTTTCATAACGGAAAGATGTTTTACCCGGCGCCCCTCCTCAAAACCCTTAAGGCCGGCCAATTCTTTGGTGAGGTCTCCCATAAACCCCTCCCTCTCAAATTTTTGTTTAACACTGACACCTGAGTTCCTGATATTTTCTAAGGAGACGCAAGGCCTCTTCCTCGCGCCCCGAGGCCTCGGCCTCCCTTATTGCCTCAAGTAAGGAGACGAGTTTTTCTTTCTGTTCCTGCCGGGCCAACCAGCGTTTTATATCCTCCGCCACCTGCACCGGGGAAAACTCTTCAAAGGGGGGCGGAGAGAGCAAAATTTCGCTAAGGAGGGCCTGAAGTTCCAGATCTTCCAAGGTCAAGTCAGCCGGGGTGCACCCGTCTTTGAAACCGGAAAGTATTTCCACCAGGGCCTTAAGCCTGGCATCCCGAAGATGACGCAAGAGCCCAAGCTTAAGAAAATCGGAAAGATACTCCGGGTAGTGGATCACAAACTCCACCAGGGTGCGCTCGGAGTAAGACCGCGCCTCTTTGGGAGCGCTTCGCTCCACCGCAGGTTTAGCTACCCCCTTTAAAGCCGCCCGCAGGGCACTTTCTGAAACCTTTAGTCGTTCCGCCACCCTTACCAATTGAAGCTCAAGGAGCATTTGGTCTTTTAAGGCCTCAAAAGCGGGTTTGAGCTCTTTGAAAAGGGCCAACTTCCCCTCCGGGGTAGCCGGGTAACGCTGAGAGAGCAGGTCAAGCATGAAATCAAAGATGTCTTTGGCCTTTTCGCGTAAGGCGTAAAAAGAACCAGCCCCGGCCTGACAAACGAAGCTGTCCGGATCCTCCCCTTCAGGCAGGACCACCACCTTGGGAAAGAGATTGGCGTTTAAAAAGATCGGGGCCGCCCGCAAAGCCGCCTTAAGCCCCGCCTCGTCGGCGTCAAAGACCAAATACCACTCCGCTGCCAAGCCCCGCAAAAGACGTACTTGTTGAGGGGTGAGTGCGGTCCCCAGGGTGGCGACCACCTCTTTGACCCCTTTGTCGTAGAGGGAGAGCAGATCAAAATATCCCTCCACCACGAAGCCAAAACCTGCCGCCCGAATCGCCCCTTTGGTCTGCGCTAAGCCGTAAAGGATGGAGCCTTTATGATAAACAGGGGTCTCGGGGGTGTTCAGGTATTTGGGCTCCCCCTCACCCAGAATACGCCCCCCAAACCCGGCCACCCGGTTGTTGCTGTCAAAGATGGGGAACATCAAACGGTTCCGGAAACGGTCATAAAAAGAGCCGTCTTCCCTTGGCACCAGCAGGCCGGCTTCAGCCGCCAGGGCGAGGTCTGCCCCGGCCAGGCGCAAATGGGAGGTGAGGCTGTCAAAAGAAGTCGGGGCAAAGCCCAGTCCGAAAAGCCTGGCCGTCTTTTCTGAAAGCCCCCGGCTGGCCAGGTAGGCTCGCGCCTCCTCTCCGGCTTTGGCCCCCCACAAAAGGTGCTCGTAAAAGCGTTTGGCCTTTTCGTTAATCTCAAAGAGTGCGGTGCGCTTTTCGGAGGAGGGCTCACTTTTTTCCAAAGAGAGGGGGATCCCAAAACGCCGGGCAAGTTCCTGTATCGCCTCACCAAAGGCGAGATTGTGAAACTTCATGTAAAAGGCGATCACATCTCCCCCGGCCCCACAACCAAAACAGTGAAAGATCTGCCTTTCTTCGTTCACCACGAAAGAGGGTTTGCGGTCTTCGTGAAAGGGACAGAGACCGATATAGTTACGCCCACTCCGTCTAAGATTAACGTGTTCTGCAATAAGGTCTACGATATTGGCGGTTTCTTTTATCTGCCGGGCCGCTTCTTTAAGCCCCACCCCGCCCCCCTTTGGCGGCCAGTTCAACTACGGTTACCGCCTCCCCTCCTTCCAGAGGGCTTCCCGGACGCAAAGAAGCTACCTGTACGTGCCCTTTCAAATATTCCCGGATGGCTTTGAGCAAACGCCCGGTCCCCAGACCGTGGATGATGGTGAGCCTGGCCTTACCTGCCAGGAAGGCCCGGTCTAAGACCTTGTCCAATTCTCGCAGGGCCTCCTCCACGGTGTAGCCGATTAAATTGACCGCCTCCGGGGCCTCTTTTTCCGCCACGACCTTAAAGCTTTCAGACCGGGGCGGTCTGGGACCTTCTTCTGGTAATACTATAAGATCTTTTGTGTCCACTTCTACCCGGAAAGGACCAAGCTGGACCTCCGCCACCTGCCCCTTAAGGCGCAAAATACGGCCCTCCTGCCCGAGCCCCTTCAGCTTGACCCGCGCCCCAGGGCGCAAAGGTCCTTCCTCCTGGGCAGGAGAAGGGGAAAATTCTTTTACCCTTTCTTTTAAAAAGGAACCAAAGGCCAACCTGGCCTTCTTTTCCTTAAGCCTTTTTTCTTCCAGGGTGCGCAAGAACTCTTCAAAACGCTTCTCAAGAAGACCAAGCCGCTTTTCAAATTCCCGCTCTAAAGCCCTTTTGCGGGCGGAAAACTCTTCTTTAAGGGCCTGCTTTTCTCTCAAATAAAATTCTTTCTGGGCAGAAAGCTCTTCCCTTTCCCGGGCCAGGGCTTCTCTTTCCTGCTTGAGGGCTTCAAGCTCTCTTTTGAGGGCGGCCAGCACTTCGGCAAAATGCTCTTCTCCGCGCCCAAGATAGCGCTTGGCCCGGGCCACGAGATGGGCAGGAAGACCCAGGTTCTCCGCCAGCCGAAGCCCAAGCGAGAGCCCTGAAAGGCCATATAGGAGCTTATAATTTGGCCTTCCCGTCTCTTCGTCAAAGGAAACGGCCAGGGGTAAGACCCAGTCTTTAGTCAAGGAAAAGACTTTCAAGGCCTCGTAATGGGTGGTGGCCAAGACCCGGGCCCCTTTTCCATAGAGCTCCTCGATAACCGCCATGGCCAAGGCGGCCCCTTCTTCAGGCGCCGTCCCCCGGCCGATTTCGTCCAGGAGAAAAAGGACGCCGGGTCCGGCGAGCTCAATGGCCTCTTTGAGCCGCTTGACGTGGGCCGAAAAGGTACTTTCATGTGCTACAAGATCCTGCTCGTCCCCGAGATCAACGAAGATTTCTTTAAACACCGGAAGCTCGCTCTCCGGGGCCGCGGGGATGGGCAGGGCGCACTGGGCCATCACCAGGAGCAGCCCCAGGGTCTTAAGGGCCACGGTCTTACCCCCCATATTAGGCCCGCTTAAGATGGCCACGGGTTTTTCAGTAGGAAAAAGGAAATCGTTCCGGACCACAGCCCGGCCAGAGAGCAAAAGCAGGGGGTGCGCCGCCTCTTTGAGTTTGATCTCACCCGCTGGTTTGAGCTTGGGAAGACTCCCCCCTAATTTGGCCCCCAAACTTGCTTTGGCCTGTAAGACGTCAAGTTCTGCCAGTATCTCTTCCAGGAGATAAAGCTCAGAGGTGAAGCGGGCGATCTCTTCAGAAAGCTCTTTGAGCAACCTTTCTATTTCGCGTCTTTCGGCCTGCCTCAAGGCTTCAAGCTCATTTTCTATGGTTACGATCTCAAGAGGCTCAATAAAAACCGTGGCCCCGCTGGCCGACACGTCATGGAGGATGCCCGGCACTTTTCCTCTGGCCTCTGCTTTTACGGGAAAAACGTAGCGCTCCCGCCTCTTGGTAATAATTTCTTCCTGCAAAAGCCCGGCCCGGGCGTATTGCTTTAACAAGTCTTCAAGTCTTTGCCGCAGGCGCTCTTCAAGCCGCTTTCTCTTTTGGCGCAAAGAGACTAAAAGATCTGAGGCCTCAGGGCGCAGGCCGCGATCATCAAGATAATGCTCAAAGGTGCGAAAAAGCTCCGTAAGCGCCGGCAAGGAAGAGACCAGGGCCTTAAGCCGTACAAGGTCTTTAAGGGGGCGCAAAAAAGCCTTTAATTTCCGGGCTGTGATCAGATAGCGCCTGACCAGAAGGACCTCGGCCACCCCCAAAACGCCACCCTTTTCCGCCCGCTTGAGTAACGGAGCCAGCGCCTCAAGCTCCGGGATAGGGGGGCGGCCCGCCTGGGCCAAAACCCGGGTCATTTCGTAAACTTTGGCGACTTCTTCTTCAAGGAGGGAAAAATCCGTCTCGGGAACCAGCTCTTTTAAGCGAAATTTGCCTTGTTCGGTCCGGGCTTCGGCAACAAGATGGGCTTTGATTTGAGGAAATTCTAGTTTTTCGAGGCTGTAGGTTTTCATGCCTTGAAGGCAAAAATAAGGCCCGGTCCCCTTGCGGGAAACCGGGCCTAAAAACTCCCTAATACTCTCTTTGTTTCATGCGCTTAAGGCGCTTAAGCAGGCGCTTACGGGCGGCCATCAACTTTTTCTTGCGCCGGACACTGGGTTTCTCGTAGTATTCTCTCTTTTTGATTTCGGAGAGGATGCCCGCCTTTTCACAGGCCTTCTTAAACCGCTTCAACGCCTGCTCAAAGGGCTCATCCTCGCGTACGATTACCCCTGCCAAAAAACTCCCTCCCTCCATTTTTTAGTAGTTACGACGCAAAGCATAATAACACCCTTGGTGAGGGTGTCAACAAAAAGGGATCAAAAAATGAAGCCCTGTTCATTATTGATTCTCAAAATCACTTGATACCAAAAGCCCTTCCAGATGATGGTAAACGTCATCGGGAAATTTGACCAGGCGCCCTTCTTTATTTATGGGGGCGTGCACGGTAAAACCGTAAACGATGGGCTTTTCTTCCCGGTAAATGACGTAGTCAAAACGTACCTTGAAGCGGTGGAGGGCAACTATTTTGGTCTCAATTTCTAGGACGTCGTCATAACGGGCCGGGCTTCGGTAACGCACGTAAGATTCTACTACCGGCAGTATCAGGCCCTTTTCCCTTTCGATCTGGCGGTAAGTAAGGCCGTTTTGGCGCAGAAGCTCTGTCCGGCCGATCTCAAAAAGCCGCAGGTAGTGTGCGTAATAGACCACCCCGCCGCAATCGGTGTCACCATAAATGACGCGATAGGGGACCTTTACCACCTTGTCCATTCCACCCTAAACCCTAACTTGAAAGCCGGCCCAAGCCAAGTAATTTGCTCCCCGGCATTTTTGGCTCACAAACTCGGCCTTTTTATGTTTAAATCTTGGCCAAGAATTTGAGGACTTAAAGGAGAGGGAATGCCCAAACTTCCGCGGAGAAACCCCAGGGCCATGGCCCTTAAGGTCCTTATTCGCTGGGAAGTCAAAAAACCTTTGCTTGACGAAGTACTTACCGAAGTCCTTGACAAGAGCGTGTTGCCAGATCCGCGGGACCAGGGCCTGGTAGCGGAATTAATCAACGGGGTCGTGCGTCACCTGGCCTATATCGATTACCTGCTGGGACGGATCAGTGAAAAACCCTTGGAAAAATTAGACCCTGAAGTGCGCAACGCTTTGCGCCTGGGGGCTTACCAGCTCCTTTTCACCAGGGTACCTGTCCAAGCCGCGGTGGCCGAAACCGTAAAAATTCTCAAGAAAAAGCGGCGTGGGCAGTGGATCGTCAATTACGTGAACGCCGTGTTGAGGGAGCTCGCCCGCCAAAAAGACCAAATCCCCCTCCCCCCCAAAGAGATGGACCTCATCGGCTATCTTGCGGTGCGTTATTCCTACCCGCGCTGGCTGGTGGAACGGTGGGTTAGCCGTTTTGGGCCAGAAGAAGCCGAGGCCCTTTTGAAAGCGGGGAACGAAAGGCCGGTCCTGGTGGTGAGGGTAAACACCCTGCGGGTCACCAGGGCCCAGCTTCTCCTTTACCTGAAAGCCGAAATACCCGAAGCTGCCCCCTGCCGGTACAGCCCTGACGGCATTGTGCTTCGTGGTTTTCAAGGCCGTATCACCAACCTTAAGGCCTTTAAAGTGGGGTGGCTCCAGGTCCAGGACGAGGCCAGCCAGCTGGTAAGCTACCTGGTAGCCCCGCAGCCAGGGGAGCGGATCCTTGACGCCTGTGCCGGGGTGGGGGGCAAGACCACCCACCTGGCCCAGTTGATGCGCAATACCGGGCGCATTTACGCCATGGACGTCCTTTCCTGGCGGCTCAAGCGGCTGGAAGAAAACGCCAGGCGGCTCGGGGTGACCAACGTGGAAATAATTACCGGTGACGCCACCAAGGCCATAGAAAAACTTGGAGGCCAGTTTTTTGACCGCATCCTGGTGGACGCCCCCTGCACCGGGACCGGCGTCATCCGCCGGCACCCGGATATCAAGTGGGCCAGGACGCAGGAAGACCTGGTCCGGGTACCGGAAAAACAGTTAAACCTACTCACTTCCCTGGCCCCCTTGGTAAAAAGGGGAGGCTCGCTGGTTTACGCTACCTGCAGCCTTGAGCCGGAAGAAAACGAAGGAGTAGTGGCCAAATTTTTGGAAAAAAACCCGGACTTTCAGCTAGAAAACGCCCAAAAAGTTCTGCCGGCCGAGGCCAGAGAACTTGTGGACAAAGAGGGCTTTCTCCGCACCTACCCGCACCGCCACGACCTTGACGGCTTCTTCGCCGCCCGCCTGAAAAAGAAATGAGAAGGGCGAATTTCGTTGTTTTAAGAGGGAAAGATTTCTAAAATTTAACACCGATGACTTTGGTTGAGTTTCGGGTCGAAAATTTAAAAGCTCCGCAGCCGCTAACTTTTGGTATCCCTTTAGCCAGAGGAAAACTCCTTCCTAAAGACCTAAAAAACCTTAGCGTTACAAAAGAAGGAAAAATTTTTACCACCCAGGCCAGAGCCCTTTGCCACTGGCCAGACGGAAGCGTCAAATGGGTCCTGCTTGACTTTGTCCCGGAGGCCGAAGGAGACTACCAGCTCTTCTTAAGACCTCAAAAGGCAGCCCTTCAAAGGGATATTCCTCCTTGCCCGCAAATTTTTCACCTCTACCTCCTCGACGAAAAAGGAAAAAGACACACCCCTGAATTGGTGACCACGAGGGTCCCCGAAACAGGCCCGGTAAGGACCTGTTATTTGCGAGTGGGGGAAATCCATTTTTCCCGGCGCAAAAGGCTTGAAATTTTTGAATATTTGCACTTTTACCCGACACTTTCCCTTTTTCGACTCGATCTTTCCCTACGCAATCCTCACCGGGCGCGCCACCCTGGTGGCTACTGGGACCTGGGAGACAAAGGCTCCCTTTATCTAAAGGAATTGGCCCTAAATTTCCTTCTCCCATGCAAGGGAAAGCTTTTCTTAAAAATCTCCCCCGAAGACCCTTTGCGGGAGGTAAAAGAATTCTGCCTCTATCAGGAATCAAGTGGGGGCCAAAACTGGCTTTCGCAAAACCACGTGAATCGCCTGGGGGAAGTGCCCCTGCGTTTCTGTGGGTTTAAGTTACAAACCGAAGGGGAGACTTTTTACGGTAAAAGGGCCCAGCCTGCGGTTTATTTCAGGGGAGATAACTTTTGCTTTTCCCTGACCGTCCCCTATTTTTGGCAAAATTTTCCCAAATCTTTGCACTTTAAAGGAAAAAATTTAGAAGTTTCTCTTTTTCCCAAAGAATTTCCCGATCTTCACGAAATACAAGGTGGGGAACAAAAAACCCATACGGTCTGGTTCTCATTAGACGGCCGGGACTTAAGCTGGGTCTTTTCCCCTGCGATCGTAAAATTTGACCCTCAATACTTAACCCAGACCAAGACCATTTTTTATTTCACTTCGGAGAGCGAAAGCCATCCCTTACACCAAAAAATTATCGACGAGGCCGTATACGGCCCAAACTCTTTTCTGGTTAAACGGGAAATCATTGACGAATATGGCTGGCGCCATTTTGGTGACGTCTACGCTGACCACGAAAACGCCTTCAATCAAAGCAAAGAGCCCATCGTCTCGCACTACAACAACCAGTATGACCTGCTTTATAGCTTTTTACTCCAGTATTTGAGAAGAGGCGAAGGTTTATGGTTTAAGCTGGCCGCGGAGCTTGCCCGCCACGTCTACGATATCGACATTTACCACACCCAAGAAGACAAGCCCGCCTATAACCAAGGGCTTTTCTGGCATACCTTTCACTACGTGCCTGCCTACCGCTCTACTCACCGTTGCTATTCAAAGG